>DEIA01000076.1:0-92231 GCA_002352225.1 Flammeovirgaceae bacterium UBA2786
GTTCGAGCCTCGTCTCCCGCTCAAAATGAATTCGAAATTCAAGATTCCGAATTCAAATTTTGAGCTTTGATATAGAGTCAAAATTTTAAAGTTTAAAATTTTGAATAAACTATGCTGTTGTAGCTCAGTGGTAGAGCACTTCCTTGGTAAGGAAGAGGTCGTGAGTTCAATCCTCATCAACAGCTCTGCCAGAAAGATTGCCAGATGGGTAATCTTAATTCCGCACAAGCGGAATGCTATTTATTGAATGAATTTTGAATTTGAAATTACTGGTGCGTAGCGAACATCAAACAGGTAACAACAGATTCATGCAGCCATGTAAATGGCAATTCCTATCCGAAAGGCTAAAAATGTTTAGGGTGTACTCCAAAAAGGAGGATAAAGGCTTAGTAACTTTTATTTGAACTATAATACATTTTAAACTTTAACTGGAATTTTCAAACATGGCAAAAGAAACATTCGACCGCTCGAAACCGCACGTAAACATCGGTACCATTGGTCACGTTGACCACGGTAAAACTACTTTAACTGCTGCTATTACTCAGGTGCTTTCTAAGAAAGGCCTTGCTGCAGTTCGCGACTTCTCTTCAATCGACAATGCTCCTGAAGAAAAAGAACGCGGTATTACAATCAACACGTCACACGTAGAGTATGCTACAGACAAAAGACACTACGCACACGTAGACTGTCCGGGTCACGCTGACTATGTAAAAAACATGGTTACAGGTGCTGCCCAGATGGATGGTGCTATTCTTGTAGTTGCTGCCACTGACGGCCCTATGCCACAAACCCGCGAGCACATCTTGTTGTCTCGTCAGGTAGGTGTACCTGCGCTTGTTGTTTTCATGAACAAAGTTGACTTGGTTGACGATGCAGAATTGCTTGACCTGGTTGAAATGGAAGTACGTGAATTAATGACCAGTTATGACTTCCCTGGCGATACTATGCCAGTAATAAGAGGCTCTGCCCTTGGTGCATTGAATGGCGAACCTAAGTGGGTTGCTAAAGTAGAAGAATTGATGGACGCGGTTGATAGCTACATTCCAATTCCAACTCGTCTGGTAGACAAAGATTTCTTGATGCCTGTTGAAGACGTGTTCTCAATCACTGGTCGTGGTACTGTTGCCACTGGTCGTATCGAACGCGGTGTTATTAAAACTGGCGATCCAGTACAGATTTTAGGTATGGGTGCAGAGAACTTAACTTCTACTATCACAGGTGTGGAGATGTTCCGTAAAATTCTTGACAGAGGCGAAGCTGGCGACAACGTAGGTTTGTTGTTGCGTGGTATTGAAAAAGACCAGATCGCCCGCGGTATGGTTATTTGCAAACCTAACTCTGTAACTCCGCATGCTAAATTTAAGGCTGAAGTGTACGTACTTTCTAAAGAAGAAGGTGGGCGCCACACGCCATTCTTTAACAAATACCGCCCTCAGTTTTACTTCCGTACAACTGACGTAACAGGTGAGTGTAAACTTCCTGCCGGTATTGAAATGGTTATGCCTGGCGATAATGTTACCATCGAAGTTGAGTTGATCAACAAGATTGCAATGGAGAAAGGTCTTCGTTTCGCTATCCGCGAAGGTGGTCGTACTGTAGGTTCAGGTCAGGTAACTGAGATTTTGGATTAAGAACAATAAGTTATCTTTTTAATTTAAATCGCCACTCTCACCGGGTGGCGATTTAGTTTTTATATAGGATCAGGTAATTTGGTTAAACCAGTTATTAAAATGATCCTTCAAACCGATTCATCAGATAAGATAGCTAATGTTCATTAGCGCCTTCCCAGCGGAGTTTCCCGTTTCGGGGACCTTCGCCCATGTTGGAGTTCTTCTCCTACGTGCGAGATGAAAGTTGCGGAAGAGAAGGTTAAGAAAGGGGAGTAGTAAGATTTTGATGCCCAATATGCCAATTCAGCCTGAGCGAACGTACCCTAACTACCTGAAAATCAGAACTCAAACTTTCCTCTATTTTTCTTAGACAGCCTTTTGTTTTCTTTTTCTCTTCTTCTACCTTTGCAGTCCTTTTGAGTTTTGGGATGGGTGGAGCTCAAGAGGATTCCCTAAGGGTTTGGAAGCCCTTGTTTTACGGGTGTAGTTCAACGGTAGAATAGCGGTCTCCAAAACCGTTGATCTTGGTTCGAATCCAGGCACCCGTGCAAAATAGATGCTTTGAATACACGGTTCGGGCATTATTTGGTTTTGAGAGGAAAGGGTTGGGTTTACCGTGCAAAGTTTTAAAACTGGATGGAAAAGGTAAAGAACTACATTTTAGAATCCATTGACGAAATCCGAAATAAGGTTTCGTGGCCAAAATTCAATGAATTGCAAAGCAGTGCCATTCTGGTGCTGGTGGCGTCATTGATTTTTGCTTTAATAATTGGTGTTATCGACCTCGGGTTCAATAATGCTTTGTCCTGGTTTTATCGCGAATTCTAATCCGTAAAGACCAAATGGCAGAGTTAAAATGGTATGTGTTACGCGTAATCAGCGGCCAGGAGAAGAAAGTAAAATCTTACCTGGAAACTGAAATCGAACGGTCTAAACTGGTGGATTTTATTCCGCAGGTTTTGATTCCGAGCGAGAAGGTATATGAGATGCGTAACGGCAAAAAGCGTGTTCGCGAAAGAAATTTCTTTCCGGGCTATGTTTTAGTGTCAGCTGATCTTTCGAATGGCGAAGCATATCATACAGTAAACAATATACCCGGGGTGATTGGCTTTTTAGGAACAAATGGTTCCAGTGCCACATCTAAAGAACCGGTAGCACTTCGGCAGTCTGAAGTAAACCGGATATTGGGTAAGGTAGATGAAGTAGATCAGTTCGAAGAAAAACTGGAAACCCCGTTTATCAAAGGCGAATCGGTAAAAGTAATGGATGGTCCATTCAGTGGTTTTACGGGTTCGGTAGAAGAAATTTTTGAAGACAAGAAGAAACTCAACGTAATGGTGAAAATCTTCGGACGAAACACCCCGGTTGAGTTAAGTTATATGCAGGTAGAAAAAGTAGACTAGTAATACAATGGCTAAGGAAGTAACCGGTTATTTGAAATTGCAGGTAAAAGGTGGTCAGGCAAACCCTGCACCTCCAATTGGTCCAGCACTGGGTTCAAAAGGTTTGAACATCATGGACTTCTGCAAACAGTTTAACGCTCGCTCACAGGATAAACAAGGACAGGTTCTGCCTGTTTTGATTACCATCTATAACGATAAGTCGTTTGACTTTGTGATTAAAACACCTCCGGCAGCTGTGCTGATTATGGAGGCTATTAAAATTCAGAAAGGTTCAAAAGAGCCTAATCGTGCTAAGGTAGGAGCTATTTCATGGGATCAGATCAAGAAGATCGCTGAATTGAAAATGCCCGACCTGAATGCATTTAAAGTAGAGTCGGCAATGAAAATGATTGCCGGTACTGCACGTAGTATGGGAGTAACAGTAAGTGGCAACGCCCCCTGGGATAAATAAATTAAGCAATGGCAAAGTTGACTAAAAACAGAAAGGCGGCAATCGCCAAGCATAATCTGGAGAAAGAGTATTCTCTGGAAGATGCAGCCAAGGTGTTGAAGGAAATTACCTTCACAAGATTCGATGCATCGGTAGATGTGGATATCCGGTTAGGTGTTGATCCTAAAAAATCAGACCAAATGGTAAGAGGCGTTGTGTCTTTGCCACACGGTTTAGGAAAAGTTGTACGGGTACTGGTATTATGCACGCCTGATAAAGCTCAGGAAGCAAAAGATGCCGGTGCCGAGCACGTAGGGTTAGATGATTATATCCAGAAGGTTGAAGCCGGATGGACAGATATTGATGTGATTATTACCATGCCTACCGTAATGGCTAAGGTTGGTAAATTAGGTAAGGTACTGGGCCCCCGTGGCTTAATGCCTAACCCGAAGTCGGGTACCGTTACCCTTGAAGTTGGAAAAGCAGTGAAAGAAGTAAAAGCGGGTAAGGTTGACTTCAAAATTGATAAACAAGGAATTATTCACGCCAGCGTAGGTAAGGCTTCCTTCAGCGCAGACAAGATCAAAGAAAATGCTGCTGAACTTATTAATACGGTGGTTAAATTAAAACCAGCCTCTTCGAAGGGTACATACGTACAAAGTATCTCCCTGTCTTCCACGATGAGCCCCGGAATAATGGTGGATAAGAATTCGGTTGTAGGTCTATAAAATAAATGCAATGACCAGGGAAGAAAAAGGACAAATTATCGAAGAGTTGGCTGAGAAGTTTTCTCAGAACAACCACTTTTATATTACCGATGCTTCCGGTCTGACTGTTGCGCAGATCAACGCGTTTCGCAGACTGTGTTTCAATGCCGGTGTGGAGTACCGTGTGTACAAAAACACACTTATCCGCAAAGCATTGGAAAAGCAAGAAGGTAATTATGAAGAATTGTTTGGTACACTAAAGGGCTTTTCAGGAGTAATCTTCTCGAAAGAGGTGGGAAATGCTCCGGCAAAAGTTATTTCTGAGTACAGAAAAAAATTGGAAGGCAAACCAGGTTTTAAAAGTGCCTCCATCGAATCCACTCTGTTTATAGGAGAGGAAAACCTGAATACGCTGGTTGAGTTGAAATCTAAAAACGAACTCATTGGCGATGTTATTTCCTTGCTGCAATCTCCTGCCAAGAATGTATTGTCTGCTTTGTTAAGCGGCAAGCAAACTGTAGCAGGTCTGGTAAAGGCTTTGGAAGAAAGAAAACAAAATTAAAAACAGAATCTTTAAACACTTACAAATCATGGCTGACGTAAAATCTCTTGGCGATCAACTGGTAGAACTTACCGTTAAAGAAGTAAATGAACTGGCTTCTTACCTTAAAGAAACATATGGCATTGAGCCTGCTGCTGCTGCTGTAGCTGTAGCTGCTGGTCCTGCTGCTGGTGGTGCTGCTGCTGCTGAAAAAACCAACTTCGATGTGGTATTGAAGGCTGCCGGTGCTAACAAACTCCAGATTGTGAAACTGGTGAAGGAATTGACTGGTCTTGGCTTAAAAGAAGCTAAAGACGTAGTTGACGGAGCTCCTAAAACAATTAAAGAAGGCTTACCTAAAGACGAAGCTGAAAACCTTAAGAAGCAACTTGTTGAGGCGGGTGCCGAAGTTGAGTTGAAATAATCTTCTTGAAGACGAAGGGTACCGTCTGAGCGGAAATCAGGCCCCAGATCCATTGAATTGGACCTGGGGTCTTTCCCTATTTATAGCGTGCAAAGCGCAGTACCCAAAAAATATAGTAGATCGGATTAGTCTAGTCCAGGAAATTTAAACGAAGAAGTACCTTGGCAAAGAAGACAACACTAAATAACAGGATTGATTTCTCTTCAATTGAGAAAGTTCTTGAGTATCCAGATTTTCTCGATATTCAACTTCAATCTTTCAAAGACTTTTTGCAGATAGAAACACCTGCAGAAAAAAGACAAAACGAAGGCCTCTTTAAAGTATTTGCAGAGAACTTCCCCATCTCAGATTCACGCGAAAACTTCGTGCTCGAGTTTGTGGATTACACCATCGACCCGCCCAAATATAATGTGGACGAATGCATCGATCGTGGATTAACCTTCTCCGTTCCGCTTAAGGCGAAATTACGGTTAACGTGTAATGACGAGGATAACGAAGATTTCCAAACCATTGAACAGGAAGTGTTTTTGGGAAATATCCCATACATGACTGAGAAAGGCTCGTTCGTAATTAATGGCGCAGAGCGTGTAATTGTATCGCAATTGCATCGTTCGCCAGGTGTGTTTTTTGCCATGAGTAAACACACCAACGGAACGAAACTTTATTCTGCCCGAATCATTCCATTCAAAGGTTCGTGGATTGAATTTGCTACTGATGTTAACGCAGTTATGTATGCGTACATCGATCGTAAGAAGAAATTTCCGGTAACTACCCTGTTGCGTGCAATCGGGTATGGTACCGATAAAGATATTCTGGATCTCTTCGGTTTGTCTGAAGAAATCGAAGCCAATAAAAACACACTTAAAAAGACAGTAGGCCGTAAGCTGGCTGCCCGGGTTCTTAAAACCTGGACAGAAGACTTCGTGGATGAAGATACCGGTGAAGTGGTATCTATCGACCGTAACGAAGTGTTGTTAGAACGCGACCATGTATTATCTGCCGAAGATGTAGATGTTATTATAGAGTCTGGTGTAAAGTCTATCATTTTACACCGCGAAGATGTAAACGTGGCCGATTACCACATCATCTTCAACACGCTGGCAAAAGATAATTCAAACTCAGAAAAAGAAGCGGTAGAACAAATCTATCGTCAGTTAAGGAATACAGAAGCACCTGACGAACAAACGGCCCGTGATATTATCCAGAGTTTGTTCTTTAGCGAAAAGCGTTATGATTTGGGTGAAGTTGGTCGTTACAGAATCAACAAAAAACTTGGATTAGATCTGAGCTTCGATCAACGCGTATTAACAACAGAAGATATTATTCTGATTGTGAAATACCTGATTGGTTTGATTAACTCAAAAGCAGTGGTGGATGATATTGACCACTTGAGCAACAGACGGGTAAGAACAGTAGGCGAGCAGTTATATTCTCAGTTTGGTGTTGGGTTGGCTCGTATGGCCAGAACTATCAAAGAGAGAATGAATGTGCGCGATAACGAAGACTTTAAACCGGTTGATCTGATCAACGCGCGTACATTGTCTTCGGTTATCAACTCATTCTTTGGAACCAACCAGTTGTCTCAGTTCATGGATCAAACCAATCCGTTGGCAGAGATCACACACAAAAGAAGAATGTCGGCACTTGGTCCGGGTGGTCTTTCCAGAGAGCGCGCAGGTTTCGAAGTGCGAGATGTTCATTATACACACTACGGTCGTTTGTGTACCATCGAAACCCCTGAAGGCCCGAACATCGGTTTGATATCTTCACTTTGTGTGCATGCCAAAGTAAATAAAATGGGCTTTATCGAAACTCCGTATCGCAAGGTTGAGAGTGGTAAAGTAAAAGGAAAGGAAGTAATATTCCTGACAGCCGAAGAAGAAGATACGTACAACATCGCGCAGGCGAATGTAAAAATAAAGTCGAACGGAGAAATTGAAGATGAGCGCGTAAAGGCTCGCTTTGAAGGTGATTTCCCTGTGGTGGAACCAAAAGAAATCCGCTACATGGATATTGCTCCTAACCAGATTGTGTCGATAGCGGCATCTATGATTCCATTCCTGGAACATGATGATGCTAACCGTGCCTTGATGGGTTCGAACATGCAACGTCAGGCCGTACCTCTTATGCGCCCCGAGGCTCCTATTGTAGGTACTGGATTGGAAGGCCGCATAGCCATAGACTCCCGCACATTGATTTTGTCGGAAGGAAGTGGAATTGTAGAATTTGTAGATGCGAAGAAAATTGTAGTTCGGTATGAAGTATCAGAAGAACAACAACTGGTTCGTTTCGATGATGAAGTAAAAGCCTATAGCCTGATTAAGTTCAGAAGAACCAACCAGGATACGTGTATAAACTTAACCCCACTTGTAAAGAAAGGGGATAAGGTAAGCAAAGGGCAGCCGTTATGTCAGGGTTATGGTACAGCTAATGGTGAGTTGGCATTAGGTCGTAACTTATTGGTGGCCTACATGCCATGGCAGGGATATAACTTTGAAGATGCGATTGTAATTTCTGAACGCGTGGTGCGCGATGATGTGTACACATCCATTCACGTAGAAGAGTTTGAACTTGAAGTTCGCGACACAAAACGAGGCGAAGAAGAATTAACTTCTGAAATTCCAAACGTAAGTGAAGAAGCCGTTAAGCATCTGGATGAGAATGGTATCATTCGCATTGGTGCTGAGGTGAAAGAAGGCGATATTCTTATTGGTAAAATTACACCGAAAGGGGAAACCGATCCTACACCAGAAGAAAAGCTGTTGAGAGCAATCTTTGGAGATAAGGCTGGTGATGTAAAGGATGCCTCTATGAAAGCACCTCCATCATTAAAAGGGGTTGTAATCGAAACCAAACTCTTCTCAAGGCCTAAGCGCGATAAAGATATTCGCACTAAGTCTAAGAAAGAGTTGGATGCACTGAAGAACCGGTACAGCAAGGAGCTAACTGAACTTCGTGACGAAATGGTTAAGAAGTTAACCAGTTTGTTAACAGGCAAAACCAGTCAGGGCGTTAAGCATAAATTTGGTGATGAGCTTATCAGTAAAGGAGTAAAATTCTCGGCCAAAGTACTGGAGAACAACCTCTTCCCGGACAAGAACATTTATCGCGATGAGAGCAATTACAATGTTCCCGAAGAAGTAAACCTGATTGCTGATGTAAGCCTTGAAAGCTGGACAACCGAAGATCATACCAACGATCTGGTTGCAGAATTAGTTAAGAATTACCTGAACAAACGCAATGTAATTGCGGGCGAGTTTAAGCGCGAGCGCTTTACACTCGAAGTAGGTGACGAGTTACCAGCCGGTATTGTGCAGTTGGCAAAGGTTTATGTAGCTAAGAAACGTAAACTGAAAGTAGGAGATAAGATGGCTGGTCGCCACGGTAATAAAGGTGTGGTAGCGCGTATCGTACGCGAAGAAGACATGCCATTCTTATTAGATGGAACACCGGTAGACATTTGTCTTAACCCGTTGGGTGTACCATCCCGTATGAACCTGGGTCAGATCTATGAAACAGTATTGGCATGGGCCGGTAAGAAATTGGGTCGCAAGTATGCTACTCCGATTTTCGATGGTGCATCAATCGATCAGGTTTCAAGTGAACTTGCTGAAGCAGGATTGCCGGAGTTTGGCCGCACGTATTTATACGATGGTTTAACGGGTGAGAAGTTTGATCAGCCGGTAACCGTAGGTATGGCATATATGCTTAAGCTGGGTCACCTGGTAGATGATAAGATGCACGCCCGTTCTATTGGCCCGTACTCACTTATTACACAACAACCGTTGGGTGGTAAGGCGCAGTTTGGTGGACAGCGTTTCGGAGAAATGGAGGTTTGGGCGATTGAAGCCTTTGGCGCATCGCATATCCTGCAGGAAATCCTCACGATTAAGTCTGACGATGTGATTGGCCGTGCGAAAGCATACGAATCTATTGTAAAAGGCGAAACGATGAGGAAGCCGAATATCCCTGAATCGTTTAACGTGCTTGTTCACGAATTGCGTGGTCTTGCATTGGAGATTACTATGGATTAAAAGTTGGAAGACCGAAAGTCCGAAAAGACGGAAAGCGTCTTACGGACTTCCGGACTTACCAACGTTCAGACTTTATAAGAATTAGATAACTGAAAACTACTAGAGCATGTCTTTCAGAAAGAATAAAAAGATCAACAACGACTTCTCAAAAATCACTATCAGTTTAGCTTCTCCAGAGTCTATTCTGGAAAGTTCTCATGGTGAGGTAACGCAGCCCGAAACTATCAACTACCGTACCTACAAGCCGGAGATGGGTGGTTTGTTTTGCGAACGCATTTTCGGCCCGGTTAAAGATTGGGAGTGCCATTGCGGAAAATACAAGCGTATTCGCTACAAGGGTATTATCTGCGATCGTTGCGGGGTAGAAGTTACCGAAAAGAAAGTAAGACGTGAGCGTATGGGCCACATCGAATTGGTGGTTCCCGTAGCACATATCTGGTATTTCCGCTCATTACCTAATAAGATCGGTTACCTGTTAGGTCTTCCTACCAAAAAACTGGATCAGATCATTTACTACGAAAGATATGTAGTGATTCAACCCGGTGTGAAAGAAGAGGATGGTGTAAACCGTCTTGATTTCTTAACCGAAGAAGAATACCTTGATATCGTAGATAAACTTCCTCGCGAAAATCAACTTTTGGATGATAATGACCCTAAAAAATTCATCGCCAAAATGGGCGCTGATGCATTAGAGATGTTGCTATCACGCGTGAGGTTGGATGAACTTTCATACGAACTGCGTCATCAGGCCGCTACTGATACTTCACAACAGCGTAAGGCAGAAGCTTTAAAGCGTTTGAAAGTAGTAGAAGCTTTCCGCGATGCCAATACGCGTATTGAGAACCGTCCGGAGTGGATGACCATTAAGATGGTACCGGTAATTCCACCGGAGTTACGTCCACTTGTTCCGTTGGATGGTGGTCGTTTCGCAACATCCGATTTGAATGACCTTTACAGACGTGTTATTATTCGTAACAACCGTCTGAAGCGTTTAATTGATATAAAAGCTCCAGAAGTAATTCTTCGTAACGAGAAGCGGATGCTTCAGGAAGCGGTTGACTCTTTGTTCGACAACTCACGTAAAGTGAATGCCGTGCGTTCGGACGGAAACCGTGCGTTGAAATCATTGAGTGATATGCTGAAAGGTAAGCAAGGACGTTTCCGTCAGAACTTACTGGGTAAGCGTGTTGACTACTCGGGTCGTTCGGTAATTGTGGTTGGTCCTGAATTGAAACTGCACGAGTGCGGTCTTCCAAAAGATATGGCGGCAGAATTGTTTAAGCCATTCATTATCCGCAAGCTTATTGAAAGAGGAATTGTTAAAACCGTTAAGTCGGCCAAGAAAATAGTAGATCGTAAAGATCCAGTAGTGTGGGATATTTTAGAAAACGTATTGAAAGGACATCCTGTTCTTTTGAACCGTGCCCCAACACTTCACCGTTTAGGTATTCAGGCATTTCAGCCAAAGCTGATTGAAGGAAAAGCAATTCAGTTACACCCATTAGTATGTACTGCATTTAACGCAGACTTTGACGGTGACCAGATGGCCGTACACGTTCCGCTGGGTCAGGAAGCAATTCTTGAAGCATCATTATTAATGTTGTCATCGCACAATATTTTGAACCCGGCCAACGGAGCTCCTATCACTGTACCTTCACAAGACATGGTATTGGGCTTGTATTATCTGACCAAAGGCCGCAAAGGCCAGTTAGGTGAAGGCAAGAAATTCTATTCGGCTGAAGAAGTAATTATTGCCTATAACGAGGGCAAGCTTTCTAAACACGCGCTTATTAAAGTACGCGTAAACACACGCGATAAGAAGACAGGCGATTTAGAAACCAAAATGGTAGAAACCGTAACGGGCCGCGTAATCTTTAATCAGGTTGTGCCTACCGAGGTTGGATTTGTAGATGAACTCTTAACGAAGAAGAAACTGCAAACCATTATTGCCGATGTATTTCGTGTGGCAGGCCAGGCTAAAACAGCTAAATTCTTAGATGATATCAAGGAGTTAGGATTCCAGATGGCTTACAAAGGTGGGTTATCAATGGGTCTTGGTGACGTGAAAGTACCTGCTGAGAAAAAGAAATTGGTTGAGGATGCTCAGAAAGAAGTTGATTCTGTTTGGAACAACTACATGATGGGTCTTATTACGGATAACGAACGTTATAACCAGGTAATTGATATCTGGACACGTACCAACACGATGCTTACCAACACGCTGATGAAGCAGTTGGAAGAAGATCAGCAAGGGTTTAACTCAATCTATATGATGATGCACTCTGGTGCGCGTGGATCGAGAGAGCAAATTCGTCAATTAGGGGGTATGCGTGGCCTTATGGCTAAGCCTCAGAAAAACCTGGCGGGATCAGTAGGTTCCATTATCGAGAACCCGATTCTTTCCAACTTCCGCGAAGGATTGGATGTATTAGAGTACTTTATCTCTACACACGGTGCGCGTAAAGGTCTTGCCGATACGGCACTGAAAACTGCTGATGCAGGTTACCTAACCCGCAGGTTGGTAGACGTAGCACAAGACCTAGTAATAACTGAAGAAGATTGTGGTACGCTGCGAGGATTACATGTAACAGCGCTTAAAGACAATGAAGATATAGTTGAACCATTGTCAGAAAGGATTCTGGGACGTGTAACGGTACATGATATCTACGATCCAATCAGCGAAGAGTTGATCTGTGCAGCAAATGAAGAGATTACAGATGAGATTGCTAAGAAGATAGAAGAAAGCAGTATTGAAGAAGTTGAGATTCGTTCGGTGTTAACGTGCGAAACCAAGATTGGTGCATGTGCAAAATGCTATGGCCGCAACCTGGCAACCGGTAAAATGGTACAGGCAGGTGAAGCGGTAGGCGTAATTGCCGCTCAATCAATTGGTGAACCAGGTACACAGCTTACACTCCGTACGTTCCACGTGGGGGGTACAGCTTCTAACATTGCTACGGAAGCAAACATCAAGGCTAAGTTCTCTGGAACGATAGAGTTTGAAGGTATCCGTACTGTAGATACTACCGATCGCGATGAGAATAAAGTGAAAGTAGTAATGGGCCGTACAGGTGAAATCAGAATTCTGGATGAAGAAAAACGTATTCTGATAACAAACAACGTTCCTTACGGTGCCTTCCTGAAAGTGAAAGATGGCCAGAAAATAGAGAAAGGTGAGGAACTATGTTATTGGGATCCTTACAATGCCGTTATCCTTTCTGAGTTTGATGGTGAGATTGGTTATGAAGCTATCATTGAAGGTATTACCTATAAAGAGGAATCCGATGAGCAGACTGGTCACCGCGAAAAGGTAATTACCGATACGCGCGATAAGACTAAAAACCCGGCAATCATTGTTAATGGTAAGTCTGAAACGAAGGGATATAATATTCCGGTAGGAGCTCACTTAGCTGTAGATGAAGGCGAGAAAATAAAAGCCGGCCAGGTATTGGCTAAAATTCCTCGTACAATGGGTAAGAGCCGCGACATTACCGGGGGTCTTCCTCGTGTAACAGAATTGTTTGAAGCCCGTAATCCATCTAACCCGGCTGTGGTTAGTGAAATTGACGGTGTAGTTACTTACGGTGGTATTAAACGGGGTAACCGCGAAATCTTTATCGAATCTAAGGATGGTGTTCAAAAGCGTTACTTAGTTCCGTTATCTAAACATATTCTGGTTCAGGATAATGACTTTGTGAAGGCCGGTCAACCGTTATCAGACGGAGCAATTACTCCATCTGATATACTTTCAATTAAAGGACCTACTGCCGTACAGGAATATCTGGTGAATGAAATTCAGGAAGTGTACCGCCTGCAGGGTGTGAAGATTAACGATAAACACATTGAGTGTATCGTTAGTCAAATGATGCAGAAAGTAGAGATCATCGATTCGGGAGATACAACATTCTTACCTGGCGAATACGTAGATAAGTTTGAGTTCCGCGAAGAGAACGATGGCGTGTTGGATAAGAAAGTAGTAATTGAAGCGGGGGATTCGCAGAAGTTCAAGGTGGGCCAGATTATCAGCGCACGTGAATTACGCGATGAAAACTCAGCGTTGAAGCGTAAAGATCATAAGCTGGTTGAAGTACGCGATGCGTTATCAGCAGTGTCACGACCTACTTTGCAGGGTATTACGCAGGCTTCGTTGAAAACTGAAAGTTGGCTATCTGCTGCATCGTTCCAGGAAACTACTAAGGTGTTGAGCGAAGCTGCTATCCGTGGTAAGGCCGATCAATTAATGGGCTTAAAAGAGAACGTGATTGTGGGGCACCTGATTCCTGCCGGTACTGGCCAGAGACGGTTGAATGATATGATTGTAAACTCTGAAGATGAATACCAACGCATGGTTAATTCTCCAGAGCGCAAATCAAAAGAAAAAGAACTGGCAGATTAAATAAGCTGAAAATGAGTTGATTTGAAAATGTGCGAATGGTTTACCGTTCGCACATTTTATTTACGATCAGGCTTAGTTTTCAAACACCTAATTGTCTCATCTACAAATACAAGATATGGCTGACCAAAAAAACAACCCTCCCCAAAACCAGATTAACATAGAACTCTCAGAAGAAATAGCAGAGGGCATCTATTCTAACCTGGCTATGATTGCTCATTCCAATAGCGAATTTGTTATTGACTTTATCCGCCTAATGCCTGGAGTCCCTAAAGCCCGGGTAAAATCAAGGATTATTATCACACCGGAGCACGCTAAACGCCTGTTGGCCGCACTTAAAGACAACATCAGTAAGTACGAAGCTACCTTCGGGCCGATTAAGCAAACGAGCGAAGCCCCCCAGTTTCCAATGAATTTTGGAGGTACAGTTGGGGAAGCCTAATACCAAATACCTCGATTTTAAAGCAAATCGCATAGAAAAATCTTAAGTCAGGGTTTTGCATCCTATCGTACTTTAAATACCTTTGCAGTCCTTATTTTTTAAGGGTCAAAAAACGAAATATAAATGCCTACCATTCAGCAACTTGTAAGAAAAGGGAGAAAGAAATTGACTTTCAAGTCAAAGTCACCAGCCCTGGATTCTTGCCCACAGCGCAGGGGAGTTTGTACCCGTGTGTACACAACAACTCCTAAAAAACCGAATTCGGCCATGCGTAAGGTGGCCCGTGTACGTTTAACCAACCACAGAGAGGTGAACGCATACATTCCGGGCGAAGGTCACAATCTTCAGGAACACTCAATTGTTTTAATCCGCGGAGGCCGGGTTAAAGATTTACCAGGTGTTCGTTACCACATTGTTCGTGGTGCATTGGATACTTCTGGTGTAAACGGACGTCTGCAAAGCCGTTCTAAATATGGTGCAAAACGCCCTAAAGCGGGTGCCGCAGCTGCTGCTGCCAAAGGTGCTCCCGCAAAAGGAAAAAAATAGTAATTAGATTATGAGAAAGGCTAAACCCAAGAAAAGATACCTGCTGCCCGACCCTAAGTTTGGCGATACGCTTGTTACCAAATTTGTGAACTACATGATGGAGCAAGGCAAGAAAAGTGTGGCTTACAATATTTTCTACGATGCAATTGCTCAGGTAGAAAAGAAGGCTGGTGGCGAACCTGGTCTTGAAGTATGGAAGCGTGCTATGAATAATGTAATGCCTGCTGTAGAGGTTAAAAGCCGCAGAGTAGGGGGCGCAACTTTTCAGGTACCCGTAGAAATCAGACCCGAGCGTAAAATCAACCTGAGCATTAAATGGCTTATTGATTATGCCCGTGCTCGTGGTGAAAAAACCATGATGGATAAGTTAGCTGCAGAAATTATGGCAGCTTCTAAAGGTGAAGGAGCGGCTATCAAAAAGAAAGATGATACACACCGCATGGCAGAGGCGAACAAGGCGTTTTCACATTTCAGATTATAATCCTCCATGGCAAGAGATCTTAAATTTACCCGTAATATTGGTATTGCTGCGCACATTGATGCAGGAAAGACCACTACCACCGAGCGTATTCTCTACTATTCAGGTGTAAACCATAAAATTGGAGAGGTACACGAAGGTGCTGCTACCATGGACTGGATGGCACAAGAACAAGAGCGTGGTATTACCATTACTTCTGCAGCCACTACTGTGCACTGGAAATACCGTAATCAGGAATATCATGTAAACATTATTGATACACCCGGACACGTTGATTTTACCGTGGAAGTAAATCGTTCGCTACGTGTGTTGGATGGTCTGGTATTCCTTTTTAGTTCGGTTGATGGTGTTGAACCTCAGTCAGAAACAAACTGGCGCCTGGCCGATAATTATAAAGTTGCCCGTATTGGGTTCGTTAATAAAATGGACCGTTCCGGGGCTGACTTCCTTGGCGTATGTAAACAAGTAAAAGAAAAATTAGGTAGCAAAGCAGTTGCGTTGCAACTGCCTATTGGTGCCGAAGAGAACTTTAGAGGTGTAGTTGATTTGATCAACAACCGGGGTATTATCTGGAATGAAGCGGATAAGGGCATGACCTTTCAGGAAGTTCCGATTCCTGACGACATGAAGGAAGAGGCGTATGAATATCGCGAGAAACTTCTGGAAGCCGTAGCTGAATATGACGAGACCTTGATTGAGAAATTCTTTGAAGATCCTAATTCAATTACCGAAGCCGAAATTTTAACGGCCCTTCGTAAAGCTGTTATCGATATGAAGATCGTTCCGATGGTTTGCGGATCTTCATTCAAAAACAAAGGAGTACAAACTATGCTTGATTATGTGATGGAGTTACTTCCCTCACCGTTGGATAAAGATGTGATTGTGGGTACCAACCCCGATACAGATGAACCTGTTGAAATCCGCCCCAGCGAAAAAGAACCGTTTGTAGGTCTGGCATTTAAAATTGCAACCGACCCGTTTGTAGGTCGTCTGTGTTTTGTACGCGCATATTCCGGGCTTTTAGAGTCTGGCTCTTATATTAAGAATACCCGGTCTGGACAAAAGGAACGTATTTCCCGCGTATTCCAGATGCACGCTAACAAGCAGAATCAGATTGAACGATTGCACGCAGGCGATATTGGTGCAGTAGTAGGATTCAAAGACATTAAGACTGGCGATACCCTGTGTGATGAGAAACGTCCTGTGGTGTTAGAGTCGATGTTATTCCCTGAACCTGTTATTGGTTATGCCATTGAGCCTAAGAAACAAGTGGATGCCGATAAACTGGGTATGGCAATTGCCAAACTGGTAGAAGAAGATCCTACACTGCGTGTTAATACCGATCAGGAAACCGGCCAGACCATTTTACGGGGTATGGGCGAATTGCACCTGGAGATTATTATTGACCGCTTAAAGCGTGAATTCAAAGTAGAGATTAATCAGGGCGCTCCTCAGGTTGCTTACAAAGAAGCGCTTACCAAATCGGTTGAACATAAAGAAGTGTATAAGAAACAGACTGGTGGCCGTGGTAAGTTTGCCGATATCGTATTTGAGATTGGTCCACGCGAACTTGGCCCTGAAGATAAACCAGGTCTTGAGTTTGTGAATGATATTGTGGGTGGTGTTATTCCTCGCGAATTTATACCAGCTGTTCAGAAAGGTTTTGATCAGGCTATGGTTAACGGACCATTAGCTGGTTATCCAATCGACTCCATGAAGGTTAGATTATTCCACGGCTCGTACCACGATGTGGATTCTGACTCATTGTCGTTCGAATTGGCAGCACGTATTGGATTTAAAGAGGCTGCCGCTAAATGCGCACCTCAGTTGTTAGAGCCAATTATGGGTGTGGAAGTAATTTCTCCTGATGAATACACCGGTTCTGTAACAGGCGACTTGAACAGAAGAAGAGGTATTATGAAGGGTATGGATACCCGTGGTGGTGCACAGGTTATTAAAGCAGATGTGCCATTGTCTGAATTGTTTGGCTATATTACCGACTTAAGAACACTTACATCTGGCCGGGCATCAGCAACCTTAACGTTTGCCCATTATTCGCCTGTGCCAAGAAACCTTGCCGATAAAGTAATTGAAGAAGTTAAAGGCGCTGTAGCCTCTAAATAAATATCTAAAAGACGTTTAGATTATGAATCAGAAAATCAGAATTAAACTTAAGTCTTACGACCACAATTTGGTTGATAAGTCATCTGAAAAAATTGTACGCGCAGTAAAGGCTACAGGCGCAGTAGTAAGCGGACCAATTCCGTTGCCAACCGAGAAAGAAAAATTCACGGTACTGCGTTCACCACACGTAAATAAGAAATCGCGGGAGCAATTTCAACTTTGTACCTATAAGCGTTTGGTGGATATCTACAGCAACAGTGCTAAAACTGTAGATGCACTGATGAAACTGGAATTGCCAAGTGGAGTAGATGTAGAGATAAAGGTGTAGTTAATAGCTACTTGAAAAGTAAAATAAAAAAAGCGCCACACAAGGCGCTTTTTTTATTTAGGGTATTATGAGTTCCACCAGAATGGCTGTTTTGCGCATGGTATTACATTACGTTATTCCTATTAAGTTTGTAGGAATAAACGGTGATAGCTTATGGGGAGATTTTTATTAATTGTACTGGCCTTAAGTTTTAGCTTAACTGTGGTAGCGCAGGAGAAAGACAAAGAGTTCCGCCAGCAAACATGGACTGCCTATTTTAATCAAACCCGGTTGTCGGATAAGTGGGGGCTGTGGGCCGATGTTCATTTTCGGCTTACCGATAACTTTACCAACAGGTTGGGTCTAAGTATTTTTAGGATCGCCCCGGTGTATTATCTTACTGATCAAACGCGGGTTTCTTCAGGCTATGGGTACATTACATCGTATAATACCGACCCCATACCAGATTTACCCGAACATCGTGTATGGCAACAGATACAATGGTTTGAGAAGAAGAAATGGTTTACAACCGCGCAATATTTTAGAATAGAAGAACGCTTTCGCAGAACGCCAGTTGCAGGTGAAGTGAGTGAAGATTATACATTCAGTTGGCGCTTCCGGTATAATTTTGCCATAACCATTCCGCTTACCCGAAAAACAGTTGAACCCAAAACTCCCTTTCTTTTTTTGAATGACGAATTGCATATAAGTGCCGGTAAGCATATTGCTAATAACTATCTTGATCAGAATCGTTTGTTTGGTGGAATAGGCTATCAGTTTACGGAACAACTGAATGCCCAGATCGGATACCTCTATGTATTTCAGCAATTGCCGGCATCCACTACGTTTGTGCATACCGATGCTATCCGGTTTTTTGTGTTTCATAACCTTGATTTCAGAAATAAAGAATAGATGAGCTACGAAAATGTAGAAGGTGAAGATGAAAAGCTTATCTATGATGAGAAGCCTGATCTGCCTGAGCCGCGTAGTAAACCGCGGCACATCTGGATTCTATTAGGTGTTCTGGGTTCTATTCTGCTTATTCTTATTGTATTTTTTGGGTCAGAAACCCTTTCAGAATATGATTGGCGTTCGATAGTTGGGCCCGATTTTCTGTTGTTTGTATTAGCGGGATTTATCGCGCAAATGATCGATGGCTCTTTAGGAATGGCATATGGCGTAAGTGCAACTTCATTCCTGCTTTCGTTTGGAGTATCACCGGCAGCCTCCAGTGCCAGTGTACACACTGCCGAAATTTTTACCAGTGGAGTTTCAGGGTTAACGCACCTTCGCTTTCAGAATGTAAACAAAAAGCTTTTTAAGAGTTTATTAATACCGGGCATGTTGGGCTCAATTGCAGGTGCTTATATTTTATCATCACTGGAAGAATATAATTATATTATAAGACCGCTCGTAGCTGTCTATACACTTATTCTGGGTTTAGCCATTATTCGCAAAGCAGTGCTCATGCAAATCCGCAAACGGAGAAAGACCAAAAATGTGCCTGCCCTTGCAACCTTTGGTGGCTTTATGGATTCAATAGGCGGTGGTGGTTGGGGCCCCATAGTATCAACAACGCTAATTGCCCGTGGCAGGCATCCGAGGTACACGATTGGTTCCGTTAACCTGGCCGAGTTTTTTGTGTCGTTTGCAAGCTCTCTTACATTCTTTGCCACCATTGGGCTTAGCCATATTCAGATTATTGTGGGCCTGATATTAGGAGGCATTATCGCGGCTCCTATTGCTGCCAATATTACCCGCAAACTCCCGGTAAAAAGAATGATGATATTGGTAGGTGTGGTGGTGGTTCTGGTTAGCATTCGATTGCTGATTAAATCTTTTGCCGCTATTTGATTCGTTTATTTTGTCTAATCAATTTTCAATTATCTTCGCGGCCCTATGGCATTACTTGAAAAGAAAATGGTAATTAAGAAGTCGTCTTTACCCGGAGCGGGCAAAGGGCTTTTTACAACAGTATTTATTCCAAAAGGTACCCGAATAGTTGAATATAAAGGCCAGATTGTTTCCTGGAAAGAAGTAGAGAAGATGGCAGATGACCGGAATGGATATGTGTTCTTCTTCAACAATCAATATTGTATTGATGCCTGGAAAACAAAGAAAGGAATTGCACATTATGCGAATGATGCACAGGGCCTTGTTCGGATTGAAGGCGTTAAGAATAATGCAGAATATGTAACGGAAAAAAAACGCTGCTACATAGAAGCAGCCCGCGATATTCCGGCAGGTTCAGAAATACTGGTGGGCTATGGTGGTGAATACTGGCAGGCCATTCGGTACAATATCAGGTTAGAGCAGCGAACTAAAGAAAAGGAAGGAAAGAAGGCAAGCAAGAAGGTAGAGTTGCCCCATCATAAGGCAACAAAACGGGTCAGCAAAAAGAAGTGAAAAGTTGAGCGAGTGTTTACGCATGCACTATTTCGCCATAATCCAAATACAATTCTTCGCCTGATTTGATTTCCCGCAAGGTTTCAAAATAGGCTCCGTCATTAACCGATATAATATTGGGTTCGTCACTATGGTTAATAAATAGCGACAAGTCCATTTTCTTAAAACCCTGCTCGGGCACAAAGTAATTCATTTGCTCATCGTACAGGCAATAATTCTCAACCATAAAACGGGCATGTGCTGGCAATGCTTCAACTTCCTGCAAGGTTAATGTAATCCATTTCTCATCTGGCTCAGGCGGGCTAAACATTTCTCTACATCCCTTAGGAATATCGGTAACAGCAAATACGCCTATACCTGCTACCGCAGAAGACCGTAACATAACATAGGTTGATCTATTTAACCCGGCAATTAACAGTGCTTTATTCATTTTAGTCCCCGTAAAAACCTTACTCTTTACCTTTGGTTTCCCTTGCCTTTTCTATAGTCTCCAGCATCAGGGTTTTTACATTTCGGATTCGTTCCATTTCGCCCTCCAGGTATTCGCGGGCTTTCTCTTGCTCGGTTGTATCGGGTAGTGGGTTAAATTCATGCATCCAGTTCATCATGGCGGTACTGGCCGAATCCAGATTGCTGATCATCTTTTCCAACTGCTCTTTGCGCTCAATAACCATATCGGGGGTGTTGGCAATTTGCTCCTGTAATTCTCGTTTCAGTTTCATGATCTCATCCATTTTTGGCATTACCTCATCGTGTACATCCATCACCTGATCGTACAAAACCTGGTTAGGGTTGTCGGTTTCGGCTGGTTCGGAAGTGCTGTTTTGACCTTTATCGCAAGCAGCAAGGGCAAGTACCAAAAGCAAACCAAATCGGATTTTCATATGTAATTTAGGTGAAGTGCGAGTGTGCAAAGATAGGGTATAACAAGCGTACTTAGGTTGAATTTAGGGCTAACAAGGGTTAGTTAAATAATTATTTTCTAACATTTTTTTTGCTGGTGGTTGCAGATGCAGAAAATTTCATTTTTCTTCGAACCCAGTTTAAGAAAGAGATGAGCTACAGCCGATTTTACTTTTTTTATTTTTTCTACCAATCCCAAAAGGGGCTTGAAAGAGAATCGGTTTGTTAAAAAATAATAAAACGAAAGAAACTTAGAAAGTCCCTCCCAAACGAGGGACTTTCTTTTTGATGTATGACTAAGAAGAAAAAACTCAAGATTGCCATACAAGGCATAGCCACCAGCTTTCATGAAGTGGCGGCACTAACGTATTTTCAGCAACCTATCCAAACGGTAGAATGCCTGAGCTTTCATGCATTATGCGAATCGTTAAAAAAAGGTGAGTCTGACTTTGCGGTTATGGCCATTGAAAACTCCATTGCAGGAAGCATTTTACCCAATTACTTTCTGCTGCAAGAATATCACTTTTCTATTATAGGCGAAGTTTACTTGCCCATACATATGCACTTATTAGCTATGCCCGGGGTTAAGCTTGGTGATATTAAAACGATCGAGTCGCATCCGATGGCAATTCGTCAATGTTCAGATTATTTATACAAATTGAATGGAGTTCAATTAGTAGAGAGCGATGACACAGCCCTATCTGCCCGCAGGGTGAAGGAACAGAAACTCAGAACCACTGCCGCCATAGCAAATGAATATGCTGCGAAGAAATTTGGGTTGAGCATGCTGGAAAAACGGATTGAAACACATAAGAAGAATTTTACACGCTTTTTGATTCTTACCCGTAAGATCAAAACAGCACCAGATTGTAACAAAGCCTCGTTATGTTTTGAAGTGGCTAATGAAGTAGGTAGCCTGGCCGAAGCACTAATGACTTTTAAAAATAACAGTATAAACCTCTCTAAAATTCAATCGATACCCATTATTGGAAAACCAAGCGAATACTCCATTCACATTGATGTAGAATGGAAGAAAAGAAAAAGTTACGATACAGCCATTGGCGAAGTGCTGCGGCAGGTAAAGAATCTGAATATATTAGGAGAGTACAAAAAAGCCAAGATTGAATACAAGTAGTATGATTAAAACTGCAAACCGGATTGCCAACGTTGAAGAGTATTACTTCAGCAAGAAACTAGCTGAGGTTCGCGGGCTTGATACACCCGCACATCCGGTTATTAACCTGGGCATTGGTAGCCCGGATCTGGCACCTGCTCCAGATGCAATTAATGCACTGAATGTTACAGCACAAAAAGCGAATAGCCATGGATACCAGAGTTACAAAGGAATACCGGCCTTGAGGCAAGCCATTCAGAATTTTTATAAGCATACATATAATGTTAATCTGAACCCGGAAACGGAAATACTTCCTTTGATGGGCTCGAAGGAAGGGATTATGCATATAGCAATGGCCTTTGTAAATGAAGGAGAAGAAGTATTAATTCCTGATCCGGGTTATCCAACCTACTCATCAGTTGCTAAACTGGTAGGAGCAAGCGTTAGAACCTACACATTGCAGGAATCTCTGGATTGGGGCATTGATATTGAAGCATTGAAACGAGCAGACCTTTCAAACGTAAAAATCATGTGGATTAATTTTCCGCATATGCCAACCGGTAGAGTAGCCACGAAATCTGAATTACAAGTATTGGTTGATTTAGCACGGAAGAATAATTTCCTGATCGTAAACGACAATCCGTATTCACTCATTTTAAACGACAATCCACAAAGCATTCTGGCAGTTGAGGGAGCTTCCGATGTAGCATTAGAGTTAAACTCATTGAGTAAATCGCATAACATGGCAGGCTGGCGCATTGGTTGGGTTGCCGGAAACAAAGATTTGGTAGATGCGGTGCTGCGTGTAAAAAGTAATATGGATAGTGGTATGTTTTTAGGCTTGCAACAGGCGGCAGTTGAAGCTTTGAAGAGCCGTGCAGAATGGTTTACTGAATTGAACGGAGTCTATAGCAAAAGAAGAGCAACTGCGCGTAAAATTTTAGATGTGTTGGGCTGCACCTACTCTCATAAACAATCGGGTTTGTTTGTATGGGCTAAGGCGCCCGATCATGTTAAGGATGTAGAAACATGGATTGATGAAGTATTGTATGGTACCCATGTGTTTATTACACCTGGCTTCATTTTTGGTGAGGGAGGTTCGCGTTTTGTCCGCATTTCACTTTGTGCAACAGAAGAAAAATTGTATGAAGCGTATAAGCGTATTGAGAAATTTTTAGCAAATAAAAATCAGGCATCCGGTAACGTATGAAGACAACCATAGTGGGATTAGGATTAATAGGTGGTTCTGTAGCCCTGGGTTTACGCAGAGCGGGTATTGCCACCGAACTGATAGGTGTGGATGCGAATGCAGCCAATGGTGTAAAAGCGGTAGAGCTGGGGCTGGTAGATAAAATACTTACGGAAGACAAAGCATTATCAATAGCCGATCTGATAATTCTGTCTATTCCGGTAAATGCATTAAATGCTTTCTTGCCATCCGTGTTGGATCTGGTAAAGAAAGACGCTGTGGTGATTGATGCCGGCTCAACCAAAATTTCTATTTGCAAGTCGGTAGCCACGCATCCTAAGCGTGCGCAATTTGTAGCGGCACATCCCATTGCCGGTACCGAAAACTCAGGCCCAACCGCAGCCTTCGATGGTTTGTTTAAAGGCAAAACGAATATTATTTGCGAAGCGGGAAGGTCTTCTGTTGAAGCGTTGAATACAGCCATTAAAGTTTTTGATGCATTAGAGTTGAAAACCATTTTTATGGAAGCCGATGAACACGATAAACACGTGGCGTATGTATCGCATCTTTCGCACGTAAGTTCTTTTTTATTGGGCCAAACGGTATTAGATATTGAAAAAGACGAAAAGAATATTTTCGACCTGGCCGGAAGTGGTTTTGCTTCCACTGTTCGTTTAGCGAAAAGCTCGCCCGATATGTGGGCACCAATATTTGAACAAAATGTAGAGTACCTGAGTCAGGCCTTGCTAGAATACATTATGCACTTGCAGAAGTTTCATTATCATTTAATGAAACGCGATACAAAAGAATTACACCGCATTATGTCCAAGGCAAACGAAATTCGCAGAGTACTTGATCAGAAAAATGATAAATAGAACCAACAGAAAAAATTCTAACCAAATTCAGATTTAGCACATTAACTTTAAAATCTTATGACAAAGAAAGGATTACAACTTGAACCCATATCATCGTGGATGAAGACAAGCAAACCTGTTATTATTAGCGGGCCATGCAGTGCAGAAACAGAAGAACAAACTATTGCCACCGCAAAGCAGGTAGCCGCAACCGGAAGGGTGCATGCGCTGCGGGCCGGTATCTGGAAGCCACGCACAAGACCCGGCCAGTATGAAGGTGCAGGTGATGTGGGTTTAAAATGGTTAGTACAAGCCGGAAAGGAAACAGGGTTGCCGGTAACCACCGAAGTAGCTAATGCCGCACATGTAGAAGCAGCATTGAAAGCCGGTATTAATTTTCTTTGGGTAGGCGCACGCACTACCGTAAACCCATTCTCGGTACAAGAAGTGGCTGATGCGTTGAAGGGTGTTGATATTCCCGTGTTGGTTAAAAACCCAATTAACCCCGATGTAGAATTATGGTTGGGTGCGTTTGAACGGTTGAACAAAGCGGGTATTACCAAACTGGCGGCTATTCATCGTGGGTTTTCTTCGTTTGAGAAAGGACCATTCCGGAATGCTCCTATGTGGGACCTAGCCATTGAACTAAAAACCCGTGTTCCTGAATTAGATATGATATGCGATCCAAGCCACATAGCCGGTAACCGCGATCTTATTGCATTTATTTCGCAAAAGGCACTTGATCTGGATATGGCTGGCTTAATGATTGAAAGTCATATTAACCCCGATGCAGCATGGAGCGATGCCAAACAACAGGTTACTCCGGCAGTACTGGGTAAGATTGTAAGCGAGTTAGTTGTGCGCACCGCTTCGGTTGATAACAAATCATTTAAAGATACACTAAGTATTTTGCGTGATCAGATTGATCATTTAGATGATGAAATTATGCAGCGATTGTCTCAGCGTATGAAAATTTCTGAAAAGATAGGGCAATACAAGAAAGAGAATAATGTTACTATTCTACAGGTAAGCCGCTGGGAAGAGATTGTTCAAACCCGCATAGCGTTGTGTAAGGCTATGGGCTTAAACGAAGAGTTTACCAACGATTTGTTGAAACTGATACACCATGAATCAATTCAGGTACAAACCAAGATAATGAATCAGGTAGCTGAACGGGTTTAAGCTTAAGTAGAATCTGATTACCTAAACAGGTTAATTAAAATGAGATTAGTAGCGCTTATTGTTTTTGCTTTCACGCTTAGCGCAAAAGCACAACAAGTGGATAAAAATTATCTACTGGGAAAATTTGACCCGGCAACGCACCCACAGTTTATAAAACTAAGCGATGAACATACCCGCGGTAGCGCACGCGGGGCCTATCTGCGAAAAGAAACCTACGAAGCTTTTGTAAAGATGAGCGAAGCCGCTCTTAAGGACAGCGTTAAACTGGTAATAATATCAGCCACCCGAAACTTCGATTCGCAAAAACGGATATGGGAAAACAAATGGAATGGAAAAGTACAGGTAGAAGGTAAGGACCTGACCACGGAGGACGACCCTAAAGAGCGTGCCCGTCTTATTCTGTTATATAGTTCCATGCCAAGTACATCGCGGCACCATTGGGGTACCGATATGGATTTGAATAACCTGAACAATAAATTTTTTGATTCAGGCGAGGGATTAAAGATTTACACCTGGCTAAAAGCACATGGAGCCGAGTATGGTTTTTGCCAACCCTATACGACTAAAGAGGGCGGCCGTACGGGCTATGAAGAAGAACGCTGGCATTGGAGTTACCTGCCTTTATCAGGAGAGTTTTTAAATCAATACAAAAAAGAAGTTACCTATAAAGATATTACCGGTTTTGAAGGAAGTGAAGTAGCTAAACCGATGGGGGTAATCAAAAATTATGTGGAGGGAGTAGCGTGTAAGAAATAAGGCCAGTTGAAAGATTTGAATAAGGTTGACACCTGCATATTCAATTAGGAAGTAATAATCTATTTTCAAAACCTATTAAGCTTGCCTGATTACAGGATTGAGATAATAATCTTAGCCACGCTATGTTCGCAATAAAAATTAAACGCATTTATGATGAGCCCTCAAAAGAAGATGGCTATAGAATGTTAGTAGACAGACTGTGGCCAAGAGGGGTAAAGAAAGAAGGTGCACACTTAGATGAATGGAATAAACAGATTGCACCTTCACCCGAACTTCGGAAATGGTTTGCCCATAAGGCAGAGCATTTTAAAATATTTTCTGAGCGATATCGGGATGAACTAAAAGAGAAGCGCGAGGAGTTGTATCGGATAAAAAATATAGCAGTAAGCAAACCCCTTACGTTACTGTACGCTGCTAAAGATCAAAAAATAAACCATGCGCTTATCCTGTTATCGGTTTTGCAACAGATTGGTCTGAAATCTTAATTAATGGAGTAACGCTGATGCGGCATAAGCATTTTAGGTATTTCTGAAATTATTCTGGTAAAGCCCCGATTTTATTCAATCGCTTTTACGAACTTTCCTGTTCTTTCGTAAAATTCTTTTTGTATGAGAAGCATATCCTGGAAAAAAATCGGATGGATCGTAATAGCTATAGCACTATTGGCTTTGGGTTTCTTTTACTATTATAAAACCAATCAGGTATCTAAAGCACAGGGGGCATCAGTTAACCCGGCCTTTGCCCAGTACATTACTTCTTACACAGCCGGGATCATCGGCTCTGGCTCTTCTATTCGGGTAGTGCTTTCGCACGATGTAGCAGAAGAAACAGCAGTAGGTACCGAAACAACACTTAAACTATTTGAACTCAGCCCATCTGTTAAGGGCACCACCATATGGGTGGATAAACGTACACTTGAATTTAGACCTGCTGCTCGTTTGGTATCCGGCCAGCTTTACAAAGTAAACTTCAACCTTCACCGGTTACTAGAAGTGGCTGCTGATCTTAACACGTTTGAGTATACGTTGCAAGTTATTCCACAGAATTTCGAGGTATCAGTTGATAATATAAAAGCGTATGTAAAAACAGATTTAAAGCGGCAGAAGATTGAAGGCGTGGTTTATACGGCAGATTTTGCAGAAGATCAATCCGTTGAAAAAATGATGGCCGCCACACAGGAAGGAGCCACATTAAAAGTAAACTGGATTCATACAGGAGAAGGCAAATCACATTCATTTGTGGTAGAGGATGTAGTACGTAAAGAAGCTGCCAGTAAAGTAACATTATCCTTTGCGGGATCATCGCTTAATGTTGAACACCAGGAGGAACGCGAAGTGGAGATTCCGGCTTTGGGCGATTTTAAAGTAATGAATGTGCGCGTGGAGCAAGGTGCCAGTCAACAGGTAGTGGTACAGTTTTCTGACCCGCTTAATGAAACACAAAATATGGAAGGATTAATTCATATTTCGGAGTTGGCTAGCCTTGATTTTGAAATAAAGGATAATGAGATAAAAGTGTTTCCCCCTGTACGACAAACCGGTTCGCGCACAATTACGATTGAGGCAGGTGTAAAAAACACGCTTAATTATAAAATGAAAGAGGCCAGTACATTTGATGTGGCCTTTGAACAAACCTTACCTGCTGTGCGCTTTGTGGGCAAGGGTAACATTCTTCCTTCAACCGATGGAATGATTTTGCCATTTGAAGCTGTTAATCTAAAATTGATTGATGTAAAGGTTATTAAGATTTATGAGGACAATGTGCTTCAATTTTTACAAGTGAATGATTTTGACGGAAACCAGGAGTTAAGGCGTGTTGGTAAGCCGGTGCTGAGCAAAACGATTTCGCTTGAGAGCGCAGGCGTTTCCGACTTAGGAAAGTGGAATCGCTTTACATTGGATTTATCAAAACTTATACAAACTGAGCCGGGCGCTATCTATCAGGTGCGTATTAGTTTTAAAAAGGCCTACCTGGCCTACGTGTGCGAAGGTGGTGATGAAAGTACTACCACAGAAGGGACGTTTGAGCAATGGGATGGCGATGAAACTCAGGGTGAAGAAAGCTATTGGGATTCGTACGAAGAGTATTATTATGATGATTACGAATGGTCAGAGCGCGACAACCCCTGCCACTCTTCTTACTATACAGGCAACCGTAATATTAGCAAGAATGTATTAGCGTCCGATCTGGGTTTGTTAGCCAAACGGGGAGGCGACAACAAAACACTGGTGGTGGTAAACGATTTGAAAACCACTTTACCCCTGGCCGGGGTTGAAGTTGAACTATATGATTATCAGCAACAAATTATTGCAACAGCTAAAACAGACAATGACGGGAAAGCCATAATAGAGTCCACTAAAAAACCATTTGCCATTGTAGCAAAAAGCGGAACACAACGTGGTTTTCTGAAAGTGCAAAGTGGCGAATCTTTATCGCTTAGTAATTTCAACGTAAGTGGCGAATTTGTTCAAAACGGGTTAAAAGGTTTTTTATATGGCGAGCGCGGTGTGTGGCGCCCGGGTGATTCGCTCTATTTAAGTTTTATTCTTGAAGATAAGAACAGATTGCTGCCTGCTTCGCACCCGGTTGTGTTTGAATTACAAAATCCACAAGGACAAATTACCACGCGGTTAGTACATTCTTCATCTGAAAATGGATTTTACAAATTTGCAACCGCTACAACCAACGATGCACCTACGGGCAGTTGGTTAGGTCGTGTAAAAGTTGGAGGCACAGAGTTTCAACAGTTTCTTAGAATTGAAACCGTAAAACCCAACCGGTTAAAAATCAAACTCGATTTTGGAGTGGATAAACTTACGGCTGGTAATAACAATGTTTCTGGTAATTTGAACGTAAACTGGTTGCATGGGGCACCCGGAAAAAACCTGCGTGCGCAATTCGATGTATTGCTTACCAAAGGCACTACAAAATTTGAACAGTATAAAGACTATGTATTCGATGATCCGTCCATTAATTTCTATAGCGAAGCCTCAACTATTTTTGATGGCTACACGGATACAAACGGCAATGCTCAGGTTAATGCCGATCTTCAGGTAAATACAGAAGCACCGGGTACGCTCAATGCTGTGTTCAGAGGTAAAGTGTATGAAGAGAGCGGTAACTTTAGCATTGATCGGTTCAGCATTCCTTTTTACCCATACAATACCTTAACCGGTATAAAATTACCAAAAGGTGATAAAGCCCGTGGTATGCTGCGTACCGATACTACTCAACGTGTAGATATTGTTACAATTGATGCTGATGGCAAACCCCTTTCGCGTACCATCGAACTTTCTGTATATAAGATCGAGTGGCGTTGGTGGTGGGATGGCTCCGAAGGGGCAGTTAATTTTATGTCGGGCAATTATTCGCAACCGGTTACCACAGGTCGTGTAAGTACGGTTAATGGTAAAGGGTCATGGAGTTTTGAGATCAAGTACCCGGAGTGGGGTCGGTTCTTTGTTAAGGCGTACGATCCGCAAAGCGGCCATAGTACCGGTAAGGTAGTGTATATAGATTGGCCGGGATGGGCCGGCCGCTCACGTAACGAAGGCGAAGGCGCTACCATGCTTACGTTTTCAACCGATAAACCTATTTACAATGTGGGCGACAAAGCTATGTTGGTAATACCAGGCAGCGAAAAAGGTCGCGCGTTAATCAGTATTGAAAACGGGAGCAAAGTATTGCAAACCTACTGGCTCGAAACCCAGAAAGGCGATAATCAATTTGCGTTTAATGTAACAAAGGAAATGACACCCAATGTTTTTATAAACGTAACCTTATTGCAACCCCATGCACAAACCACTAACGATTTACCTATCCGGCTATATGGCGTTATTCCCATTCAGGTAGATGATCCAGCCACACACCTCGAGCCCATCATCAGCATGCCTGATGTTTTAGAACCCGGTAAAGAAGTAGTGATAAAAGTAAGTGAAAAGTCGAAACGTAAAATGACATACACACTTGCGGTTGTAGACGAGGGGTTACTAGACCTTACCCGCTTTAGCACACCCGATGCCTGGAATAAATTTTATGCACGCGAAGCCCTGAGTGTTGCCACCTGGGATTTGTACGATCAGGTAATGGGTTCAACAGGCGGCAGAATAGATCGATTGCTGGCGTTAGGTGGCGATGCAGAACTGGCCGCTAAAGAAGATGATGCCAAGGCAAATCGCTTCAAACCTGTGGTAATGTACTTTGGGCCTGTAACGCTTTCCGGAAGCAGCAATGAACATAAATTTATTATGCCCCAATACATTGGTTCGGTTAAAACTATGCTGGTAGCTGGTTATGAAGGTGCGTATGGTAAAGCAGAAAAGGCTACACCCGTACGTAAACCACTAATGGTATTAGCTACATTGCCGCGTGTGCTTGGGCCTGAAGAGCAGGTAAAACTTCCGGTTACGCTATTCAAAAGCGAAAATACCATCAACAATGTGAAAGTGGATATTAAAGTTAGTGGTCCGCTGGGTATTGTGGATGAATCATCGCGAACAATAGCTATGGGTAACGAAAGTGATCTTACGCTGGACTTTGCGTTGAACGTAAAAAGTGAAACCGGAATAGCGAAAGTTCAGGTAACGGCAACTTCGGGAAAGTATTCGGCAACCGATGAAATTGAAATAGAAGTGCGTAACCCTAATCCACCTGTTACACAAGTGCAAGATATTGTACTCGAGGCGGACAAAACCTGGAATACAACCGTAACACCTTTTGGTGTGGCAGGTACAAACTCAGCTACTTTAGAAATTTCCAGTTTACCACCGGTAAATCTAGGGCAGCGTATGCGGTACCTGTTGCAATATCCGTATGGGTGCATTGAGCAAACCACCTCAACGGTTTTTCCGCAGTTGTATCTGGATAAAATAAAGGTATTAACCGATGGTGAGAAGACTACCATTCAGCGAAATGTTACAGCTGGAATTGAGCGACTGAAAACATTTGTGAATAACGATGGTGGGTTTGCTTACTGGCCAGGAAGTGGCGATTCTGATAGTTGGAGTAGCACGTATGCGGGTCACTTCTTAATTGAAGCTGAAGCAAAAGGATACTATGTTCCAAACGATATGATAAAACGTTGGAAGAAGTATCAGAAAAGTAAAGCGCAAGGCTGGCGTAAAGCGCAAGAATATGGCAGCAGCGAGTTAATACAAGCGTACAGACTTTATACTCTTGCCCTTGCGGGCGATGCTGAGCTTGGTGCCATGAACCGCCTGCGCGAACAAACCAATTTACCATCCACAGCGGCATGGATGTTAGCTGCAGCGTACGTAAAAGCCGGGCAGCCCGAAGCAGCTAAAAAACTGATAGAAAAATTGCCCACGCAAGTAAAAGCCTATCAGGAGTTGGCGTATTCATATGGATCGGATTTGCGCGATAAAGCAATTATTCTGGAAACCTTGATTTTATTAGGCGACCGAACCCGGGCATTTGAAATCGTGAAAGAACTTTCGATTGCACTAAGCGACTATAATTATTGGATGAGCACCCAAACACTGGCGTGGAGTTTAAAATCGGTAGGATCATTTGCCAGTGGCGAAAAAGGTGACCTTAAATTTTCCTACACCTACAATGGCAAAGAAGTAACTACCGGTACAGATTTACCCGTAGCTTCATTAACATTACCAGCCGGAGCAAAACCAGCCGATCTGAAAGTAGTAAGCGCCAGTAAAGGAGTTTTATTTGCGCGCGTAATACAAGAAGGTGTGCCGGCACGGGGCACTGAAGAGGATAGTGAAAAGAACTTAATGATAACAGTTGCTTATACCAAAACCGATGGCACCCCGTTAGACCCAGTCATGCTGGAACAAGGCACCGAGTTTGTGGCTACCGTAACGGTGTTTAATCCGGGTATGCGCGGATTGTATAAGAACCTTGCGTTGAACCAGATTTTCCCTTCGGGGTGGGAGATTAACAATTTGCGCTTAACGGGCGATGATGCAGCAAAAATTACAGGCGATGTACCCACATATCAGGATATTCGCGATGATCGGGTGTACACCTACTTTGATATAAGTGCGCGCCAGTACAAAACTTTTAAAGTAATGCTCACCGCCAGCTATGCCGGGTCGTATTATCTGCCTGCGGTAAGCTGCGAAGCGATGTACGACAATAGTATTTATGCGCGTAAGAAGGGGAAAGTAGTAGAAGTAGTGAAACGGATAGTACAGTAAATTTTTTATTTAGGGGAGAGGTATGAAAAACACAGGCTTAATAGCATGCATGATTATTCTTTTTAATGCATGCATCCAACCTAAAAATCCTAAACAACAAACCGTACATGTTGATAGCACTCTGTACAAAACCGAAACGTTAATTGTTAAACAATTAACCGAACACGTTTATCAGCACATTACCTTTCTTTCAACACAAAGTTTTGGAAAAGTAGATTGTAACGGAATGATTGTTGTTGATAATAACGAGGCTATTGTTTTCGATACGCCAGCCGATTCAATATCAACAGTTGAATTACTAGGTTGGCTTGATAAAAGTGGATTTAAAGTAAAGGCCATAATTCCAACACACTTTCACCTGGATTGTGTAGGTGGATTAAATGAATTTCACGCGAACGGAATTCCTTCGTATGCCCATTCCCTTACTATCAATTTTCTGAAACAACAAGCAGGTGCAATTGTCCCTCAGAATACATTTGAAGATAGCGTAACGCTAACAGCCGGTAATCTGCAGGTACAGGCTTATTTCCTTGGAGCCGGACATACACGCGATAATATTATTGGCTATGTACCAGCTGAAAATGTAATGTTTGGAGGTTGCCTCGTTAAATCGGTCGGTGCAGGAAAAGGAAACCTGGCTGATGCCGATACAACCGTTTGGTCGGAAACGATGATTAGTGTTCAGCAAAAATTTCCTAACTCCACTATTGTAATACCCGGGCATGGTGAAACAGGAAACTCGGAATTACTAAAGTACACACAAAAGCTTTTTACTGCTCAAAAGCATGGGCAATCTCAATGAAGCTGGCACTTGCTCAAACTCAACCGGTAACCGGAAACATTGAAGCAAATGTTTTAACTCACATAAGGGTGTGCGAGCGGGCTGTAAATGATGGAGCAGATGCAATTGTATTCTCTGAACTGTCGTTAACCGGATACGAACCAGCATTAGCAAGAATGCTCGCAGTAGAGATTAACGATAAGAGATTGCTACCCCTACAAAAACTGAGCGATAAATTTTCTGTAGTAATAGCAGCGGGCATTCCGGTTAAAACCGATAACGGAGCGCAAATTTCTCTGTTAATTTTTCAACCTAAACAAGAGATCAGAAACTACGGCAAGCAGTTTCTTCACCCCGATGAAGAACAAAGGTTTGTTTCAGGAAAAAACCTTGAGCCGATCAGTATTAAAGGCGTTAAAGTTGGGTTTGCAATTTGTTATGAACTTGCAGTGCACCAACATTTTGAAACTGTTAAATCTCTAAATCCCAATGTGTATGTGGCAAGTGTGGCTAAGTTTGAACGCGGGATAGAGCCCGCGCATATTCGGCTTGCCGCGATTGCAAGAAATGGCTTACCTGCTTTGATGGTTAATGCTATTGGCCCTGCTGATGATGGAATTTGTGCAGGGCAATCGGCAGTCTGGAATGGAGCGGGCAAGAAGTTGATCGAATTACCAGCAGATGAAACGGGTATTTTGATGTATGATACCGTTAGTATGAAAGCATGGAAGGTTTGAAGTCTAAATAAGTAACTTTCTTAAAAAACAGAATATGACAGTTTACGGAATAAAGAATTGTAATACAGTAAAGTCTGCATTAGATTGGCTGAAGAAAAACAAGGTAGAGGTTGAATTTCATGATTATAAAAAATCGGGCATAACCGCTGCAAAGCTTGCTGATTGGAGTAAGCAGGTAGGCTGGGAAAGTCTGGTAAATAAACGGGGTACCACGTGGAGGCAACTGGATGAATCTGTGCAGAAAAAAATTACTACCGAAAAGGCAGCTATCGCATTAATGATAGAGAAGAATAGTGTGATTAAACGCCCACTGATTGAAGAGAAGGGCAAAGTGATAGTATTGGGCTTTGATGAAATGGAGTATGAAAAAAAATTGAAATGATATGAGTTTATTTTCTTTTCTGAAATCAGATAAACCTGCTTATTCTGATAAGGTATGGCGCACCACCAATATGGCATTGCGCGGAATGATTACCGATGCCATGCTGGCCATTACGCGTAAACAAACACCGGTTGTAATATGTTTTTTTGATGATGAGTTTGCGCAGATAACACAGTTTCTTTCTGAAAAAGGTGTACCAGCCATTTCATTACAGAATTACAGAGCCGAAAAGCAGGAAGGCATAGTGTGGTATGCTTCCGCACATTCTGCCCCGGAGTTTATGGCGGCATTGTCTAAACAACCCGTGGCTATTCTTTTCTTTGGCCACTATCCGCTACCAGCAAGGGAGAATGGTCTTCTTCAGAAAATCAAGAACAGTATCCCTTCAGCATCGGTAGTTTTTTATTCTTCGTTAGATGAACCGGCATTTAAAATGTTTGGAGGAGAGAAGTTAACAAGCTTGCTCGATACTTTAGGAATGAAAGAAGATGAGGCCATTGAGCACAGTATGGTTACCAAAGCCATGCAACGGGCACGCGAAAAGGTAGAGGCTATGGTAAAGCTAGAGCAACCGGCAACATCTGAAACAGAGTGGTTTGCTAAAAACGTAAAATCAAAGTAGATGTGTAATGCGGGGCTTCTTACGTAAATACTGGTACGTAGGGCTGGGCCTTGGTGTTTTACTTACAGTCTACACTTTTTCTTTACCCAAAACTCTTTTTCAGGAGTCGTACTCTACGGTTATTGAAGATCGGGAAAATAAATTGTTAGGCGCATCTATTGCGCCCGATGGTCAATGGCGATTCCCCGAAGGAAACAACATACCTGATAAGTTCAAAACAGCAATTGTACTTTTTGAAGACAAACGATTTTATTCGCACCCGGGTGTAGATGTTCGGTCGCTTATACGAGCTACGCAGCAAAATTTAAAAGCCGGAAAAATTGTTAGCGGAGGAAGTACCCTTTCTATGCAAGTGATTCGCTTATCGCGCAATAAGCAACGTACTTTTTTTGAGAAACTGGTTGAGTTGATATTAGCCACCCGACTTGAACTCAGGTATTCTAAAGAAGAGATAGTAGCATTGTATGCAGCACACGCACCGTTTGGTGGTAATGTAGTCGGTATTGAAGCTGCCTGTTGGCGGTACTTTGGCCGCGATGCAGAAGAATTGAGTTGGTCTGAGGCGGCCTTACTGGCGGTGTTACCAAATAATCCGGCCCTCATCCATCCCGGTAAAAACCGCGATGAACTAAAGGCAAAACGAGATCGGTTATTGCTGAGATTACTGAATACGGGTAATGTTGATTCCATTACGTATCAACTTTCGGTTTCAGAACCAATACCGGAAAACCCGGTTGCGTTGCCTCGCCTGGCGCCTCATCTTTTAGGACGTGTAATAAAAGAAGGATATGCCCAAACGCGCGTAGTAACCTCTATTGATAAATCGTTGCAGGAGCGGTTAACTCAGCTCGTCAATTACCACCACGAGAAGTTAAAAGGGAACCGTGTGTTTAATGCGGCCGCTATTATTGTTGAAGTAAAAACAGGGCGGACGCTTGCGTATGTGGGGAACACAGCATCAGGACCAGAACATGATGATGCTGTAGATATTGTAACAGCGCGCAGGAGTACAGGTAGTATTTTAAAACCCATTCTCTTTGCCGCCCTTTTAGATGAAGGCAAACTCTTACCCACTACATTACAGCCCGATGTGCCTACATTAATTAATGGGTTTGCACCTCAGAATTTTACAAAAGAATATGATGGTGCAGTGCCTGCTAATCAGGCGCTTACCCGGTCTCTTAATATTCCGGCTGTGCATCAATTACGCGATTACCGGTATGAAAAATTTTATGAATTACTAAAAAATACAGGCATAACCACACTTAATCAACCAGCCGATCACTATGGGTTATCTATGATACTGGGTGGTGCAGAGGCATCGCTTTGGGAAGTAACAGGTGTGTATGCTTCCATGGCGCGTACACTCCATAATTTTTTTGAGGTACCAGGCTCCAATCGGTATAGTAAAAATGATTTTCATGCCCCGGTTTATAGGCAGCAGGATTCGTTGGTTCAGCGAAATCAGGAAGCTTCATCCTGGTTATCGGCCGCAGCCATTTATTTAACCTTCGATGTTTTACAAGAAGTGTATAGGCCGGGTGAGCAAACGGGGTGGCGGATGTTCCAAAGTTCAAAAAAAATAGCATGGAAAACAGGAACCAGTCATGGCTTACGCGATGCCTGGGCAGTAGGTGTAAATGGCGACTATGCTGTTGGCGTTTGGGCTGGCAATGCCGATGGGGAGGGAAGGCCGGGATTAACGGGAACCGAATCTGCCGCACCTTTAATGTTCGATATTTTTGGTCAGCTTTCGGGTAATACCTGGTTCCAGGTACCAGGAAATGAATTGTACGAAATAGAAATTTGTAGTAGCAGCGGAATGCGGGCAACAGAATTATGTGAGATACGCACCAAGCAATTTGTAACACAAAGTGGATTGCAAAGCGGTGTTTGTCGGTATCACCAATTGATACACCTTTCACAAGACAGAAAATACCGGGTACACGCCAGTTGTGAACAGGTATCGAATATGATTACAGAGTCTCGTTTTATTTTGCCACCTGTGCAGGAGTATTATTATAAAGCCAAAAATATCAGTTATAAAACACTGCCTCCCATGCGTAGCGATTGTGCTAACCCAACTTCGGTTGCCTCAATGGATATATTATATCCGAGGCCTAATGCACGCGTGTTTGTTCCCCGGCTGTTAGATGGCCAGCAAGGAAGTGTGGTGTTTGAAGCNNGTGGCTGTTTCGCCCGGCAATGGCAAACATCGGCTTACATTGGTAGACGAGTCGGGCAATATTGTTGAACAGGTGTTTAGTATAATTTCAGAGAACTAAGTACCTTTGAATCAGTAACTTTCTTTTTGGAATATCGATACGTGCGCTGGGTATAGTTACTTATTTTTTAATTGTACCATTTAACCCCGATGTGATATGCGCCCATTTTTTTATCTGGCGGTGTTTATTTTTTGCAGCCCCTGGCTAATGGCACAGGAAAAACCACACACCGATCAATCCCTTTATGTGGTAATAGGAGCTTTTGGTGTTCCGCGAAATGCCATCGAGTTTACCGAGAACGCCAGGAAGCAAGGCTTCCCCGCACAGTTTGAACTGAACCCCAAACGAAAACTCTTTTATGTGTACATTCTACATACAGAAGATCGTAAGGAAGCCATTACAGAAACTATTAAACAACAAAAGCAATCACCCTTTCACGATACCTGGATGTATCAGGGATTGTTGGGTGATAACCCGCAGGTAGTGAAGATAAGCGAAACAGAACGCAAGCAGGTTATAGAAGCTTTGGTAGATGAGAAAAAAATAACCCCGGCCGATACGATTAAACAGGTCTCAATATCAACCCCTACGGTTACCGAAGTAAAAAGTGAAAAACCTATAGACAAACCCGAAGAAAAATCAATAACACCGCTGGCACCCGCCAATAGCCGTACTTTCTTATTCAGGATAACAGCATTAGCCGATCAGGATACCCTTGCGGGAGATGTAGATGTATTTGATGCCGATGCTACTGCAGCAAAGAAGAGAAAGATGGCTACATACAGAGGTAACGATGCTGTAACGGTTAAGTCGGTGAATAAATCGGGAAATATGGTATTGGAGTGTGAAGTATTTGGTTATCGCAAACTGCAGGTGCCCCTTAATTTCAATAACCCGGATAGTGTTGAAGGAGTTACAATCGAAAACAACGTGATACAGGTGCCGTTCGAACTGGTACGATTACAGAAGGGCGACAAAGCCATTATGTTTAATGTATACTTTTATAAAGATGCAGCCGTAATGAGGCCCGAGTCGCGCTATGAAGTAAACAGTTTACTGGAGATGATGAATGAAAACCCGGATTACAAGATTGTGATTCATGGACACACCAACGGAAACGCGGCTGGTAAAATAATATCACTGGGGGCCAGCAAGAATTTCTTTCAATTAACTACCGATAACAAGGAGGGGCGGGGTTCAGCCAAGAAATTATCAGAAGAACGGGCTCTTTTGCTGAAGCAGTTTCTGATTGAAAACAAGGTGAGTGCAGACCGTATTCAGGTTAAAGCATGGGGTGGTAATCAGCCCATTTATGATGTAGACCATGCCTCGGCCCATGCCAATGTACGGGTTGAAATAGAGATTTTGGAAGATTAAACTCATTGGTAATTCTGGCAGATTTATGCGTTACCAAAGCATAATGCCATAAAATTTGCGGTTTACTTGCATAAAGTATTATCTTGGTGGCTATTCCCAATCTTCAGGAAGTATGCAAAAATCTTTACGTGCGCTGTTAGTGGTGCTTTTGGTAGCCGGAGGCACTCAGTCAGCAAAAGCTCAGGCCGAACCTAATTACTATGTGGTTATTGGTGTATTTGCTAAACTGGATAATGCCGTTCGGTACACCGATCAGGCAAATCAAAAGGGGTTTAGTGCGCAGTATGCTATTCATTCGCGCAGGCAATGGAACTACGTTTACGTATTTCAAACAACAGAAAAGCGTAAAGCTTTTGCATTTGTAATTCGCTTGCGGGCTGAATCGGAATTTAAAGAAGCCTGGGTTTACACCGGCCAATTAGGCGAGGCGCAGGGCGGGATAGACCGAAAACCAATTGAAGAAAAACCAGTAGAAGAGAAACCGGTAATCGAAGAAAAACCAATTGAAGAGAAACCGGTAGTTGTAGTTGAAGAAAAAATTGACTCAGTTGTTCAGAAACCAGTTGAAGAGAAACCGGTTGTAGAAGAGAAGCCTGTGGTTGTAAAGCCTGCCGGTAAACCTTTTATTTTCAAGTTACAGACTTCTGATGGCCAGGTGGTAACAGGCGAAGTACACGTACAGGAATCAACCAATGCAACGCGCTACCAGGCGTTTAAAGGAAATGAGGTTGTTTATGTAGAAGCTCCACAAAACGCACGTGGAAATTATGTGGTAATAACGCAGGCAGCGGGTTATCAACCGGTAAGTATGATTTTAGGTTATCGCGAGCCCCCCAGCACTGAAACAGGCCCTGATGGAGAAGTTATTATTCCCATTGAAGTAAGTAAAGTAAAACGTGGCGATTACATAGACTTTACCAATGTGCGTTTCTTCCGTAACTCTTCTATTCTTGAGCCTGTAGCACAAAATGAATTAGATGGTTTAGTTGATTTGATGAAAGAATCGACCGGATATAAAATTCGGGTTCATGGCCACTGTAATGGTAATCAGGACAAAGAAGGCTCTACCTTAGGATCAAGCACTAATTACTTTGCATTAGATCCGGGTAAGAATAAGATTGGTAAATTCTCGGCAAAAGAACTTACCAGCGAACGTGCCGCTACGGTTAAAGCATATTTGGTTAGCCAGGGGATTGAAGCGTCACGTATTGATACGAAAGGTGAGGGTGGAAAAATTCCATTATACCCCGAAGGCGGAACATTAGGCCAATACAACGACAGGATTGAAATTGAAATTGTAAAACGATAAGTAACAACAACTAAAACAAGAAGCGCCCCTACAGGTAGGGGCGTTTCTTGTTTACACCTAAGCGTGTACTACTGTTTATGACGTACGTATACGTTTACATCGTCATCGCTTTTAGAATATCGTGCTGTGTAATAATGTGAGCTTTTTCCAGCTCATCGCGCACCAGCAAAGCTTTGTTGGTTTTGTTTAGCATAGATGAGAGTACGTCTAATGTGCTGTCTAATGCAACCACCTGCATGGGTTTGTCCATAATTTCGCCCACAGCTTTATCTTTAATGGTAGGGTCCTGAATGATTTTATCAATCAGCGATGATGTAGTTACGCTTCCTACAAACTCATCGCCTTCCAACACAGGCATTTGATCTACACCTTCTTTATTCATTATACGTATCGCTTCGCCTATGCTCGAGTTCTTGGTTACGGTAAGCAAGGTATCTTTTCCATTACGCCTGGAGATGATCTCGCGGGCAGTACCGTAAGCACGTTCTTCCAGAAAACCGTGATCTTTCATCCACATGTCGTTATACACTTTGTTTAAGTAACGCGTTCCATGGTCGGGTAACAGAATTACCATTACATCGTCTTTCTTCAGGTTTTCTTTAGCATACTCCAGTGCACCATGCAGCGCTGATCCACTGCTCCAACCTACAAACAATCCTTCCTCGCGGGCAAGTCTGCGTGCAGCAATGGCTCCGTCTTTATCTGTCACTTTTATAAAATGATCGATTGCATCAAAGTCTACATTCTTTGGTAAAATATCTTCGCCAAAGCCTTCTGTTAAGTATGGGTATATTTCATTTCTATCAAAAATGCCCGTCTCTTTATATTTTTTAAAAACCGATCCGTACGTATCAATACCAACGGCTACAAGGTTAGGTTTTTGTTGTTTCAGATAGCGGGCTGTGCCACACATAGAGCCACCGGTGCCTACTGTGGCTACGTAATGTGTAATTTTTCCACCGGTTTGATTCCAGATTTCGGGCCCGGTAGTTTCAAAGTGTGCCTGCGCATTAGATGGATTATCGTACTGGTTTGGATATATAGAATTAGGAATTTCTTTATTCAGTTTGCGCGCTACTGAATAGTAAGAACGGGGGTCTTCAGGTTCTACGTTAGTAGGGCACACAATTACCTCGGCCCCCACAGCTCGCAGAATGTTAATTTTCTCCTGCGATTGTTTATCGGCCATAGTAAAAATGCATTTATACCCTTTTGCAACAGCCGTAAGGGCAAGCCCCATGCCGGTGTTACCACTGGTTCCTTCAATAATGGTTCCTCCCGGTTTAAGCAAACCGGCCTTTTCGGCATCTTCAATCATCTTTAACGCCATGCGGTCTTTGGTAGAATTGCCCGGATTGAAGTATTCAACTTTGGCCAGCACGGTACCGGCAATTCCTTTTACTACTTTGTTTAAGCGAACCATTGGGGTATTACCAATGGTTTCAATAATTGAATTGTAAATCATATACGTTAATTGATGATGGTAAAGGTACAAATTAACGGGCTAACAGAAGTTAGCGTAGTGTTAAAATCAGGCCGTTGCGCCAGCCAACAGGTAAAGTACAGCCATGCGTACGGCTACTCCGTTTTCTACCTGATCTAGTATGATTGAATGTGCAGAATCGGCTGCATCACTACTCAATTCAACTCCACGGTTTATGGGGCCGGGGTGCATTATTACAATTTGTTTCTTCAGATTGTCGAGCATCTTTTTGCTGATGCCGTAATACAAAGAATATTCCCGTAAGGATGGAAAGTATTTGATTTGTTGTCTTTCTAGTTGAATGCGCAATACGTTGGCCACATCGCACCACTCCAATGCTTTTTTTACATCTAATTCTATTTGTACACCCAAAGAACCAATAAACTTAGGTAATAAAGTAGGTGGCCCGCATACCATTACTTTAGCACCCAGTTTTTGCAAAGCAAAAATGTTTGACAGGGCTACGCGGGAGTGAAGAATATCGCCAATAATAGCCACCTTTTTTCCCTGCACATCACCCAATTTTTCGCGTATGGAAAATGTATCGAGCAGGGCTTGCGTAGGGTGCTCATGAGTGCCATCACCGGCATTTACAATATTGGCTTTAATATATTTCGATAAAAAATGGGGTGCGCCCACACTGGCATGCCGCATTACTACCATGTCTACCTTCATGGCTAATATGTTGTGCACGGTATCCAGTAATGTTTCGCCTTTCTTAACAGAGCTGGTAGAAGCCGAAAAATTTACCACATCGGCCGAGAGTCTTTTTTCGGCCAATTCAAAAGAGAGCCTGGTGCGGGTTGAGTTTTCAAAGAAGATGTTGGCAATGGTAATATCGCGTAACGAGGGTACTTTTTTAATAGGCCTGTTAATAACTTCTTTAAATGTATCGGCAGTTTCAAAAATCAATTCAATGTCCTTGGCGGTGATATTTTTAATTCCGAGCAGGTGACGTTGACTGAGTGAAGACATGGTTCAGACCTTATTATTAATTAACCAGATTCTGTTTTGTTTGTGCCCCTGGGCTACTAATTCGACTAATACCCGTTGCGACTCCAGGGTGTTTACATATTTCCCTACATAGTCGGCAGCAATAGGCAAATCGCGGGTGTGGGTGCGATCTACCAATACCAATAGTTCAACTTTTTCGGGCCTGCCAAAGGCAATCATGGCATCGAGTGCGGCTCGTACGGTGCGGCCGGTAAACAACACATCATCTACCAGAATTACGCGTTTACCCTCAATTACAAAAGAAACCCGGGTTTCGCTTGCTTTGGCGGGGGTATCGCGCCTGCGAAAGTCATCGCGATAGAAAGTGGCATCGAGGTAGCCAAGGGGAACTTCTTTTTTGGCTAGTGTTCTTATCTTTTGCTGTACAAGTTCGGCCAGAAAAATGCCGCGGGGTTGTAATCCTAAAATTACGCTATCATCAAAACTGCCATGATTTTCGATTAATTGCTCGCAAAGACGGCTTAGGGTAATATCGAGCAGGTCTGAATCGAGAATGAGTTTTTTCTGCATGCCTGCGCGAAAATAGCAAAAAAGTATGGCTATTGATATTTAAGCTTATTGATAAAAAACACTTTACGGTATGTACCCTCTCTTAACTGGTTTCTAACGATCTGAACACCGGATGCGTAAAAGTGCTCTGGATACCAATAATCCAGTTTACTTTTTTCTGTATCGCGTTCTTTCACCAGGTCAAAATCAAACCGGGCTTTCATGGGGTCTGCTGTTTTCCCCTCCAGCACCTGATTACCTTTTATAGTTTTAGACCGGATCAGGTTATTATGCAGATAAAGTAGGGTAATACGGTCGTGTTCAGGCGCAATTTTTACAAACTGTTGTAATTCGAATGTTTTTACGTCATTAATTTCAAAACTATTATCCCAAATAAGTTCTCCATTATTATCGAAGCCTATTATAACCGCATGCGTGTATTGATAGCCATCAAACACTCTGTCGGCACGCATCATCGGGTTGCCATAGTATCCCAATGTACCCACGCGGGCGTTAGAAAATGTGTAGCGTGGATAAAATGCTTCGCCTAACATCACATACTGGTTTTCATAAGGCACCACTTCATGTACCAGAAACCGATAGCTAAAGCGAACTTTCTTACCCTTAATTTTTCTTCGCTCAATCCGTTCTTTTGTTCTGCGTTCGCGATTGGCTTTCATGTAACTGAAAAAATTTTGTAAGTCGCCAAAGTTGTAATACGTGGTTTTGTACTCTCCGGCAGGATTAATTTCGGCTACAAAAAGCCCGCGCGAGTAATTTGAATCCCGGCCACCATATACCCCTGCCACTACCTGGGCATTGTTGGGCATTTTAACCGACCGCCCAAAGATTAGATTTTTGTTTCCATCGGGCTCAATAACGGTTGTTTTAATAAGGTCGCCACTGGCACTGTAGTTTCGAATCCATAAACTTTTCTTCCGTTCGTAATTTTTGGCACTCACCACTACATCAACCGACCCATCCGGGTTTTGCTTTACCTGATTCAACTCACCGGGTTCGTTAAAAAAACCTGGTAACACCCGGGCTCGCCCCGTACTAAAATTGTAAAAGAGAACCAATGGCCTGTAGTTAAAATAGCCTCCCAGCATGGCACCCTCGTCTGTTACAATAAACTCGGTGGGGTTAAAGGGAATAAAGTTTTCAATATTATATATCCGATAGTTGCCATTGCTAACATTAGAAGCCAGCAATTGAAAATTGCCCGAAATGAAGGTAGACGACTTGAAAAGTATAAAGGCTACTTTGTCTTTTACACGAATGTGAGACACACTCAAATTCTTATCCATGCCTATATACCCTTGCCAAGATTCGGCCAGGGTTGTATCGATTTTGATGAGGTGCATCCTGTCTCCATCCGGCATTATCAACTTGCGATAAATCAGAAGACCATCTTCTTCTAATGAGGCCACTCTGAAACTCTCATTGTCATCGCGATCGTTAAGTAATAATTCATATCTGTTTAATTGCTCAACCTGTGCAACTAAGGGATTGATGCAAATCAGGAGTAGCGCTATCGTTCTACTTAATTTCAATCTTATTGATGTAAAAGACCTGCCGGCCAGCTTCCAGTGAACTTTGGCTTGAATGACGAAGAGTTTGATATCCCCACACATAAAAAGCATTATTGTACCAACTCCGAATATAACTTGCTGCTTCCGACTCGTGCCGAACTGTTTCTGCCGGATTTGAAACTATTGATTGTACGGTATCCAGCTCAACCTCATCGCCAAAACTGCGTAATAGCCTAACTTCTTTTTCTTTTTTAAACCCCATAGCCATTTCACCTTTATAAAAAATAAAATCAGAGGTTTGTTCCAGGGTGTTCGTTTTCAGCTCGCCAAGTTTCAACCCAAAATCGCGCAACGGTTTTCCATTAATATCCAGAAGAGCCACGGCAGCATAAATCATTTTTGAATCGGCCGCAGCGGGTTGATTGTATTGATAGGGGGTATTGTAATACCGACTCATAAACGGATTGTAACCATACGGAGAATAGGCATACATCGGTGGTCCGAAATTTCCGTATGGATAGGGGCTGAAGGTAGTTGATGGTTGGTACACTTCTAACAATAAGCCAAACCCTTCGGGTTGTTCTTCTAAACGCATAGGAACTGTATACGTTTTAAAGTCAGGAACCTTTCCAATTTTAGCGGCCTCTACTGCACGCGACTTTATTTTAGCGGCTCGTTTTTTGGACAGGTAATCTACAAAGTGGTTAAACCTTCCAAAGTCGTAAAAATTAATGGCTTGGTTGGCGAATGGGTCAATCAGGGAGGTAAAAATACCACTGGCTTGTTTAGAGTTGCCCATTGTCCATGTGCCGGCTATAAGCAGTTCGTCATTAATTAATGTGCTGGTTAAGCCAGACAGAATAGTGCGTTCATGTTCGATTTCCATCACATCCTCCATCAAAACGGCCCCGGTGGCATCGAATGTTTTTAGCAGTAGTTTTTTGTCTTGCTTATTGCTGCGATCCATGATTAATGCATTGAACGTATTATTCGTGTTTACCCGTAAATCCAATAACTCAGAATTGGTAATAAAAAAGCCGGGCACCAGTTTGGCTTTTTCTGTTTGCAAATCGAACAACAAAATGGCAGGTTCATTCGACACATAACCACCCAATGTTACTACGTTTACCAACGCGCTGAAGTGTGTAACTTTAAAGGTGATTTCCTGCTTAATAGTATATTTTCCTATTGCCTGCGATTGGGTATGTATTGTATACAAGACCAGGTTACTGGCCTCATGGTCACCTTCGCGGTAAAGCAAATAGATTAGATTATCGCGGTAATCGTAGCCCACCAGGCGTAACCTGTTTTCAATTTCCAGTTCGGTTAGCCAGACTTCCTGCAGGGTGGTGTCTACCCGTATTACTTCCCATAGTTGTTTTCCTTCTTTGTACTTGTCTTTGTCGCGCACCATTGCCAATCCTTCCTTCTGCAAGGAAATAATGATGTAATCGCTGTCGCTATTTTTATGTTCTCGTTCAAAGCGGGCTGTTTGTTCCTGAGCATAGAGGACTACGGGGAAAAGCACTACTAAATAAAGGAGCAGGAAACGGTTCATTTTTCACTACGTTCAAGTATGCGATCAAATTCTTCTTTTCTTACAGGCTGAACAGAGAGCCGGGCCACTTTTACCAGCACCATTGAGGCAAGCAATTTATCGGCTTTAATAGTGGATAAAGCTACTGGCAATTTTAGTTTTTTTACAGGCTTTAAATCAACAGCCACCCAATCGGGCGCTTTAGGTTCAGGATAAAATTCACGCGTAACCTCCGCGATACCCACTACTGATTTCTCTTCACCGGTATGATAGATAAAAGCCCAATCGCCTTTTTTCATGGCTTTCATATTACTTCTTGCCTGAAAGTTGCGCACGCCATCCCACACAGCTTTTTTATCACGCTCCAGGTCACTCCACGAAAAGGTTCCGGGTTCAGTTTTTAACAGCCAGTAATTCATAGTATTGCTTTTTGCTGATTGGTTAAGTTCCTTAAAGTATCTAAAATAGCAAATTGAATTCGTAATTTTCTGGATGGCATAACTACTATTTGAGAGATGAAGGTTTTGGTAATTCGATTTTCTTCTATTGGCGATATTGTTCTAACCACACCGGTGGTTAGGGTGCTTAAAACTCAGCTAAATGATGCTGAAGTGCATTTTGCCACCAAAGATAAGTTTGCTGTGCTGGTGGAATCTAACCCATATATTGACAAGGTTCAGGTTTTGAAAGAAGACCTGGGTGAGTTTATTAAGCAATTAAAGGCAGAGCAATATGATTATGTAATTGATTTGCATAACAACCTGCGTACGCGAATTATCAAAACCTTTTTAGGTGTAAAAGCATATAGCTTTGATAAGCTTAATTTTCAGAAGTGGCTGTTGGTGAATTTGAAGATTAACCGATTGCCCAATGTTCATATTGTAGATCGTTGCCTTGACACGCTTAAACCATTGGAACTGAAAGCTGACACGCTAGGGTTAGATTATTTTATTCCTGAAAAGGATAATGTGCCTGTAGATTGGTTGCCAGCCGAATTTCAAAAAGGGTATGTGGCTTATGCGATGGGGGCACAGCATTATACCAAAAAATTGCCGCTCAGGCGAATGATTGAATTGTGTGATAAGATAAACAAACCGATTGTGTTGTTGGGCGGAAAGGAGGATTTTGAAATAGCGGAAAAAATACACGAGTTTTTTCAAAAACCGGAGCAAAGCGAATATGAAACAGGATTAGCAGAACTTGGAAAGAAGACAACAATTTTTAACGCGTGTGGTAAATTTAACATCAATCAATCGGCCAGTATAGTTAAAAATGCACAGTATGTGTTTGCGCACGATACCGGGCTAATGCACATTGCTGCAGCATTAAAGAAAGAAGTGTTTTCCATTTGGGGCAATACCATTCCCGAGTTTGGCATGTATCCGTATCGTACTAAGTTTACTGTGTTAGAGAATAAAAAAGTACCGTGCAGACCTTGTTCAAAAATTGGTTATGCGGCTTGTCCTAAAGGGCATTTTAAGTGTATGAACGATATTGTGTTTGATTTCTATTTGCCATAGAACCTTAGGTTGCATAGGCACTTCGCAAGTGAAGACTGCCCTGACTGGGATGGAACGGGTGACTCCAAACCAACTTCCATCCAGATACCCCAAACCATTTATTATTTGTAATAGCAAATGGCAACAATTTTCAAAATCGGGTTGGTGAAAGCCTGAAAGCCTGATATGATTGTAGAAAGCAATCCTATAGTTATCGAAAGAGGCTGTCTCAAAAGTCAANNAAATCGAGATCGCGGAACAAATCCGCGATGCAGAACGACTTTTGAGACAGCCTCGATATCTTAACTAAGCGACATTGTATTGCAAAACCCGCATTGTTTAAATGTTCTTGCTTAGCGTAGCGGGCCATCAGTAAGCCCTAACCAACTTCCCATCCATATAATTCAGATACGAGCGGTTTACTACGCGCATACCACCCGGTGTGGGGTAGTTGCCGGTAAAATACCAATCGCCACTGTGGCCGGGTATGGCTTTATGCAAATTTTCTACCGTTTGGAAGATAACCTGCAGTTCGGCTTTCATATCGGCCGGGCGCACAATGTCTGTTATCTTTTCTGAAATCTCTTCGTAGGTAAATTGCTCGTACAATTTCTTTACGTGGTTTATCGGTTCACCATTTTGCCAGGCTTGTTGACATTGTTCATACACTTCGCCCAGTAAGTAATCTTTGCCTTGTTCTTTCAGCAATTGAATTACCGCCCGAAATGCGACAAACTCACCCATCTTACTCATGTCAATGCCATAGCAATCGGGGAAACGGATCTGCGGAGCAGATGAAATTACCACAATCTTTTTAGGTTGTAAGCGATCCAGCATTTTTAAAATGCTTTTTTCTAAGGTGGTGCCCCGCACAATCGAGTCGTCAATTATCACTAAAGTATCCTTGCCTTTATTTACCACCTCGTACGTAGTATCGTACACGTGCGCCACCATATCATCGCGATGCGAATCATCGGTAATAAAGGTGCGCAACTTTACATCTTTAATTACAATTTTTTCTGTACGTGGCCTAAAAGAGAGTAAATCATCTAACGAATCTACAGTAGGTTTCGAATCGATGATGATATCTTTTTGTTTGGCGATGAGGTAATCTTCAATGCCAGCCATCATACCCATAAATGCTGTTTCGGCTGTGTTGGGAATGTACGAGAATATGGTATTCTTTAAATCGAAATTAATTGCCTTGAGTACCTGAGGTACTAACAGTTTACCCAATTGCTTACGCTCCTGATAAATTTCCGGATCGGTACCGCGCGAGAAGTAGATGCGCTCGAAGCTACACGAAGTTTTTGACAAAGGCTTTATAATTTCCTGATGCTGAAACTCACCATCTTTATCAATGATCAGCGCATGGCCGGGTCTAATTTCTTTTATCTGCGAGTAATTGATATTGAAAGCAGTTTTAATAGCCGGTTTTTCTGAAGCTACAACCACCACCTCATCATCGGCATAATAATAAGCCGGACGAATACCCGAAGGATCGCGCACTACAAAGGCAGAACCTGAACCGGTAAGCCCAGCCATCGTATACCCTCCATCAAAATCTTTACAGGCTCGCTTCAGTACACGCAAAAGATCCAGTTCTTTCTCAATAATTTCCGATACTTCTTTATTGGAGAACTCATCTTTATATTTTTCAAAGAGCGATTGAACTTCAAGATCAAGAAAGTGACCGATCTTTTCCATCACCGTTACAGTATCTACTTTATCTTTTGGATGCTGCCCTAACTCGACCAATACATTAAAGAGTTCGTCTACATTGGTCATGTTAAAATTGCCGGCCATAACCAGGTTACGGCTGCGCCAGCTGTTCTGGCGTAAAAACGGATGCACGTTTTCAATGCTATTAAGCCCGTGTGTACCGTAACGAAGGTGCCCCAACCATAACTCGCCACTAAAGGCAACGTTTTGTTTTAGCCAGCGTGCGTCTTTGTATTTCTCTTTGCCCTCTTTTTGCGCCTTCTTGTATTTTTTACCAATCTTTTTAAAAAGGTGTGCTACGGGTTGGGTTTTAACAGAGCGATACCGGCTAAAGAAACGGTAGCCGGGTTCATGATCAATCTTAATATTTGCAATGCCAGCTCCATCCTGCCCACGGTTATGCTGTTTTTCCATTAAGATGTACATCTTGTTGATAGCATACGTAGGGCCGTACTTATCGATGTAGTAGGAAAGAGGCTTGCGCAATCGAATGAGGGCAATGCCGCATTCGTGAAGGATGGAATCGCTCATAATTAGCTTTTTCGGGTTTCCTGTCTAAAGCGGTCTTTGGGGGTAAGCCCAATCCGGTTGTTTTTACAGCACAAAAGTAATCCGATTTATCCAACCCATCAACAACCCGGGGTTGATGAAGAGCCAGATAATAGCTACAACCAATATGATCAATAAAAGATTGCCTGTAATAGAAATTTTTATGGAGACTGTGCCCGGTGGGGTTTCTTTCAGAAAAAGGTAATAGGGGATTTTAAGGTAGAAGTACAGGGCGATTACGGTATTCAATAAGCCTGCAATAAAAAGTACTAGCAAAAGGGTTATTCCGCTATTAATCCAGGCACCCCATAACGCACTAAACACAAAGAATTTTGCCATAAATCCTGCGGTTGGGGGTAACCCGGTAAGGGCCATCAGTCCAATTACCAATGCCAGCGAGGGAATAAATGCCACTCGGCCCAGGCCTGCAAAATCGGCCATTGCCAGCAAAGGTTTCCATTTTTCAAAAAGGTGGAGTGCCGCAAAAGTAAGCAGATTCATAAGCAGGAATATTGCGGCATAATACAGGGTGGCATGAATTCCGGCCAGATCAAGCGAGGCTATACCGGCTAATAAAAATCCAGCTTGCGCGATAGAAGAATAGGCCAGCATGCGTTTAGGATTGGTTTGAGCCAAGGCAGACAGATTACCAAATATGATCGATACAACAGAAATACCGGCAATTACTATTCTCCAATCGATAAAAGCCTGCCCAAACAAGTTAAAAGCCAGTGCTATTTTTATAAAGAGAGCAACACCAGCCAGTTTAGGTACCACCGAAAGAAATGCTACCACCGGGGTGGGTGCGCTTTGATATACATCGGGTGCCCAAAGGTGAAATGGTACAGCGGTAATTTTAAAGAGCACGGCTGCCAGAATAAGAAATGCAGCTATTAAAATTAAACCCGACTGCGATTGCATAAGCGTGTCGGCAAATTGCTGCGAAGAAAAATTTAAGGTACCGGTTAAACCATAGATAAGCGAGGCACCATACACCAGGCAGGCTGTAGCTACTGAACCCAATAAGAAGTATTTCATGCTTCCCTCCGAGCTTGATTTATTGAAAGCAAAGCCAGCCAATACATACGAACTGAGTGAAACCAGCTCCAGCGATACCAGTACACTTGCAAAATGCATGCTCATAGAGAGCAGACAAGCGCCCACTACAATAGCCTGAATTAATATTACATACTCAGTTGCACTTTCCCTTTGCAGAGAAATAAAAAGGGTAAACAGCCCACCTGTTAAAAAGAGTAACCGGAAGAAGGCGGAGAAATCGTCTGAACGTAACATGCCTGCGAAAAGAAGCTCAGGTTTATGAGGCCAGTTAAAAAGCAGAAAACCAATTGTTACAACGAATACACAAACTGTAAACAAGGCTAATGCAATTGACTTGTTCTTTTTCAAGAATAACCCCATCAGCAACGCAATGCACATTGAAACTACCAGAATAACTTCAGGCACAACAAACCCGAGAGATGTGGTTATGGAAGTGATAGAATCAGATTCGTGCATGTGGTTATGGATTTTGATTTATCCCTAACGAAAACCACATGCCTGTAAAGGTTTCGGCAAACGGATTGATGTAGTTGAGCAGAATTTGAGGAAGGATTCCAAACAACAGCGCTAAAATAGCCAATGGTAAAAGCATGGCATACTCGCGCGCAGTAAGGTCATTAAGTTCTGCATGATTGGCTTTTATTGAAAACGGACCGAAGAACATGCGTTGAATAGTCCATAAGAAGTAAGCAGCACCTAATAACAACCCCACCGTAGCTACAACGGGCATCCACAAGGGAATAAGGTTGTTATACGTGTGCGATTGAAACGCTCCAAAGAAAATCAATACTTCGCCAATAAAGCCAGCGAATCCGGGCAACCCGAGTGAAGCAAAAAAGGCAATGAGCACAAATGCAGTATAGTGTTTCATTTGCGAAGCCAATCCGGAATAGTTTTCAATCATGCGATCTTGTGTGCGATCGTATAACACTCCGGCAATTAGGAACAACATGGCTGATATAATACCATGGCTTACCATTTGGTAAACCGCACCGGCAATACCTTCTGTAGTGGCAGATGCAATACCCAACAACACAAACCCCATGTGCGAAACAGATGAGTAAGCGATAAGGCGTTTCAGATCTTTACTGGCTAATGCGTTGAGAGCACCATATAAGATTGAAACAACTCCTACACCAGCCACCCAATCGCTAAAGTAAATGGCTCCATCTGGAAATATGGGATAAACAAATCTTAGAATTCCATACCCACCTATTTTTAGAAGAAGGGCGGCCAGAATAACGGATATGGCAGTTGGCGCCTCTACGTGTGCATCGGGTAACCAGGTATGAAACGGAACGGCTGGTAACTTAATGGCAAATCCGATAAACAAAAGTATAAATGCCCATAAGCGCCACGATCCTGATGAGGCTGCATCGAACCACGACCCCGGTATGAAGTTTTCCGGGTTTTGCATGTGCAATACATTAAAAGTATGAACCAGCTTATCTGAACTTTCCGGTGATTGTACAGAAAGGTAAAGGCCAATCATAACAATCAATATTAAGATTGATCCCAATAAGGTGTAAAGAAAGAATTTGATTGAAGCATATTCGCGTTTTGGCCCGCCCCAAATCCCGATAAGGAAAAACATAGGCAGCAGCATGAATTCGAAAAAAACATAGAACAACAAAAAATCCAATGCGCAGAAGCTGCCAATAATGGCGCCATTCAGAACTAACAGGAGAATAAAATATCCTTTCCGGCTTTTTGATATAGACCATGAAGAGAATGTAGCAATTAGCATGATTACGACACTTAACCCCACTAACGGGTAACTTAATCCATCTACGGCTACCAGGTAATCGGCCTGCAGGTGGCCCCAGTTGCTTAACGAAACCGATATCCAGGAATGCTTTTCCAACAACTGCAAACCCCCGTTAGCAGTAAAGCCCATTATTACAAAAATGATTGCCTGAAGCATGTTAACCCCGAGTGTTAACCATGAAAATACACGGGTGTACCGGCCTGGAATAAGTAATGCTACCAGTGCGGTTACTATGGGAATAAAAATTAATAGCGAAAGATAAGGCATCAGTAAAACATCCAGAGTATAAAAATAAGTAAGCCAGCCATAGCCCACAGTAAGTAGCTTTGAATTTTTCCATTTACAACCGAACGGGTAGCGTTACCCAGGCCACGTGTAATCCATAGTACACCCTGTACGGAACCATCTACCACATTACGATCGGCCCAGCCCGATATATGCGCCAGTGTTATTTTGCTGTATGCTACTGCATGAATAGACCGGTCAATCCACTTTTTATCGAAAAGGGTAGTTAACTCTGCAATAAAAGCAACTAACCGAGCAATTTGCAGATTAACATAGTCCAGGAATCTCTGAATGATATAATCAGAGGTGCGTGCGCTAAGATTTCTGCTTAGCCAGGCAGTAAGAAGGGATATACCTGTAACTACTGCTGAAATAATAATAATACTTGGTGGTACTTCGAACGCAGTATGTAGAATTTGGGTGGCAAATGAGGCAGGGTGTCCGTTCTGAAATAAAAAGGTAATGGAACCTGCTGCTATTAAGAGTACAGGCAAACGCATAATCCACGGGGCTTCCTGCACGGAGAATGTGCGTATAACTGGTTTTAGAAACGCAAACCAAAACAACCTGAAAATATAGAGCGGTGTAGTAAAAACAATTACCCACACAGCAAACTCTATCCACCAAATATTTTTCTGGTGTACTGCGGTTAATATCATTTCTTTTGAAAGGTAGCCCGATGTGCCGGGAATGCCTGCAAGTGCTGCTGCACAAATAGCAAACCCAATAAATGTAAAGGGCATTTGCTTGCGTAAACCACCGAGGTTTCGAATATCCTGAACGTTAATTTCGGCTTGAAAGGTTGCCTGATGCATAGCATGAATGATAGAGCCAGCCGCCAGAAATAAACCGGCTTTAAATAAAGCATGATGCAGTAAATGAGTGAATGCTCCTGTAACTTCACCCAGGCCCAAAGCCAAAACCATAAATCCAAGTTGAGAGATGGTGGAGTAGGCCAGAATTTTTTTAATATCGGTAGCTAACCAGGCGCCTATTGCTCCCATCAAGGCAGATACAATACCGATACCTGTCATTATCCACAATGTGGTTGGTGTAAATACCGGAACAAGTTGTACCAAAATAAAAATACCTGCGGCAACCAGGGTGGCCGCATGAATCAAGGCCGATACAGGTGTTGGACCTTGCATGGCATCGGGCAACCAATTGAATAAAGGAAACTGGGCCGACTTACCTACCACACCCAGCAGAATACAAACACCAGCCACCGTACTCCAGATTCCGGTAGCGGTAATAGTAGAGAGTTCTAATGTTCCGTTTTGAGTCCACAATATCAATACACCAATAAGAAAACCAATATCACCGGTTTTAGTTAAAAGAAATGCCTTGGTGGCAGCCCGGGCTGCTGCTGGTTTTTCTTGCAGATGTGCAATAAGGCGGTATGAGCAAAAGCCAATTAGTTCCCAAAAGCAAAAGGTAATTAGCAAGTTGGTACTATACACAAGGCCCAGCATGGCAAACGTAAACAATCCAAGAAATCCGAAATAGCGATCAGTATTTTTGTCGTTAGCCATATAGCCAATAGAAAAAATGTGAACCATAGCCGAAACAAAAAGCACTACGGCTGCCATAAGGCGGGTAACCGGGGTTGATAAAATACCAATGCTTACAGTGGTATCGCCAATTGATAACCAGGGTATGGAATACTGTGTGATTAATTGTGTGTCGGAGAAAAGTGGAAACAAAACAATAATAGCAGCAGATAAGGTAAGTATTGCACCAATGATGGGGCTAAGCCAACTATATTTTTTCTGTATAGAAAAGGCAATACCTGCCGATACGATCGGAATCAATAAGGTAACAAACAATATGGTAATAGAGTTACCCATGTTCTTTTAAATCATTTATCTGATCGGGCACGGCCGATTTATAGTAATGATAAACACGTAAAATGATAGCAATACCTACTGCTGCTTCGCACACGGCAATCAGAATTACAAACAAACCAAAAAGTTGACCTTCAGCGCCAGATTGTTGACTATTAAACAAAACAAGATTGAGGTTTGCGGCATTCAACATTAACTCAATTCCCATCAAAATCAGTAGTGCATTTTTCTTGGTGAATATGATCATCAGTCCGCAACAGAATAACAATACACCGAGATAGAATATAAAATCGGTATTATTCATGCGAAGATTTTTTAAATGAGGAGGCAGTAAGGGCTGCCCCAATCAGGCACACTAACAATAATACGCCACCTATTTCAAAAGGAGCAGCATATTCTGTAAACAGGGCAAAGCCAAACGATTTTATTTCTTTAGCCGATGGGTTCGTGTTAATAAAATCAGATTGCAGATATCCGTATAGCAGCAGTTTCGCCAGTATGGCCGAAATAATAAAGCCAATCAGCCGATGGTGCGACTCAACCTGTAAGGGCTTGCCTTCAATTCGATTGGTAACAACAATGGCAAATACAATCAATACCAGTACTCCACCCGCATAAATCAGAATTTGGGTAATAGCTAAAATACCAGCTTGCAGAATACCGTAGATTCCCGCCAACGCAAGTAAGCATGCCAATAACAGTAAGGCGGCATAAAAAACCTGGCGTACAAATAGTATGGCTATTGCACTGGCAGCTGCAACTCCGGCTAGTATGTACAGTACCATTTGTTCCATTAAGAATTAGGTTGCGAGGGTGAAGGGGGTTTGAATTTTGGTTTTATGGCAACTACGGGTTTGGGTTGGATAGTTGTTGTATCTGTAGTTTGTGTTTTGCTTTGCTGATGATTGGCCCATACGGTTTTGCGTTGTTCAATTTCTTCCACCGTCATATTTCCAAAGCCGAAATTATGGGTGGTAATATCAAACGTTGAGAAGTCGTATTCTTTTGTCATAGTAAGACACTCGGTGGGGCATACTGTGGTACATAAACCGCAGAAGCAACATTTGGCCATATCAATATCAAACACGGCAGCATAAATTCGTTTCGATGTACCGTCAGATGTTTTGCCAAATTCTTCGGGCGATCGGATTGGTTCTATCGTAATACAATCAACCGGACAAACCTTGGCACATTTATCGCAAACAATACAGTCGTCAATTTCATTATGAAGTTTGTAGCGGCCGTTATCCGGTACGGGTATTGTTTCGAATGGATACTGAACAGTAGCAATACCTTGTTGGGCATCAAAATATCCGGGTTGGGTAATAGCAAACGATTTACTGCTTTTTCGGGCTTGCGTAATATGCCTGAAGGTTAACACAAGGCCGTGGGTCAGCGTTTTAATGGCCGAGATAACGTTGCTCCAATACGTCTGTTTTTTTGACATATTCTGTACAGGCGCGAGTGTAATGCCACATCCTCACCTCTGGTAGCAAAAATAGGAGTAAAATGTTTATTCCGGGCTATGCTTTGCGGAGTGTAAAATAAAAAGTACTGCCTTTGCCCGGTGTACTTTCCAGCCAGATAGTACCACCGTTTTTCTCTACAAATTCTTTGCAAAGAATAAGGCCCAACCCTGTGCCTTTTTCATTGGCTGTACCCGGTGTACTGTAACCCATTGTTTTTTCAAACAAAATACGCTGCACCTCAGGTTGTATGCCAATACCATAGTCGCGTACACCCAGGGTAATCCATCCTTCTTTTTCAGTGGCCGAAATTTCGATGCTGCCGCCTGACTTTGAAAATTTAATGGCGTTAAGTATCAGGTTTCGTAAAATGAGGTTAAGCATATTCAGGTCTCCCCAGGCATAAGTATTGGCTGCAACCTGGTTAACCAGCTTCATATCCTTCAGGTGCATAGAAGCCAACAAGTTAAAATTTTCGTTTACTAAGGATGATAACTCAATTTTTTCAGGGGTTATTTTGAGTTTGTCCATTTGCAACAAAGCCCAATCTAACAGATTATTGATTAGGGTGCGGGTATGATTGAATTGCGTGCGAAGTTCTTTGGTTAACATAGAAAATTCTTCGCGTGTAATGTGGTCGCCTTCCATCAGGTTTAATATCCCCGAAAGGGCATTTATAGGCGAGCGTAAATCGTGCGAAATGATGGAGAAAAATTTGTCCTTTACCTGGTTTAATTGTTCAAGTTCGTCTTTACGTTTCTTTATTTCTTCCTGGTGCTCTATTAAAAGCTTATTGATCCGGATTCTGCGTTGACCACTGCGGTAAACTGTAAACAAAAGAATAATGGTAAGCGCTACAACTACTACCAGAATATTTCTTAAAAATTCTTCGCGTTTTAATTCCTCTTGCTGATCGGATTTTGCCTTGCTTAGGGTGGCAATCTCAAGATCTTTTACTTCTGTTCGAAAGCGTAATTGATCATGAAAAATTTTCTCAAGCATATCCTGACTGAATAGAGAGTCTTCCATCTGCTTGTAATTCTTATGATAGGCAAGTGCAGCTTTAAAATCGCCTTTTCGCTCAGCAAGGCTGGAGAGTAACTTATAACAATCAATGCTCATTTTATCGGCATTGAAACCGGTAGCGGTTGCCAGGCTGCTTTCAATTTTTTCCCGGGCTTCGTCAAACTGCCCTTGTTCAATTAGAATTTCGCTAATACCCAGGTTAACCCCTGCTTCGCCAAAGGCATTTCCGGTGCTTCGGTAAATCTGTATTGCCGTATCGTAACTGGCAAAGGCTTGCTCAAATTTGTTTGTTGCAAAGTACAGGCGGGCCAGGTTTTTACGTATGCGTGGCTCCAGCACCGTAATGTTTCTGGCCTTGGTATTCTTTAGTGCTTTAAGAAGATTTTCTTCTGCTTTATCAAAATCTTTTTTTCGTAAAAAAACATCTCCTACGGCATCCTGATTATGCGGCAAACCATCTAAATCGTCAATAGCTTCACTCAATTTGGTGGCAACTGAAAAATGATCTAACGCAAGATCGTATTGCCCCATCTCGGTTAACACAGTGCCAATGTTATAGATAGCAACAGTCATTTTTAATGAATCATTAATGGCCCGTGCTACACGGTATGATTGGGTAAAGTAATAGTAAGCTTCATCATATTTACCCAGATCGCTGTAATCGTTCCCTAAAAAATTGAGTGTTTCTGAAATGGAGGCGCTATCCTGTTGGGCAATTACAAGCTGCAGATTTTGATTATCGAATTTTATGGCTCGGGTATAGTCTCCACTTAAGGTGGCCAGAAATCCCTCTTGCGAGAAGACGGCTACTTTAGCCCACGGCCAGTTCTTTTTTTCGGCAATCGTAAGAGCTCTCTCAGAAAATTGTTTGGCAGCATTAAAATTCTTGTACTGGAATTTTTTCGACAGGTCGATCAATAGTGTGAACCGGATCGAATCGCTTGTAGTACTTCGCAATACAGTTTCCAAACTATCCATATTCTGAGCAACTGCAGGTGCAACCGACAGGCAAATTAACGTTAGCAGTATGGCGAAACGGCTCCTCATAAGTTCACATCAACCCAAGTTTCCAAAGTGCACAGATTAAAAGTAATACAAAAGAAATAGGGGTTAGAAATTTCCAACTTAAAGAAGTTAATTGATCGATCCGAATACGGGGGTAAGTCCACCGGATCCAAATCTGAATGGCTACCATAGTAAAGGTTTTACAAACCAGCCAAAAGATTCCCCAAAGATGAATAGAAAGGGCCCCGGGTTGTCCGGTTGTCCAATCGGCCAGCCGCAAAGAACCAATATTAGGTAAGGGGGTATTCCAACTTCCCCAAAACAGAATAACACCAACAAAACTTACCAGTAGCATCATGGCATATTCGGCCAGCATAATTATGGCCCAGCGAAATCCTGAATATTCGGTTTGATATCCTGCCACTAATTCAGATTCGGCTTCGGGCAAATCAAAAGGGGCACGGTTGCTTTCTGCTAATGAAGCAATGAAGAACACAATCCACACAATAAATAATATAGGCATGCGAAACACATTCCAGGCAAGCACCCCGCCTATACCAGCCACATCGGGTAATCCCTTAATGCCAAATAACGGAACCGGGGTTTCATTCCTTAGCACCCCTTGTTGAAATGAGATTTCCTGCAGATCGAGCGATTGGGCAAACACACCCACGCAAAGTACCGCTATACTAAGTGGAACTTCGTAAGAAATAATTTGTGCAACCGAACGCATGGTGCCCAGCATACTATATTTATTGTTAGAGGCCCAACCGGCTATTACAATGCCAATTACATCTAACGAAATAATGGCCAACAGGAAAAACAAGGCAGTTGAAAAACCAAAACTCCAGCCAGCCGAAAGGGGTAGTACACTAAACCCCAAAAGGATAGGTATAAAGATGAGCAGTGGTGCAACTTTAAAAAGAAATTTATTGGCTTGTGCCGGAACAAGGTCTTCCTTTTGAAGAAGCTTAAGCAGATCAGCAACAGTTTGCAGTATTCCATAATACCCAACCTCCATAGGCCCCAACCGATCCTGCATAAAAGCGGAGATTTTACGCTCGGCATATACAACCATTACGGTATAGAGTACAAGAAAGGGCAATATGAATAGCAGCGTAGTAAACACCGGCCTTTGGTTAACGGGCTAAATTCTAACTTTTAATTGAATAATAAACTCCACAATGCAGGAAAATCCTACATCTATACAAATTTGTTATGGTATGAGGCCGGTAATCTAGCCTTATGAGACTTTACTATAGTAAATGGGGGCTGGGTTTACGCCCGGCCGTTAGGCTCAATGCACAGGAAATTTGTAATATTGCCAAACTTTTAAACCATACCTCACATGGCCAATCTGCTTAAAGGAAAAAAGGGAATTATATTCGGTGCGTTAGACGAAAACTCCATAGCCTGGAAAACAGCATTGAGAGTAAAAGAAGAAGGAGGAGAGTTTACACTGACAAATGCCCCCATCGCCATGCGGTTGGGTACCATCAATAAACTTGCAGAAGCCTGCAACGCACAGGTTATTGCGGCCGATGCCACCTCCGAAACTGATCTGAATAACCTGTTTACCAAGTCGATGGAAGTACTGGGCGGTAAATTGGATTTTGTTCTTCATTCCATTGGTATGAGCCCCAACATTCGCAAAGGCAAAGAGTATGGCGATATGAATTATGAGTGGTATCTGAAAACATTAGATATTTCTGCCTTGTCATTTCATAAAGTATTACAGGCTTCAGAAAAATTAGATGCACTTAACGAATGGGCTTCGGTAGTGGGGTTGAGTTATATTGCAGCACAGCGTGCGTACCCCGATTATACCGATATGGCACAAGCCAAGGCTATGCTGGAATCTATTGCCCGCAGTTACGGCCAGCGGTATGGAACAAAAAAGAAGGTGCGGGTAAACACCATTTCACAATCGCCTACTAAAACTACCGCGGGTACGGGTATCTCCGGCTTCGATGTGTTTTTTGATTTTGCCGAAATGATGTCGCCCTTAGGTAACGCTTCCGCAGAAGATTGCGCCAACTACATTGCCGTTATGTTCTCGGATTATACGCGCATGGTTACCATGCAAAACCTGATGCACGATGGAGGTTTCTCTTCATCGGGTATTACGAATAATCTGATAGAAAGATTATCGAAGTAATATAGCAGTTTCTTGAAGGCAGAATGAATCAAGTCTAATTTCTTGTTCAGTTACCCATTCTTAAAATACTAAATTAAGAGAGTTTCTGTTATTGGACTTTTTTTAAAAAAGTAGTATTAATCGGTATTCAGGCACTAAGAGATTGATGTTTGCATTAATCTTGAATTAACGAAAATTTAGTAAACTATTTAGCGTTTGTCTAAATCGCAAAATCGGTATATTTAAATATACTACTGCCTAGCTCTACGAAAAAAATCGTTATGAAAACACTGATAAGCTTTCTGCTCTTAGTCTCCTTTGGTGGGCTTTGTTCGTGCGAACTCATATCTAACAACGAACCCAAAACCGAGCTTGAAAAACTCCCGCCCATTACGCAAGAGGGCAAAAATACGTTTGGCTATCTGGTAAATGGAGAGGCCATTGTAGTAAGGAATACGATGAATATTACTGCAATTTATCAACAAGATAATTTGCAATTGGGGGGGGGGGTGAAAAATTCAGACAAAGACTTAGATATAACTATCTTCCCACCATACTCTCAACTAGAAGAGTTTGTATCGTATGATATTACTAAAGCAGCAATGTATTATAATTTTTATGAAGGTTGTTATTACGAATTGGAAAATACATACGAAGGATACATTCGTTTTTCCAAGATTGACCGCATCAATTATATTATTTCCGGCACATTTGAGTTTTCCACTGTAACCGCAAATTGTGATACGGTTAGAATTACAGATGGCCGTTTTGACGTACAATACACTCCATGATTTTTCAATTAAGAACAGCATAAATTTTTATATTATGAAATACATCATTGTTTGTTTATTGGTTCTGTGCTCATGTATGGTTGCAAACTCACAAAGCAACAACTATGCAAACCGGATGAACCACATCTTTGGCAATATTGATAAAAGCAAAGTAACCACGGGTTATTTAAAAGAGTATGGCATAAAGCTCACCAGCCTGGAAGCATACAACGGGGTGTTGAGTGACAGTAACCGGGTAGATGTTACCCAGTGGCAATCGCTGTACAGCTCCTTATACTCAATGCGTGTTGGCACAGTCGCAACGGCTATGGCTTCGCCTACTAGTACTTTTGCAAATTTAAAGACCCAGCAAAATGCCAGCCCCGGTGTAGTGCTGCTGGCTGCTTTGTATTACCCTTACCAGCAATACAAGGCCAACGCCTACACCAATGGCGATGTAACCGTAAGCAACGACCGGATTTACGATGTAAGCGGGCGCAACCCGTACGATACCAAAACCGCTTTCGCTGTGGCGCCTATGGAATATCAACGTGTTTGATTTTAAGCTGCAAAGCAACATGATCTATACTAACACGGGCTTTACGCTAAATACAGTAGAAATAGATTTTGGCAACGGGCAGGGCTACCAGGCAGTTTCGCTTAACACTGTAAAAAATGTTTCCTATACTTCAGGAGGGGAGAAAGAAATGAAAGTAAAATTTGTGTATAGTGGCGGCCCTACACTGTATAGCCATGCCAGACTGTACGTGGATTATACTCCGCCATTGGCGCAATACCGGTTTAAAAGTTCTGATACTTCCACGCAGTTAATAACCGGAGCGGCCTGGCAAGGTGCAACGGCTACCGGGCACGTAACCATAGAAACTGCAGGTACCGATGGAGTGCTTGACAAGCCCTTGATTGTGGTGGAGGGATTTGACCCGTTTGGTAGTTTTGATTACAATGATTTGATTGAAGATGAAAACAGTGGGGGGATTAATCGAATTATTAATGAAGCAACAGGGCTTACCCTCAACCAAGCCATTGAAGACGAGGGTTATGATTTGGTGTTCATCAACTACCTGAATGGTACAGATTTTATACAGCGTAATGCCCAGATGGTGGAAGCGGTGGTTGAGTGGGTGAACAATAATAAAACAGGCACCGAAAAAAACGTGGTGCTGGGCATGAGCATGGGCGGCTTGGTGGCGCGCTATGCCCTGCGCCACATGGAGCAAACCAGCCGCGTGCATGATACCAAGCTGTACATCAGCCACGATGCCCCGCAGCAGGGCGCCAATGTGCCATTAGCCTACCAGGCTTTTGTGCGCCATTTAGTGGGCGAGTCCATCGGGTGGCCCGTGTTTCTAAGCCTCTTTACCATTAATGTTGTGGACATTAAGGATATTGTACCTGCCTTAAATGATGGTATGGATTTGTTGCAGTCGCCCGCAGCACAGCAAATGCTTATTTACCAGTTAAGCGGTACAGGAAGCGGGGTTTCAAACACAACCAACTCTTTGCGCACTTCTTTTACAACCGAGTACACCAGTATGGGTTACCCTACTCAAGGCGGCATTCGTATTATTGCTATATCCAATGGATCTGAATGCGGAACGCCTTTAGGTTTTGCACCAAATGCTAATTTGGTAAATGTTAATGAAAAAATAGATTTACCATGGTTTACAACAAACATAGTATTTACAGTTTTGAATGCCTTTTCATTAAATCCCATTCGTACTTTAACTTCATTCTTATCTTCAAACACAGATATTAAGGCAGAATTTAATTTAAGAGCACTCCCAAATCAGCAAGCACAGCAGGTTTATAACGGAAAAATTTATATCAAAAAGAATGTGCTTGGTTTAATCAACGTTGAGGAACAATTGATTAATCAAAAGACGGTAAATGCCACAAGCACGATGTTGGCTCTCGATAATGCTGCAGGCGGAGTTTATGATATTGAACGGTTTATTACGCTGCCGGCTAACATGGATGATTATTTATTAGAAACTCGATTTAGTTTTATCCCAATGTTCAGTAGTCTGGATATAGGTAGTGGTACACAACCAATAATTGCAACAGATATAGCACGAGCTTACTCTATAGTGACTCCCCCTTTAGCACCAAAGAATTCCCCCTTTCAGAATTTCTTCACTAATCCATTAATAAGCGAAAATCACATTCAGTTTACGCTCAACAACGGTAATTGGCTAATGGCCGAATTAGAGGGTAATCCAGAGCAGTCATCCTGTAATTTGTTATGTGTGGGAACATCGATTGTGCCTTCAATTGGTGCCCCACCCGAAGTTTGCTCTAGTGGGGCCAACGTAATTTTGAATAATGTGCCCTTAGGATCGTCAGTAACCTGGCAGGCATCGCCAGCTAATTTGTTTACAAATAGTTCTGGAAGCTTTTCCTCATCTGGTAATATTGTGGTATTGCCATTGGCGGCTGCAAATGGCATTACAAATGGATCAGGGACACTGACAGTGAATGTCAATGCCTGTGGAGGATCGCATCAATCAATTTCAACTTTTTGGGTCGGTGTTCCATCCCTTACAATTCCGACAGTTAACACAAACCCGTACTATGTAAATTATCCCGTTTGTCAAGGGCCAAATTTTTTGAATGTAACCCCAATGGGGACTAATACCATTGCAGATTGGACTGTACCTTCCGGCATTTCCCATATTGAGGGTCATAACCTACTTGATTTTATCATGCCAAGTAGTCCATCAACAATTACAATTTCTTCTCAAGCAAGTAATACATGTGGTAATAGCAAGGCTTTTAGTTTTAAACTAGTCAAGAAAACGTCCGGCTGTAATCAGGCTATGATGATGGCCTATCCTAATCCGGCAACAGATGAGTTGGTTGTAACTTCTAATTCAAAAGATGACGAGGCTATGATTGAAGTTACACTAACAGATAGTAACAGTCAAGTTGTTTTTACCGCAAAATCGTTTGCTGATAAATCTGTTATTATTCCGATCAAGAATTATAAGAATGGTCTTTATGTTCTATCAATAATTGAGAATAAAGTGTTGGAGAAACAACAAGTAATCATTAGTCATTAATGGTCTCTTTCCCCCATTGTAAAATTAACCTTGGGCTTCATGTGGTGGAGAAGCGCAAGGATGGGTTTCATAACATCGAAACCTGTTTTTACCCGGTGCCTCGTACGGATATACTGGAGGTAATTAAGGCCAATGAATTTGCCTTCACTACTTCTGGTTTAACCGTTGCCGGTGATGTGAATGATAATTTATGTGTGAAGGCTTACAACCTGATAGCAAATGACTTTAAGGTATCGTCAGTAAAAATTCATTTGCATAAAATATTACCTATGGGTGCGGGTGTGGGTGGTGGCTCGGCCGATGCTGCATTCACGTTGCGAATGCTCAATTCACTTTTTGAATTAAATCTTTCGCAAGAGCAGTTAAAGTCTTACGCCATCCGGTTAGGAAGTGATTGTGCTTTCTTTTTGCACGATCAACCTATGTTGGCCGAAGGTAAGGGCGAAATACTTTCAGAGGCACCTGTTAGTTTGAAAGGCAAATACCTGGTGTTGGTAAAACCTGATGTGCATGTGGCCACAGCCGATGCGTATGCTGGTGTTGTTCCTGCCAGGCCAAAGCAACGTATACAATCAGTTTTGCATTCACCCGTGGAAACCTGGCGCAATACCCTGGTTAACGACTTTGAAGTGTCGGTGTTTAAAAAATTTCCAGTTATAGCACAGTTAAAGGAAAAGCTTTATGCTAATGGAGCAATCTATGCCAGCATGAGCGGTTCTGGTGCATCGGTTTTTGGAATTTTTGATTCACCGGTTAACCTTCAACATACGTTTGCTGATGTAGATTATTGGGCAGCCCTTGTCTGAGTCCTGTTCTTAAGAATAGGGTAAATAATAACGGCACTTAACACAATTGTTGTACCCAGATAAAACGGCCAGTTCATTACTTCCTGTTGGCCAAATACTAAAAGAGCCAGTACAATTCCATATACCGGTTCCAGATTCAAAGCCAGTTGAATCATAAAAACGGAAATGCGTTTAGAAAGATTGATAGAGGCCGTAAAAGCATATACCGAACAGGCCCACGCCATAATGGAAATATAAAACCAATCGCTTAGCGTAGGTATTATATTGAGCTGATCGACCCCGGGAAGCTTTACATAAAATGGCATAAAAAATAAAATCAGTAAACAGGCCCCCAGCATTTCATAAAAAGTAATTGTGTATGCGTTTACCTGATGTACCAGTTTAGAGTTAATGATGCTGAACCAGGCAGCGGTTAAGCCAGAAATAACGCCCAGTAGTAAACCCAACGGATGTTTAAAATCGAAGGCAAGAATAATTCCTAACCCAATAAGCACTACAACGCCCAGCGCAATTTCTATTGCTGAAATTTTTTTTCTTTTAATGATGGGTTCGAGGATAGCAGCCCAAAACGAGCAGGTTGCAAAGCCAACCAAACTGGTTGAAGGGTTGGAAATTTTTCCGGATACAAAAAACGCGATCCAGTGAATAGCCACAATAATACTGGTGGCAAATACCTTTGTTAATAGTGTGGATGAAATGGAAAACGTTTTTTTTAATAAGAGCATCGCCACGCCTATTCCGGCCGCAGCCAAAAGGGTTCTGTAAAACACCATCTCTACAGAAGGAATGGAAATGAGTTTGCCCAGTACGGCTGTGAAGCCCCATAAAAAAACAAGAAAGTGAAGATGGATGTAATCTCGTGTTGTGGTAATCACCGCGGAACGTATTTATACATACCCAGCGAAATTAATACAAATACTCCGTTGGGCAGCCACGCGGCCAGAAGGGGTGGAAGCGAACCGGTTTCGGCAAAGGTGCGTGTCATCGTAAAGAACAAAATGAAAATAAAGGAGAGTAAGAACCCCAGTGCAATCTGAAAACCTGTTCCGCCCCGGCTTTTACGGGCCGATACCAACACCCCCATAAACACAAGCACAAAAATGGTAAACGGAATAGCGAACCGGATCTGCCTTTCGGTTTCGTAAACCTCAACCCCTGTGCTTCCGCGAAAGCGTATTTTGTCAATGTGTTCGGTTAGCTCGTCAATAGTCATACCATCATACCCCCTGTCAGTTGCTTCGAAATCTTCCGGAGTAACCGATAATGTTGTATCCATTTCATCTCCACGCGAAGCCAGTTTAAAAGTTGCACCGGCTGGCTGAATCCTGAAAATACTGTCTACTTGTTTGTGTTTCCAGTAACGCAGTTTCCATTTAAGTTTAGTGGTATCCCATTGAATATTTTCGGCTGTTAATTTTTCTACCAGCCTGTTGCTGTCAAACCGTTCAAGTGTAAACTGGTGCCCCACATTTGATTGGCTGCTGAAGTTTTGAAGAAACAGATATACGTTTGGTTCAATCTGCATATGAATGTTCGACCGGCTGGTCATATTATTCTTTTTGAAATACTGCAACTCAAACTCAATACGCTCGCGGTTCGATTTAGGAATAACCCATCCGTTTAAATAAAAACTTAAGCAGGCAATAATAAAGGCTGCAATAAAATAAGGAACCAATAACCTTCTGAAACTAACTCCGCTGCTCAGTATGGCTATTATTTCAGTATGCGCAGCCATGCGCGAGGTTACATAAACAATGGTAATGAAAACAGTAATGGGTGCTATTAGCCCGGTAATCCAGGGAATGAAGTCGCCATAGTAACCAAGTATGCTGGCTGTGTTTAGGTTATTGGTTACAAACTTGTCTATTTTTTCGGTTACATCTATTACGGTAATGATTGCAACCAGTATAAGTACTACGTAGAAGAACGTGGCCAGGATTTTTTTTATGATATACCGATCCAGGATAGTCATTTCTCGAGAATGAATTTACAAACGCTGCGACACTATTTTTACCATGCGGTTTTTCCAGGCATTAAAAGTCCCCGCCAGAATTTGTTGCCGAGCCTGTTTCACTAACCAAAGATAAAACGCAAGATTGTGGATAGAAGCAATTTGTGCGCCTAAAATTTCTTTTGATATGATTAAATGGCGTAGGTATGCTTTCGAATAAAATGTGCTGGCATAATCGCCCAGTTCTGCATCAATGGGCGAAAGATCGTCTTTCCACTTTTCATTGCGGATGTTAATGATTCCCTGCGTAGTAAATAACATTCCATTGCGGGCATTGCGGGTAGGCATTACACAATCAAACATATCAATACCCAGCGCAATACACTCCAGAATATTTTCAGGTGTGCCTACGCCCATCAGGTACCGGGGTTTGTCGGCTGGTAAAATGGAACACACTACATCGGTCATTTCGTACATCATTTCATGAGGCTCGCCAACGGATAAACCACCAATGGCATTACCGGGCTGATGCTGACTGGCAATAAATTCTGCCGACTGAATGCGAAGATCTTTATAAACACTACCCTGTACAATTGGAAATAGTGCTTGCGTGTAACCGTACTTTCCTTCGGTGGCATTAACGCGATTTATACACCGTTGCAACCATCGGTGGGTAAGCCCCATCGATTTTTTTGCATACTCATATTCGCATGGAAAAGGAGTACACTCATCAAATGCCATTATAATATCGGCACCAATGCTGCGCTCAATATCCATTACGCCTTCGGGTGTAAATACATGGCGCGAGCCATCAATGTGCGATTTGAAAATTACACCTTCTTCTGTAATCTTTCGGTTATCGCCTAACGAATACACCTGATAACCACCACTATCGGTTAGCATGGGTCGCTGCCATCCTATAAATTTATGTAGCCCTTCGGCCTGCTCAATTAATGGAAGGCCGGGCCGCAGGTACAAGTGGTAAGTATTGCCCAGAATGATTTTAGCGTCTATGTCCTTTTCGAGTTCGCGCTGATGCACCGCCTTTACCGATCCGGCTGTGCCCACAGGCATGAATATGGGTGTAGGTATCTCACCATGATCGGTAATTAATGTGCCAGCCCGGGCTTTTGAATCTGGGTTAGTTGCAGAAAGAGTAAACTTCATTTCGGGCGCAAGTTAGGCGTAGGTTGCTGGGCGTGCAAATAAGGCAGTCCGGTTGTATTTTTTTAGGAAGCATCGGAGTAACGTGTATCTGGTATGGATGAAGCCTTATCTTTGTCGCGCTAAAAAAAACGCATTGAGTGTAATTACAATACTTTATCTGGCAGTAATTGGGGTGCAACTTGTGTATCTGTGTTTGTTGGCGCTGTCATTTGTGCGAAATAAACCCCTGATAAAGAGCGAGCCAAAGCCCGTATCAATTATTGTGTGTGCACACGATGAAGAGCAGAATCTGCGCCAACTGGTGCCACTCTTGTTGCAACAGGATCATCCTGAATTTGAAATTATTGTGGTAGAAGACCGGTGTAACGATGGTACCTACGATTACCTGCGTGAGCTTACCCGGCAACATGCTAACCTGCGTATGGTGCGTGTACAATTTAAACCAGAACACATTAACGGAAAGAAGTTTGCATTAACACTTGGTATAAAAGCCGCCCGGTACGAGCATCTTTTGTTTACCGATGCCGACTGCAGACCAGCCAGTACACAATGGGCAAAAAACATTACCGCGGCTTATTTGCCCGAAACAGAAATCGTGTTAGGGTTTTCTCCCTATCAGAAAAAAGCGGGATGGTTAAATGCCTTTATCCGGTTCGAGGCGTTGCTAACAGCCATTCAATACCTTGGCTTTGCATGGCTCGGTAAACCCTACATGGGTGTAGGGCGTAACTTATCATATAAAAAATCCCTGTTCCTGTCGGGCAAAGGATTTATGATGCATCAGCACGTTACCGGTGGAGACGATGATCTATTTGTGAATCAGTACGCCAACCGGAAAAATACTGTGGCGCACGTATCACCTCAAAGTTTTGTGTTTTCGAAACCATCCGAAAGCTGGAAAGAATTTCTGCATCAAAAAAGAAGGCATTTAGCAGCCGGTAAATATTATAAAGTGGCTGATAAGATTGTTCTGGGGTTGTTTATGCTTTCGTGGCTTGGCAGTTGGTTTCTGTTGGTGCCCGCCATTAGCCACGGCCCCTTCTATGTAATAGCCGCTGTATTTTTATTAAGAGAATTGATTCTCATGGGTTTGTTCCGGATGTTGGCCCGTAAATCCGGTGATGCTTTTGAAATATGGAAAATACCGGTTTTAGATTTTATTTTTACGTTTTACTATCTTGTAACCGGCCTGCGGGCGTTAGTTGCCAAACGATTACGATGGAAGAATTAGAAGAAAACCGGTTTTCATCCAAAGCATTGGAAGATTTTAAGCTTATCGACATGGCCGTGGGGGGCGATGATAAAGCTTATGCCAAACTATTGCAGCGGTATAAGCGCCCGGTTTATCACATGATATTGAAAATGGTTCGCAACATAGATGATGCCGAAGATCTGACAATGGAATCGTTTTCCAAGGCATTTCGCAGCCTGGCCCGGTTTAAAAAAGATTTTACGTTCAGCACCTGGTTGTTTCGCATTGCCACCAACAACACCATCGATTTTATCCGCAAAAAGAAAATCAATACGCTTAGTATTCAAAATACGTTTACCGATGATGACGGGCAAGCTGTAAGTATTGATGTGGAAGATGATGGTACCTTAAATCCGCAGGATGAAGCTATTAAAGCTCAGAAAGAAGAACTCATTCAGGTGTTTGTGAACATGCTGCCCGGCAAATACCAGAAATTAGTTCGGCTTCGGTACTTCCACGAACTTAGTTATGAGGAAATTGCAGAGGAACTGGAAGCCCCGCTGGGTACTGTTAAGGCCCAGTTGCATCGCGCGCGCGAGCTGATGTACGACCTTGTAAAGAACAAAAAGGAGCATATCTAAAAAGCCCTTGCCCCTGGTGTTGTGTGTGAGCAAGGTGCGTTGCTTCCAACAAGCAAGATGAATGTTTTGATAACAGGTTAAAGTTGCAAAATTGTTGTTGGTGAGCTTGCGCATAAACCTTCGCGCGAACACCAAGGCAAGGGGAGTGGTTATTTCTGGTTTAGCTTCAGTTGCTATTTGTTGCACGGTGTAATTTGGAGCCTGCTCATTGGCCCAAATGCGGTCCGAATAGTTGCCATTAAACGGCCTTATCTCGTTATGTAATTGCGTGCGATCGTCAAGCTCTAAAACTTCCGATTGTTTAAATGAAAACAGACGTGGTATGATGGTTATACTGTCATTGTCCTAATAATCCAAATACAAAAAAAAGATCAGAAATCCCTGAAGTGGTAATAAAATCGTTCAGGGGATTGAAAATGGAGATAAAATTAAAAAAGGGTGAAGCACAGAGAGGTGTGACAAAGTTTAGCAGTAAATGGAATTGTTAATTTAACAGTAAGTATAGATTTGACTGATAGCAAGTTCCTTATAAATAAACAGGGTGATCAGGATCAATTAAATGTGTATTAGCTCCTGACCAGTATTTATCAGCCAAGGGTAATTATTTTGAAAAGTAGGGTTATTAGATACATGTGAAAGACTGTATTTAAATACGTAGAAAACCATGTTGCATTGGAATGCTTGCACCAGTTGCTTTGCAATCAACGCAAATACTCTGCACCTAATACCTAATTACATGAAACCTGGGGGTTTGATTCTGACATTTGTTTTATCTGCATTGACCTGGCCTGTAGTGGGTCAAAACAATTATGTTAATGTAATACCGCCATCCCCCACAGCCAGTGCGATGCAGCAATACGGAAACACCAATGTAGGCCTCTATACCGGGGCCGTAAATGTTTCTATTCCAATCCATACCATTAAACTAAAAGAGTTGAACTTCCCCATTGCTTTGAATTACTCTGGTTCGGGGGGAATTAATATCCAGCAAGTTGCCTCATGGGTAGGGATTGGATGGACATTAAATGCAACAGGTGCAGTATCGCGAACCATTTACGGTCTGGCAGATGATAAGTATAGTACTGGCTACCTGAGTTTACCTGCAATTCCCCCTCCGACAAGTGAGAACCAAGACACCTTTCTGGATTTTTCCAGCGGCATGAGAGATGGGGAGCCCGATAAATATTTCTACAGTGCGAACGGAGTATCCGGATCATTTTATATCAATAAACAAAAACAGGTTGTTCAGGTACCGTTAACGCATAATAAGATCATTCCTGAATTTGACTACGCTGGAAAGATTATAGCGTTTGATCTGGTTACGGACAGCGGTATAGTTTACAGGTTTAGCGAACATGAAGAGTCTCGTTCGTACATACCCGGTGGAACTTCCACAGACAACAACTATTATGTATCATCCTGGTACCTGGCATCAGTTCATAACTATAACAACACAGAAGCAATTTATTTTCATTACGAGGCATATAGTTTTAACCAAACTGCTGAAGTTTACTCTACCCGCATTATTGAGAATTCCGGTTCCATTTTTTGGCCCCGTTATTCGATAACCGAAACGAACGCAAAACGCCTTAAGTACATTACGTACAACCAAACTGATACGATAGAGTTTATACCGGGCAACCTTTCCCGAAGGGATTTAACCGGTGAAAAATTCCTGGCTACAATCGAAATTAAAGAGCGAAAAAAGATACGGTCAGTTGACTTTTCGTATAGCTATTTCGATAACAACGGGGTGGTTCCCATCACATCGACAAATAGTTGTTCGGGGGCATATGCGGAGATATCGTTAATAGACGGGCAAACAGATGGGGACAATTGTAAGCGTTTAAAGCTGGACAGTGTTATGTTTTTTAATGAGAACAGGACTGAGTCGCTCCCCTATACATTTGAGTATTATTCCCAGGAATATTTGCCCCATCGTTTTTCGTACGCCCGCGACCACTGGGGTTTTTATAACGGTCAAAACAACAACCCGGGACTTGAGCCGCGAAGGAAAGTTGATAGAAGGCCCATTGCCTCTTATTTACGCGGCAGTGATTTCGCCATTTATGGAAATGCTAACCGTGAGCCCTCTGCTGCTCATGCAAAAGCCGGGGTGCTTACAAAAATTATTTACCCTACAGGAGGATCAACAATATATGAATACGAGTTACACCAGTCATCATTAGAACTTCTTCCCAACCAAAAGCAACCGTTTGGTGTTAGCCTGAGCCCTGTAACACTAAAGGACACCATTCACCTGGAAACCATTAGCGATCCGTTCGTAGATGTGAAGGTTAGTGTAATGGGCCTGATACTTTCTTCAGAACATTGTGATTTTACAGTCACCTTCAAAAACCTGCAGACCAGCACAATTACCACGCTGGCTGATTTTTACGAACATGCAGGCAGCCGGACAATCTTCCTGGAAGAGGGAGACTATGAGATTTCATACGTTGCACATAATGGAACGAGTACCTGTTTCGAGGATTTTTATGCGCTTGGATTTCAATGGGAGAATGAATTGCCGACACCTGTTAAGAATGTAGGCGGGCTGCGCATTAAAAAAACAATTGATGTAAGCGGCACAGGCGATTCCATCAAGCGCGTTTACAATTATACATTACAAAATTCAACCCTTTCATCCGGTAGCCTTGTCTCTGTTCCACGCTATGGATATTATGAAGCCGGCTATGCACAAAGCCAGATTATTGGTTTTTACAGGATGTATAACACCAACACACCCCTCGCCCTTACACAAGGAAGTCATGTCGGATACAAGCGGATTGAGGTTACGACAGCGGAACCACATAAAACAGGCAAATCGGTTTACTATTACACCTGCCCGGCTGACTTTCCGGATTTTACAAGAGGCTGGACAAGTACAAAATACGATGATGAGGTAATACTCAATACTGAATACACCTACATTTTCCCCCATCACGACAACCGCGATTGGAAACGGGGGGTTCTTTACGCACAGGTCAATTTTGAATTCCAAAACGACCAGTTCGTTCGCATCTCAGGTAAAGAAAATCATTACAAGGTATATGCGGAGGTAGAAAACGCCTTTGACTTAAACTGGCAAAGTAAATACCCGGTTCAATTCATTGAACCGGAATACAACAAGGATGAATTTTTTGCTTATGATGGAGCTAACGGAGAAGGTATTCCAAAATTGCAGGGAGTACGAACACAATGTAATTACAGCGAAGAAGGAACCTGCGGTTTTATGTACGTAAAAAACTACGAATTCTTTTCGGGAAGGATTGAACTGGTATCCCAAACAGAAAAATTTTACCGTGGACAAGATGTTGTAAATTCCGGTACGAGTTATTTCTACCAGAACAGTCAATATTATTATCCGACCAAAATACAGGCCTCAACATCAGAATCGGATTCGGTTACTACATTAATACGGTATCCGTTTGATAATTCGTTGCTGACCGAAGTACCATCGATAAATAAAGTTGCATTAGATTCACTGGTATTACGAAACGTGATTTCCGAACCTGTGGAAAGAACAACTATCAGGGCTGGGTTGGAAATCAATCGTCAACGGACAGATTTTATGCTTGATGGTAACTCTGTTTTTCGAAACAAGATATGGAGCGCTTCGGCCGGAAATCCGCTGGAAGAAGATGTTCGGTTTGTTGCTTACAACGCGGAGGGCGGATTATTGGAATACAAAGGCAAAAACGATATCAGTATTGGTATTCTGTGGGGGTACAACAGTAAATACCCAGTGGCACAAGCCATCAACGCCCACCATGATGAAATCTATTACGCAGGTTTTGAAGAAACGGGCACCCTTGCGGTGCTTCCCTCAAATCCGGCCCATACGGGTGAACGATACCTGAACAATGGCACATATAATTTTTCCAGCAATGGTTTCGTGCCGGGTTCAACTACGAACTTAAAAATGAGCTATTGGTACTGGAGCAGCAACAAATGGAATTTTTCCGGAATTATAAATTGGAGCAACACCATTAGTGCGGGCACCCGGCTCGATGATATCCGGGTATTTCCGGGAGATTCTCAAATGACTACCTATACCTACACCCCGGGTATCGGTGTTACCTCCCAAACGGATGCGAATAGTGTTACTATATATTATGAGTATGATTTCTTTGGCAGATTAAAGTTGATTCGGGATAAGGACAATAATATTTTAAAAAAGATTGACTATCACTATAAATAAGGGATACAACCCAAAACTGAATATGAGCAAAAGGAATTTATTGGTATTGATTGGACTGTTATGCTGCGCAGCGTGTTTGGCACAGGAAATCAACATTAAAAATGATACACTGATTTGGGAAGTTGTTGAGGTAAAAGACAAAGCTTTCAGTGAGCGCATTTCAACGCCCAGTGAAGTTATCGTTTACCCCGGGGGGGAGATTGTGTGGACACAACCCCAGGTAGAAAGGGTTTATAAATTTTTGGTTGAGGATGTATCGGGTAGCTGGAGCCATGTTGGTGAAGATGGCTTTGTAGAATACCGGGTTAAGATAAACGAGTCTCAGGGTTTGATAATATTTAAAAGAGAAAACGGGATTTTGTCGATCGATTTTAATATGAAGCGGGGAGAGAAGACCACATTTCCGTTCACCTTGTTTGTAGGATCAATTCAGCCAAAATAAAGTAGTTATATGCGTAGTGTATTTATTTTAGGGTGTATTTTGATCACATACCCGTGGTTAGCCGGATACGCTAATCACACGGCAACGTCCCTGTCCACGGTACTTGGCCCATCCACTGGTGTGGTTGGCACTACCTATACCTTTTCATATTATGATTCAGGTTTTATAGGAGACCCCTTCTGGACAGCCACCGGGGGTAGTGTTACCAACGAATATTTTTCAGGGGGCACATATTATTGCCAAGTTCAATGGACAGTAGCGGGCACTGGCGTGGTGAGTTTCCGGGATGGCGGCTTTATACTGGGTTCCAAAAATGTTTCTGTTACCGGGGGCGCCCCGTCCGCCCCAACAACGTTAACGGCAACAGCTATCTCGGGCTCACAGATTAACTTAACATGGGTGGATGCCTCATCAAACGAAACCGGTTTTCAGGTAGAACGTTCGCTAACCTCGGGCAGCGACTTTACACTTATTACCACTACGGCTGCCAATGCTACTTCGTTTTCCAACACAGGTTTAAATGCGGGTACATCATATTTTTATCGTATCCGTTCTGTTAATGCTGGCGGTAACTCAACCTTCACTTCTGAGGCAGCTATTTCAACCAGAGTATTAAATTTTGATCAGAACTATATCCGCACAGTAACAGCGCAAAAGCCGGGCCTTACCAGCGAAGCGTTGCTGGGAGCAGCAAACATGAACGAGAAACAAATCACCTACCAGTTCTTTGATGGCCTGGGCAGGCCGTCACAAACAGTAGCCGTTAAACAATCGCCAAACCAGATGGACATTGTACAGCCCATCGCTTACGATGCCTTTGGAAGAGAAGCCGTAAAATACCTGCCGTATGTATCAGGCGATGACGGAACGTACAAGACAAATTTTTTACCAAAAGAACATACCAACTATGCTACCAGCAATAATGCGCAATACCAGTTCTACCAGAATGCATCATCAAAAGTTGCTACCGACACAAGACCCTACGCAGAAACTATTTTTGAGCCATCGCCTTTAAACCGCCCCGATAAAGATTACGGAGCAGGGCAAGCGTGGGTCCCTGTGGCTATGGGCGGCAACAATAAATTTATACAGCACGGATATTTAATCAACCAGCATGGCACGGGCAGCAACGCTACACAGGAAAAGATTATTGCATGGAGCATCAATGGCAGCGGCCTACCGGTTCGGGCATCTGCTGTAACAGGTTACATTGTATCAGGCGGATATTATGCCACAGGTCAATTGCACATCAAGAGCACAAAAGATGAACAAGGCTACGAAGTAAGAGAATACACCAACAAGAGTGGTCAGGTAATATTGAAGAAAGTACAGGCTACGTCAGCCGGAGCCTCAAATCTTAACGACCTCACAGGAAGCACACCCGGCTGGGCGTTGACATATTATATCTATGACGATCTGGGCAATTTAGTGTGTGAAATACAACCGGAAGGGACTAAAAACATAGAGGATTACTTTGCAGCAGATGATGCAGGTAAAGACAGTTTCTTAAACCGTTGGGCGTTCCGTTACAAATATGACGGTCGGAGAAGATCAGTTGAAAAACAAATTCCAGGAGGCTCTCCGCTTTACTTAGTGTATGACAAGCGTGACCGTGTAGTGATGTCACAAGACGGAAATCAGCGCAGCGCAAACAAGTGGAGCTTCACTAAATACGATGCGCTGAACAGGCCTATCATTACCGGTATCTATGTGCATAATGACTCTATCAACCAGGCACAAATGAGTGCACTCATCAGCACCACAAACTTTTTTGATACCTACAACGGGGACGCTTCTTCTCACGGCTACACCAATACAGTTTTTCCTACAACGAATGCAGATAGTTCCCCGCTGGAGATTCTGAGCGTGACCTATTACGATAACTACAAGTTCCGTGATGACCTGGCCGGAAGCAGCTTCAACTATGTGGCAGGAGATATAACCGGACAGGATACAGTTGCCTTTAACCGTGTGGTGGGACTTGTGACCGGAACAAAAACAAACGTGTTGGGTGCAAGTGATTACCTCTGGAGCGTGAACTATTATGATGACAAGTACAGGGATATACAGCGGATCACGCAAAACCATAAAGGCGGCTTTGACCGCGTGACGAGCAAGGTTGATTTTGTGGGTAAGGTATTGGAAACAAAATCCACGTACAGCAAGGATTCGGTAACGAGCACCACCATCCGGAAGCGATATGAGTATGACCACGCTGGCCGTTTATTGAAGACCTACCACCAGCTCAACAGTGAGCCCGAAATACTTCTAAGCGCTACGCTATACAATGAGTTAGGCGAGTTAGTAACGAAGAAATTGCATAGTGAGGACAACGGCACAACGTTTAAACAGCATGTTGACTTTAGGTATTCGATCAGGGGTTGGTTAACGAGGATAAACAATGCTGATTTATCACCGGATAACATTAATGAACCCCGCGACCACTTCGGAATGGAGCTTGCGTACAACAACGTGCTTACCGGAATTAATAACACCCCACAGTTCAACGGCAATATCTCCGCCACGAAATACAGCACCAACCAGGGCTTTGACCCAGGATTGAAAGAACGGGCATACAAATACACCTACGACCCGATGAGCAGGCTCACCGCAGCCACGCATTACGAGAAGGCAGCAAGCTGGAATATGTCAGACGGATTGCATGAAGACAATATCACGTATGACCTGAACACCAAAATGCTGTCCATAAGACGCAAAGGAGCGGACGACTCACAAATGGACAACCTTGTGCTTGATTACGGCAATGCCGGGAACCAGCTGCAAAGCGTAACCGATTCATGGGACACAGAAGAAGGCTTTGCAGACGGCAACACCGTAGGGGCGGATTACACGTATGACGCCAACGGCAACCGCATTACCGACAAGAACAAGGGCATTACAGCGTACACGTACAACTATATGAACCAGCGGGAGAAAGTTACCTTCCAGGACGGTAACTATTTGCTTTATGTTTATGATGCTATGGGCAACAAGTTGAGCCAATCCGTTTACAACGCTTCGCATCAGTTACAAAAGAAAACCGACTATGCAGGTGAGTTTTTTTACGAAAACGATACCCTGAAATACATCAGCCACGAAGAAGGAAGATATAACACACTGGCCGGAGCGTATGAATATGAATTGCGCGACCACCTGGGCAACAACCGTGTAACGTTCACTACGAAAGAGGAACACGATGAAGCTACGGCCACTATGGAAACCGAAAACCTTACGGAAGAACAGAGCAAGTTCCTGCGCTATGAAAATGCCCGGAGGATAAGCTCACACCTTTTCGACAAGACCAACGGCAGCGCACCAAGTACAACACCGGGCTATGCCGTGCGGTTGAATGGTTCAGCCAATGAGCAGTTTGGTTTGGCAAGATCGTTTGCCGTAGTGCCGGGCGACACCGTGAAAACGGAAGTATATGTAAAATACATAGACACCAACCCAAGCAACTGGACAACCGCGCTCAATACATTGCTTACACAAATAGCCGGAGGCACAGCGCCACCGGGTACAGTGGTTGACGGGGGAAGCTACGGCAGCAGTACCACATCGTTCCCGTTCCCCGGGTTGCTGAACACATCGGGCAGCAGTGGCGAAGGCCCGAAAGCCTACCTGAACTGGTTAGTATTTGACAGTAACTTTATATTCATCAATGGCGGTTACGTGCGCATGACAGACGCGGCCAAAGAATACGGACAGGATTGTATGCACGAAAAGCTGAGTGCGGAAATACCGATCATTACTGCGGGCTATGTATATGTTTATCTTTCAAATGAAAATGAAAGCGTGGTAGAAGTGTACTATGATGAATTTTCAGTGGACTTGAAAAAATCCCCGGTGATAAACGCTACTGATCTGTTTCCTTATGGTGCATCTGCGATCAGTTACAGCAGAGAGGGTTCACTGAAACAAGATAAGCTATTGAATGGCAAAGAAACACAAGACGAGTTAGGTTACAATGTTGTTGATTTAGGGCAAAGAGATATAGACCCGTTTGTTCCCGTCTTTCCTACCATAGACAGATTCAGCGAGAAGTATAGCTCAATGTCGCCCTACCAATATACTGCGGGTAATCCGATCAAGTATGTTGACGTGAATGGCGATTCATTATGGATAAATACGGGTTACAGAAATTTGCTTTATGAAGACGGTAAATTGTACACAAAGAGCGGAAAAGACGTAACCCATAAAGCATATAAGAAAGACGGTACAACTTTAAAGAAATCATTTGTAGGAAGTGCGGTCGGAGCTTTAGGCGCAATTTCAGCTAATGGCGGGGAGAACGAAATAAAGGCATTGCAAGAATCGAATTTTCATTTCACAATCAAAGAGTCAACGTCAAATGGTTTTTACCCTACAAAGGGTGAGAGAAATAATGCCTTTGCTGCACAAAACTTTTCTGATCCTTCACCTTTTCAGGGTAATAACTTATGGTTTCAGGATGAAGGATTAACTGGTATTGGTGCGGGCGGCACGATATATTGGAATCACCGAAGCGGAGTTAGTGTTGATGCAATTTTTAATGACGGGTCAACGGGAAGTGTTGTAAGTAATCCTATATTCAACTTGGCACATGAACTGTTTCACGGGTATGATTCCAACTTTGGTGCTTTGAGTTTTAATTATGTTTTAGGGAATGCTGCAACGGGTGTTGAAAGAAAGGAAGGAAGAGCTGTATATTTTGAAAATAAGATAAGGATGAATATGGGAGCGGATCACCTCAGACTGAATTATTCCGGAGGCAGATCGCTTATTGAAGGAGGTAAGCCGATAAAAATTCCCTCACCTTGGTATAAATAATTTTTTATGAAGAAAAAACTAATCGTTGTCTTTGCTTTAATGATATACATGAGCAATGTTTTTGCTCAAGATCAAATTGGCGTGTTATCGAAATTATTTCAAGGTGTGCCGATTGAAAAATCATATAATGATATAGTATCTTATACAGATTCCAATAGTAATTTCAAAAGGAATGATAATACTGATTATTTGCTTCAAGGAATTAATGGGAAAGACTTTTTTATTGGGTCAGTAATTAATCTTGATAATAATGAAATTCTTAACAGCAAAGTTGAATCTAATTCATTTTCTGTTGTTAAGGCTGTTAATTATTCTATCAATTCCATTGTATTTAGAGATACATTAGAGATTGTGTCAATTTCACTTTTTTACAGTAAAGAGAATTGCAAAAGTTTTAAGAAAGAGTTTAAAAAATTGAACAAACTGTTTAAAGATTATTCTCAAATAAGTAGTTATAAGAAATTTGAGGATAGTGATCAGATAAAATCGCAATACTATTTTTATTCCGGCAAGAACGAAAAGCTCCCCTTTATTACCATAGAGAAGCAGGTTAAAGGTTATTCAAAAAGTCAAAAGTGGTACATTCTTAGTGTAAGCCATTATAGGTAGTGTACTCAAAAGTATGATGGCTTGTAAGTAATTGAAACCCAATGTCAATTAATGGGCAAAAGCAGAAAACAAACGAAACAAGGATGGGCAGATGCTCATCCTTGTTATTTTTAGAAGGCTATAAACGAGCTAATGCATTGATCTTTCCTAAAGTGTGCTCAAAAGTATGATAGAATCCCAACCTTGTTGCAGGCACTGCAAAAAGCAGTGTGTGAAAAACGGAAGAAGCAAAAGCGGTGCTCAACGGTATTATTGCAAGCCCTGTAAAAAATATTTTCAGTTGAATTATGTATATAATGCCTGCCGGTATAACACCGGCCGATGGATTGTATCGTTGACTATAGAAAGCTGTGGCATCAGAAGCATAGCAAGATTGTTGAAGATAGCGGTTGCTACTGTTGTGAGGCGTATTAAAAAAATATCAAAAACAATTCAGCGTCCATTTTTCATTTTGAAAGGCAAAGAATATGAACTGGATGAAATGCGCACCTACATAGGCAACAAGGGCAGGTTATACTGGATTGTGTATGCTTTATGTAAAGACACCAAAAAAGTGATTGATTTTAAGATAGGCAGGCGAACGGCAAAAACACTGCAAAGAGTAACGGACACTTTGCTGCTGTCGGAAGCGAAGAAAATTTATACAGATGGATATGCACTGTATCAAAACCTTATACCAAAAGAAATTCACTGCCGGTCATCCTATCGAACCAACCATATTGAACGAAAGAACCTGACCATACGAACGCACCTGAAAAGATTATCAAGGAAAACGATATGTTTTTCAAAAAGCAGAGAGATGTTAGAGGCATGTTTGAAGATATATTTCTGGAAAAGAGATTTTGCAAATAATATCAGTTGAAGATTGTGGGTCAGTAACCAAACAATAACCCGGTTTTTGTACCTTCCCCCTATGAAATACCTGCTTGTTTTCGGGCTGCTTTTCTGTACCGTGCTGGTTTATGGCCAACAGCAGGACAGCCTGTCGAACAAGCTGCGTCTTGCAGATTCATTATCCCAGCACGTAAATCAAATCGACAGCCTGCTTTCCGGAAAAATCAAAAAAGCAGATTCCGTTACCCTTGCCTTTCAATCCAAAGCAGACAGCATCCAGAACAGTTTTCAGCAAGAGATCAACAGCATCAATGCCACCCGCAACAACCTGCAACATAAGATAGACAGCCTCAATAATCTGAAACTGCCCACCGGTAAACTGACCCGGCAACTCGACAGCCTCAACCAGCTGCAAACCCAAAAGCTGAACGAGGTAAACACGAAAATCAATAACCTTAAATCAAAAGCCACGCAATCGCTTAACGAAATCAACCTGCCCGAAGAACTGCAAGGGCCGGTCAATAATCTTAAGCAGTCAATTAACGCATATACGTTACCCGGATTAAATACAACCAGCCTTTCATTGAACAACATTGATTTTCCCAACCTCACCAACACCCAATTGCCTACACTCACAGACCAGCTTAAACTCGACCCCAACCTGAAAAACCTTACCGGTGATATTAACCTGAACCAAATCGGCAACACCACCAAAGAATTCACCAGCTATGCCAACGATGTAAAGCAACTGGCAACAGGCAACCTCGATGAAGTGAAAAACATCGACAAGACTATTGAGAGCAAAATAGCGGGCATTGAAGGCATGGAGCAATTACAGGAAGGAAAGGCATTGATGGAAAAGGCCAAACCCGATTCAGCAGCATTAATGAACATGGCTAAAGAAGCTGTACAGGAACAAATTCTGAATGCCGCACAGGATCACTTTGCAGGTAAGGAAGCAGTTCTTCAACAGGCTATGGACAAAATGAGTAAACTCAAAAGCAGATATTCCGAAGTGCAAAGCCTGGCCGACCTCCCAAAGCGTTTACCCAACCCCCTCAAGGGCAAACCTTTCATCGAACGCCTTGTACCGGGCATTACGTTACAGTTTCAGAAATCGCAATACTTCCTGCTGGATATAAACCCCTCTTTGCAATACAAGATACGGCCGCGCCTTTCGGCCGGAGCAGGATGGAACGAACGCCTGCCGTTTGACGGCTGGAAAATTACAGGAAACAATGAACGTATCTATGGCCCGCGTGCAATAGTTCAGTTCAGGTGGGCAAAAGGCATCAGCTTTACATTGCAGCCCGAAACAATGAACACCACCATACCACCGTTGCTGGCAAGCCGGATGGGGTATGACCCGTTCGACCGCAGGTGGATTACCAGCATCTTTGCAGGCATCAAAAAAGAGTTTACCGTTTACAAAAAACTGAAAGGCAACAGCGAACTGCTCTACAACTTCCGCGATAAAGACGGCATGAGCCCGTATGCAGACAAAGTAAATGTAAGAGTTGGGTTTGAATGGCAGATGAAGAAGAAAAAGAAACCGGTTGACGGGAAATGATTTTATTTCTCAGTGGAGTGCCCCGCCTCGGGCTTGCCTGCGGCAGGCACTCCGCGATAGAAAAGAACAAAAAAGAGCATATCTAAAACTTCCTTTTTGATTTAGAATTTGTGCCAAATTCCAGGAAAACAACAGCCTTTTTGCGCGGTGAATACAGGCTTCGGTTTGAAAATCAGAACATTTTGCTACCTTTAGTGCTTGTGAAAAAAGTCCTGACCCTGTTTCTAATGCTGTTATTCCTGCTCAACGTGCTGGGATACTATGGCGTTTTGGTAGGTCTTCAACTCAAAAACAAGCAGAGCCTGCAGGCTCTGTTTGACTCTGATGAATATGAACGCCAGCACGAGGTTACAATCAAAGTTCCGCTTACCGTTCCGTATGCTGTTGATTCCAAAGAATACACCCGCGTGGATGGAGAATTTGAACATCAGGGCGAAATCTACCGGATGGTAAAACAAAAACTGAAAAGCGATACACTCTATATAGTGTGTATCAAAGACGAAACCTCGAAGGATATTGGTCAGGCTATTGCTGAGTATGTAAAATCGTTTACAGACAAACCAGCTTCCGAAAAAAATCAAAGTAAGCTATTACAAAATCTGATTAAGGACTACATCGCTACTTCAACAACCTTACAAACCCGTAATACCGGTTGGAGTTATACCGTATTGCCAGGCGAAATAGTAGTTTCTTATCCGGCCGGGGCTTCCTCATCAACAAGTCCGCCTCCTAAAGCTTAATCTTCTTACATCCGTTTCGGATATACCCACATTCTGAATTTCAGAATGATGTTGGTTGTACATCTGATTGCGCGTGATTTTTCGCGCCATCATGTGTTCATCCGGCACCAATTAATTACCCAAAAACCAACAATTAACTTAAACTACATGAAAAAAATTTTACTGTTACAGGTATGCTGCCTGAGCTTTGCCATTACTGCGCTTAGCCAGACGTACACGGATGCCATCATGATGCAAAAGAAGGAGATTTGCATCGCCCTTATGTATGACCAGGGCACCTGGGATGAATACTGGGAGGGAACGAACCTTATTACCAACCAAAACATTGGCACGTTTACGCGCTCCACGTACATGCCAATGATAGCTTACGGTATAACCGATAAGCTGAATGTGTTGCTTTCAATACCGTATGTAAGCACCAAGTCAGATGGAGGCCAGTTAGCCGGTGTAAAGGGACTTCAGGATGTGAACGTAGCAGTTAAGTATGAAGCAATTAAAAAAGATTTTGGAGATCATCGTGTTTCTGCACTGGCAGTTGCTCAGTTCGGCACCCCGATGACTAATTATTTATCTGATTATATGCCTTACAGCCTGGGCTTAGGAACACAGGAAGTAACCGGCCGAATAATTGGCCAGTATGAATATAACAAGATGTTTTATGTACGGGCTACTGCCGCTTATGTTTGGCGCGGCCAAACAGAAGTGGAAAGGCCTTACTATTATAATAATGGAAGTTACTACACTACTTTCATGGAAGTGCCAAGTGCAATGAACTATCAGGCAGTTTTAGGCGCATGGACGCTGAAACATAGCCTGAGAGTAGAAGCCTCTTACAATATTATGAATAGCATGGATGGCGATGATATTCGCAGATGGAACATGCCACAACCCACCAACAAAATGGAGGCTACACAGGCTGGTCTCTTTGCGCAGTATTATTTCACGGCAATAGAACCCATTAAAGGTCTTTCCCTGATGGCATCGTTTAATCAGGTATTAGAAGGCCGTAACATGGGTAAGGCAACCGGATTTGGCGGAGCCATTGCATATCAATTTAAATTCTGAAATACACAACCATGAAAAAAATAGCAACACTTTGTTTAAGCCTGGTATTGATAGGGATATCAATTACCGGTTGCGAAAATGAACTCCCTACGCATTTCAATTTTTCATCCTATGAGTTTACTGATCTTGATGAAAATGGTGGAAGCTGGCAACCCATTTTGTTTTCAAGTGCTACTGATATAGTAATTGATGCTCCGGCAGCAGTTAACTCTGCTGAATATCTGGCTGAGTTGGCAGAATTGAAAGCGGCTGCTCAAAATGTAACCGGAGGGCAGGCCGATGCAGTTGAATACTGGACAAACAATCCCATACTTCGGTGGAATGAGATCGCACTGGATCTTGCTACCAAGTATAATCTGATTCCACCTCCAAACCCAGATGGCACTTATACCTTGCCAACACCCGGAAATCCGCAAGGCCCACCACCATTTCCATTTGCACACCCACCCTACACCAGCCGTATGCTGGCCTATTTAAGTGTAGCTCAGTTCGATGGATTGATTGCAGCCTGGCATTATAAATATGAGTATAATCGACCCGCAACCTATATAACAGACGCTACTATTCCTTATGCATATGCTAAGAATGCCTTGCCGTCCTATCCATCCGATGGAGCGGTAATTGCTATTGTGTCGCGCGATATTCTGAAAGCCATGTTTCCCCTTGAGCATGAGTATCTGAACGGACTGGCTGAAGAACATATCAATAGTTTAAAGTGGTCAGGTACGAATACGTCAAGTGATATAGCAGCGGGTACGGCCATTGCCACCGCAGTTAAAACAGCCGCATTGGCGCGTGCATCTACCGATAAAATGAGTTTGGCACAAACACCTAAACCAGCATCGGATGCAATCAAACAAGAAGCTTTCAATCGTTTTGGCTGGTCATGGGAAAATCAGGAAGTTCCAGTTCGCCCTGTGGGGTTAACGCCAGCGTTTGGTAACGTAACCATGTGGAATGTACCTAACGTGGAAGATGTGCGGGTTGGCGTTCCGCCAGCGCCCGGCACTCAAGAATTTGAAACCGATGCAAAAGAACTTCGGGGCTTCGAAAAAAATGCTACTCAGAATCAACGTAAAATAGCCAACTGGTGGTCGGATGGTCTGGGAACCTATACACCTCCCGGTCATTGGAACAGACGTACCAAAGAATATATTGTTAAGTATGAAATGAACCCGCTTCGTGCGGCCCGTACTTTTGCTTACCTGAACATGGCTGTAATGGATGCGGGTGTGGCTTGCTGGGATTCGAAATACTATTATCACTACCCAAGACCAATCCAAACCATAAATGGATTTAAAACTATTTTGGGTACACCTAATTTTCCAAGTTACCCTTCAGGGCATAGTACTTTTTCGGGTGCGGCTGCTGAAGTGCTGGCCTATATTTTCCCGAATGAAACCAATAATGTAAGAGCCTGGGCGCGCGAAGCTGCCGAATCAAGAATTTACGGAGGTATTCACTATCGGTTTGATTCAGAAGTAGGTATAACACAAGGACAACAGGTTGCAGCGTATGCAATTGCAAGAGCTCAGGGTGATGGTGCAGATGACTAAAATATCGGGTTCAATCTTTATTATTCTGTTACTGTCTTTACCGGCAGTAGCCCAGGAAGATTCTTTGCGTTCGCGTAAACTCAATGAAGTTGAAGTGAAAGGAAAGCGTCTTTACGACATTAGCCCATTGCCCGAATCATCAGGCACTAACCTGTGGTCGGGAAAGAAGAGCGAAGTGATTAACCTGGGTGGCACCAATGCCAATATTGCAGAGAAAACAGGCCGCCAGATTTTCGCAAAAATACCAGGCGTATTTGTGTATGATATGGATGGCAGCGGCAATCAAATGAACATTTCCACCCGCGGACTTGATCCACACCGCGGGTGGGAATTTAATATTCGTAGAAATGGGTCTATGACTAATTCAGATATCTATGGCTACCCCGCAAGCCATTACAGTATTCCTATGGAAGCTGTTGATAGAATTGAATTGGTGCGAGGAACAGGATCGTTACAATATGGTGCACAGTTTGGAGGTATGCTTAATTATGTAACAAAAGCAGCAGACAGCACACGGGCGTTTGGTCTGGAAAGCATTACCACCGTTGGCTCATTTGGGTTAGTTAGCACATATGTAGCGGCAAGTGGTACAGTTGGAAAATTTCAGTACACAACTTATTATTCAAAGCGAATATCGGAGGGGTATCGTAAAAACAGTGAAACACAATATGATGCCCAGTCGGTACAATTGATTTATGCACCGCTCTCAAATCTTAAGTTGACGGCTGAAGTAAGCAGATCAAATTACATTTACCATATTCCCGGAGCTCTTACCGATGCACAGTTTGCACAGGATCCCCGTCAATCAACACGGTCTCGCAATTACTTTAATCCCGAAATTTATGTTCCTTCATTTAGGGCAGACTGGGATTTGAGTAAGCGTACTAAAATAACCTGGCTTACGTCTGCTGTATTGGGCTACAGGAATAGTGTAATGTTCGACAGGCCTGCCAATGTGGAGGATGTGATTGATCCGGTAACCAACCAGTATGCTGCGCGTCAGGTTGATATTGATAATTTTAATAGCTACACCTCAGAGTTGCGTATGCTGCATAACTATTCGCTGCGCGGCCTTGAAAGTAAACTGGTAGCCGGTGTACAGTATTTTAATAATGATTTACATCGCAGACAACAGGGTAAAGGAACTACCGGTACAGATTTCGATCTTACCTTAACAGATCCTGTGTTTGGCCGCAACATGCATCTGAAGTCGACCAATGTTGCGTTGTTTGTAGAGAACAAATTTCAAATTACAAAAGCTTTATCGGTTACACCGGGCCTTAGATATGAGTCTGGTCAATCCCGCATGACGGGCGTAATCTCTTATTACGATGCAGAGGATGTACCCAACACAATCGTGCATAAGTTTCCCTTGTTGGGTTTAAATGCACAATATACCTTAAAGCATGGATCGCTTTATGCAGGTTGGTCTCAGGCTTATCGCCCGGTTATATTTAAAGACATTGTACCCTCATCTGTTTATGAACGGGCCGATAAGAATCTGAAAGATGCGTACGGCTATAATCTTGAAGTTGGATTTCGTGGAGCTGCAAATAACCTGCGTTGGGATGTTGGCATGTTTCATTTGCAGTATAATAACCGGTTAGGCACACAGGCTATGCGCGATGAGTTAGATCAGTTTTATCTATACCGAACCAATATTGGAAACTCGGCTACAACCGGAGCGGAGGTTTACACAGAATATGTTACCCCATTACGTAAGCACGTAGCATTTTCAGTGTTTACTTCTACAGCCTTTTTTAATGGCCGCTATACCCATGCCTATATCCGCTCGGGTGAAGCCAACGTAGATATATCCGGAAACAAACTGGAAAGTGTGCCGGGTGTAATAACACGCAATGGGGTAACGCTTCGTTCTTTAGCGGGTAGCATGTCGCTACTCTACAGTTATGTTGGCGAAACATATGCCGATGCATTAAATACGGTTGTGCCACCAACCAATGGGGCTGTTGGTAAGGTACCGGCTTATGGGTTGTTGGATTTTAACTCCACCTTTTTTATTAAACAGATTACAGTACGGATTAACGTAAATAATATTACCAATAAGTCTTACTTCACTAAGCGTCCTTCCTTCTATCCAGGCCCGGGTATTTGGGCTTCAGACGGACGTTCGCTGGTTGTATCAGTAGGATTTAAGGTTTGAGATATGAAAGAATTTGTTGTTTAGTTTTTTTTGTTGTTTTAGGGTGAATGCCAGGTAGGGGTACCTGGCATTCTTTTTTTAGGCGTATTCGTTTTCACTATACACCGCTTTTGGTTAACCCAACGCCCACTTTATGACGTAAGCTCCCCATTTTTAGAGCCACTCAAAAGTATAAAAACAGCGGTGCTTACGCTGTTTTTTGATTGAGTCTCTTGAGGCATTATAGGTATTGTTTCAGCAACAGTAATCTATGTTACTCAACTGAACATTCCTAAGGGATTTGAATTTCTATTCTGTAATTCCGGGCATACCATTATTATTACTTTACTGGTTAGGAGTAGCTTTATTGACAAACTTCAAGAAAAGAGAAATTGCAGATTAAAAAACTACAGCCAACAAAAAGGTTTGCCGCAAGACTGTCGGATGTAATAACAATCGGCTGATGTACTGCTATCAGCTAATATCGGGCTTGACCGAATTCTATTTGGCTTTTAGTTGTTAACTTCAACATCAGTAATTTTTATCGGCTTCAGTTGCCGGGGAGACAGTTATAAAATACCAGGCCCCCGGCAAGCCTCGACCGTTGTGGCCAATTGGGTGTGCTCCGTAGCGAGTGATGTGTAAGTCGACAAGTTCGGCCGACAAAAATTCAAAAAACTCTTGACCTCTTCGCTGATAGTTTGCAACACATGGACAGGTTACATTTCTGAAGACGGTGGAGAGAAAATTTAAAAAAAGCTATTTTTACCTACTCTAAGTTCAACTAATCAAGGTCATGACAAAATTTTTACTTATTTCATTTTGTCTGCTTCTTTCTGTCCAAGAATCATTAAGCACCGCAAGCTGGAACACAAGCAATGGAGGCAAAAACATGACGTTCACGATTAGCTCGGGCTGCTCCACGTTTAATGCGTACAACGCCAGCTGCAATCTTACCTTCACCTTTTGTAAAGGTTCATCTTTCAGTTCTTACACCGACATGGATATGAAATCAATGAAGGTGATAATAGAGGGAACAGTAGAGGATGAGGATATCAATGCTCTTCTAACTGAATTACCAGCCGGTTCTTATATAATCAATGTAGATGGCAATACCACTCGGTATGTAAAAACTAACTAAAAAATTAGAAGAGCAATGAAACTTTCATATCTATTGATACTTCTGGTAGCATTCGTACAATGCGACAATACGCCCGACTTTGATGCCGGGCCCTGTAAATTTGCTCCGCCAGATTCCAAATTCCCACTTGTTGAACAGGCTTGCGAGGAGTGTTATTTTAACCTTAGATTTCAAGACAAAGAATATTCTTTTCCAGGCAATAGACTCTCTCCAGCATTTGGTGGCAACTGGTCTCAGATGACCAATGTTTTTTTGTTTTTTTATTTAGTTCCTCCTGATTCAGATGAAGAATTATATAGCAGTATTGAAATAAAAACATCATTACAACAAAGGGAGGCAATAACTAAACTTGATTATGAATCTCGTGGACCATTGGTATCTACAGCATTTGGTATTTATAATTACTGTAACAATTTTTTTCAACCGATAACAGATGACCTCAGTCAATCCTATCATCAGCTTACACAAGCTGAGTTAATTGAATCTTACCCTGTGGGGGATGAACAATTATTCTGGTTTTACCTAAGCGGAGAATTGCATACAACTTTTATCATTAACGGAGAGGCTCAGCTAGTGACTGCTCATTATAAAGTAAAATCTCGGTTTTATGAGAAACTATGAATTTATTTTAATTTGGCATCAACCCTTATTAATAGACAACTGACCGACTTCAAGTTGTTCCATACGAAAAGTAAGGGTAATAAAATGTGTATTAGCAAGACCCAACTGACCACAATCGAATCATCCCGCCTAAGCCTATCAGTAGGAATGCCTTCATTCCAGCCGCACGCCAAAACTATCATAGATTTTTGTTCTCGCTTCTTTATTGTCAGCCAGTATAAGCAGGTGGTCATTGGCTTCAATCTCAGTTTCGCCACCCGGAGTAACATATTTATCCTGTCTATGGATTAGCACAATCAGCGATGACTTAGGAAGTTTTAATTGCACAATTTGTTTGCCAACAGCAAACGAAGCCTCAGGAATATCCAATTCAATTAATTCTGATTTGGATCCATCTTTTAGTTCCAGATCGAGTGGGAATTTTCGTTTCACTTTTTCGGGCACACCCACGTGCAGCCACTTGGCCATTATTGAAAGGGTAGAACCTTGTAACACAACTGATGTTACCGAGATGAAGAATACCAAATTAAAAATGGTATCGGCATAGTGTACACCTGCAATCAACGGGTATGTTGCAAATACAATAGGGGCAGCCCCGCGTAACCCTACCCACGAGATAAATAATTTTTTTCTGAAGTTCAGATCTTTTGATCGGAAAAGCATCAGAAACACCGCCAGCGGCCTGGCCACTACAATCAGAAACAACGAGATAAGAAGACCTTCTCCAATAATCGGTGTTATCTGCGAAGGAAAGACCAGCAGCCCCAGTGTTAAGAACATCACAATTTGCATGAGCCAGGCTATACCATCAAAAAATTTGAGTAAACTTTTCTTATGAATAATGCTGGCATTTCCCAAAATAATTCCTGCTCCGTATATCGCAAGAAAGCCGTTACCGCCTATAGCATCGGTAAACGAAAACGTAAAGAACATAAGCGAAATCAGCAACACCGGGTAAAGGCCAGCCACATCCAGGCTTATTCGGTTTAAAACGTACACCATCAATCGACCCCCCCCATACCCACAAATAGCACCCAGTACCATTCCTTTAATGAACTTTGGAATCATAATGGCAATGGATGTTTCCGGGTGCATAACCAGTTCAATAAAACTGATGGTTAGGAAGTAGGCCATCGGATCGTTGCTACCGCTTTCAAACTCAAGTAATGGGCGTATGTTGCCCTTCAGCCCGATATTGCGCGTACGTAAAATTGAGAACACCGCTGCGGCATCTGTTGAGGAAACAATTGCCCCAAGCAACATACCTTCCATAATTGAAAAGTTGAGCACATAAGAAGTGAATACCCCTACGGTAATAGCAGTAATTAATACACCAACTGTTGATAAGACCAGGCCATCCTTAAGAACTGGTTTTATACTCTCCAGTTTAGTATCAAGCCCCCCCGAAAACAGAATAAAAGTAAGCGCCACAACACCCATAAACTGGGCAATCTTAGGGTCGTTAAAATAAATTTTTCCGGGTCCTTCAGAGCCGGCCAACATACCCACTATTAAAAACAGAATAAGAGTAGGCACTCCGAATTTGAATGAGGTTTTGCTGGCTATAATGCTTGCAAAAAGCATGATTGACCCCAGTAATAATATATTTTCAGCAGTTAGTGTCACGAGTGCAAATTAAATTGATAGTTAAGGATGAGGCTGTCTCAAAAGTTGTTCTGTCATCGCGGACTTGTTCCGCGATNNATTTCGACTTTTGAGACAGCCTAATCCTTTTCAGTCTTAAGACAGTTTCAATATAATAAAAAGCGCCAAAAGGAGCGCGCCCATTAAAATGATAAACCAAAGTCTTTTTACTTGTTCAAAGAATTCTTTCATAATCAATATGTGTTAAACAGCGTAGGATAACCCAACGCCTGAAGGAGTTAATAGAGAATAAAATTAAATTACCCAAAAGGGCTGATGGAAGGTGGGGCTATCTCACTTAAGGAGCATTAATAGTTACTACCGAGTAGAAGATATTTATACTGGTTATTGGAACCTGACGGGCTTCCTTTTTGTGCATGGAAGTTGCCAGTTGCAGCTTAGCCAGTTGCCAGTTGGTAACAATGAAATCGGGGTAACGCACCGGGTTAAGGGGGGCATTTTCTGAATGATCGCGAACGGTGAAAACAGAAGCCTGGCTGATGTTAATAACCGGTTTGCCGGATGCCTGCGGTTCAGTCTTTTGTACGGTGGTAAATGAAATCAAAATAAAAACAATAGGCAGCATGGCAAGGGCTGATAATTGTTTGGTCCTGATTTTCATAACTCCAAATATAATTCTTTTTTGTGCAGTACGGATATTTCCGATGCAACCCCGTTTTGCCAAATTGCAGAAACAATCGTAAATGGAGTAAACCAATAATTATCTTTGACCTGTAAATTTATCTCATGACAGGTTTTGAAATAATAGGACAATATTTTCCTGATGTTACCCAGAATCAAACTGCGCAGTTTGGCAAACTGGCAGCGGTGTACAAAGAATGGAACGATAAGATCAATGTAATTTCCCGAAAGGACATTGATAATATTTATATAAATCACGTGCTGCACTCGCTGGGGATAGCGAAAGTAATTTCGTTTAAAGCCGGGGCTGAAGTGCTGGATGTTGGAACGGGTGGTGGCTTTCCGGGAATACCGTTGGCCATTTTATTTCCAGAAACCCGGTTTCACCTGGTCGATTCTATTGGGAAGAAAATTACCGTAGTAAATGAAGTGGCAAAGGCATTAGGGCTAAAAAACGTAAAAGCAGAACAAGCCAGAGCTGAGCAGGTAAAGGGTAAATATGATTTTATTATAAGCCGTGCAGTAACCCGCATGAAAGAATTTCATGGGTGGATTTATAATAAGGCTAAAGGTCAATCGGTGCACAACCTTGATAATGGAATTCTATACCTGAAGGGCGGAGATCTGGATGAAGAGATGAATGAACTGAAACGCCCGTACAGTGTGTACAACCTTTCAGATTACTTCAAGGAAGAATTTTTTGAAACCAAAAAGGTGATTTACGTGCCTTTATAGTTTGT
>DEIA01000076.1:92269-93627 GCA_002352225.1 Flammeovirgaceae bacterium UBA2786
TGAATGAATATACACCGGCCACAGGCGCGGTAAAGCGATTAGCAGCTACTACATTAAAATCATCAAATACGTCTACCAGTGGTATGGGTGAATCGTTGTACACGCTGCCACTATTCACAAAGTTGAAGTTTGCTTTAAAAGAATAGTTGGTTGCAATGGCTGTAGCAATGGAAGTATCTACATAACCTTTGGTAGTGGCATCGGTAGTAGCCGTGGGAGCTCCTACATTTTGAATACGAATACCGCTGGCATTGGGATTAACGGTAAGCGTTTGGGCCAGAGTAGTGGCAATTGTAACATTATTACCTCCGGAAATAGACAAGGTGTTTGTGGCCGGGGTATAGGCAAGCGTTTGTTTGTAGGGAGATAAATCCACAGATGTTGCATCGTTGGTAAGAGAAAGCAAGTTGTTTCCGGTATTCAGCGACAAATCCTGGTTATCGGTATTAACCGATCCGATGTTTACACTGTTGCCACCGCTTATGCTTAACGTTGTACCGCTAAGCGTTAAACTTTGATTTGCTACGGGTGCCAGGTCAACTTCTTTTGTACCACCGGCATCTGTAATACGAAGTTTCCTGTCGGCTGTTAAGGAAGCCGAGGTTATCAGTTCGTTAGTGGGGCTATTATCGCTATCGCCTGTGTTTGTAATAACCCCATTATTTATAGCAATTCCATTTCCGGCTGTTAAACTGTTTCCTGAATATTCAGAATAAAATGCATACGGCACACTCATTAATTGCTGGCTGCCGGCCAATTGATAGGAAGATCCGCCCGAAGGATCAATTTCGATTTGTAACCACTTATTGCCAACCGCCCAGCTTACAAAAGCAAAATTACCTGTGGTTACAGTGCCTTGTCCAATCACCAATGTAAATAATCCAAAAGGGTTTGTTTGTGGGTTATGTGTTTCGGCATACTCAACCGTGCCTTGTGCTGAGTTTTGCAAAATGCTGATACGCACTGAAATACTTTTGGTGGCAATGGGTTTACCTTCGTTATCGCGGGCTACACCCTGATAGTTTATGCCTTTAGGCGCTTGCGCAGAAGCAGGTGCTGAAATTAATAAAGCCAGAACAGAGAGAAGTAGAAGTCTAATCATAATCGGTACCCACTTTTATTATTTTAATAGTTTTAGTCTCATTGTTATGAAGAAATACTTTCATGAAAAAGACACCGGCACTCAGATCGCCCAATTGTACAATGTTGCTCTTATCTGGTTTTGCTGTGGTTATATACCGGCCAAAGGTGTCGTAAAGCTCCATGTGTAGAATCTTTACATCGCAACCAGTTGCTGTTATGGTTATTTCACTACGTACCGGGTTGGGGTAATAATCGAAGTTTAATTCTTTGCAGGG
>DEIA01000076.1:93768-120560 GCA_002352225.1 Flammeovirgaceae bacterium UBA2786
CAACAAGAAAGACTAACCACCGGTAACGTCTGGTAGCACTATAATGTATTGATTTCTAAATGGATAGAAAGCAACTAACCGTATTTGGGATGTTTCTGATAGGTATATACTATCAAATCCTTCTTCTCTCAGTTGGAAGTTATTTCCCCGACTCTTTCTTCGGTGCTTGTAGTCGTATCCCCAAACTCTGCCGGAAGCGAGCCTCTTTCTGGGCTCTCCTTGCCTGCGCGTCTATCCCCCGGTTGATGAGATACATCAGGTGTTCCGCTACTTGCTCCCCGCTGCTCTTCGTGTTGGTTTCTTTTGCTTTCATATAGACCATCTATTAAGGACTGAAATTCCGAATCATTAAGTTCATAATTTTTCTGATAATCAGGGTCATTTTCAATGCCTTTTCTAATTGCGCTTCATCTGCTTAGCTGTCTTTCAAAAGGTATTGCTTTTAGAGAGTGGAAGGAATATTACCTTGTAAAGGGCTGGTTATTTTCCAGATTACTTCTTTCGGTGGCTGTTAATTGTAAATCGTTGGTAATAGCCGCTATGGTTGGCCTGAAAAGCAGGAATAACACAACTATAACGGCTGTAAACAACAGGAATGAAACATTACCGGTAATAAATGATGCAACTGCGGCAAACGTACCCGGTATTTCGAAGCCTGCTCCCCGAACGATAACTGCACTTTGGTACCGATGTAACTTGGTAGCCAAGGGCATTTCAGGAGGTATGCCTTTTATAACAGTTTTAAAGGCCACGTAGCTTATACCCATGCCTGCAGGTACAGTTGCAATAGTGATTATGCGAAGCAGGCTTTCAAATTCGGCATCAACGGGGGTTATTTTCTGGCCTGTAGAAATCCAAACATAGACAAACGTGGCAAAACCTGTCATTACCACCACTAAAGAGAAGTAAACCAGGTTAAGGGTTAGCAATATTTGTTTAGGCGTTGAGGCTATGGTATAGATTGTTAATTAGTATAAAATTAGACTTTGCTAATTGGTTTTCAACATTGCTTCCAGTTTTGCAAAAGTTTTTTCTTTCAATGTTTTGGTGTCTTCATCAGCACCAACTGGAATTTCAGGGCTAACTATGATTTTTATTTTTCCAGGGCGTAGGCGTATAGTGCCAGGGGGCATAAGCTTGCCTGCACCTTGCACAACCATGGGTAGCAATGGTTTTTGGGTATCGGCAGCTATGCGAAAGGCGCCATCTTTAAAGGGTTGCAGTAATTCTTTCGTTCGGTTTTGTGTGCCTTCCGGAAACACAAGGATGTTAATACCCATGTTGAGTATCTCTTTCAATCTGTCTAAACTTTTTTTGCGACTTTCATTACTGCTGCGATCTACCACTACACAGGTAGCCCGCGTAATCCATCCAAATACAGGAAGCTTTAGTAGTTCTTTTTTTGCCAGAGGCCTGAATTGCCCCCGAATAGTCATGGCTATGCCGGGTAAATCCAGAAATGAAGTATGGTTACTTACATAGATATAAGCCTTACCGCGAACAATATTTTCGCGGCCCACCATTTCATAGCGGATAAACGTAAGCATACTAAACACCCAACTCCAGGCTTTCATAAAAAAATAAGTTACCGCTACGGCATGCTGGCCAAAAAATGCGGGAAGAATAATGCCAGGAAGAAAAAGCAACATGAACACGGTAAATACCAGGAACACCCAAAAGATATAGAGGCCCGAAAAGAATGAGGAGAGGAATTTCACGTAGATAATTTAAAACTAAAATTCCCGAAAGGTGCGAATCTTTCGGGAATTGTTAAGTGCAAATCTGCAATCAAACGTTGTAGTTTGTTACACCGGGCACAGCTACCGGGTATAATCCATCGGCATTTGGAACGATTGATGGCAACGCATTAAAATCGAATTGGGTTGGCATTATGCTAAGCCCTGAATTAAGGGCTTTATCAAACTCAACCACCTTGCCCGAGTAGGTAGCCATGCGTCCGAGTATAGATGTCATGGTGCTTCGGGCACCGTTATCGGTATCATCAAACTTGTATTCTTTTTTTGCGATGGCCGCAAACAGTTCGTCATGTTCGGTTTGGTAGGGGTTGTTTTCTTTCGTGCGATCGTACTGATATAACACTTTGCCTTTGCGATCTACCATGTTGGCAGCTCCAAAATAAATGTTGCCTTTAGTGCCCATAATCAATTCGTCTACCTTGCTCATGGTTCCTTTTATATGGCGGCACTGGCTGTTAAGAACGGTACCATCGGCATAGGTAAACTCTACATAATGATGATCGAAGATTTCGCCAAACTCTTTGCCTTTACGCACTTCGCGGCCACCCATACCCTGCGCTCTAACGGGGTAGCCTCCTTTAAACCAGTTTATCACATCAATGTTGTGAATGTGTTGTTCTACGATATGATCGCCACACAACCAGTTAAAGTAATACCAGTTACGCATCTGATATTCCATTTCGGTCTGGTTGTACTTACGCGGATTTACCCATACGCCTTCGTTGTTCCACCACGCTTGTGCGGAAACAATATCACCAATTACCCCTTCTTTATATTTTTTATATAACTCCCGATAGGAATTTTGATAATGACGTTGTAAGCCAACCACAACGTTCAACTTCTTTTGTCTTGCAATTATGGCCGCATCCAGTACCCGCTTGATACCTGCAGGGTCTGTAGCCACAGGCTTTTCCATAAATACATGTTTGCCCAAACGCACGGCTTCTTCAAAGTGAATAGGACGGAAACCGGGCGGTGTGGTTAAGATTACCACATCGGCTAAGGCAATTGCTTTTTTATATCCATCAAAGCCAACAAACTTATTTTCTTCGGGTACAGCAACACGATCTGAAACATTTCCTTCTTCATTATCGGCATCGGTTAATGCGTTGAAGCATTGATCAACCCGATCGCGAAAGGCATCGGCCATGGCTACCAGTTTTACATTTTGTTTGGTGAGCAGCGCCTGCATAGCGGCACCGGTACCACGTCCGCCACATCCAATCAAGGCAATTTTTATGGCGTCATCAACCGATGTGTTTACAGGTTGCGATTTTGAAACAAAAGGAAGTGCAGCAAGGCTTCCGGCTATAAGTGAGGTTTTTTTTACAAACTCTCTGCGGCTTTGGATAGATTTCATAGTGTGAGGTTTAATGCCACTGATTCACAGATTCTATTATTATTTGATTATCAATTCTATAAAATTACGCGTTTTATTTCTAATGAAGGACTTCCGAAGTTGTAAATCAACCCGATTTTGCATTTTGAAACTGCCAGATAGTTGATTACCTGACTATAGTGTTCTTCTACAATGCCCTCCTGGGCCTTTACCTCTAAAATGATTTTATCAAACACTACAAAATCTGCATAGAACTTGTGAGGAAGAATAGTGTCTTTGTATGCTATCAAATATTCCTTTTCTCGTTCATATTTAATTTTCCTGTTTTTGAACTCATATTCAAGGGCATCTTTATAAACAATCTCAAGAAATCCACGACCAAGAATTCTGTGAACCTCCATTGCAATACCATTTAACAAGTATGTCTTTTCCTGATAAGGATATTTCTTTTTATCGAACTCGGTCACCTGTATCAATTAAATGCACAGTTTTTTACTTGTCTAGTTTAAAATGAACCTAATCTGTGAATCAGTGGCGGAAAAACAGAACTACTTCAAATACAAGTTATAAAACTTCTCGATTTCTTCTTTAGAAGGTTGTACGAGCGGTCGCACCACACGAAACCCTACAAACATGCCATCGGTAAGCCACCATTTGCTTTTTGGGATTTGCGGATCGCGTATATTCCAATTTGAATTTGAGGCCATGCGGTTGGCGCACCGTAATTCACTGGCCTCGTCTAAGTAAGAACCCCCTTTAACGGTTTTCGGATGTTTGGAGGCTGGTACTGTTGCCGGGTTCTTATCTGATGCTTTGGAATAAAATGAGGCATCATATTGATCTATGGTCCATTCACTCAGGTTGCCAAGCATATCATATAATCCCCAGGCATTAGGCTTTAGTTGGGCTACATGATGAAACTTAGCGCCACTGTTATCTTTAAAGTAGCCAAACTCGCGCAAGGCAGCCGCATCATTACCAAAAGGGTAGGTGGTATTGCTTCCGGCCCGGCAGGCATATTCCCATTCGGCTTCGGTGGGTAAACGATAGAAAAATCCGGTTTTAGTATAAAGCCATTTACAATACATCATGGCTGCCGTATGGCTCATACTATTGGTAGGATGTTTTGCATCGCGGCCCATACCCCAGGTTAAGTCTATGTATTGCGGGGTGGCTCGCGTTACACCATCAATGGTTTTACTTTGTGGCAGCGCATTATCCTTAAAGTATAAATCCCATTCGGCAAACGTTACTTCATGTTCGGCCATCCAGAAGGCACTAAGAGCAATTTCTTTCTGTGGGCCTTCATCCTCTTGTCTTCCGCGTTCGGTAATGGGGCTACCTATTTTAAATTTTCCTGCCGGAATAGCCACCATTTTGAAGGTTACCGAAGTGCCTTCAATTTTTTGCTGATAAGGTTTGAGGTCTTGTCCATACAGGTGAACGGTAAAGGAGAGAAGTATGATAAAAAAAAAGTGTTTCATGGTAGCTTAAAGCTAAGAAGGTATAGGGTTAAAGCCAAAACCAGCCTTTCGCTTTAATAGCTTTCCACTTTCAGCTTTTTCGCTTGAGACGCGCCATGTAAAAACCATCAAAACCTTCGCTGGGTTTAACTGTCTTCTGCCCGAGTAATTCAAAATTGGAATGAGTTCGCAGAAATTGCTGCACCTGCATTTCATTTTCAGAAGGCAACACACTGCAGGTTGAGTAAACCAGTAGTCCTGCGGGCTTAACCATTGTACTGTAATCGGTGAGTATATGTTGCTGCAGTTCTTTTACGCGTGCTATAAAATCCAGATTAAGTTTCCATTTGGCATCGGGGTTGCGTTTCAAAACACCTAAGCCTGAGCATGGAACATCTAACAATAGTCTATCAGCAGAATTCTCTAAACGCTTAATGGTTTTAGAAGATTCGATTATACGGGGCTCAATATTTCCGGCACCAGCCCTGCGTGCGCGTTTCTTTAACTCCTCTAATTTCCAACCTTCGGTATCCATTGCAATAATGCGCCCTTTGTTTTGCATGAGCGCGGCAAGTTGTAATGTCTTACCACCACCACCTGCACAAGCATCAATTACACGCATGCCGGGTTGCACTTGCAGGTACGGGGCAATCAATTGCGAACCGGCATCCTGCACTTCAAACAAGCCATCTTTAAAAGCCTGTCGTGTGAAAATATTCTGACGTTGCTCCAACAGCAGGGCTTCCGGAAAATCGGTCGGTGCTTCTGTAAAAATGTCTTCTTCTTCCAGAATCTGTTGCAACTCCTTACGGGATGTTTTTAATGTATTTACACGAAGTACAACTTTAGCTTCTTCGTTCAATGCAGTTAACTCAGCGTCCCATGCAGCGCCCAATTCGGTGTGGCACAATTCATCCAGCCAATCGGGAATAGATTCGCGTACTACCCGGTTTTCTTTTAGTAATTCATATCGGGCTTCAATACGGGCGCGGTTAATACCTTTTAACTCATCCCAATCAGGAAGTTCGGCCTTGCTCCACACACACCACACCCCTAATAATTTCCAGAAATCATGTTCATCGGCTTCGGCTAATTCGCAGAAAAGCCGGTACCAACGCACAATATCATATGTGGTTTCGGCAATAAACCGCCTGTCGCGGGCACCCCATTTAGGATTTGCCTTCAATACTTTTTCAATCACCTTATCGGCATATTTCTTGTTTATAAAGATTTCGCCAAGGGCCTCGGTAACGGCTACGGATAAATTGCGGTATATTCTCATGAATGAAAAACACGGCAAGTTAAACCGGAGTACTGGTATTTAAGCGTGATTTGGATAATGTTTTTAACTTGGACAATAATTAACAGACCGCAGAAATACAGAGTGTATTTTATAACGGTTAAATAAATTAGAAATACATCGAAATCAGTGGCTTAACCTGTAACGTATGAAACCTCACCCTATGCAATCACGCAGAGAATTCGTTAAAAACACTTCTTTACTGGCCGGTCTTTCGGCCCTTGTATCATGGCCTCTTAGCGCTGCTGAAGCAGAGGAAGAAAAACCTGCAGGCGGTAAGCCGTTTAAATTAAATTATGCTCCACATGACGGCATGTTTAAAAATCATGCAGGTGCTGATTTTATCGATCAGATAAAATTTATGGCCGATCAGGGTTTTCGGGGCATTGAAGATAATGGGCTTTTGGGCCGCCCGGTTGAATATCAGGAACGCATGGGTAAAACACTGGCACAACTAAACATGACCATGGGCGTGTTTGTGGTAGATGGTGGCGATAATTGGAAAATTTCTCTTGCCTCGGGCAAGCAGGAGTTCAAAGATAATTTTGTAAAAACCTGTAAAGCTTCGGTGGAGGCTGCCAAGCGGGTAAATGCAAAGTGGATGACGGTGGTGCCTGGTTTTTTCGATCGCAGGTTACCCATGGGAATTCAAACCAGCAACGTGGTTGATGCATTGCGCAGAGGGGCTGAAATTTTTGAACCGCATGGATTAATTATGGTATTGGAACCGCTAAGTGATACACCGGAATTGTTTATGCGCTATTCCGACCAGACGTACGAATTATGCAAAGCCGTTAAAAGTCCAGCCTGTAAAATTTTGTACGATGCATATCACATGCAACGTAATGAAGGTAATCTGATTAATAATATCAATTCGTGTTGGGATGAGATTGCGTATTTCCAGATTGGCGATAACCCCGGCCGCAAAGAACCGGGTACGGGTGAAATCAACTATAAGAACATATTCAAACACATTTACGATAAAGGATATCGTGGAGTAATGGGAATGGAACACGGTAATGCAAAAGAAGGTAAAGAAGGTGAGTTAGCATTAATACAAGCTTACCGCGATAGTGATGCATTTTAAAAACTTTAGATAGCGTTATGAAGAAGCTAATTTGGTTTATTTTATTGATGCTTCCGCTTGCCGGATACAGTCAATTTCAAAACTTAAAGAACAAAGTAGTTCAAAAAACGAAAGAAGCAGCCAAAGGTAAGGCAGCTGATAAAGCCGATGCAGCACGAGACCGGTTAGACTCTACCGATTTTAATTACGCCATTACGGTAATTGATAATTCGGGTATGATGAATGTACTGGATGCCGATGAAATTGCTACCCGCACTGCCTATATGGCCTCTAACAAATACATGAAGAAAGATAGCGACATTACTGCTGCTGAACGTTGCCGCTCAATCTTAGATCAGGCCGAAAATTTTTATCAGGCAAGAAAATATAAACTGGCTGAGGTATCTTTTCTGGAAGCAAAAATTGCATTTGAAGCGTCCGGGTTAACAGGTAATATAAATTACAGTAAAGTGCATGCCGATCTCGGGTTGTTGTATTCTACCATGGGGCGCTTCAATCAGGCCGAATATTTTTTAAGTGAAGGACTGGGATTACGCGAGCAAACCCTTGGCCGCGATAGCAAAGCCGGAGCATCTTCCCTTAACAACTTAGCTGTATTATATCAGGAAACAGCCCGGTTCAACGAAGCGGAGACGTATTTTCAGGAAGCGTTAAATGTGGTTGATAAACAATTTGGAAAAGAAAGTCATGAATATGCAGTTGTCCTGAATAATCAGGCAATTTTCTTTGCGAAAGTTGGCCGTACCGATCAAGCAGTAAGTAATCTGAATACGGCAATTGGTATCGTTGAAAAGATAAACAGTAAGAGTAAACGTACTGAGGTAGGATTTCAATCTAACCTGGCCATGCTTTATCAGGAACAAGGCAAACTAACCGAAGCAGAAGCCGTGTATCTAAAGTTGGAAAAGATGCTGCGGCTGCTGGGCGATAAAACTTTTTATGCAGGCGTACTTAATAATCTTGCGCTTCTCTATATCCAAATGGAGAAAGTAGATAAAGTAGAAAACTACCTGAAAGAAGCAGCGCAGATTTATCAAACCAAATTAGGGAAAGAAAGCCCCAACTATGCAAAAGTACTGGGCGACTTGGGCAACTTCTACCGCATGCAGGGCCGGTATGCCGAAGCAGAAGAAAACCTGAATAAATCGCTAACCATAAATGGAACCGCACTTAATACCAACCATCCCGATTACGTAAAAGCCCAGGAAGATCTTGCCATACTGTATTGGAAAAAAGGAGATATGGCCAAAGCTGATGCCAGCTATACAATTGCAATGGATAAATCTTTGGAATTTATTAACCAGTATTTTCCGCCTATGAGTGAAGCGGAAAAAACAAAGTATTGGGATGTGTTACAACCGCGCTTTCAACGCTATTATAATTATTGTTTGGATGCAAGTGCCGGCAATCCGGCAAGCATACAAACTATGCTTAATTATCAGCTTACCATTAAAGGATTATTGTTGAACTCAACCAATAAAGTAAAGAAAGCTATTCTGTCGGGCAACAATACAGAGTTGATTAAAGATTACACAACCTGGCTGGATAAAAAGGAAACGCTGGCGCGTTATTACTCTCTTTCTAAAGAGGACTTAACTAATCAGAACATAAACCTGGCTGCACTGGAGGCCGAGGCAAATACGTTAGAACGATCACTCTCACAACGATCAACCGATTTTTCTCAGGGATATACAACCGATAATACAGATTACAAACAGATACAATCAACATTGACAGATACCGAAGCACTGATTGAGTTTATTCGTATTCGTTCGTTCGATAAGAATTTTACTACCGAAAGTAAGTATGCAGCATTGGTGTTAACAAAAGGAGTAACTGATCCTAAATTGGTAATTCTGGATAATGGAAACCAGTTAGAGACACGGTATGCAAAATTTTATCGTAATGCCATTCAAAACAGACAGGCCGATGCATACTCGTACGAGCAATTTTGGGCGCGTGTAGAGGTCGCTTTAACCGGTAAAAAAGTTTTATACATTTCGACAGATGGTGTGTACAATCAAATTAGCCTAAACACCCTAAAGAAACCTGATGGTGATTATCTAATCAATCGATATGATATTGTATTAGTTGGAAATTCGAAAGATGTGCTTACTTTAAAAGCGCAGAAGACAACCGCACCTAAAAAGAACGCCTTTGTGTTAGGCTTTCCCGATTATGGTGGCGATGCAGTGCCAGCACTACCCGGTACCAAAACTGAGGCAGATAATATAAGTCGTATTCTAAAAGCAGGTGGCTATCAGGTAACATCGTACCTGCAAAAAACGGCCACCGAAGCTTCTATTAAAGCATTAAAGGGACCGGCTCTGGTACATATTGCAACACATGGCTATTTTCAGGCCGATGTAGATCAAACGGCTGCCGGAGTGCATCAGGAAAATGCAAAGAACAATCCGCTGCTGCGTTCGGGTTTATTATTGGCAGGGGCATCGCCTACATTAAAAGGAGAACTTATTCCGAATTTAGAAAGTAATGATAATGGCGTACTTACTGCATACGAGGCTATGAACCTGTCGTTAGAAGGAACCGACCTGATAGTAGTAAGTGCCTGCGAAACTGGCCTGGGCGATGTGCGAGCGGGTGAAGGTGTGTACGGATTGCAACGTTCTTTTATTGTTGCGGGTGCAAAAGCTATGGTAATGAGTTTGTGGAAAGTGGACGATGCGGCCACCCAAACTCTGATGACTAATTTCTACACCAACCTTTCTAAAGGAGGAACGAAAGCAAAAGCGTTTAAACAAGCCCAGCTTCAGTTAATGACTAAATACAAAGAACCTTATTACTGGGGGGCTTTTGTAATGACTGGAATGTAAGTGTAGAAGAAACCATTGACCAACCCGTTTTTAGTTAGTAGCTTCGGGGTACCTTTCATTGCCATGAAGCTATACCTCATCTTTTTATTGCTATTGGTAAGCCCCAAACTGTTTGGCCAGAACGACTGGCTTACAAAAGCTTTGGCCGATACGGGAGCAGAAAAGAAGGCGATCCTCGATTCGCTCGATTTTCAATTTGCGATGTCGGTAAACGACAATTCCAGTTTTATTGATGTGCAGCAGAAAGGCGAAGGCTGGGCAAAAGGGTTTTACAATATGAAACCCAAAAGCCAACGTACATTTTCGGAAGTAGCAAGCGACACCGTTAACTGGGCAGTAGATTATTACAACATGCGGTGGTATAAAATTGCAGAGTCAGCTTTTATTACTGCTAAAGTTTTCATGGAATCTTATAACCTAACGCAGGACATCAGCTACATCCGGTGCATTTCTAACATGGGTGTAATGTACCTGATACAAGGCCGTACGTTAGAGGCAGAGCAGTTTATTACATACGCCTTAACGGAAAGCGAACGACTAGGAAAGAACAGTGTGCCTTATGCTGCTAACCTGAATAGTATGGCCAAGTTGCGCCAGCTTTTGGGCCACTATAACGAAGCTGAACAGATGTATAACGAATCGCTTGCAAGCCTGGCAGCAAAAGTAGGTACCAACAGTTTGCAACATGCTATTGTTCTTAACAACAAAGCTATGTTGTATCAGGTAATGGGTAGATACCCCGAAGCTATTGAATTAATGAAGCAGGCTATTGTGGCATTAGAGGCTTCCAATAAACGAACCCTGCAGGGAAAAAAATCATTTGATAGCCGTAAGTTTAATTCTAACCTGGCCTTACTCTATCAATTATCAGCTAATATGGCTCAGGCCGAGACAGAGTTTGTGGCCATTCGTAAAGTATTTGAAAACCGGGGTCAGAAAAATAATCCGGAGTATGCTAACCTGCTTAACCAACTGAGTATCCTCTACATTCAAATGAATAAGATGGATCAGGTAGAACCGTTGCTGATTAAGGCAGCCGATGTGTACAAAAAGAAATTTACAGCCGAAAACCCATCCTATGCAAAAGTTCAGACTGACCTGGGAACATTTTATCGCATGCAAAATCGAATGACAGAGGCAGAGACAGCCCTCACCCATGCGTTGGCTATACGGCAACGCACATTGGGCGAAAATCATCCGGATTACGTAAAGTCGTTAGAAGCTGTTGGAATTTTATATTGGAAGAAGGGTGAACTTGCACGAGCCTATCCGTTTTTACAAAGTGCGTGCAACAAATCGTTAACGTTTATCAATCAATATTTTGCTCCTATGAGCGAAACTGAGAAAACGAAATATTGGGATATACTGCAACCCCGCTTTCAACGGTTTTATAATTTTGCAATAGATGCAGGTTCTTTAATTCCCGAAGTATGGGAAGATGTATTCAATTACCAGATTGCCACTAAAGCACTGTTGTTAAACTCAACAAATAAAATTAAGAAGGCAATTTTAGCCAGTGGCAATGAAGCTTTGATTAAAGACTACGTTTCATGGATTGGGCAGAAGGAAGCCCTGGCCCGGTATTATTCGCTCTCCAAAGAGGAGTTGAGAGAGCAGAAAATTGATCTGAATGCTTTAGAGAATTCAGCCAACGAATTGGAACGTTCACTTTCACAACGCTCTGCTGATTTTGCCAAAGGGTATGAAGTTGAACAAGTAACCTGGAAAAGCGTTACTTCGAAGTTACTGGATACAGAAGCCGTGCTGGAGTTGATTCGCGTGCGCACATTCGATCAGGATTTTACCGATCAGGCACGATACATTGCTCTGGTTGCCAGTAAAGGAATTTCGCAGCCGCGTATGGTGCTTTTAGAAAACGGAAATGAAATAGAAATGCGCTACGCAAAATTTTATAAAAATGCAGTACAGCAACGTGTAAACGATATACATTCATATACGCAGTATTGGGAGAAGATAGATCCGGTATTAGCGGGTAAAAAAACCGTGTACCTCTCGCCCGATGGAGTGTACAATCAAATCAACATCAATACACTTAAAAAACCCGATGGAGAATATGTACTGAATCGGTATGATGTAGTGGTAATTGGTAACTCAAAAGATTTAATTGCGATTAAGGAGAAAAAGATTGGATTAGCAAAGAAAGATGCATTTGTATTGGGCTTTCCTGATTATGGTGGCAATGCAGTGGCCTTACCGGGTACAAAGGTAGAGATAGATGGAATTAATAAAATACTGCTATCAGGAGGATACAAAGTGGAAAAACGGGAACAACACCATGCAACCGAAGCAGCATTAAAAGGTGTTAAAGCCCCAACACTCATGCACATTGCAACGCATGGCTATTTCCTTGCGGATACCGACTTGCAAGGTGGAGATGCCATGGGTATTGATGCAGAAAATGCAAGGAATAATCCTTTGTTACGATCGGGGTTAATTCTGGCGGGCATACAAACACAGAATAATAACACAGAGGATTTGCAGGGAAACGACAACGGCATACTTACAGCATACGAAGCTATGAATTTGTCGCTGGAAGGAACCGACCTGATTATACTCAGCGCCTGCGAAACCGGATTAGGCGATGTACGGGCAGGTGAGGGTGTGTATGGGTTGCAACGTGCGTTTCTGGTTGCAGGAGCTAACGCATTAATAATGAGTTTGTGGAAAGTTGATGATGCGGCCACACAACAATTAATGACAAATTTTTACACCAACTGGAGCAAGACGGGCAACAAACAAAAATCTTTTAAGCAAGCACAACTTCAACTCATGGCAAAATATAAGGATCCCTATTATTGGGGAGCGTTTGTTATGATGGGGATGTAAATGTGTGATGAGTATTAGCTATACTCCTGATGTAATTGGGAGAGCCAAAAACATGGTAAGAAGTAAACGTATAGTTAATGGATTGCTGATTGTAGCGTTTATGCTTGGTTATCTGGAGTGGGGGGCCAATAATCATACATTTATTTTCCAGGTTATAATACCGCTATTTACATCGATGCCTAACGATTTAGCGGGTTTATTTAACCCTGCTGTTTTAATTCCTCTGGTCGGATTTATTTTATTGTTGATTACACTATTTCAGCAGGAGCCTAACCGAAAATTTACATTGGCTGGACTGGCATGCCTGGCCACCTTTATGATATTCTTATTTTTTATTGGAGTGTTAAGCCTGAATTGGAAAATTATCCTGTCAACCACACCGTTTTTAATTATTGCTATAATTAGCTTGCGATTAAACTGGCGCAACAAAACCGATTAGTTGTTTCTTATTATCTTTCGGTTTATGATGCCCCCACCCAAAGTAAAGGTTCTCTTTTACCATGCTCACTTTTTTAATAGCAGTGAGACGTTTATTTATCAACAAGTTATTAATCCTTATATCGAGCCCTTGTTGTTGGCAAAGCGATTCATCAATTCAACCGGGATGAGTAGTGACCCCTTTAACAAAATTCAATTTAAGCGAACCTGGTGGGATGGTTTGATTTCAAATGTATTAATCGCTTTTGGAATAGACCGGTATTATCAGAATACTTCAATAAAACAATTAACCGAAAAAATTTCAAAGAATAAACCAGATGTGCTGCATGCACAGTTTGGATTTAGTGCAGTTCGGATATTGCCTGTAGCTAAGAAATTGAAATTGCCGTTAATTGTTTCGTTTCATGGTATGGATGCCTCGCACATGTTGCGTAAGCGCCCCTATGTTAATGGATTGAAAGATGTGTTTGTCTATGCAGCAGCTATTGTAGTTTGCAATCCGGCTATGACCGAAGTGCTTCCTCTTACGCCAGAACAGAAACAGAAAGTGGTTTGGGTTCCGTATGGAATTAATTTAGGTCAGTTTGATTCGCAACCAAGAATAGAAAGTAAGAGTGTATCGATTTTGCATGTGGGAAGGCTTATTGAAAAGAAGGGAGTGCCAGATTTAATTTTAGCATTTGCTAAACTAACAACTAGGCAACAGGTACTTCTGCATGTGGTAGGTACAGGGCCAGAAGAAGAGAAGTGTAAGCAATTGGTTGAAACCCTTAATTTGAAAGATCGCGTAATTTTTCATGGCTGGAAATCACCCGATGAAGTTAAAAACCTGATGCAACAAGCTGATGTATTTGTATTGAACAGTAGGGTTGCAAGTAATGGCGACAGTGAAGGACTGCCTGTTGGTATTCTGGAAGCCATGACTATGGAACTGCCCGTGGTATCTACGTATCATGCGGGCATTCCGTACGAGGTTGACCATCAGGTTACAGGTTTATTGGTGCAGGAAAAAGATACCGGGGCACTTGCAAATGCACTTACTGTTTTAGTAGAGGATACACATCAGCGTAAGGTAATGGGGGCAGCAGGCCGGATTAAGGCTGAGACTTATTTTTCGATGGAGAAGATGCATGCTTCCTTACAGGTGCTGTACAAAAGAGCACAATCCTCTTAAATGCGGGCAGAAGATTTTTATCTGCAAAAGACAGACCCAACAAAAAGCTGTTTGTTAGCATTGCGTGCAATTATTCTGAACAGTCATACAGGTATTTCTGAATCTGTAAAGTATGCCATGCCCTGTTTTAGCTATAAGCAAAAGCAAGTTTGTTATTTATGGATCGATAGAAAAACGAAAGAACCCTACGTGCTTTTTGTAGAGGGAAAGAAACTCAATCACCCAAAATTAGAGACGGGCACACGGAAACGAATGAAAATTCTGAGAATCGATGTTAAAAAAGATATACCCCTGCGTTTACTGCAAACTATTTTAAGAGATGCACTTGATCTGTATCAGGCAACGTGATCAAATGAGAGAGAAACAGATTTGAACGAGTATGGTTCAAAGGTGGGAGTAAATTAACCGGTAGTATCAGGATCGGTATAAACCGGAATAACAACTGTAAATGTTGTACCAAGATTAAATTCAGAAGCAACTAAAACAGTACCATTTAATTTTTCGACTGTTTGTTTCACAATGTAAAGGCCCAGCCCCGAACCTTCTGCTTTTTCGTTGGCCTGATAGAACATATCAAAAATTTTATGAATGTGGTTGCCCGGAATTCCTAGCCCATTGTCTTGTATTATAAACCGCATGTAACTCTCATGAACCATAACACTTACTTTTAACATAGGGGTTTCTTTGCCTGGATCCATGTATTTTATTGCATTGCCTATCAGGTTGCTCAATATAATTTGCAATCGTGCAGGGTCAGAATAGATAATGAGATCGGCTGGTATATCTAATTCAATTTTTATTTTTTCTGTATGCGGATGTGAGCGAAGGGTTTCGAGAATAGTGCGAATAAGTTTATTAACCAACACCTTTTGCTTTTGCACCTCCAGTCTTGTATTGCGCGAATAGTCTGAAATGTCGCGTATAAATTTTTGCAAATTATTTACCTGGCCTTCCATCATAGTTATGATTTCGCGTTGTTCTTTTGGGTCTTCAGTTACCCGGCTAAGAAGAATGAGCCCGCGTATCGAACTTAGCGGAGCCATCAGGTCGTGCGAAGTACTGTACACAAATTGATCTAATTCGGTATTAAGTTTACTGAGTTCAGTATTTTTTTCATTAATCTGCTTTTCATTTTCGAGAAGCGATTTCTCTGAACGAAAGTTTATGCTGATTACGTAATGGATAATCAGGACAGAAGCAAGAAGAGACCCGGTAAAGGTTATAATAAGATTAACAGGGTCAAAGTTATTCTGTGCAACGGGTTGAAAGAGAACAGTACGATCTATTACCTGACTGGCCATAAAGAGTACGAAGGGAAGAAGAAGCATAACCATTCGTTTTAGGCCATCTTCCGGACCAAATACAGCTATTGCTCCTAGCGATGCTGGAATATAATACATATATAGCCCTACTTCGGAAGGTTCTATCAGACTAAAAAAGAATACAGTAAAGTTTACCGAAAAGCCCAGAATAATTTTAGCTGCATCGTGGTATTGTTTGCGGTTAAGAAAAAAGCTGATAACGGCCAGACCGGCACAACTAAGTTCATAAATAAAGCCATGATAAATTTGGCGGTAAACATCAAATAGAAAAAATCCTATACCGAAGAAGAAAGTTAGGGTGCAAAGTTGCCCGGTTAACAATACCCTTTTGTACTCTGCATGCGATAAAATGAAATTACCATTTCCGAGAATGAATTTGCGTAAAGTACTTGATGAAAACATGGTTAAGTAAACTTAGCAAATTTGAAATGGCAGCAAAATGTTAAGCCACTAAAAAAACCAGAGTTTTATGGCCATGCCTAGTACCGAAACAATCATTACTCGTTTAATCCAAACCTCGCCAGCTTTAACAGACCATCGGCTGGCAACCCAGCCACCCCAGGCATGACCAACGGCTAAGATAAGCCCGGTGGACCAGTCAATTTTATCCTGCCAGGCAAATATCAGTACCGAAACCCCGGTATATACAATTGCAGCAAAAACTTTTACGTAGTTACTCTTAACAAGACTCAGATTATTTACCAGACTTAAAACAGCAATTACAATAAAGCCAATACCGGCCTGCACAAAGCCACCATATATACCAATAAAAAAAAATAGTATTGCGCCCGTCCATTGGGCGCGGGGCGAAAAATTTTCTTCACCTTTTGATTTGAATGGATCGTAGAGAATAAGAACAACGGATAGGAGCATAACGCCCACAAAAATTTTCTGAAAAATGTAATCAGGAACTTTTGAAGCGACTAAAGAACCCACAATGCCACCACCTAATGAAGCGACACCCAGATAAAGGGCGTAAGGCCAGGGTAGTTCAACACCTTTGCTTTTGAATCCGCCCACGGCAAAAATATTTTGAAACAAAATGGCCACACGGCTTGTTGCATTGGCAGTTGTAATAGGCAGCCCAATAAAAGTAAGAATAGGTACCGAAAAGAGAGAACCCCCTCCGCCTACCGTATTTAAAAAAGCAGCAGCAAAACCAACTGCTATAATAACAGGATATTCGTACCAGCTCAACGCACTTGTGCTTTGCGTATAACTCTTGAAAAGGTTCGGGGCATAAAGCGTTTCAGGTAAATGGCTAATACCTCTTTAAAACCACCTATATAAACTTCTTCTCTTTTGCGTGCAATGGCCCTTAAGGCTTTAGGAGCAAACACGTTTGGAGCCATGCCCGTTTGTGTACTGCCATCCATCTTGTTCAGGGTAGTGCCATTGCCCGTTACAGCATGCATGGTAATATTGGTTCTTATCCAACCCGGACAAATAATGGTAACATGAATGTCTTTGCTGTCTTTCCATAACTCGGCACGCAACGAATCAAAGAATCCATGCAACGCATGCTTGGCTGCTGCATAACCGGTACGGTAAGGGGTTCCTATTTTTCCCATTACACTTGAAATGGTAACAATATGACCGGCTTTGCGCGATAGAAAATGCGGCAATAAATTTTTGGTAATTCCTATCGTGCCGAAATAATCTACCTCCATTACTTTCCGGTCAACCTCAAGTTGTGTTTCTTTTCCAAGACTGCGTTGACTAATGCCACCATTGTTAATAAGAATATCTACCTGGCCAAACAATTGAATGGCCGCTTCAGTGCACAGGTTTAGTGTGCTGGGTTGGCTCAGGTCTAATGGCAAAATTTTAATGTTGGCTTGTGTAGCAACAGGGCAGTTACCCTTTACACGCTCTAATTCTTCTTTTCTTCGGGCCGAAAGAATAATTCGCGCACCCAGGTTTGCCAACTCATAGGTTAACGCTTCGCCAATGCCCGAAGAGGCTCCTGTAATCCAAACTACTTTACCCGAATAATATTTCATGTTGTTTGTGGTTTTGCTTTGTTATCTTCGGCATATACCCATATGGTATAAACACCAATAGCTGTGCCGATGGGGAAGGAAAATAATTTTAGGCACCCCAATATCAGTACTAAGGTAAGCGCCCATTTTTTCTGGTTCAGTAATCCTGCACCGGCAAGTATGGCCGGAATGGCAAAGATTAACACCACACCAATCGCAATGATTCGGATAAAGGGCACCAACCATGCAAACACCCATTGTGCTTCGGGCTCGGCCAGTTCGCCAATGAACGGAATAAGCACTTCAAAAAGGGTAGCTAATAAAATCATACCCAGTATCTGCACCGAACCAGAAATAATGTAAAGAAATCCTAAAATACGTTTGTGATTTTCCATACTCGTAGATTTATATTTTTTCGTATACAACGAAATCGAATGCAAATGGATGCTTGGTATCAGTAGTATGATGTTTGCGCGACAGTTCTTTCCATTCCGATAGATTTACTTCAGGAAAGTACGTATCGCCATCCACCTCTGCTTTAATTTCAGTAAGATAAAGGCGGTGGGCAAGAGGTAAACTTAAGGCGTAAATTTCGGCACCGCCAATAACAAAAACTTCTTTTTGATTAGCGTTGCGGGCTATTTCAAGGGCATGAGTAAGTGTATGTACTACCCGGCAACCGGGGGCATTAAACGCTTGCAAGCGGGTAATAACAATATTAGTACGATTGGGTAGCGGCTGGAATTTTTCAGGCAACGACTGATAATTTTTTCTGCCCATTATTACATAATGCTCCTTGGTGGTTTCCATAAAATACTTCATGTCATCGGGTAAGCGCCAGGGCAAATCATTATTCTTACCGATTACCCGGTTTTCAGAAAGAGCGGCTATTAGAGAAATTATCATGCTTATTTCGGGTTCAAGGTATGGAAATCAGCCAACTTAAATTTTGTTACCGCGAAGAAACTCTTCTACCAGCATTCGCTTTTTGCCTTCCGGCTGAAACTCGATTATGGTTACCCAACCATCTGCTACTTTAATTTTTAATCCGTTATCTAAAACCCATTGCCCAACCTCAACAGCAGACTGACTGCCTGCTGCGCTGGCTACTTTAATAACTTTAAAGATCTTTCCATTCAATACCGTCCACGCGGCCGGGTATGGACTTAACCCACGGACAAAATCAACTATTTTCTTAGCGGGCTGATTCCAGTTTATCTCGCAGGTTTCTTTAAAAATTTTTGGAGCGTGTTTAATTTCTTTGCCAATAGTTTGCGGAACGGATGGGTAATTACCCGACTCAATGGCCTTAACTGTTTTTAAAACTAATTGAGCCCCTTTGTGCATTAGTCGCTCATACAACGAGCCAATCGTGTCCTGTTCGGTAATAGGCTCCTTCTCCTGAAATATGATGCTACCCGTATCGATTTCGTGTTGTAAGAAAAAGGTTGTAACACCTGTTTCAGTTTCTCCATTTATAATTGCCCAGTTAATAGGTGCTGCACCCCTGTACTGAGGCAGGAGAGAAGCATGAAGGTTGAAAGTTCCGAGCGAGGGCATAGACCAAACTACTTCGGGCAACATTCTGAATGCTACTACAATTTGCAGGTTAGCCTGATAAGATTTTAATTCTTCAATAAACCCGGGTGCTTTTAAATTGGTGGGTTGTAGTACCGGTATGTTATGTTTTAGCGCAACCTCTTTTACAGGTGAGGGTATTAATTTCTGCCCCCGGCCCTGAGGCTTATCCGGAGCAGTAACTACAGCTACAACGGTGTAGTTGTTTTTTACCAGCATCTCCAGGCCAGGTACTGCAAACTCTGGTGTGCCCATAAAAATAATGCGAAGGGTAGTCATGCGTTTTCTATGAAAATATTTTATGTATTACGTAGACTTTTGCGAAGGTACTTTTTACAAATGGGGCAAGTAAGCCAGTTGTGGTTGCGTGCTGTACAATACTCACGGCCGTAGTAAATAATTTGAAGGTGAGCTTTGTTCCATTTCTTTTCGGGTATTAACCGCTTCAAATCCTTTTCGGTTTGCTCCACGCTTTTTCCGTTGCTTAAACCCCAACGGTAAGCAAGGCGATGAATGTGGGTATCAACCGGAAATGCCGGAATGCCAAACCATTGTGTCATTACTACCGATGCGGTTTTATGCCCAACCGCGGGCAATGCTTCAAGCGCTTCAAATGTGTTTGGCACTTCACCATTGTATTTCTCTACTAGTATTTTAGATAGCCCATAAATTCCTTTCGATTTCATGGGCGACAGACCACAAGGTTTTATAATCTCCCGGATTTCTTCTACCGAAAGCTTAATCATATCAAACGGGTTATCGGCTAGTTTAAAAAGATGGGGCGTAGTTTTGTTTACGCGCACATCGGTGCATTGTGCCGAAAGCAAAACGGAAATTAATAAAGTATAGGCATCTTTATGATCGAGCGGAACGGCCGGGTTAGGATATAGTTTATCCAGTATTTTCAGAATTTCCTTTACTTTCTCGGTTTTCATTTTGAATAATCAGAGTAAAGCAAATATTTTTTTCGTGTGGTTTTGTACTGTTGTAACTCCGGTTGCCAGCTTGCACGAATCTGCTCTTCGGTAAGTCCGTCTTTTATTTGTTGCTTTAGATTCGCTGTTCCGGCCAGCAGATCAAAATAAGAAGTGAAGAACTTCTCTTTATCAGGATAAAGCGCGTATAGCTTCAACAGGTACGACAAATCAATTTTTCGGGCCGGCTTATCGGCACGCAAATCAATTCCATAACATAATTTGTTTTCGTGCGGTGGCTTTACAGCTACACCTTTAATAGTAACGGGTGTAAAAGTGAAACTCAATTCTTTTAATTCAGGAGCACCCAATACCTGAAACGGAAAGGGCGTACCACGTCCTAAACTAATTACCGTGCCTTCGAACAAACAAAGAGATGGATATAATTGTATTGCCTGGTTGTTGGGTAGGTTGGGCGAGGGGCCAACCAATAAAGAATAAGGTTCACCATGTTTCCAGTGTTTAACCGGAATAATTTCAATTTCACATTTTACTTTATTGAGCAACCACCCTTCTCCATTTATCATTTGGGCCAGTTCGCCTACTGTTAAACCATGCGCAATGGGTATGGGGTGCATGGCCACAAAAGATTTAAGTAGCTTGTCGTTTACAGAGCCGTCTATAAAGTCATTCGGATTGGGCCTGTCCAGGATAATCATTTTTTTGTTTGCTTCGGCACAGGCTTCCATTACATAATGCATGGTACCGATGTAGGTATAAAAACGGGTTCCTACATCCTGAATGTCAAAAATCATTATATCTACATCGGCCAATTGCTGGCTTGTTGGTTTTTTGTTTTTTCCGTAAAGCGAAATTAGCGGTATACCCGTTTTTTTATCGACACTATCACTAACCAGTTCGCCATCGGCTGCGTTTCCGCGAACACCATGCTCGGGCCCAAATAATTTTACAATATTTATTCCCAGGCTTTTGAGCGAATCGGCCAAATGGGTCTTGCCAACTAACGAAGTGTGGTTCACCGTAAGGGCAACACGTTTACCGGTTAAGGCAGGAAGGATGGTACCGATCTGGTCGGCCCCGGTTAGAATTTCCGGCTTACCCGATTTTTCATGGGGCGTTTGAGCTTTGCACGAAACCACTCCGAACAAAAAGGAAACGAATACGAATAACCTGATCATTTCTTTATATTTTGGCGAAAGTATAAAATTAAGCATTAACAAAGTGCTTTCCCGTTTCATAGCACACAGAATACGCCACGCACAAGGCAATAGTTTTGCTTCTGTTATTCATAAGATAGCCGTGGCCAGTATTGCCGTTGGGTTGGCAGCTGCAATTGTTTCGTTTCTGATTATGCAGGGGTTTCAGGCTGCAGTTAAAGACAAGATATATAGTTTTAGCAACCACCTGTTAATTACGCGTTTTACTATGAGCAACGCGGTAGAAGAACAACCCTTTGATTACCGGATTGAATTATATAAAAACCCTGAACAATTCCCATTTATAACGCATGTGCAGGAGTATGCACATAAAGCAGGTTTGGTAAAAACCGATGAAGAAGTTCTAGGAATTGTATTTAAAGGCGTTGGCCGGAGTTTTAATACCGAAGGCTTTAAATCAAATTTGCTCGAGGGTCGGTTTATTAACTTTTCAGATTCAGCCTACGCTAACGAGGTAGTGATTAGTAAAGTGATAGCCGATAAGATTAATGTTACCGTGGGCGATCAACTCACTATTCACTTTTTTCAAAATCCGCCACGCTTTAGGCGATTGGAAGTTGTAGGGATTTACGAAACAAACCTTTCCGATTATTTTGATAGTAAAGTAATTATGGGCGATATCGGTTTGGTACAACGCCTGAACGGTTGGGCACCCCACGAAGCAGGCGGCNNGATTGAATATCCACAGCTGGTCTATCTTAAAGCGTTGTACGATTATCAATTTAACTTCGATCGGGCTGCTTTAGAATCGGCCTCCAGGCAAATTGGCAACTCGATGGATTACGACTTGTACCTCGAAACAGTTCGTGATAAGTACATTCAGGTTTTTGAGTGGCTCGATTTAATAAAGCGACAGGTAAAAATTCTTTTAGTGATAATACTGGTAGTGGTGTGTGTAAATATGATTTCTGTTATTTTGATTTTAGTAATGGAACGAACACCTATGGTAGGAATGCTGAAAGCAATGGGCGCCAAAAACCAGTTGGTTCGCAATATTTTTTTGCATAGCGGAATTAACCTTATTCTGCGCGGACTAATATGGGGCAATGCAATTGGCCTGAGCTTGTGCTTTCTCCAATATAAGTTTAAGTTCATTGCGCTTAACCCGCGTGACTACTATATGGAATATGTACCCGTACAATGGGGTTGGGATACCGTACTTATTCTGAACGCCATTGTATTTGGTACCGTACTTACTGTATTGTTATTACCAACGTTATATATATCGCGTATTAATCCCATTCAGGCCATTCGGTTTGATTAATTTTTCTACAACATGCGTTCAACCTCTTCCAGCACGCCCTCCTGGCGGGCAACAACCGAATGGTATTGGCACGTTGTTGCTGATCGAGCCGGGTAATCTACTCAAACAAATTATTGAGCAACCGCAATTTGCTGTTTGGTTCGGTAAGTTCATCTACCCGATCCAGCAAACCATTAAACCCCATGTACGTAACGACTTAAATTGTCTCTTGGTATGAGGTTATGAGAATGAAACTAAGCACATTAACCCCTGGGTAACAGCCATGTTTTTTAAAAATTATGCGGGGATGTATTTCTTAAACCAACTTTGTATTGTCATTTGGATAACACCCAGAAAAGCTTCTTTAAAAATACCTACCGACATTTTACTTTGGCCGCGGGTGCGGTCTGTAAAAATGATCGGAACTTCACTTAGTTTAAATCCGTATTTCCAGGTTAAAAATTTCATTTCGATCTGAAATGCGTAACCTATAAACTTTACTTCGTTAAGCGGAATAGTTTGTAATACTTTGCTGCGATAGCAAACAAACCCGGCAGTAGTATCGTGCAAAGGAATACCCGTTATTATTTGCACATACTTGCTGGCAAAAAACGAAAGTAACACACGGCCCATTGGCCAGTTTACTACGTTAACACCTGTAACATACCGCGACCCCACCGAAAGATCGCTTCCCCATTCAGAGCAATTAAGGTACAGGGTAATCAGATCTTTTGGATTATGCGAAAAGTCTGCATCCATTTGCAACACGTAATCATAACCAGCCTGAAGGACGTGTTTGAATCCCTGTATGTAGGCTGTACCCAACCCTTGTTTACCGGGCCGTTGTAACAGATGTAGCCGGGTTGTTGTGTCTGAATTGTAGGTCTTCTGAAGGTCTTTCACAATTTCGGCTGTTCCATCTGGCGAGTTATCGTCTACAATCAGAATGTCAAAATCTTTAGGGAGCGCAAACACCGTGTCGATAATCATGGTGATGTTCTCTTTTTCATTATAGGTAGGTATAATGACGATCGCGTTGTTCAAATGCCTTTGGTTTAACCGGGGCGGAATACCCAGTCTAGCAAAACTAATAAAACAAGCGGGCAAACAAACCACATAAAGACAAAACGGGCACGAAAATCGACCAAATGACTGGTTTCAATTGGCGGAATGCCTTATCATTGAGACCGATCGGAACCGGGTATATATGAACAGATGCGTTTTTTTAGATAGAGATGGGGTACTGAATAAAGACAATCCCTTATACACGTATAACGTTGAAGCGTTTATAATTTTACCCGGTGTGGTGGAGGCGGTTCGGCTATTAAAAAAAGAAGGCTTTCGCCTGATTGTAGTGACCAATCAATCGGGTATTGCACAAGGTATTTATACGCAGGATCAGATGGAGGCATGCCACCAGTACTTTCAGGACAAGTCTGGCAATAGTATCGATCATTTTTATTTTTGTCCGTATCACCCTTCCGTAACCGAGTCGCTTGCGCGCAAGCCGGGCACTCTTATGTTTGAAAAAGCCATAGCCCGGTTTTCAATTGATGTAACGGCCTCGTGGATGGTAGGAGATAGGGGAAGAGATATAATTCCGGCCCGCAAGTTGGGAATAAAAACAATTCAGATTGGCGATGAAGTGGAGCCTGAGAATAAAGCCGATTACCAGGTAGAAAATTTATGGGAAGCTGCGCAGCTGATTTTGAAAGGAAATTAAAATCGAAGTTTAAGTTTTACAAGCGGGCTGGCTAACTGGCCGGTTAATACAATTTTTTCTCCGGCCCGTTTATTGGCAAAATAATTTTCGGGGGCAACATTCATTGAGAATTGTACACGCTTATTAGCAGATTTACCAAGTTTGATTTCGCTCAGATTTTCTTTTTTATAGGAATTAAACATAGCCTGGTGAGCAATCAGTGCAAAAACAGAAGGCACACCAATTACCAGCAATCCCGATTCGGCTTCGGTAACCACCATTAATCCAATGCCTACCAACGCTGCGCCTCCTGTTGCAAACGAAATAATATTGCCTTGCGATTTTGTGAAGTGAATGCCCTTTACAGATTTTTGACCAAGCATAGTACCTGCAATTGCCGTAACGGCCGGCAATACAAAAATACCTGTGTTATCGTTTGAGTTGATACTTTCTACAGCCACGGCAAGGCCAAGTCCAGTACCAATAAGGGTAAGCGTACTAATTACATCTGTATCGCCCTGGCTGTAATCATATTTTTTTGCAACACTATTACCGATAATCAATCCGCCAATTCCGCTTGCGAGTAAACCGGCTCCAATGGCATGGCTATCATCTGCTTTGCTTGAGGCTAACAGTAAGCCGGCTACACCCGGGCCCAGAAAGCCATAATGCCGCATCATTTCAATATGCCCTTCCGAAAAGTGTTTTCTTTTTTGTGTTTGAAAAGCAATTTCACCTAACGCAATACTACCCGCTGTTGAGAGTAACAAGGCAGTATTGCCTGTATCCTCAGTGTCTCCTGCAATGGCCATTCCCAGAAAGGATCCGTTTAGTATTCCCAAAAAACGACCCGAGTTGCCTGCCCGTATGGTGCTGGCATCAATACCCGTGTATTTCTTTTTGTTGATTACGGGGCCCAGTTGCCAAAGGCCGGCAGTAAGAGGAATTATACCTGCTGCTGCCGGACCGCTTGCTTCTGTGCCTACTACAATGCTAATACCATAGTAGGCACCATACACTGCGTTTATTAACCGATCGCGTGTGCGCAACTCAAAATCGTTAGCACGGGTTACAGGAACTGCCAGTTCAATATCCCATTGTGTTTTTTGTTGCTGATATTTTCGTTTTTCATCGTCCGATAAACGCTCGTAATAACTGGCCAGATATTTTTCGTAATCTTCCAGATAGGCCAGTTCGGATGTATTGAGTGAATCACCTTTTAGTTTGCGATCTGCAATTTTGCGATAGGTTTCTTTTTTGGTTTCCTGCCAGAAGCCGCGCGCAGTATAAAGGTCTTGTGCACTAAGTGTATGGTTACTTTGCAACAAGATTAAAACTAATGTTATAAACAGTAGTCGCGCCATCTGCTGTGCTAATTAGATGACTAAAATAGGAAAAAGGTTGTAAACTGAATTGTGCTATTTATTCGGGCGAGCCTTCGTAGCCTAAGAGTTTCATCATGCTGGTACTCGATTGTTCCTTTGCAAATAGTTCTGTGGTAATCTCACCATCTTCATTTCTGTGGATAAGCACATGCTTGGGGGCCGGAATAAGGCAGTGCTGAATACCCCCGTAACCACCTAACGATTCCTGATAGGCGCCTGTGTGAAAGAAGCCAATGTACAAGGGTTCTTCATCGGTAATCATGGGTAAAAATACTTCACCGGTATGTGCTTCGGAGTTATAATAGTCGTGACTATCGCAGGTAAGCCCTCCTATGTTTACTTTATGGTAGGGGTCGTCCCACTTATTTACCGATAGCAAAATGTATTTCTGGTTCAATCCCCACACATCGGGCAGGTGCGTAATAAACGAACCATCAATCATGTACCATAGTTCTTTATCGTTCTGTAGTTTCTGATCTACCATTGAATATAAAACCGCTCCGCTTTCGCCAACGGTAAAACTTCCAAACTCAGTAAAAATATTGGGTACTTCAACATTATTTTTTTCACAAATCCATTTTATATTTTCCACGATTTGTTCAATCATGTACTTGTAGTCGTATTGGAAGGTGAGCGAAGTTTTAATTGGAAAACCACCGCCAATATCAATCGAGTCCAGCGTAGGGCAAATCTTTTTAAGTTCGCAATACTTAAAAATAAACCGGCTCAGCTCACTCCAGTAATAAGCGGTGTCTTTAATGCCTGTGTTGATAAAGAAGTGAAGCATTTTAAGAGACGCTTTACTGCTGGGCTGAATCTTCTCTTTATATAAAGGGATAATATCGCTATAGCGGATGCCGAGACGGGAAGTATAAAATTCAAATTTTGGTTCTTCATCGGCAGCTACCCGAATACCAACCTGATAGGGGCGGGTTACATTGCTTTCGTATGTATCAATTTCGCTCAGGTTATCCAGTATAGGAATACAATTGAATTCTTCGTTTAATAATTCAGTAATGTATTGCCGGTATTGCGGCATTTTAAAGCCATTGCAAATAATGAAAGTCTCTTTCGAAATTTTACCGCGCTCGTAAAGAGTACGAACAATGGGAATATCAAATGCCGATGAAGTTTCAATATGCACGTCATTCTTCAGAGCTTCCTCTAATACAAAATCGTAATGCGATGA
>DEIA01000049.1 GCA_002352225.1 Flammeovirgaceae bacterium UBA2786
TTTACCGGTGAAATTATTGTTGATGGATCGAAAGTTGAAGAATGCGCCTTTGTTGTTGCGTTCGCAAACTCATCGCAATTTGGAAACAATGCCCGTATTGCACCCCATGCCTCGGTATGCGATGGTGAGTTAGATATAAGCTTTGTTCGAAAAGTATCCTTTATTCAGGCGTTGGGTTTCGCGTATAAAATGTTTACAGGCAATCTGAACAAATCGGGTTTTGTTAAAATTATAAAGGGTAGAGAAATTACACTACGCTTTTCAAAACCTATGGCTTTTCATATTGATGGTGAAGCTATGATCCCCGCGAACGAATTTGAAGTAAAAATAAACCCTGCTTCCATTCGTTTGCTGATTCCGGAACACCAACCTAAAAATATCTAACTTATAGTCCGGAATCGGATAGCCTTTTTGCGTGGCCTGCCGTATACCTATTGTTTAAACAACCTCTTACCATAATGAAAAAATTAATTACAGCTTGCATGCTGGTTTGGGCTGGAATGGCTTCCGCCCAACAATTAACCACACCGCCCAGTGGCGACAATCAAAAAGCGAAGGTAACGCAGTTTATCGGGCCAGTTGAAGTTTCAATTGCTTATAGCAGCCCCGATGTACATGGCCCTAACGGAGAGGACCGCACCGGAAAAATTTGGGGCGAAGTAGCGCACGTTGGTTTTATCGATCAGGGTTTTGGTACTTCAAAGGCTGCCCCGTGGCGAGCTGGTGCTAATGAAAATACAGTGTTCACGGTCTCGCACGATGTAAAAATTGAAGGAAAAGATTTGAAGGCCGGTTCTTACGGGCTATTTCTTGCGGTTGCAAAAGAAGGCCCATACACCTGGATTTTTTCAAAAAATGCTTCGAGTTGGGGAAGCTACTACTATGATCCAAAAGAAGATGCGCTTCGGGTGGAGGTAACACCTGAAGATGCTCCGTATAAAGAATGGCTTACGTTTGGATTTGAAGATCGTTTACCGTCATCGGCAAAAGCTTACCTGCGCTGGGAGAAAAAAAGAATACCCTTTAAAATAGAGGTACCAAACATAAACGAGGTTTATGTTTCTAAAATGAGAGATGATCTGCGCGGTTCTGTGGGATTTAAACAAGAGAACCTGTTAACAGCAGCACAATTCTGCGCTCAGAATAAAATTAGCATGGAAGAAGCTCTTAAATGGGTAGACTTATCCGTAAGCAATCCGTTTATTGGTGTAGAGAATTTCAATACGTATCAAACCCGGGCGGCACTTTACAGTGCAATGGGTAAAAATGCCGAAGCAAATACACAAATGGATAAAGCTATTAAAGATCCTGGCGCAACCGTTCAAGATATACATCAATACGGAAGAAGTTTACTTAATAGTGGTCAGAAAGAAAAAGCCATGGAGGTATTCAAATTCAATGCACAAAAAAATCCACAAGATAAGTTTACTCCCAATGTAGGATTGGCCCGCGCCTATACCGCAGCGGGTGATAAGAAGAATGCAATTAAATATTGGGAATTAGCCCTCAAAAATATCCCCGAAAATCAAAAGCAATTTTTACCTCAATATGAAGGTGAAATAAAAAAATTGAAAGACAGTAAGTAACAGCATTTAGATCTATTCAAAAGGGATGACTCCTGTTGGAGCACATCCCTTTTCTATTTACATTTTATTTGTCTTTGTGTACCTTGGTTCATTCTCAGGTTGCATTTCTACCATAATTTAATCAATAAGAAAATGCTTAATCAGACTTTAACAATCATACTCACACGCGATCTTCAAAAATTAAAATCAGAATTGGAACTCTACACAAACGAATCCAGCATCTGGAAAGTAGACAAAGGGATTTCTAACACAGCCGGCAATCTTTGTTTACACCTGGTAGGCAACCTGAACACTTATATTGGAGAAACTCTTGGCCACACCGGTTATATACGCAATCGCGATGCAGAGTTTGCCCTGAAAAATATTTCGCGGCAGGAGTTAATTGAAAAAATTGATGCCACTATAGCCATGATTAATACTATTCTTCCGGGTTTAAATGAAAAAACACTAAAGGCCGAATTCCCATTATTAGTACTGAAAGAAAAGACATCCACAGAATATTTTCTGGTTCATTTGGCTGTTCACTTAGGTTATCATTTGGGCCAGGTAAATTACCACCGCAGGTTACTGGATTAGTCTGCCCCGGGCATTGTTTTTACCTTTACATTTATAATATCTTTACTTGACCAAAATTTCTAACGTATGACGACAACAACTTCTATCCCGGTAAAAAGAACAAGCCAATCGCGTTTAAGTACCGTTGATTTCAGTAACCTGGGTTTTGGAAATTACATCTCAGATCATATGCTGGTAGCGAAATACGATAACGGTACCTGGCAGGAACCACAAATTATTCCGTATGGAGATTTACTGATGAGTCCGGCTATGCTCTCGTTACATTATGGTCAGGCTGTGTTTGAAGGTATGAAGGCATTTCACATGACTGATGGTGCCATTAATATTTTCAGAGTAGAGCGCCATCACAAACGCCTTAATAAATCTCTTGCGCGCATGTGTATGCCTGCCATTAGCGAAGACCTGTTTGTAAATAGTTTAGAGGCTATTGTAAAAGCAGATGAAGCCTGGATACCTAAAGACAATGGCAGTTCGTTATACCTTCGTCCAGTAGTTTTTGCATCCGAAGCAAAACTAGGCGTTAAGGTTTCCGATCAATATTTATTTGTAATTCTTACCAGCCCGGTTGGTCCGTATTTTAGTAAACCCGTTCGGTTAAAGGTAGAATTGGAATATGTGCGCGCAGCTGAAGGAGGTACCGGCTTCGCTAAATGCGCAGGCAATTACGGTGGTGCATTTTATCCTACACAACAGGCACGCGAACAAGGTTTCGACCAGGTAATCTGGACCGATGCCAAAGAACATAAATACATAGATGAATCTGGTGCTATGAACATTATGTTCCTGCTCAACAATAAACTGGTTACTCCTGCCCTATCATCTTCCATACTGGATGGGGTTACCCGCAACACCCTTATTACACTGGCAAAAGATATGGGCGTAACGGTTGAAGAACGAAAAGTTAGTGTAGATGAAATAGAAAAAGGATTACAAAACAAAACCTTAACAGAAGCCTTTGGTGCCGGAACAGCGGCCGTTGTATCGCCTATTGCTACCATTAACATACAAGGAACCGACTATCATTTGCCCGACATTAAAGAAGATAGTTTTCAACTTCGTGTTAAAAACAAGCTGAACGAAATCCGAAGCGGTACTGCACCGGATACATATAACTGGAACCACATTATAAGATAAGCGTGATACGGGGCGCTTTTCTTACCGGGCAAGGGTTGCCTTTGGAGGTTAGGGAAATAAAAAAACCAAAACCGGTTAAAGATCAGGTATTGATTCGACTGCATTACGCAGCGCTCAACCACCGCGACTTGTGGATACAACAAGATTCCACTCCACAGCAGCCTGTTGTTTTAGGTTCGGATGGTTGTGGCATAGTTGAAGATGTGGGCGAAGATGCCGATCCGCTTTTAACCGGTGCCGAAGTAATTATTAACCCAAGCCTTAACTGGGGCAGTAACCCGATAGTACAAGACAACACCTTTAAAATTTTGGGTTACCCCGATGCAGGTACATTCAGTGATTATGTTTGTGTTTCTAAAAAGCAAATTTTTGAACGACCTGAACATTTATCGTTACAAGAATCGGCCGCTGTACCCTTAGCCGGGTTAACAGCATACCGGGCATTGTTTTCAAAAGCAAGACTTCGAGCAAAAGAGAAAGTACTGATTACGGGAATTGGTGGTGGCGTTGCCTTATGGGCTATGCAGTTTGCAATTGCATATCAGGCACGGGTGTATGTTACGTCCAGTTCGAACGAAAAAATTGAGAAAGCAAAAGCTTTGGGTGCCATTGGGGGCTTTAATTATACCAACCCAGAATGGGCAAAGCAGGCTTTGAAAGAAGCTGGTGGTTTTGATATTGTAATTGATAGTGCCGGTGGACCCCAATTTTCGCAATTGTTTGACCTGATGATGCCCGGAGGCCGCATTGCCATATACGGGCGAACGGCCGGCAATATTCCCGATGTGCCCACGCGCTTGCTGTACTGGAAACAAATTTCCATTCATGGCACCACCATGGGCACTCGCGATGAATTTCTTTCCATGCTTGATCTGTTGGAGAGCCGCAACCTGAAACCGGTAATCGATCAGGTTTATCCGCTTGAGCAAATAGAAACTGCCTTTCAACGCATGAAAAGCGCCAATCAGTTTGGTAAGATTGTTTTGAAGATTATGTAAAACCTATGAGCACATTTCCCATCACCAACAAAACTGAAATCACCCGTTTACCCAAACGGGGTGTGTACGATGTAGAAACCATTCACTCCATTTTGGATGAAGCATTGGTTTGTACAATTGCATTTGTACTAGATGGCCAGCCGTTTCAAATCCCTACGGGGTTTTGCCGTATCGGTAACAAACTTTATATACATGGTTCGGTTGGTAGTTTTTATATGCGCGAACTGCAACAAAAAAAATTACCAGTGTGCATTAGCGTTACATTACTTGATGGCATGGTGCTGGCCCGGTCTGCGTTTCATCATTCAGTTAATTACCGTTCGGTGGTTTTATTTAGTGAACCCGAACTGATATCCGACAAAAATGAATTATACACAGCCTTAGAAGTATTCACCAACAAAATGTGCCCGGGCCGATGGAACGATGTACGCAAACCAAATGATGGTGAATGGAAAGCAACCCTGGTATTGGGTTTTGCCATAAAAGAGGCATCGGCAAAGGTACGTGTTGGCCCTCCAAAAGATGATGAAGAAGACTATGATTTGAATATCTGGGCCGGGGTTCAACCCATAAAACTTGAGCGTAAAACCCCGGTTGCTGACCCTGCCCTGAAGGCCGGAATACCATTACCGCCTTACCTGCTTTGAGGTTTCTGGCGGAAATTTGGGCCAGATGTGGTATCTTTGCGCCCAGTTGAACCAAACGCTGCGTTCAATGGTTAATAAAGAAGGCCATTTGGCTCAAAAAATCAACAAAACACAATAAATCATGGGAAGACCTCCTGTATTACCTAAAAAGAAAAAAGATGGTTTTTGGCTTGAAGTACGCAACAAGGGCGCCAAAAGTGGTACTATTTTAATCCGCGATAGCTATCAGGCTATGATGCAAGCTGCCAAGCAATACGAAACCACCAAGGATGTAATTATTATGGGCGAGCATAAAAACGGCAAAAAAGTAGAGGATAAGACCAAAACTAAAAAAGCTAAAGAAGCCTAAACAGAACGTAAAACTTCACCAGAAGGCTACCTGAAAAGGTGGCCTTTTCTTTTGGTAACAGGATAACCTTGTGATCTGGTTTAATCCCTTAATCGCTTAAAAAATTCTTGTAGTAATACCTTACTTTCTGCCTCTCCTATTCCTTTTTTTACCTGAGTGCGCGCATGAAGTAAGGGTGAAGACACTAAAGAATATCCCCGTTGCACATCGCTTGCACCAAACACCAACTGCTGCAATTGTGCCCAATGCAAAGCTCCGGCACACATTACGCAAGGCTCAAGCGTAACATACAGGGTGCATTCGCTCAGGTATTTTGAACCCAGGTAATTTGCCGCAGCCGTTACAGCCAGCATCTCTGCGTGTGCTGTTGAATCGGTAAGTTGTTCGGTTTGATTATGTGCGCGTGCAATAATTTTATTCTGGCATACTACTACCGCACCCACCGGTACCTCCCCATTATCTAATGCCTTCCGTGCTTCTTTCAAAGCTTCGCGCATGAAGTAGTCGTCAGTATAAATATCTGTCATAAAATGAATACCGAATACTTTATTTGATTCGTATCGTCTTCATCATAGCCCGTACATTTTTCTGCCAGTCTTCTTTAGAAGATTTTGGACAGTTAAACGAAAACACCAGTGTACGCCCCGGCTCTACCAGGTACTGAATGTAGGTATAACGATACACTGGTGCTTGCTCGCCCAGCACCAGCTTGTTTCCATTTACACGCGATTCAAACTCCAGAAAAATTAATTTTCGTTTATGTACATCATGCACTCCCTCATCCAGTATATCTACCCGGTCGTAAAAACTTTGAATACTGGCCTTAAAAAATTTCTGTGCCATTTCCAGGTTTCCATCGGGCCATTGGGTGGCCGAAATATTTACGCTGAAATCTAGCGTTCGGTTTAAATCCGTATACGCTGCCAGGGGGGCACGCACCGAAGGGTACCGCTGCACCATGTCATCGGGGGTCATGGGCGATAACTCCGGAGGCAAAGAAATGGTAATACCATCAGCCACCTTGGTTTTAATCAATTTATCAGGCGAAAAGCCAAACAGACTAACAACCGACAGGAAAATAAGGAGTCTCTTCATAGGCATTTATAACGAAAAAGGTCTATTCACTCTATATAACGTGCAACCTTTATTAATTTGCGCACCCAAATTTAAGGATTTTAACATGCTAAGAACTCATACCTGCGGAGAGCTGCGATTAACCGATGTAAATAAACCCGTTACCCTAACGGGATGGGTGCAACGAACCCGCGATAAGGGTAGTTTGTTGTGGATAGACCTGCGCGATAGATACGGTATTACCCAGCTTTTTCTGGAAGAAGGAAAAACCGATGCAACCGCCCTTCAGGTTGCCCGCAGTATAGGTCGCGAGTTTGTTCTAAAAGTTACCGGCCTTGTTGTGGAACGGCTTTCCAAAAATGATAAGATGCCCACAGGCGATATTGAAGTGAAAGTAAATTCTATCGAAATACTGAATGCATCTAAGGTTCCGCCATTTACTATAGAAGACAATACCGATGGTGGCGATGATCTTCGCATGAAATATCGTTACTTAGACTTGCGCAGAAACCCTGTACGCGAAAATTTACAGTTGCGCCATAAAGTTGCCCAGCAAACACGCATCTATCTCGATAGCTTAAATTTTATTGAAGTAGAAACACCTGTGTTGATTAAATCTACACCTGAAGGAGCCCGCGATTTTGTGGTGCCTTCGCGTATGAACCCCGGTGAATTTTATGCCTTACCACAGTCGCCACAAACCTTCAAGCAATTGTTGATGATTTCGGGTTTTGACCGTTATTACCAGATTGTAAAATGCTTTCGCGATGAAGACTTAAGAGCCGACCGCCAACCTGAGTTTACTCAAATTGACTGCGAGATGGCCTTTATCACACAGGAAGATATTCTGAATACCTTCGAAGGATTGGTGCGCCACTTGTTTAAAACCGTAAAAGGAATTGACATGCCTTCGGTACCGCACATGACGTATGCCGATGCCATGAAATACTATGGTTCGGATAAACCCGATACGCGCTTCGAAATGAAGTTTGCAGAACTTAATGAAGTAGCACAAGGTAAAGGCTTTACCGTATTTGATAGTGCGGAATTAGTAGTTGGTATTTGCGCACCCGGTTGTGCCGAATATACCCGCAAGCAATTAGACGAGCTTACCGAATTTGTAAAACGTCCGCAGATTGGTGCTAAAGGGTTGGTATATGTGCAATACAAAGCTGACGGTTCGTTCAAATCATCGGTAGATAAATTTTATTCGGCTGATGACCTGAAGCAATGGGCTGATAAATTTAATGCGAAACCAGGCGATTTGTTATTAGTGCTTTCAGGCGAAAAAGCAAAAACACAAAAAGCATTGAGTGAGCTTCGTCTAAAAATGGGCGACCTGCTTGGCCTGCGCGATAAAAACAATTTTGCTGCACTTTGGATAATAGATTTTCCTTTGCTGGAATGGAATGAGGATACCAAAAGATGGCATGCCATGCACCATCCGTTTACTTCGCCTAAGCGCGAAGACATTACCTTGTTAGACACGAGCCCCGGTGCGGTGCGTGCCAATGCGTACGACATGGTAATTAATGGAACCGAAGTGGGCGGTGGTTCAATCCGTATTCATGATCGGGCTACCCAACAACTTATGTTTACCCATTTAGGATTTAGTGAAGAAGAAGCAAAAAATCAATTTGGCTTTTTAATGGATGCCTTTGAATTTGGCGCTCCGCCACATGGAGGTATTGCCTTTGGGTTCGATCGTTTGTGTTCGTTGTTTGGCGGTGCAGATTCCATTCGTGACTTCATTGCCTTTCCTAAAAACAATGCCGGTCGCGATATGATGATTGATACGCCTTCCACCATCTCGCAAGAGCAGTTGAATGAATTAAATATTGCGGTGAAAGAAATAAAGAAGTAAGCACTTGTTGTACGTAATATTTTAAGGTGAGGTCAGGCTTTTTCAACCTGACCTCTTCTATTTTGCTCATCTCATCTGAAAGACAGTAAATGTCCGGGTTCAAATTCTTTTGAAGGCTATTCTATCTCCAATCGCCCAGTAATATTGCCCCGGCCCAATAGTAAGGATGTTGGAATTTTGAATTACGAGAAACCGAAATCTGAGCCTCACGCAGGGCATCGAGTGTTGCCATGGTACGCATATTTTTGTAAAATTCTGTCATCAATAAAGAGGTGGCCTCATCATCTACTTTCCATAAGGTTGCTACCACACTCTTCACTCCGTTTTGTAAAAACCCACTGGCCGGACTTACAGGCGAACTTTCAGCCGATCCTTTAGTAACGGCTGTCTGGCATGCCGATAGCACCACAATATCTAAATGGTTCATCACTTCCATACCCCACAATTCTTCCAGTGTAAGTTTACCATCGCCATTGGTATCTTTACCTTCTGCCATTGTTAAAAATGATTGCGTAAAATCTTCGTAGTCTAAATTACCATGTGTGGCAAAGTGCATTACCGTAAAATCTTCACCCGCTCCTTTCACTTTCTCTTCCGTGGCCTGATCGCGCAAAAACACGGCTGAGGATGGATATAATTTCTTAATCTCTGCTACTTCTCTTTCCGTGCTCGGCAATGTTTTATCCGGATTACCGAATGCAATTATCTTCATACTCTTCTCGGCATCGGCTAATCGTAAAATATTGGTTGAGCTTACATAAAAAACAGCAAACTGGTTAACCAGTAAATTGAAATCCCCATTTGCCAAGGTTTTGCCCAACAACTGAAACGGAATGTAATTCAACACACCAGTAGCAATAATTCCCAGTCGTTTCTTTGAAGCAATTTCAGCTGCTGCTGGTGCAATAAGATGCTGATACATTTCTTCAAACGGAATCATAGCATTATCATGCTGCTTTACATTGTACACCAGCTCCTGCCGGTATTTTGCTTCCTGGCTAATATCCAGTTTACTAAATGTGCCCATCTTATTGCGGGTTACATTCAACATCGCATTTACGTTGCGAGCCAATTGATCGCGACCCACATTTACAATTTTAGCAATAACGGTATCGCGTGTGGCCACAAAAATATATAACTGGTTTTCACCTGGCAGGTATGAGAGCAGTGCCATATCTTCAGGGATATTCTTTTTCTCTCGTCTGAATTCTACCGGCTGCACACTATTATTAAAGTATTTGGTAAGTTCCGGGCGCACATTAACCTGTTGGTTCACAAACTTGAGGTAATCGCCTTCTGCAATGGTTTTGGTACCATCTAAATTTTTCAACCGTTCTTTGTTCTGTTGTTCAGTTGGTAATGCTTTTTCGTTTGCAATCTGCAGCTCAATCCCGTCAAGCCTGGCTTTCATGTTTCGCTCCTGCTCTACAATTTTGCTTTTACCTGAATCTTCAAACTTCACATCTATGTTTTTGAACTTAGCTTTAATGTTATCTTCATTATTCTTTTGCAGGTAGCCCATAGCCAGTTCGGTTTCACCTAACTGCAACAATACATCTACCAGTGCTTCATATACCTTTAGAATATTTTTGTCGGACGAAAATAATTTCCGTGCTTCTTCGCCACCCGTTACTTTATTACGAATCTTCTCAATTACTACTACCGCTTCTTTCAGGTAATCGCGGCTTTGTGGAAGTTGTTTATTCTCTTTGTACAACATTCCCAACCAGTATAAACTCTCCCAAAGTGTATTATACTTATTCATCTCGCGCGATGCTTTGATGCTTTCTTCCAGAATAGGTTTGGCTTTGGTGTAATTTTTCTGTAACACTTCAAGTTGGCCTAACAGACTCAGGTTAGCGATGTAATCTACCCGTAATGATTTTTCCTTAGCTGCTTTTACTCCTTCATTCAAAAAGCGTCCGGCTTCATCGTACTTTTTTTCTTCAATCTTTAGTCTGCCAATCATACTTAACGCTTCGGTTTTAGGGCGTGGGGCCCCTACCTTATCAAACACAATCAGCGCCTGACGCAGCCAGGTATCGGCTTGTACATAGTCGTTCAAATAAAAATAAGATTCCCCAATCAGACTATGCACAATACCAAAGTTCTCGTTATAATCTCCAGCTCTTTTCATTATCTCGTACGACTTCTGATAATACTCTAATCCTTTTTGATAATCGCCTTGTGCAGTGTACACGGTACCAATATTGGCTAATGGGGCCAATCTGTTGTATTCAGAATTAACCTTTCGGTATAGACTATCGCTGGCCATCTGGTAACGCAGCGATTTATCATACTCACTTAATTGCTTGTATACATTCCCTAAATCAATATAGGCGCCTGCCAACCCCCATTCATTGTTAGTGCTGCGGTACAATTCAAAACTTTTATGACCTAACTCTAATGCTTTTTGAAACTCCCCTGCTTCGGCCATTACATTACTGCGTACCTCCAATACGTAAGCTTTAAGTGTAACATCGTTTAGTGTATCGGAAATTTCCTGAGCCTGATCTAATAATTTCACTGCTTTTACATTGTCGCCATATACATACGAAGCATCGTTACCCATTTCGACTAATGCATAGGCCGCCTCTTTACTGCGGTTTGTCTTTTTGTAAATATCAAGTGCCTTACGAATGTAATCTTCCGCCTCGGCAAACTTTCCTTGCGATCGGTTAAGTCCTTTTAGCCGCAGATAGCAAAACGCCAGTATATTATCGTCCTTTATTTGAATAGAAAGTTTTACAGCTTCATCAAAATATGCACCAGCCTTTTTATAATTGCTATTGGCTGTTTGTTCCAGCGTACCCAGATTGGCAACTGTATAAATTAAGTTAGGTTTATCGTTAATCTTACGTTGCAGAGTCAATGTTTCTAAATACAGCCTCTCCGCTTCTTTGTAATCTGTTTTAGATTGATAACCACTGGCCAGGTTGGCAATAGCCAGAGCCCAGTTTACGGTATCCTTACTCGCTTTTAATAAACCAATAGCTTTGTTATAGTATTCAAAAGCAGTGCTAAACTCTTTTGTTTTTATATAGCTGGCGGCTAGATCTTGATACGCAGGGGCTAATTGCGTAGAGTCATTTAATTGGCGCAACGCACTTACAGTATTATTCAATGCTTCTTGTGCTGCTACCGGGTTGTTGGTTTCAGTAAATAGTGTTGCAAGTTTAGACCATGAGCTGGCCACTTGTGCAAGGTTTCGGCATTTTTTTGCAAGCGCTATGGCGGATTGGTGAAACTGGATAGCTTTTTCAAAGTCAAGTTTACTCCAGTAATTCTGCCCAATATTCGACAACATAACGGAGGCATTAACTGAATCGGCCGCTTCCATATACAGTTTATAGGCGATCTGATAGCGACCAATGGCTTCATCATATTTAAAAAGATGCGAGCCCAGGTTATAAGCATATTCCCAATGCGATTCGGCTTCCTGAGCTTTATCGCCCAGCATATTAAATTCCGAAACAGCCTGCAGATATGATTCGTTAGCTTTTGAATAATTTTTTAGTGCTGCATACCCTTTACCTACATTCAATAACACCTGAGCACTCTTGTGATTGTTACCCGCTGCTTTAAATAACCGGGCCGATTCGCGGTAATGAAATAACGATTGTTCTTTATTACCAAAGTGTTTGCAGGTAACAGCCCACCGGTCATGCGTATCGGCTTGCTCAGCCATCCGATGTTTTACATTCGTTAAGGTTAATGCTTGCTGGTGGTATTTATACGCATTTACAGAATCGCCCAGATCACGATACTGATATCCAATATTATTAAGCACGGTGGCCGTGTTGGTGGTATCGTTCTGCAGTTTATAAATTTTAACAGCTTCGGTGTAGTATTCTATTGATTTGCGGGGATCGTTCAGGTAATCTTTCCCATGAATAAAGGCCATATCCCACCATGCATCAGTCAGGTGAGTATAATCGTCTTTCTTAACCAATGGAAAAACTTCCTTTATTTTTGCCAGAGCAGCTTTTGCGTCTTTGTTTTCCCGGTATCCTTTATAAATATTACGCTTGGTGCTGATTAACCGCGCAGTATCTTTTAGTCCGGTATAAATTTTTTCAGACTCGGAATAGCTTGCTATTGATTTCTTAAATTCTCCGAGCGAAAAATGCAGGCTGCCTTCATAGTCTAATGCATAGGCAAGTTTTTCAACCTTGTTCCATTCACGGCCATACTTTACTGCTTCGGCAATAGCCGTTTTTGCTTTGTTCCCATCTTTTAGTTCTTTGAAGTTTATTGCTATGTTTCTTTTCAGATCAATCATGCTGGCTGTGTCGCGTAACGCGGTATAAATTTTAAAAGCTTGATCATAATTTGCGGTTCCTTCTTTCGTTTTTCCCAACTCATCGGAATACATAAAACCAATCTCCCACAATAGTTCAGCCTCCGCACTACTATTATCAACCGAGCGTGCAAAACTTAATCCCTGATCATACTCTGCAATTGCTTTATTATACTCCTTCTTTTTCCGTTGCAGTTTAGCCAGTTCTTTATATGTGGTAATCAACTCGTTTTGGTAGGTCTTTGAGTCGCGATCGTTGGTAAAGACAAGAGTTCGTAAGTCTTTTGCAAGTAGCAAGTGTTCTTCGGCCTTTGTTATTTGGCCGGTTTGCACATAGGCTAAAGCCATATAATGTTGCGCATAACCTTCTCCGTACTCACTTCCGGCAGCTTTAAATTTACCCGCAGCTTTATCATACCATGTAATACTTTCAGCAAAATGATCCTGAGCTTCTTCAACCAGGGCCACTTCGTAATTATATAAAGCTTCATTGTAGGTATCGTTCAGTTTTGCACCTAAGAAAATACAGGCTTCTAATACATTCAAAGCTTCATTATATTGTTGCGATTTGCGTAATTCCTGCGCTTCCTGATACCAGTCGTAAACCATGTCTTTAGTAATCCTTCTCTCATAGTTCGTATAGCTGGTTTCCATTTTTTCCTGCGAGGAGCCAACAAACAAGGTGCGTAACTCGGCCGGTGTAGTACGGTCGCCCTCCAACGCATATTCACTAAAACTCCGCACCCAGGGTTGGGTTAATCCTGCGTTACTTGTGTATTGCAGGGTGGTGTGATATAAATAAGACCATACCGAAATAGTATCTGCCTTTTCCAGCACTTCGTAGAGCAGCATCCCTTTTTGCGGGCCTTCTTTCACACGACTCGTATTTTGGGTTGCTTTCAGTTGTCTGCCTGCCTCGTTAAGTGCCATTTGCATAGCCACAAATTTTTCTGTTCGTAACCGATATCCATCTGTTTTCAGGATTTCATCTAAGGTGTAGTAAGGCTTTCCTGTTTCATCGGTAAAAAATATTCCGTAGGAGGCCAGATAGAAATAGGAGCTTTTGAATTTTAAATTAACGGGTATTCTGGCAAACAACAGATCGCCTTTATAAACCTGTTCTTTGGTTTCAAGAAGTGCATTGGCCATTTTAGTTGTAGCTTCTTGAATTGTAATTGAATTAACGTAATGTGCTTCGCCTTTTCGTTGCTGTTGCAGTATAGCCCACACCTCGCCATTGCTGCCCTTTTGTATGCCCGCCTCAGTACCGTAATTGATCGTTACAAGATATTTGTTAGCCCCCTTGTTTTCGACAGAAACAATAGGAAAGGCAAACCACATTTCAGTAGATTGAGCAAAAGTAGTATTGCCTGATAACAGGAAGGCGAACAGAATTAACAAAGCACGCATAGACGGGTTAATAGGGCAGAAAATTTAAGCATTTTTTTCGCCCCGTATGTGTTGATAACTCCTAAGATTACAAAATCCGTGCTGGTACGGATACCTGAATAGCGTTGGGGTTTCTCAAGTTTTTATTACAATGGCCGGTAAGGGTATTTTAAAAATGACACCAAACCTTGTTCAATTTAACAACTGGGTGGTTTCTTCCGCATCAATTGTAATATCATCCTCACCCACATCATCAAACGGGTTTTCAAGATGATCCTGAATATTATCCAGACTTACCAGAATAAAACTATATAAAACGGGCATCACGTATTCCAGTGAATCGGAATAATCGCCTACCGTGCTGGCAAAGTATGGTCCGTATATAATTGGAAACACGTAAATAAAAACCTTGCTGTACGTGCGTAATGTAACCGGGGTGCGATAATTATGAATGATTTTCATATTATCGAATGCAATAATCATTTTACTAACATATTGGTTTACCCGCGATATCTCGCTGCTTTGTACTTCATGTTTACGCAACTCGTTTGTAAATTCTGATAACTCAGAAAAAAGTTTGTACATGGCCATTTCATTAGATTTCCATTCCGGGTTATGATTGGTCTTGAACATTTCACGCATCAATTTCATCATTTCAAAAATGATTTTCCTGATGCGATCGGGTAATGCTTTTTCTTTAACAGGTGGCCAGTCGCGGGTGGCAAAGTAAATCGCCACTGCGTGTCCTTTAAAATCGGCAAAACGTTGTAAAGCAGTTTCTCTGCGTGTATACGCTGAGCCAATCGAAAACACAACCGGAAATACAATGGCCACCCCCACCAGCATGTCGGGAAATTTGGCGATAAGGCCAAAGTGAAAACACGTGTACGTTGAAATAACTGCCAACGCAGTGATGATGAACGTTTTGTAGTTAATGATTAAGGAAAAACTCTTAAAGATTTTTTTCATTGGGGTGTGTAAGGCCTCGAAAATTTCCAAAAAGAGCGGACATTACCAAATTGTTAAGCTCAAAATGTGAAAATCTTCCATTTTCAAAATCGCATAACAATATTCATGGTTATGTCTGTACTGTTGCTTGGTTCTTAATCTTCCAGCACTTCAACCTCAACCCGCACATTTCTACGGGCATTGTTGCTGTTCTTGTCGTGCAACATCCGATTGCCCCCCCAAGCCTTTATGCTAATGCGATTAGCCGCTATTCCATTAGAAACCAACCAGTCTTTTATTACCTGCGCACGGGCTTCCGATAATTCCTTTGCAGAACCTGAGCCATCAACCACATCCTGGGTTAACTCAAAGAAGTTTTTAGAAGGACCCATAGTAACAATTTTGCCACGGGCATTGCCATTAGTGTGGCCATGCAGCATTATCTTGTAGCGCTCGTTGGAATTCATAAATTCCAAAAGTCGGTTCAGTTCATATTTTGATTCTGGCAACATCACTGCTGCATCGTTAAAGAAATATACATTATAGAGTGTTTCAATATCGCCCCGGTGCAAGCGAGACAGATCGAACTGAACAATATACTTATCCTCTTTCCATTCGATGTACTCGGGCAAATTATCGGGCTTTATTTCGCTCAGGCTAAAGTCATGCTGCACTTTCCGAAAACCAAATGCTGAACCGATAAGGGTTACTTTGCCCGTTTTATTCTTAAGATCAACCATGGGTATAGCTTCGTGTGCCTTCACTTTTTTAATCAATCGCGACACATCACTATCCACTATCTCCACATCACCTTCAATAGGTTGACTATTGGTTGGGTTAAACAAGTAGAATATTACTGTTGCTTCTTTAAACGGAGTAATACCTTTTGGTTTTGTTTCGATATTGGGTTTTTCAACCTCCGGCTGCTTTTCTTCTACCACGGCTTCGTTCGGCTCAACTGGCTTGGGTTCAGAAACAGTAAGAACACTCGTATTACTATCTGTGTTTGTTTGTGTTTCTTTTGGTTTTAAAGCGGCAGCCTCTGATGGTACATTAACGTTTTCTTTCATTACCCGCACCCAGGCTTGATCAAATCCTCCCTCCTTTCTGGTCTTCAACATCTGTTCAATGGACTCGTCAAAATCAGCATAAAAATCGAGATAGACATAATAAAATTTGCGGCCCGCATCATAACCATATTTGGAATGCAGCCCTTTGTTGTTAAGCTGTGCTACATAATTTTCCATGTACTTTTCCTGCCCTATTCGATAAGCAGCCACCACAATGTAGTGTCCTTTTTGAAGGTATTCGCCTTTGGGGGTAGATTCCGTAAACGACAAAGAAAGGGCCCCGATCAAAATCAGAGCAATAACTTGGCCTCTCATAGGGTAGGTTTTTGGTTAATTAAATATTGAATAAAAAACTGATTTCTGCAATTGGGGGGTTAGCGCCCGAACATCTGCTTCAGAAAACCAACTCCGTAACCAGTAAGTTGTACAAATGCCGAAGGCACACTGAGCAGCGCTACCGATACTGATTTAAGCGTAATAAAGGCATGTATAGCAATAATTAAAAAGTAACTGCCATATCCAGTCAACAGCATCATGCCCGGCATCGGAAAAAATAAAATCATAATTGGCACAGCACACATACCCAGCAGAAAGCAAACCGGAAACCAATGCGTAAGTTTTATTTCGCCCGGGTGTGTGCGGCCTACTAATACACGGCCTTTACCAAAATTTGAAACTTGTTTAAAAAAATCGTGCAGCGTGGTTCTGCGTTTATGATAGACAAAAGCATCCGAAATCAGAGCCACATTAAATCCATGCTTGCGCATACGCACACTTAGTTCAATATCTTCTGCATACCGGTCAAAAGAAAACCCGTTGGTTTGATTATACACTGCACGACTAATACCCATATTAAAACTTCTCGGCTGAAATCCCCTTTTCTTCCCTCCGCGAATTCCACCCGTGGTTAAAACCGATGCCATTGTATACCCCATAGCACGTTGCAGCGGAGTAAAATCATCGCGACCTCTGTCAGGCCCACCCCATGCATCTACTTTTTCAGTGAGCATGAAATTTTCAACAGCAGTAAAGTACGTTTCGGGTATTACGCAATCGCTATCGAATACAACAAAATACTCACCTCTGGCACGTTCAAATCCAAAATTGCGACTGGGGCCAGGACCGCTATTAGGCTTAAAATAATAAGCAATAGAGAGTTTAGATGCGTATTGCTCATACACTTCCCGACTGGTTTTTTCTGAACCGTCTTCCACCAACAGAATCTCAAAATTTTTGTATGTCTGCCTTGTAAGGCTCTCTAATAACTCCCATACTTCGTGCGGACGATTATAAACCGGGATGATTACTGAATACTTTGGATTTTGCATTTCAAAACAAAAGTAGTGAATCCCTGAACAGGAAATTTATCGCTATCCGGTTTTGGGTGGTTGGTTTTAGTATATTTAAGTATGAACAAATCACTTTGGCTGTCTGTGGTGATTATAATTGCTGCAGGCCACATCTTCGCACAAAAAAATCCGGACCTCGATAAAGTTGCCGCTCAATATGCCACGCAATCATTCCGCGAGTTTTATGAAATGCTCAGTTTGCCTAACGATGCACACTTTCCGCAGGACATTGAGAGAAATGTACAGTGGTGTGAGCAAGCTTTTTCAAAGCGTGGGTTCGCAACCCAACGATTAAACACACCCACCGTACCCTTACTTCTGGCCGAACGAAAAGTAAAAAATGGCAAGAAGACTGTCTTGATTTATTTACAGATTGATGGCCAACCGGTTGAACCTTCGCAATGGCAGCAGGAAAATCCGTGGAAACCAACCTTGAAAGAGAAAGATGTTTCCGGAAACTGGAATACTATTTCCTATGAAAGGCTATACGAAGGCTTTGATCCCGACTGGCGGATTTTTTCCCGGTCGACCTCCGATGCCAAAGGGCCTGCTATGGCTTTTCTGGCTGCTCTGGATGCGCAGCAATCTTTAAAGATTCAACCCAACTACAACATTAAAGTGATTATGGACTTTGAGGAAGAGTTGGGGTCGCCTAACCTGCCACCTGCTGTTCTAAAATATAAAACCGAACTGGCTGCTGATATGCTTATTATTTATGACGGCCCACGGCATGTAAGCAATCAACCTACATTAAGTTTTGGGGCTCGCGGAATTTGTGAAATTACGCTTACCACATTCGGGCCTCGGGTACCCGTACATAGCGGCAACTACGGAAACTACACCCCTAACCCGGCTATGCGATTAGCCCGGTTGCTTGCTTCAATGAAAGATGATGCCGGACGTGTTACTATTCCGGGTTTTTACGATGGCATTGTGTTAACGGAAGAAGAGAAGGCTATACTGAAACAAGTACCCGACAACGAAATTGAAATTAGAAAATTCTTAGGCATTGCTAAAGCGGATGACATTGGTAATAATTTTCAGGAGTCGCTACAATACCCCACACTGAACATACGCGGAATGGATGCCTTGTTTATAGGTAAAGATGCACGCACATTAATTCCGGCAACCGCCACAGCCGAAATTGATATCAGGTTAGTGCCGGGCAGCGACCCAGGCCGGTTGATTGGTTTAGTAAAAAACCACGTGCAGGAAAATGGATATTACCTGATTGATCGCGAACCAACAGAAGAAGAACGGATGCAATACGAACGAATTGCATCTTTCAAGTCGAACTTTTCGTATGCAGCTTTTCAAACCTCGTTTAATTCAGAACCAGGCATCTGGTTAAATAAAGCTATGATCAAAGCGTTCGGAAAAGAGCCGATCAAAATACGCATGATGGGCGGCTCTATTCCAATTTCACCGTTTGTTACAACACTGAATATTCCGGCCGTTAGTGTACCTACTGTAAATGCTGATAATAACCAGCATGCAGAAAATGAAAATATACGGGTGGGCAATTATGCAGATGCTGTAAAAACATTTCTGGCAATCTTAATAGAGAAGTTGTAATCAGCTATTCCGGTATTCTTCGAGAAGTTTTTTGTCTAAGGTCCAGAGAGACATCTTATTCGATTTACAGGCCACTAACAAACAGCTATCAATCAGGCCAATTCCCTTGCTTGCCAGTTTTCTTTTATACGACAATTTCCCAGCCTCAATCATAATTGCGTTTTCATTTAACTTTGGCAATGAGTTCCAAAACTCTATAATTTGTTTTTCTTCTGCTTCGTTTTTAGCGCCTTGAAGTAATTCACCAAAAACCAAACTCAGAGCTACCGCTTCTCCATTCTCGATATAAGCATTTAGCAAATCAATGATTGTATCATCGGATTGGCGCAAAAACTCAATCCATACCGAGGTGTCCACTACAATCATAAATCACGATTAATCTTACGAATCTTTTCTGCACTAAAGTCGTCTGCGAATTCAAGTGGATTCTTTTTTAATTTCTGAATTGCCTTTTTTAATTTCTGTCTGTTGGTGTAATCCGTAAGTGCGATAATCAGGCTTTCCGTAATATTCTTACCTCCCGAATATTTTCTTACCTCATCCATCAAAGACTCAGGCACCAAAGCTGTGATTTTCATAGTCATTTCATTTTCAATTGGTTAAAAATACGATACTACATCGTATTTTCAAAGCTGAATCAGCCTGGCCGTTTCCTAAACTCTGAAATTTATAAATTCAAATTGCCCTATTTTCAAATTAAACTATCTTGCGGCCGATGGAAAATTTTGTGGTTTCGGCCCGTAAGTATCGCCCCCTCGGCTTCGAAGAAGTGGTGGGCCAGGAGCACATTACCACTACACTAAAAAACGCTATCGACAACAATAAGCTCGCGCAAGCCTTGTTGTTCTGCGGCCCTCGTGGCGTAGGTAAAACCACCTGTGCCCGTATTGTAGCCCGATTAATAAACGGTTTCGAAGAAAAAGCAGAAGTTAATTCACTTAACATCTTTGAACTGGACGCTGCATCCAACAACTCGGTAGATGATATCCGTAACCTGATTGACCAGGTGCGTTACCCACCGCAGTTCGGCAAGTTTAAAGTATATATTATTGACGAGGTGCACATGCTCTCGCTTGCGGCTTTCAATGCATTTTTAAAAACGCTTGAAGAGCCACCTCCCTATGCCATTTTTATTCTGGCCACAACCGAAAAACACAAGTTGCTTCCCACTATTTTGTCGCGTTGCCAGATTTATGACTTTAACCGCATTCAGGTTTCTGATATCTCGCGTCAGTTAAAAAAAGTAGCCGATCGCGAAAAAATCAAAGCCGAAGAAGAAGCCTTACATCTGATTGCCCAGAAAGCCGATGGCGCTTTGCGCGATGCACTTTCCATTTTCGATCTGATGGTAACGTTTTCATCAGGCAATGAAGTTACCTTCAAAAACGTACTAAATAACCTCCACATTCTCGATCATGAATACTATTTCAAAGTAGTAGATGGGTTATTAGCCGAGAATCATTCGCAACCTTTACTGTTGCTGGATGAAATTCTGAAAAAAGGTTTCGATGGTCATAATTTCATTGTAGGCTTAAGCGATCACCTGCGCAACCTGCTGGTAGCACAAGACGCACGAACAGTCGAGTTAATGGAAGTTCCGGAAAGCACCCGTAAAAAATACCTCGAACAATCCGGTGCCGTTACACCTTCGTTGCTGTTATCCTGGTTAAACATTGCCAGCCAGTGCGATATGAATTATAAAAGTAGCAAAAACCAACGGCTGCTGGTTGAACTTGCCTTAATGAAAATGGCACATGTAAATTCCGTATTGAAAGCCAATGGTGCTGCTCCTGCTCAGGAGGGATTAAAAAAAAAATTGAACGCGTAACCGAAACCCCGGTTATTGAATCCAACGCAACTCCTGCATCGGTACAAGCACTTGAAACCGTTAACCTGGTAGCCACGGTTGTAAAAGAACCCGTTGCCAAAACTGCTGACGAAAGTAAAAAGCCCCGAACCACACTTAACCTAAGTACACTGCTAAAGGGTAAGGCAAAAGAAGAAATTAAACCAGCGGTTATAAATACCATCAAAGAAAACAAACCTGTTAAAGAGGCTGACCTGATTGAAGTCTGGAATAATTTTGCCGAACAGAAAAAAAACCAGGTAGCCGAATATCACCTTTTAAAACAACCTTTCCGCTTCCAGAACAACTGCATTACGCTCTCCCTTACCAATCCGGTAGAAGAACAAATGCTTCAATCCATTAAAGTTGACTTACTCACATACTTACGCGATAAACTAAGTAATGGATTTATTATGCTCGAAAGTGAGATGCAGCACCAGCAAACCAAAAAGATTGCCTATACCAATAAAGAAAAGTATGAAGCACTGGTTGAAAAAAATCCATTACTTAAAACACTGCAGGAAAAACTTGGGTTGGATCCGGAATTCTGAAGCCTAAATCAAACCTTTACATAAATCTTTCTCTTGTCCATCCAATAACCCACAGCCCAACAGGTAAGCATTACCCAAATTGCAAACAGAACTGAGCCATTATAATCACCTGCCCACGATTGAAAAATATTCTGGTAAATCCAGTCGTATAGGGTAAGATTACCTACGCTAAACGTCCACATCAGAATAATAAATATCTCAGAAAGCAGGTAAATGAACAGTGTGTTTTTGCCAAACACCACAAAAAAGTATGTCCATTTATTTAGTTGCGCTATCTCAATAATAAACACCAGCCCGGCAAGAATCATTAAATCGATACCTACCGTATGCAACACATACGTACTTGTCCATAATTTTTTATTAATAGGAAACATGAGGCCCCACCAACTTGCCATTACCAATAATACCGCACCCACCAGCAATAGCTTAGCAATGGTTTCGTAATTTTTTCCGTTACGTTGCAGAAACATGCCTGCAACATACCCTGCTATTACATTTACCGTTGCCGGTAATGTACTCAACAAACCTTCCGGATCGAAAGCTACACCTTCGCCATGGTACAAGTGCTTCTCGCCCAGCAACCACAAATCCAGTTTGTTACCGGCATTGCCTTCTAAAGTAAGGTCTCCAAACTCATACAGGATAATCCTGTAAAGTATTAGCGCAATTACACTAAACCACAAGGCTCCCTTTATTTTAAGGTAATGAATTACCAACGAGGCAATGCCATAACACAAGGCAATACGTTGCAGAACACCAAAAACCCGTGTGGTTTCAAAAGGTTTAACTATCCATTCGCCTGCATCATTCTGCGTCACAAAAGGGAACCAATACATGAGGTAACCCAACAGGAATATAATAACCGTACGCTTTAAAACTTTCTTCAGGAAAGAACCCTCTCCGGCAGCTTCATACTTTTCCTGACTAAAGCTCATGGCATTGCCCACCACAAATAAAAATGTAGGGAACACCAGATCAGTAAGTGTAAACCCGTGCCATTGGGCATGCAGCAAAGGAGAATATGTAGTAGAACTACCCAGCGAGTTAACCACAATCATCAGGGCAACGTCCATTCCCCTGAAAACATCGAGCGATAGGTAACGGTTTTGGCTTAACGACATGCGGGATTCTTTTTTTGAAGGTAAAGAATCCCGCAGGTAAAATCAAAATATAAGATTCACTCAGGCACGTGGAAGACTTTCAACCAGTTTGCGCCATTTTTCTAATTCATGCAACCCCGGCTTGCGCAAACCGAAGAACTGCACAATCATTTCTTTGTTTTTATCAAACGCTTCAATGGCTGTTACCACACCATCAACCGTAGGTTTTTTTACTATCCATGCGCTTTCAATCAGGTCTTCGCGCAAGTGCATATTAAAGTCGGGATCAAGAATGTTCAACCAGGTATCCATCACTTTAACAGTTTGAATTTTTCCCTGGTGTATCTGAATGTTTCCACGGCTACCTGCAAAAACCATAATTGGCAGATGCTCGTTCGCTGCGCGCTCAAGCATATCTTTTAATACAGTTTTTTGTATGCGTTCCGAAAATTTTCCTTCCGCTAATACGACTGCATCCAACCGGTTTACCTGATGCTTGCGCAGCATACCAAAATAATCGTGGGTGTCTTTCATATTTTCCCAATCGTTTAACAACCCGGCCCGATCAACATCGGCCATTGCCTTAGTGGGCATTTCTCTTACCGGTGTTACGGCAATTTCAGTTGCCTGATCTACAGCTGTAAAATCATCAACCAGTTTGTCAAATGCTTCCTGGTTACTGCCTGTTTTATTTCCGGGGCCAGCTGCAACCAGAAATACTTTGACCACTGCGTTTCCTGCTTCATCAAAAATCTGAATGCTCTGTTGTAAACCATGTGGTGTTTGAAGGCGCACAGCAAAACCAAATTTCCAGGCGGCAAAAAATACGCGCGCTTCGATGGGACCAATAATAGTACCTACGCGGTGCGCGGGCGGCCCTACTATTTCAATCTTCTGAAACGGTCCTTTATGTTCCAGCACACAGCCTTCGTTTCGTGTAAGTGACATAACACGACCTAATTCGGGCAATCGTTCTACTAATTTAGTCCAGTCACCTTCCAGCCGCGTGGTATAATCGCCCACAGTTGTAGCCAACAGTTCTGCTTCACTTACTTGCAGTTCTGTGGCGCAATCGCGAATGCGCAGGGTGGGTTTTGATTTTTTAAGTTCTTCCCACGCAGTGCGCAGGGTTGATGTTCCGGATTCAGCAACAGGGTTCATACAGATATAGTTTTTAAGGTTGATAATGTAGTTCGTTCTGGTACAATGTACGGGCAGTTGGTACACGGATCGTGATACACATTTACCCGACAGCAAAAAGTTTCTTCTATTATAGGCTTTGTAAATACCTTTCTGGATTCGCCTTGCGCAATAACTGACCCATTGCGCATAAAATGTAAATGATCAGCAAACTGTACGGCCTGATTCAAATCATGTACAATAGCCAACACCCCAATATTCCGTTCGCATGCCTTCTTTACAAGGCTAAAAATCAGTTGTTGCTGTGCAATATCAAGACTTGAGGTAGGTTCGTCTAATAACACATAGCGCGGAAATGTTTTTAAGTCCCACACCTGAGCTAACACACGTGTAAGCTGCACCCGTTGTTGTTCGCCTCCCGATAAAGTAAGGTAGTTGCGATTGGCCCAATCCGTAATGCCCGTAAGTTCCATCACCTCCTCCAGCAACTCTTTGTTTTGTTTGGTTGTTGTCTTAAAATGATGCCTGCCCATCTCTACAATCTGTTTTACAGAAAATGGAAACTGCACATGGGTGTGTTGAGGCAATACGGCACGCACAGCCGAAAGTTGTGCTACCGAATACGATGAAACTGAAATATCGTTGATTTGAACCTGGCCCGTATAACGCGTTGACTCTCGGGAAAGAATTTTTAGTAACGAACTTTTACCCGCTCCATTAGGGCCTGCAATTGCCGTAAACGTTCCGGGTTGAACAGAAAGATTGACTTTGTTCAACACTGTTTTTCCGTTTATCGATAATTCTATATTTCGTGCTTCAATCATTTCGAATTCAATTCATTTTTTTTGTTAGCCCTAATCAATAAGAAAATAAAGAAAGGCGCCCCTACAAGAGCCGTAACTACACCAATCGGCAACTCGGAAGGTGCTACAAGGGTGCGGGCAAGTAAATCAGCAAACAATAATAACACAGGGCCACCCAACAACGAGGCCGGTAATACCAACCGGTTATCAGCCCGAAAAATTACCCGTACCAGGTGGGGAATGGTTAATACACCCTCTATCCCACCTAATGCCTGCACACCATTTTCAAACATGAGTAGAAAATCGGCTTTTGATGTAATAAGAGTTTCGGTGTTTAATGGTTTATACCCCTCTACACCGCTAACTGCCGGTACGGCTCCAACATATTTCAGAATCTCCGAAAAGGTATTTGTACCTGCTATGTTTAATGCATTCTTATCGCGATTGAATACACACAGCACGCGTGGAGTGGTATTTGACCGGGCAACAATTTTTTTTACCTCCGCTAATTCTCCTTCAATTTTCGCTATCAGTTTAACTCCTTCTGTATTTCGATTAAGCGCTACGGCTATTCTCTGAATCAGGTCTTTGGTGCCTTCAAAAGAAAACGTGCGTTCTATTGCTACTACTGTTATGCCTGCCGATTTAATCTGTTCAATTACTTCAGCTTTAACATAGTCGGCTTCAACAATAAACAAGGTTGGCTTAAGACTGATAATGCCTTCGGCACTAATGCTGGTGCGATAGCCGATGGAGGGAAGTTTTTGGATTTCGGCTGGGTATAAACTGGTTCTATCAGAGGCTACAATTTTTGAGCAATCGCCAAGGGCACATACGGTTTCGGTTATAGCACTGCCAGCTGTTATTATTCGCTGGCCATTGGCTGAGATTGCAACCACCAGGAATACTATTTGAATTAAAGCCTTCATTGTTTAGATTATTTCTAAATAATGCGCAAATGAACTTACTATTTAGAATTAATCCAAGTTAATGAAGGGAAAATAACCGCAGATGGCGATCAGGTTTCTAATTAAGAATCTGGCGGGCTTGCCACACTATTTGAAGTTGCCCATAAAGAATCTCCATATCCTCCAATTCTTTCGAATTGAAGGTAATAAATAGGTTTTCGAGGGGACTTTTGTAAATACGGTCCTGCCCGTTTGCCAGTAGAAAATGGAAATCGGGGTTATCCCGGTTTTGCAAAACCCAATCGAAGAACCAGACCAGGTGATCTTCTGAAAAGGTGATCAGCAAATTATTGAAGGCAAAATTGTACTCTTTACAACCCGTACATTGACCAATATAGCCCCTGGGGCACTCGGCTATGATATTAAAATTGCAACTCATTGTTTAGAATAATTCTAAACAAATATAAAATGGCAGAAGTAAACTCGCTTTTGGTTTTATGTGCCTTAATAACCTTAGCAGGAATAAATGTGTCCTTCAAAGTTGTTGTTCAGATTCGTGCATAGGTGTGTGCATTTATGAAAACCAAAACAGCACATTGATGTAAAAATTTCGAATGGAGACGGTTTTTCAACCTGGCTCGATTTTTCTGCCGGCTGTGTATTCCTAAATTAGTAACTGATGAGAGTTTTTTTATCGCTGGCACTTTGGTTCATTCTGCTGGTTTTATGCTGGCCATTGGCTTTACTGCTGCTTTTTCTGTTTCCCATTGTATGGCTTATCCTGTTGCCTTTCCGGATAATTGGTTTTACACTGGACGTTGTATTCAGTTTGATAAAAGCTATTTTGTTATTCCCGTTTAAACTGATAAAGGCGATCTAATCTCACTCAGCTTCCAGTTCAAGTTGTCTTTTCTTTAACGACTTATCTAACCAAAACGTGCCAGCCGGAATAATTGAAACTGCCAGTGCAATACCCGTATTGAACCAATTCCACCTCATAATACTTACTACCGAAAACGCAAGCAGGATATAAGCAATAAACAATACACCATGCGCCCAGCCAACCAGCTTTACCGCTAGCGGAAAACCAAAAAAATATTTGAGTGGCATAGCAATCAGTAACAAAAGCAGAAATGAGATACCCTCGGCCAGGGCTACTCTTCTAAAAATTTTTAATTCTTTCATAAAAAATGCAAAGCTGCCCAAATTTATAATTCAGGCAGCTTTATTTATAGGTTATAAAATTTTAATCATCCCCCTTTTTTACTAACGCATACTCTATCTGGGGTTTGCCCCGCTCGCCACCGGTAGTTAAGGCTGTAAACTTAAGCTTATAATAGTTCTCGTCTTCGTCTTTAATAATATAGAAGCGATCTGTTCGAATAGTTGCAGGGCCACCGGGTCCGCCACCTGTGCGCCAGTTAGTTCCAATCTTCAGTTGGTTTTGCGCTCCAAAAACAAGGGTTGCTAAATCAGCTTCTGAAAAAGCCTCATATGATTTTGTGCTGGTTAAGACCTGAACCGTTTCTACCTCGTTACGGTTTTGTAAAATAACGTCAGGGAAATAATATGGTACAGGCCCGCTACCAAAGTTTGTGGTATTTCCAAAGTGTGTCCATGCAATATCCCAACGGTCGCTCACCGGTTCAACCGGTACGCTTCCTGTGGTAAAACTTACATATTGAAACTCATAATCGTCATTCTTGGTAATCTGAATTTCTGAAAACGTGTTTGAGTTTATATCGGCATGCTGCAAGGTATACCCATTACCATTTCTAAGTATGCGTACTTTTTTCCATCCTAATGACGGGGCCGGAGCACCCACTCCCGAACCACGGTTAATAATATAGACTTTGTTTTCAGATGCCGTAGCTGACACTTGCATTATTGCAGTCTTGGTTAAATCACCGGTAGGGTCATCAATCCAGTTTACAGCAGAAGACACCCACTCTGGAACTTCGTTGGAGGTGATGGCCGCAAAAACCGCATCAAAGGATAACCGGTTACGTAACACCGCAGTATCGGCATTAGTTACAGTACTCAAATCAGTTTTATCTAAGGCATATGCCATCATTCCGTTAGATGAGTTAAGAATAACCCGAAACTCATCATCTGTATAAAATCCAAGATCCCATGATGTGCGTGCAACGGCTGTTTGGCGATTAGCACTTAGGTCAATAAAAACTTTGTTAGCAAATGTTGCACCCCCTCCATTTATTTCCATTATTCCCGAAGCTGCTACTATTTCGGCAAATGAAAGCTCCAGCTGATTGTTCGCACCAATAACTAACGAGGCTGGTACATTCGTAATGGTAAACTCTAAAGATTCATCTCCATCAAACAAGGCTATTTCTGTTTTTGTAACAGTAAATGATACTTCAGTGCTTCCTGCTGCTACCGGAATGGTTATAACATTCGCAACTGCTGCTGGGGTAGTAGTGTAATCTGTGTTGTACAAAAGTCCCTCTTCCTCAATACTAATTGTCACTTGTGTGGTTTCTGTTGCTGCACGCGAAAGGATAAGGGTAATATCCAGTTCTGTTTCTGTTTCCGCAATACCTAATTCGGCAGACTGAAACGCAATAATATTCTCAGGCAACTCCGGATCTTCTTTACAGGAAGAAAAAAATACCAGCGCCCCAATGGCCACTGCACTTAAACTACTTTTAAAAAACGTACTCATTTTATTAAACATTATTTAGTTAAGGAATAAGAAACACTTAGAAAATAAGACCGGCCATAGCCAATAGGGCGCGCACCACCACTTGTATGAGCGCCAGTAGCTACTGCTGTAGAATTGATACTGGTAACATTAAAGAGGTTTCTAGCCCCGGCCGTTACAGAAATAGCCTTACCAAAATCTTTTAGAATAGTAAAATCGGCCCAATGAAAGGCTGATTGCTGCGCCAACCGCGCCACCTGATTACCGTTTTCTGTTGTCAACTCAAAGAATGGTGTAATACCTGTAAACTTGTGGTAGAGCGAGAATTTTAAACCAACACCCGGAATGCGATACGATCCGGAAGTAGTAATCTCTGGCGACCATTGAAATTCTTCCGTATCGGTAAAGTTTTCGCTGTATGGATTGAAGCGTGCTGTAAGGGCATAACCTGCATTAACTTCCCACACATTGCCTTTCAACGAATTGCTCCAGGTAAATCCCTTCGTTTTATACTGGTCAATATTAAGATAGGTGGTAAGAAGGTTGTTACCTGGTTTCTGACCGTAACCAATCATATTTTCAACATAGTTATAGAAGCCGCCCACCACGGTTGATAACTTTATTCTGTCGTCATCAATCAGTTTCCAATTAAATGAAGCATTCATACTATGTGAGAGTTCAGACTCCAGGTTAGGATTACCTTCAATAGAATGACTGGCATCAAAAAAATCAAAATACAACTCGCGCAAAGATGGGGCACGGAAACCACGCCCATAAGACAGCCGGATATCCTGTTTTTCGCTTAATTTTATTTTTGTATTAACCGATGGAATAACCGGGGGGGCAGTGTATACAGAATTATAGACAGACCGAATTCCCGGCCTGATCTGCAACCATGAATTAATGCTCCATTCTGCCGAAACAAAGACAGCATAATCGCCCATGGTTTGAGTACCCGATTTTATCCGGCCTCCACTTCCGGTTTCATAGTTAAAATCAATACCGGGTTGAAGAGAGAATTTTTCACTCCCTTTATATTGAAACGTACTGCGTATTGTAACACCATTAAACTTTGTTAAATCTTGCAGGCCCGGCCCTAACGCAAGGCTGCTTCTGTTAGTAGATTCATCCACCGTAGTGGTCTGCGTTTCGCGGTTATAATGGGTGTATGACAACACCCCGTTAAAGCTAAGCCGGTTAGTAAACTCATGCGAGCCCTGCACCTGCTGCATAAGCCGGTTGGTGTAATACGTTTGATCAAGCGCCTCTCCATTTGTAAAAGCCCCCGGGTTGTAGATATCTTCAAAGAGGTAATCGGCCCGGTAGTACACATCCGATTTTTCTTTTCCATAACCCACCAGTCCACTGGCCAGATATTGCGTTTTGGGGTGCCATTGTTTATCGCGACCGGCTGCGTTCCCCTGCCAGCCACCAAAATAATTACGGTTAAAATCGGCACGCGTGCGCCAATTGTTTTTAGAAAACCCTATGCCAATGCTTTCATTATGAATACCCTCGCTCCAGCCATACTCGTTGCCTACAGTTTCTTCGTGTACTTTAGCTTGCAATTCAAGTTTACCATCTATTGTTTTTTTGGTAATGATGTTGATTACTCCGGCCAGTGCATCGGCACCATACACAACCGACATGGGCCCTTCAATAATTTCAATGCGCTCAATTGCATTTACATTCAGTTGATTGATATTAATTTCATTTGAGGTGCCCTGTCTGCCTACCATGGGTACGCCATCAATAAGCACTTTTACATTTTGCCCGGCCAGGCCTTGCAAAGAAAGGTTAGACCCACCCAAAGCCAGATCTTGCGAAAAGCGAATATTAAGCTCTGTATTTAAAACATCCTGCAGGCGCACTGCACCCCGGGCAGCAATTCGCTCAAGCGGAATGGTTTTAACCTGATAAACTGATTTGCGCGCACTCTGCGGTTCGAACTGGCCGGTAATCACAACCTCGTCCAGTAAAGAGGTTTTTATGCTGTCGCCTTCCTGCCCCTTCAATACAAAGGGAAATGCCAGGAGAAACAAAACGAATAATTCTTTCACAGGTGCAAATGTTGGAATCATTCTAAATAATAAATACCCGTTTAAGTACAATTAATGACCTTTAAAAAATTTGATTATGCTTAAACTAAAATTTGGTATTTTTGAACAAAATCGTATTAAATGAGTTAATTAAACAAGTGACATATGTCATTTTTAAAGTAATGATAGATTTACATACCCGTTCTATTACAGTTGAAAATACCCAAAAAAGTAGCCATAAGATGCTTTTGGAGAAGGAAGATATGGTACTGCAAACCATTGAAAACCCTACTGATACGTGGGATGAGCATACTATGGTTGTTACCCGCAACATCATCCATTTTTATTTTTGTGTAGATGGCCCTGCCGAGTTCGCTTTTGGTCCGCATTACAGCCGGCAAATTGAAAAACAGCGTAACTATTTTTTTTATAACCCCGAGGCTGACTTACCCTTTCAACTAAAACTTGCCCCTGGCGGGCGGCTTGTCATTTTATCCATTATGTTGGAAAGCCTCCATAAACTTTTCACACACGATGCGCTTCCATTTTTAAAACCCGAAAATGCGAAGACTAAATTTTATGATGAGCGTGAAATTCCGGCTCAACTGTATGTTGTGCTCAACCAATTGTTTACAATAAGCTTAAGCCCTAATGCCGAGAAGTTATACTACCATGGCAAAACATTAGAATTACTGGGGTTATATTTTTCAGAGAAGAAAGCCAATACTGAAAGTTGTCCGTTTCTAAACGATCAGGAAACAGTTCGAAAAATAAAACAAGGCAAAGAGTATTTATTAAAACACATGGATGCTCCGCCAAGCCTGAAGGAATTGGCAAAAATTGCCGGACTAAATGAGTACCAGTTAAAAGTTGGTTTCAAAGAAATTTATGGCAATACTGTTTTCGGATATCTCCTGGATCATCGGCTAGATCATTCGCGCATGCTTTTGGATTCGGCCCGCTATCAGGTAAATGAAGTTGCATACCAGATTGGCTATACTAACCCCAGCCACTTTATTGCAGCCTTCAAGAAGAAGTTTGGGATTACACCCAAAAAATATCTAATGAACAAGCATTAACGCCTGCGGGTGCGGGTAGTTCCAAACAACATTCCAAATACACCCCGCACCAATTCGCGCCCAATCTGCCGCGAAACAGGTGATGACATTACTTCTTCCAATGTGCTCTTTTCCTTGCGGGAACGGCTTGTTGTTACCGATGTTGTTCTGGATTCGGTTTGTTGCTTCTGTTCTTCCCTTTTGGCCGATTGCATTTTTTCGTCCAGCATTTCAAACGCACTGCGTGGATCAATAGCATCTTTGTATTTTTTATTGATTGCTGAACTTTCGAGATGGGTTTTATACTCACCCTCACTTAGCGGCCCCATAAACGATGCCGGTGGGGCAAGGTGGGTTACTACCGTTTCGGTTGGAATCCCTTTTTCGTTTAATACCGTTATAAAAGCTTGTCCGGTCCCTAATTGCGTAAACTGTTGCTCCATGTCGTAATACGCTGACTTGGGAAAAGTTTTGATTGTTTCTTTCAGAGCCTTTACATCATTAGGTGTAAACGCACGAATAACATGGTGTACACGATTACCTAATTGTGCCAATACATTGGCCGGTACGTCTTGCGTAAGTTGTGTACAGAAAAATACACCCACTCCTTTTGAACGGATTAGCCTTATAATCTGATCTATCTGATCCATAAAAGCTTTGGGTGCATCCTTAAACAAAAGATGTGCTTCATCCAAAAAGAAAATTAATTTAGGCTTATCCAGATCACCGGCTTCGGGCAGGTTTTGATATAGCTCTGCCAACAAGGCAAGCATAAACGTAGAGAATACGGCCGGTTGGTTTTGAATATCCGATACATTCAACAAACTGATTACACCACGGCCATCTACTTTCTCGAACAAATCTTCAATATCAAACGATTTTTCGCCAAACAGATGATTTACGCCTTGCTGTTCAAGTGCTACAATCTTTCTTAGTATAGTGCTGGCTGTGGCCGGAGAAATTTTACCATAATCGTTCTTAATTTCAGCCGCGCCCTCCCCTTCCGATAAATAGTTCAATACCTTTTTAAGATCATTCAAGTCCACGATGGGAAGCTCTTTATCATCTGCATACTTGAACAAAATCATCATCACTCCGCTTTGCACTTCATTCAATTCAAGAATTTTGCTAAGCAATACAGGGCCAAACTCGGTAACCGTGGCTCGCATTTGTGCCCCTACCTTTCCACTTAACGAGTAAAGCTCAACCGGATAGCCCGATGGGGTATAAGTTATACCCAGTGCATTAGCCCGTTCATTTATCTTATCGTTTACCAAACCTTCCTTGGCCATACCCGAAATATCACCTTTCATATCGGGCATAAACACGGGCACACCAGCAGCAGAAAGTTGTTCGGCCAGCAATTGTAATGTTCGGGTTTTACCCGATCCGGTTGCGCCTGTTACCAACCCGTGCCGGTTCATCATGCGCAAGGGCAGGTTTACTTTAGCCTGGGCATTAATGGTACCCTGATATATTCCTGCTCCCAGGTAAATACTGGCACCCGAAATAGTGTACGACTTATTTATTGATTCGATAAATTTTTCTACTGACATAATCTTTTGCTTTTAATACCCAGTGTAACCCGGGTTCCATTCTAAAATTAGTGTAAAATACTAATTACAGTTTTAGACTGCCTTAAAGTTTTTTCTTCAGCAACCAATCCACCTGCGGATCATCGCCCATCCAGAATGTATGTTCCGAAAATCGTTCAAAACCCCAACGCTTATAAAATCGTTGTGCTTTAAAATTTTTCTCCCACACGCCAAGCCATATCCACTCAAACCTGCCTTGCATGGCATATGCCAATGCCTTCTCCATCAGTAACTGGCCTACCGATTGGCCTTGTACAGAAGTAAGCAGGTAAAGCCGATGAAGTTCTATTGCATTTTCGCCTAAATAGGATGCCGCCTCGTTGCTTTTGCGCAGGCGAACAAAACCAACCACATTATCATTATCCAGAGCAAGGTATAATTTTGAATGCGGTTCATAAAATTCCTGCTCCAGTATGGGCAGGGTGTATGCCGTATCGAAAAAGGCTTTTAGGTTTTCAGGTGTATTGGAAGAAGCAAAAGTATCGGCATACGATGAGATAGCCACTTGCCGCATGGCTGGTATCTGGTCGAATCGTGCTTCTTCAATACGAATCATAAAAAAAAATGCTTTACCCCGCCTATTCAAGTAAGCCGGGTAAAGCAGTAACAAGGAATCTACTTATCAGAATAATTCTGAAACGTGTAAAGTACACCTAACGAGAATGCCTGGCTAAGTTGCACACCGCTATCCTGGTCGAAATCATAAATCAGGATTCCTCCTAATGAAACGTTTACAAACTTATTCACCTTGGCTGTAAGATTAAGATCTAAACGATGGTCGATGGTTTTGGCTTCGAGGGTCTCGTAGTTAGCAAACATTACATACCGCCATTTCAGGTTTATATTTTCGGCTATGTCTTTATTAAAATCTGCCGCCAACTGAAAGGCCAGCCACTCGAAGCGGGTATTTTCGCCCAGCAAAACACCGTAAGGGTTAGTTGCACTTACAGCATTAAAACGGCCATTGTTATCAGCAACAATGGTAACACGTGGTGAGAACGGAGAAAAATTTACTTTAAAATAATCTACCGGCTTATACTCCAAACCCCAGGCCGAGGTGATAAATGCAGGCGCAAAAACATCGGAGATAAGGGTACCTTGCTCTACCCCGTTAATATCTTTTGCATAACTGTATCCTTTTGCAAATTGCGATAAGAACGAAAGCGATGAAGTAAAACTCCACTTCGAACTTAATTCGCGTCCGTATTTGGTTTGGAGAAAAATTCGATCTAACGTTTTCCGATAACCCTGACCCTGATTATTCACCATTCCGTACAGGAAGTCAAGTTCATTATCCCAACTGTTTTTGTCTTTTTTAAAGTTGGCTTTATAGTTTAAAAAGCCATTGAACCCGATGGAGTTAACCCCACCTGCTTTCCAATTTGAAGTGAATGACGCCTGATTAACGTTTAATCCGGCTTTAAACGATTTTTTCCAATTGCTGGTAGAATCTACCTTAACAACCTGAGCCGATGCCAATACAGAAAAAGAAATGAAAAGACCTGCAAACAATAGTCTTTTTAGAGAAAAGAAGTACATATCAAAGTGTTTATAGTAAGGCACAAAGGTAAAGAAAAAGCGGGTGCCAATCCCCCGGGCGGTGATCAGATGTTGTTTACCCGGATTTCGTCCAGTGCTACCTCGGTAAGCGGCTTGGTAATAAACTTGATTACGTGATTGTTGTTCACAATCTTATCGATGTCGCGTTTGTTATCCGAGCTTGAGAGGATTATTACTTTGCACTTGCTTCGTACCAGTTCGTTGAATTTTTCAAATTCATATAAAAACACAAACCCATCTACAATAGGCATGTTAATATCCAGAAAAATAAGATTAGGAATATTTTCTGGTTCACCCTGATGTTGCTTAAGATAATCCAGCGCGCTCTTGCCTGAGCTTTTTACCTCTACCCGTCTTGCAAACTTTGTAATTTCGATAATCCGCTTACTGATAAAATTATCCGTATCGTTATCATCTACCAGTAATACAAGGTCAATCGTTTTCATAGCAGCTACTTCCATACACAACCCTCCTTTAATTTGTTATCCCTACTTCAACACGCAAAATTATTCATTTTTTGCAGTTCTTAAACTTTTGACCAAGATGTTGGGGAAGCACGTAAGTATTTACCTAAAAAAGTAAAAAAAGAGGCTACTGGGAAAGGATTTTGAGTTTTTCGCCCCGGGCAAGTTTAAAGTCTTCTTTCTTGTTCCACTCCATAATATCCTTAATGGTAACATTATACTGTCGGGCAACACTATACAGTGTATCCGACTCCTTAACTTCATGTACAATGAATTGATTTTGTGTCGGTTGCGTAGCCGTTTCAGCTTTTTGAGCGGGCCGGATTGCCAAAATCTGACCTGGTTTTATTCCTGTTGCTATGTCTAACTCATTCCATTCCAGTAAATCGGCAACAGATATGGTATATAGCTTGGCAATAGCATAAAGGGTTTCACCTTGTTTTACCAGGTGTGTAGTAAGATTTGGCTGGGATGCATCGGGTTGCTTTGTTACCAATAAAGAGGTATCGGTATAATTTTTTTCCGTTACAGTAACCGGTATCTCAGGTTTAACTTTGGGCTGAACTGTTTCTACTGTTTCCTTTGGGCGTACTTCCCAATTAAAAAACGAATCCGAATCAACCTCGGCTACCGCTGTAGTTTCTTCTAATACAGGTTCTAAAATTGGGGCATTACCTCGTACTGGGGCCGCTTTTACATTATCCAACCGCACCACATCGCCTGTCTTTAAAACACCAGCAAGTTGTTTGTTATACTTTTTAAGTCGTTTTACCTGCACTCCCGTTTGTTGGCTAATCATCCACAAATTGTCTCCCGGTTTAACTGTATAGCTTTCGCCAGAAGCGTGGGTTTTCTTGCGTGCCAGATAGTAATATGAACCGGTTATCAGGGTATGATCGATAGGAATCTCATTGTATTTCAAAAATTCTGAGATGGTAATACCCGACCGTTTGGCTATTGCAGTAGTGGTTTCGCCCGGCATTGCCTGAATAGCCATTATTCCGTTGTGTTTTTTCTTTTCTGTTCGTGCAGTAGGTTTTACTTCTATTACTTCCGGCTTTGACGTAGAGGCTATATTGAGTGTATTGAACTCGGCTGGTAACGAGCCTGTAGGAATAATTACAGCATACGTTTTATCGGCAGGAATCTGATCTTTGCGTATCCATTTATTGTAATCGCGAAGTAACGTTTCATCAATGGCTAACTCAGCCGATAATTCTGAAAGACGTTTGGTTGTTGTAATAGCATAAGGTGAAACCTTTACCTGCGGATCGCCCTTTACTGCATTTTCAAATGCTACTTTGTGTGCCAGGTATTTTTTTATATACCAGTACGTATCGGAAGTAATGTCCATGTGGCGGGCTCCGTTGTGTTTATCGCCAACGGAACGTTGCACACCACCACCACCCATCTGGTACGATTGTAAGGCCAGCAACCAGTTATTAAACAAAAAATTATTCTTTTTCAGGTAACGGGCTGCAGCACGGGTGGCCGAATAAATATTCATGCGTTCATCTACTTCTTTATCAACTCGCAGGCCCATTTCAAGCGCAGTAAAATCTTTAAACTGCCAGAAGCCTACTGCATTAGAAACTGAAACCGCATCCGAAATCAGCGCGCTTTCCTGCAGCACCAGATATTTGAAATCGAGTGGCAATCGTTCTTCTTCGAAAATTTTTTCAATAATGGGAAAATACGTCTTGGCCCGTTCTACCTTTATATTGAAGTAGCGTGGGTATTGGGTAAGCGCGTCTACATCTTTTTGAATTTCGCGTCTGGCATCATCACGTAGGGTGAGTGTCATATCTGCGAAATGCATTTTATGCGGCACTTCAGGAGTTTGGGCGTGTGAGGCAGCAACTCCGAAAAAAATGAGTGCGACTGCTAAAAATCTCATCGGCAACAAAGGTAAATGAAAAGATCAGGAATTGAAATAGGGTAACGCGAATAAGTGGTGTTTCTTATAAGGTTGTCAACCTTATAAGGATACGCGTGGTCGCTGTGCACACCCCGTACGAGAGCGAAAAAAAATTCAGGAGTGAGAGTATGTTCTGTAATGCACAACACCATGTTCCAAGGGGTGTTGTATAAAGGTTTCTCCAACAACAACCACATCCAGTGTACGGCCATGATTATCGAAAAATTCGAGGCAATAACCGGTTTCACCCTTGCTATTAACGCTTATCTCAACAATAGTGGCTACATCGCCTTTAATAAAGCCGAGTTCAGGAAGGTCTTTCGACAGTTGTACTTCACTATAAAGTTCAAACTTGCTCATAAATGTATTCAAGCCGGGGACAAAGTTACAAAACGAAATTTATTGTGTTCAATCTCTTCCATCCAGATAGTTACAACAACGTTGTTTCTCAACCTACCTTCAATCCTATACAGGTTACCAAACTCACTTGTTCTAGACAATATCGCCTCGTTCCTTGAAGCAATATTTATAATCTCTTCAATCAGTTCGGTATAATTATGCCTGTTAAATCCAAGCTTTAACAGAAATGCCGATTTATCATTCTTTTCTTTACTGACCAGCAAGTAGTTCAGAACCTTCTCTTCCGGGATAATAACATCTTCCGGTTTTATAATCATATACCAATGTTTGAAATAGTCAAACAACAGAATTATTAATCCTAACGCAACGAACAGAAAACCACAACGCTAACCCTATGCTGCCTGTACAGGTTAACGAAGCCGTTATACTTATTCTTAATGAGAGAATTTAAGTTCATTGTCAAATATAACGAAAACTGAACTTTTTAAAAGGCTTGCCAATACATTGGAAATTAATCAAGCATTGACCCGCAGGCCTGGAGCCTTGGCACTAATACTATTTCTTGCGTGCCATCATAATACCATCGCGCAAAGGCAGCAACAGGCACTCCACACGGGTATCGGTGGCTACCACATCGTTAAACTCCTGTAAAGCTTTTGTGTCTTTATCCGTTTTAACCTGTGTAATCTTTCCGCTCCACAATACATTATCGGCCAGTATAAGCCCGCCCGGGCGCACTTTATCCAATATCAGGTTGTAGTATTTCAGGTAATTCTCTTTATCGGCATCTATAAAAACCAGATCGAATGTATAATTAAGCGTGGGTACAATGTTTATTGCATTGCCAATACGGTAATCAACTGCGTGGCTTATACCAGCCTGCAGAAAATATTCCCGAACGCGATTCTCTAATTCTTCATTTATATCAATGGTTACGAGTTTGCCTCCTCCTGCAAGCCCTTCGGCCAAACAAATTGCTGAATAACCAGTATAGGTTCCGATTTCCAGAATTGTTTGGGGTTGCATCAGTTTACTGATCATAGACAAAAACCTGCCCTGCACATTTCCCGAAAGCATGCGCGGCTTTAGCACACTGGCGTGTGTATCGCGGTTGATCTTTTTAAGCAGATCGGGTTCGGAAGCCGTGTGGGCCTGCACATAGGCGGCAATATCATCAGGCAGAAACTCCATGCGCAGGTTCCATTATCAGGTAACTAAGTTTATCTTCATCAAACATTTCATTGGCCAGTTGCTGAAGTTGCTGAGCCGAAGTGTTTCTTACGCGATCAAAAATTTCATCAAGGGAAGTTACCCGGCCCTGATCGAGAATGTTGCGCGCCATCATCATCATAAAACTGATATTATTTTCTTCGGCCATGGCAATTTGCCCCAGCAGTTGTTCTTTAGACGAGGCAAGTTGTTTTATACCCAGAGGCGAATCGGTAAGTTTTTTCAGTTCTTGTTTTATGAGTGCAACGCTCCGTTTGAGTTGTTTAGGCTCTGTTCCAAATGAAATTGCAAACAAGCCTGTATCGGTAAACGGAACGTACTGTGCACCGATGGAATAAACAAACCCATGCTTTTCGCGCAAAGCAAGATTTAACCGCGAGTTCATACCCGAACCACCCAATATGCTGGTAAGCATATAAAACGGGCTGCGTTTTGGATCTGTAAACGAATAAGCCGGCCGCCCGATGGCACAACGTGATTGTTTGACCGGGCGTTTCAATACTACTTCGTGTGGTTTATATCCTTTGAAAGGATTGCGCTTTTTCCCTGACCGCAATACGGGAATTGCGCCCAGATACTTTTCAGCCAGCTTAACTACTTGCTCCATCGGGATGTTACCTACGCACGAAAACACAATCCGTCTGGTATCCAGATGTTCGCGAATAAATTGTTGAAAATTCTTTCTTTTAAAGTTTCGCACAGATTTTTCGGTACCCAAAATATTCATACCTAACGAATGACCTGCAAACACCACCTTATCAAATTCATCTTGTAATGAATCGTCCGGATCATCAAAGTACATAGACATTTCTTCCAGTATAACCTGTCGTTCTTTTTCGATTTGGGAAGCAGGAAAGACGGAATCGAAGGTGATGTCGGTTAATAATTCGATGGCCCGTTCAAAGTAATCATCGCGCAAAGACGCGTAGAAAAGGATTTTTTCTTTATCGGTATAAGCGTTCAATTCACCCCCAAGCGATTCCAACCGGTTGATGATATGAAAGGCTTTGCGCTTGCGCGTACCTTTAAAGGCCATGTGTTCCCAGAAATGGGCAATGCCCTGATTGGCTGGTGTTTCATCGCGACTGCCAATATCCAGCATAATGCCGCAGTGAACAATTTTGGTAGTGGTAACCCGATTATGGATTACCCTGATTCCGTTTTTAAGTGTATAAATCTCGTGCTCCCTCATAGCAAACTGCAAAAGTAATCTTTACACCGCGCTGTACCAACCCCGAACAAAATTGCCCGCAAACGGGCATGGTGGTTGACACATGCATTTTATTTTTTGTAAAATCGCCTTTGTGCTGCGGCACAATAATTGAAAGCTTTGAACAAAACCTGGCTCTTATATGGAAACTCAAAAAGTTAAAACCTGTTTTACCATCACCTTTACAAGCGACCAATTTAACCATGCTAAATCGTATGTGGAAGAAATGAGGCGCCACCCGCAACGGGTTTTCTGGCGCGGCAAGGAAGGAAAGACTGATGACGAACTGATTGTGGAGCAAATTGCACACCGCATTCTATCGGGCTTTTACAATTCCGATACCTATACAGCCAGCAAGCACATTGTGCGCATGGAAAGTATGAGTTCTACGAGATAACTTATTTGAAAAAATTGGGTAGTCTCAAATCCTATCCAATACTTTTTTAATCAAACTCTCCACTACTTTATTCGGATCCTTGGCAAACTTATTTTTGATCCGGTTGGCGATAATGGCATTGGCGCTTAGCACTTCGTGGCCCAATAATCTACCAAAGGCATAATATGCCGAAGTTTCCATTTCGAAGTTGGTAAGCCAGAACTCACCTTTGTGGTAATAGTTTAAGTCTTCGAGCAACTGTGGAAAACGAATAGGCAAACGTAACTCACGACCTTGCGGAGCATAAAATCCCGGGCAGGTTACCGTATTCCCAACCTGCATTTCATTTTCAAACTGATTACGCAATGTTTCTGAGCCGCGCACCACATAAGGCATAAACGGCAGGCCGGTTTTTTTCTGAATATCATGCGCAAGTCCGGTTTCAAAATCGTCCATGGGTAGATCATAAAAATTCATCAGGTTATCCAAACCCACTGCATAATCGGAAAGTAAATGCGTACCCACCGGAATATCTTCCTGCAATGCTCCCGATGTACCAATTCGTATTATTTTTAGTTTTCGCTTACGGGCTTTAGGTTCACGGGTTTTCAAATCGATATTAACCAGGGCATCCAGCTCATTAAAAAAAATCTCCACATTATCCGGGCCAATGCCTGTACTGATTACGGTAATTCGCTTGCCTTTGTATTTACCTACATGGGTAATGAACTCACGCTTGTTCATTTCAAACTCAACTTCGTCAAAAAACTGGCTTACCCTATACACCCGGCCGGGATCGCCCACGGCAATAACCGTATCAGAAATATTTTTAGGCAGCAGGTTTAGATGGTAAATGCTACCATCGGGGTTCAGGATTAAATCGGTATCGGAAATTTTCATAGGTAATTCAAAAGTCCGGATTTAAAACTCAGGATTCGGGCCTATGTAAGAATTTTGAATTAATTAATTGCCTTGGCGGGATTACCAAATACCGTTTCACCGGCTTTAACCGGAGCCACCACAACAGAGCCTGCACCAATGCGCGCACCTTTACCAACCGTTACACCCGAAACAATAGTTACTCCTGAACCAATAAATACCTCGTCTTCTATGGTAACACCCGGGTTGATATTACTTCCCGCACCTACCTGTACAAAGTCTCCTACATTGGTTTCAACTCCGATAAATGCTTTTGCATGAATGAGGCAATGGCTTCCAATTTTTGACCCCGGAGCGAGGTAAGCATTAAAGTCAATAAAATTCCCATGCCCAATTGTAGCCTTCTCAGAAATAGTTGCCTTGGCATGAATAGCGTTAACGGGTTGCACGTGCCGTACCTCTTGTATCGTTTTTACAATCGATTTACGCAGCTTGTTATCATCAACCGCTACAAAGGCTTCACACTTTTTTCCAATCAGTTTCAAAAAGCCATCGTTATCGGTATCGCCTAATATGGTTATTTCATCTACCTGGGTATTGTGTAGCTTTTTGTTGTCGTCCAGATAGCCATAGACTACCACTTCGTTTGTTTCAAAGATTTCGCGGGCCGCCCGACCCAGAGTATTGGCTCCAAAAATGATTACCGGATTTTCCATGCCCCAAAGGTATGGATTGCAGACTATCTACCTGTTCAAAAATGCAGTCTCTTCTTTAAAAAATTTATTAAAGGATTTCCGTACGCTATAACAAATACAAAAAACGGCAGAAATCCGATCCTGTACCGCGACAGTGTGCCAAAGTTAGGTGTACTGAGTGCCATTAACACACATAAGATTAACACGTAAACCAGTATGGCAAGTAGTAATACCGGGTTATTTACTTTCCATGACTTGCGAAAAAACAAGCCCCCCAATAATATTACTAAGAACAGATTTTCTGTGGCCGCCAAATAGCCTGTAAATCCATTTGCCTCACCTAACCAGGGCCGGAATAAACCCGACACCAATGCCAATGGTGAATTAATTACCATACTCCACCATTCTGGTTGAAGGTTGTAAAAATGAATAAGTCCTTCTGGCTTTGAGATTTTAACAAAGGCATTGTGATTGGTAACCACCACATCTAAAAACCGGCTGAAGTAAAAATTAGGGTGAACCTGACTGGCCACAGCAAATAGTATCACGAATAAAAGACTCCAGGCCCACAGCCGGTTAGTCTTAATCATTTCAACTTTCTGAAGCCAGTGTATTATTAAGGTAGTTACCGACACGGCCACAAACAAAGCAGCCCAGTAATACTTCAGGTTCCACGCTATCCATAACGCAATAAAACTGATTACTACCTGACCAATAGTAATGCTTTCGCTTTTTATATGCCTGAGGATGACTGAACTTAACCAAAAAATACCGGCAAGCGCCAGTGTTTCTTTTACTAATCCCGAGCTCCAGAATACAACCGATGGGAAAAATAAAAATGCCAACGCTGCTGCTGGTTTAGCATTTTCAAAAAATCTGATAATAACAGAAAACAATGTCCATGCAGCTAAAAACGAAATGGTAGAAAAATAAAGTGCGCATGTCCAGTAGCTATCGGCACTTAGCCAGGCTAAT
>DEIA01000026.1 GCA_002352225.1 Flammeovirgaceae bacterium UBA2786
GCCATTCGAATAAACAATGGACCATAATGCCCGTAGTCAGCCGGCCACCAGTCCTGCGAATCGGTCATTACTGCTGTAAGGTCTTTTTTTACAGCCGCGAGGTCAAGTTTTTTGAACTCTTCCGCGTAATTGAATTTTTCTTCCATCGGGTTGGAAAGGGAAGAATTCTGGCGAAGAATGTTTACCCTCAATTGGTTAGGCCACCAGTTTTGGTTTTGTGTTCCACCGCCCGAGGTTTGTTTGATAGCTCCGGTAAAAGGACATTTGCCTTCACCGTTTGTTCCGTTTTGCTCCATGTGTTTAAGATTTATTGTCGATTTATATTTTTAACAATTGACTCTGTAATGCTAAGTCGGGGCTGTAGCTTGTACAATGACCTGCGTCATATTACCAAGCCCCGGCAACTACAAGGTTACGGTTCTGCACAACATAAATCAAATTGATTATTTTTATGATCTTATAGTTTATATCTATGACCTTAACGCAACTGGAATATGTGGTGGCGCTGGATACCCACCGTCATTTCATGCTGGCTTCTGAAAAATGTTTTGTTACTCAACCCACACTGAGTATGCAAATACAAAAACTGGAAGAAGAACTGGGGGTAAAAATTTTCGATCGCACCAAACAACCGGTTATCCCTACTGAAATTGGGGCAAGGATTATTACCCAGGCCCGTGTTATACTACGTGAAGCAGCTGTGGTTCCGCAAATAATAGCGGAACAGAAGGATACCATGGCGGGCGAGATTCGCATCGGGATTATTCCAACACTGACGCCCTATCTGCTGCCTTCACTGTTTAAAAATATACGGGAGAAATATCCAAAGGTTAATCTGGTTGTGCGCGAGATTATTACCGAAGATGTGGTACAGGAATTAAAGAACAATAAGCTGGATTGTGGTATTGTGGTAACACCACTTAAAGATTTGTCTATTAAAGAAGATGTTCTCTTTTACGAAGAACTTTTTGTTTATGTGTCAAAGAAAAACGCGCTGGTAGATAAAAAATATGTACTGCCTACCGATATAGACCCGAGCCAGCTATGGTTACTCGAAGAAGGACATTGCTTTCGTTCGCAGATTCTTAACCTGTGTGAGTTGCGAAAGCATTCTAATCTTTCTTTTAAATATGAAACAGGAAATATAGAAACCCTTAAACGGATGGTTGACAAGAGCGATGGACTAACTATTCTACCGGAGTTAGCAGTTATGGAATTTAGTCCGGCCCAGATGAAATTAGTTAAACGCCTGAAAGAACCGAGCCCTGTGCGTGAAGTGAGCCTGGTAACCCACCGCGATCATTTGAAAACCAAGTTGATCAAAATTTTGAAAGAAGAAATTCTATTGCTGGTGCCAAAGCAAATGCAAAAACTATTAAAGAAGAGGGTTGTAGAAATTTATTAACGAAAGTGATCGGAGTGTTTGACTACATTTTAATAGTATTGCGCCTCAATAAATCCTTTTATGAATTTAAAGCTTGTACTTGGTATTGTGTTTGTTTTAACTCTTTTTGAAAATGCGGTTGCTCAAGACGAACCTAAATACAGACCGGTTCGGTTTCTGGTAGGCGGAGCACTTGAATTTGGAGGGGATGAGGTAGCAAAAGTATTTTTTACAAATGGAGAAACACAGGCGGTACGGGCAGGCCAGGGCGGGTCAATTTCAATAGGTGCACAAGTGCAGTTTCCTAAAGCCAGTAAATTTCTGCTTCGCGGATCAATTGGTTATAAGTATGTAACTACTCAAGCAGATAACGTGCATATTCGGCTTACCCGGGTTCCTATGCAATTAACTGCCAATTTTATGGCGACTCCAAAACTAAGATTGGGTGCAGGCATTGTTACACACAGCGGGGTTAAATTAAATTCAGACGGCCTGGGAGGAAATATGACATTTAAGAGCAATGCCGGGCCGGTATTTGAGGTTGCGTATTACGGAATAGGTGTTTCGTTTACCGCACTGAAATACACTGACCAAGATAACAATCCCTATTCCGCTAATGCATTTGGCATTACATTTTCGGGGGTATTGCCTGGAATGAATAAATAAGATTCAATTTTTCGTCCTCGCACTCCAGGTGATGCTGATAAAACAAATGATCAGCAACACACTGTATTCAATTCCATTTCTTCCGGCCCCTACCACAAACCAGCCCTCGCGTCCGTGCACCAAAATTATTCCCATCATTAATTGAAGAATAAATAAGATACTGATAGGAATAACCCAACGGTTAAGCAGTAACACCAACGAAGCCCCAACTTCAAAAAGCGTAATTATCCATGCAGAATAAGGAGGAAACCCAAGGTCGGACAAAAATCCATCGAATGGGGCTACACCATCGGTTACAATCCGCGCTATTCCATGAATGAGCATGTTGCCAGCTGCCGCAAAGCGGATTAGAGTAAGAGCTATTTTTTCGTTTCCCATAGTTCAAGATACAATTATTCAACCTGAAGGGAAAGTCAATACCTGGTGATGTGGAGAATGAACAACAAACCCATATTTTTATGAGATATGAACCCCGATAAAATTAAAAGCGTAATACTATGGTCTGTTATTTCGGCCGCATTTATAGGGCCGGGTACTATTACTACCGCCATTACAGCAGGTGCCTCATTTCATTTGAGTTTGTTATGGGCTGTGGTGTTTGCAACCATTGCCTGCATTATGTTACAAGAAGTTTCGGCAAGGGTAATTATTAGCAGCGGGCTAACCTTTGGCGAGTGTATTGACAAAAAATTTCGATTAGGTTGGATAAAGTGGTTAGTGGCTTTCCCCGTACTGTTAGGCTGCGCAGCATACGAAGCCGGAAATATTTTAGGAGCAGTTTCGGGGCTTGCATTACTTTTTCCGGGCGATGTGCGCTTGTTTACAATTGTAATTACCCTTGTAGCAGGTTGGATTTTATGGCGGGGCGGCAGCAAACTTATTTCAAATGTAATGATGGTGCTGGTTGGTATTATGGCTATTGCATTTGCGGTGCTGGCATGGCGTGTTCAATTTAGTGCGGGTGAGTTAATCAAAGCCTCGCTTATTCCTTCTTTACCTGCGGGCAGCGAATGGATTGCACTTGGCCTTGTGGGTACCACCATTGTGCCATATAATATTTTTATCGGATCGGCCATCAGTAAAGGAAGTACCATTCCGCTTATGCGGATTGGTTTGATTGTTTCGGTTTTGATTGGAGGTATTATAACGGCATGCATATTATTGGCCGGAACAGTAGCCGGATCATTCACTTCGTTTGGGACATTAGCAGAAACACTACAAAATGATGTAGGCATTTGGGGTGCTTATGCGTTAGGTGTTGGATTGTTTGCCGCGGGATTTTCATCGGCCATCACTTCGCCATACGCAGCATCGCTTATTGCAGGTACTGTGTTGGGCACAAAAAAAAATAGTGTAATACGATTAGTTTGGATATTGGTTTTGCTAACCGGTTTTATTTTTGGAATCAGCCAAGTAAAACCGATACCCGTTATTTTAACAGTACAGGCATTAAATGGTCTTGTGTTGCCGCTCCTTACCTGGTTTTTGATTTTATTGGTGAATGATAAAAACCTTGTGCCCGTTCAGCACCAACACAGGTGGTGGTATAACGGTGTATTACTTTTGATTTTTGTTCTCACACTTTTTATTGGGCTCAACAACGTAGATAAGGCAATTGTGAGTGCGTTTGATTTGGATTCCGGAAATCTGATGTTTGTAGGAATTGTCTCTTTGCTTGCCGTAGGGACACTGGTAACCCAGTTGGTGAAGAAAAGAGCGTAAAACCTGCTTAGCTAAACTTTGCCAGTGTTGTTATATAACGCTCGGGTACATCACCTTTTGTAGCGGTTTGATAGTCGGAGTAGCTGCATGGTACTATGCTGTTGCGTGCATAGCGTGCCCCGGGTTGATGGTAGGCAACCTCCATCCACCATTTTTCAGTGACTTTACTTTTAAAGAAGGTGATGGTTTCGGGCTCGGCTGCCATAGACACCACATACTTTAAAAAATCATTGCTCTTAAAGTTGGTGTCGTGTTTACGGTGGTAAAAACCTTCAACAAAATACCAGACCATAGTTGCAATTACTGATGCTGTTTTTTTGTTGTCATCATCTTTTTCCGGATTGTATTCATAAAATCCTGCCGAACTTAACTTCTCATTCATGCCGGCATACCAACAAAGCTGGCAGGCTTCTTCGCCAGTTAACCCAAAGGGTTGGGCATTAGCATTACCCGGAGCATCGGACGAGCGTATGGCAGTAATATCAAAACTCATAAGGTCTGCATTACGAATGGCAGGTTCCATTTCGGCAAGGTTGGTGCGCATTTGTCCGATGCGGAAAGCTTCGAAGTAAAGTTTTTCCAAAATATTTACCGAGGCCGGATCAATCAGATAGAGCTGATGGGCCAGATGTGTATAGCTCAATAGATAGTTGGGTTCGTGCAGCAGAATTTTGTGAATGTGTTGATTTGATTTTTCTGCTTCACGATGATCATCCAGATCAAGAAAGGCATCGATGTTGAGTAAACTCACCAGTTTCTCCATTTCTTCATATCCTCTGTACTGACCATAATCAAGGTCGTGAGATCCTCCCAGAATTAAGGGTAGTACATTATTTTCTAACAATATCCGGCACACTTCACTAATGCGAACATAGGTTTCGTCCAGATCGATACCGGGTTTCAGGTTACCAAGATCTACAATGCGATACGTGCCCGTTCCCTTTTTTAACTGATACAACTTTTTGCGTATTTCATCGGGGCCATGGGCACAACCCGAATTGCTGGTGGTGCCCCGATCTTCCTTTACTCCAATAATGGCAATATGAGCATCTTTAAAGTCGGGCATCTTTTCGCCATATACCCGGATGCTTTTGAAAAATGAGTTTATAGGATACGGCTTACCATAAATTCCATCATCGATGGGTGAGAAAAAGAGGGTGAGATCCATTCTTATTGACTTAAAGTGTTTCTAATTTCTTCCACTTGCCTTTTAAAAGCGGGGAGATCGTTTAAAATGATTTTCCAGATACGCCCAGGAAATAAGCCGAAATAATTATGAATTAAAATGTCCCGTAATCCTGCAATATCTTTCCATGGTATGTGTGGATGTTTTTTACGAATGTCCGGTGACAAATTTTTTATAGCTTCCCCAATAATCTCGAATCTTCGAAACACAGCATTTTGTTTTTCGAAATTAGAAGCGAACTGGCTTTCAGTTAACCCTTTTATGTACTGTTCAATCTTTTGAACTGATTCAAGAATATCGTCAAGCAGCAATAGCGGATCACGCTTACCCATAAATTGGGACTGGATTATCTAAAATATATTTTTTTAGTGCTGGTTTTATGGCTTGATATTCAACAAGATCCACCTTTCGGCCTAATGCATCTTCCAATTCGAACTTGATTCTAACAATATCAAGCATACTGTATGATTCATCCAGTTCTATCAAAATATCAACATCACTTTCATCCGTATAAGTTTGCGAGGCCATCGAACCAAAGATTGCGGCCTTGGTTACACCATGCTTTCTAAGTATGGGCTCAGCAATTCTTTTTATTTCCTCAACAGACATAAGTCAAAAGTAAAAAAAAAGCCCCGCATTTTGCAGGGCTTAAGTTTCTTGTCAGAAAGTATGGATTTATCCCCCAAAATCGTCAAAGCGAACATTCTCTTTGGGAATGCCCATGTCATCAAGCATTTTTAAAACGGCTGCGTTCATCATAGGCGGGCCGCACAAATAGAACTCAACATCTTCCGGAGCGTTATGTTTCGACAGGTAATTGTCGTACAAACATTTGTGGATGAAACCGATGTATCCATCAGCCTCTTTATCATCTAAACTTTTTTTCACTTTCCAGTTGTCTTCAGGAAGAGGCTCAGATAAGCCAATGTTAAACTGGAAGTTGGGGAAGTTCTGTTCAATCTTGCGGAAGTGTTCTACATAGAACAACTCCTTTTTTGAACGGCCACCATACCAGTATGAAACTTTGCGGTTGGTTTTTTCGGTATGGAACAAGTGGAATATCTGAGCACGCAGCGGGGCCATGCCGGCACCACCACCAATATAAATCATTTCACGCTGTGTCTTATTGATGTGGAATTCACCGTAAGGGCCCGAAATGGTTACCTTATCGCCAGGCTTGCGCGAGAATACGTATGATGAACAAATACCCGGATTTACATCCATCCACTTGTTATTGGCCCGATCCCACGGTGGCGTAGCAATACGAATGTTCAACATCACAATGTTTCCTTCTGCCGGGTGATTGGCCATAGAATAGGCGCGGAAGATGGGCTCATCGTTCTTCATCTTCAACCCCCACAACTTAAACTTATCCCAATCGCCCTGAAATACATCGGGCTTATGACCTAATTCCGGGTGCGGAGTGATGTCCATAGTTTTAAAGTCGACCGTTAGAGTTGGCACATCAATCTGAATGTACCCACCGGCTTCAAACTTCAGCGTTTCGCCCGGAGGCAGCTTTACTACAAACTCCTTAATAAAAGTAGATACGTTGTAATTGCTCACTACCTCGCATTCCCACTTCTTAATTCCAAAAATCTCTTCCGGAATGCGGATGGTGAGGTCTTGCTTCACCTTTACCTGGCAACCCAGGCGCACATGTTCTTTTTGTTCCTTACGGGATAGGTGACCCACTTCGGTTGGTAATACATCACCACCACCCGATTCTACCACACATTTGCACATGGCGCAGGTTCCGCCACCTCCGCAAGCCGAAGGAAGAAATATTTTCTCGTTGGCCAGGGTACTTAACAAAGAACTTCCGGCAGAAACGGTAATGGTCTTTTCGCCATTTATAAGAATTTTAACTGGTCCGGATTGCACTAACTTTTTCTGGGCGAAAATCAGCAGCCCCACCAGTAATAGAATTACTACGGTGAAGGCAACAATAGAAATGAAGATTAACATGGAATTAGATCGATTTACCTTGGGCTACAAATATAGGAAGGGAAGTGAAAATCGCCCATGATATGAATACGAAATGCCATAAAAAATAAACTGGCAATAGTATGATTGCCAGTTTATTAGAAAAGACCGATTACCTAAGCGGTTAACCGCTCAACCAATTCAGAAGCAGGAACGGCTTTCAGGTTAATTTCAGGCGCCAGAATTACGCTTACATTATCCCACCCGGCCCATTCTTTTAGCTTTTCTAAAGGCACACTGCCATGCAGGTTTTGAAACCCGCCACCCTGGTAGCCGCCCTTAAAGGTTTCAAAGTCTTGCGGAGTAATAAGATTGCCTTGCGGAAAACTAACCACTGCATCTACCAGCACGTTATTCGAAAATGGCAGCCCATCGTTTTGGGCTATTTTTTTGTATTCGTAGCGATAGTTAAAGGTAAGGGCCGAGATATCGGATAACACAGCCGAGCCGGTAGGGTAGCTGCCCGCACCCTTACCAATAAACACCTGCTTTTCAGCGAAAGCGCCCTCTACTAAAACAGCATTGTATTCGTTGCGTACCGATGCCAGCATGTTATCGGTTGGAATGTATTGCGGGGCAACAAACCCGAAAATCTCATCGCGGATTTTGTACGAACGGGCAACCAGTTTGATGGTAAGGTTGTTTTCGCGTGCGTATTTCAAGTCGGTAGCGGATATTTTATCAATACCGATGTTGATAATGTTTTCGGGGCGAACAAAAACACCGAAGGTATGGGTAATAGCAATAGCCAATTTGAATTTAGGATCATACCCTTTTACATCCAGTGACGGATCGGTTTCGGCAAAGCCAAGTTCCTGAGCAGCCTTCAACGCTTCGGCATAATTCTTTCTTTCCTCAAAAACTTTGGTAAGAATATAGTTTGTTGAGCCGTTGAATATGCCCTCTATGCTGGTGATTAAATCATTGTCATAATATTCTTCCAGATTGCGAAGAATTGGAATACTGCCGCATACTGCACCTTCGTATAAAATGGAACGATCGTAGGTTTTTTGAAGTTCGTAAATTTCTTCCAGGTGTTCGGCCAGCATTTTTTTATTGGCGGTTACTACATGCTTTCCGTTTTCAACTGCCTTTTTTACAATCTCAAACGCAGCGTTGGCATCGTCAATCAGTTCTACCACCACATCTATTTCGGGGTCGTTCAGAATATCATCTGCGTTGTAAGTAAAGTATGATGCGTCTATGATGCGCGCCTTGTTACGATTCTTTACACAAAACTTTTTAATTTCTGCTTTTACTCCGTGGGTTTCATTCAACACATGATAAAGCCCTTGCCCTACGCAGCCAAACCCGAATACACCCAATTTCAAATTCTTTTTCATACTAATGTTTCTTTCTTTATTTCTGCTTTTAAAAATTTTCTAACACTCTGTTTAAACTGATCGAACTCCACTAAAAAACCATCGTGTCCGTGCAGCGAGGTTAGCGTATCAAGTTTTGCTCCTGTAATATTCCGCGCAAGAAACTCCTGTTCCCGAATAGGAAACAATAAATCAGTATCAATGCCAATTACCCAGGTGCGGGCCGTTATGGCTGCCAATGCATGTTCTACACTTTGCCGGTTGCGCCCCACATTATGACTATCCATCATTTTGGTAAGAGTCCAATAAGAGAATGCATTAAACCGGTTAGCTAACTTATGCCCCTGATACCGTTGATAAGAAGCAGCCCGGAAATCATCCGTTTTATCGCTTGTCTTTTCGCTTTGCGTTTGCAGAAAGGTATTGTATGTGCGAAACGAAATCATACCAATAGCCCGTGCCGTTTTCATTCCCTCTGCACCGGCACGGGCATCATCTTCTTTCCATGTGCTATCGGCTGCAATAGCCATGCGTTGGGCTTCATTAATGGCTATGCCCCATGGCGAATGGAATGCGTTTGTTGCAATAGGAATAATTCTTTCAAATACCTGCGGCTGAACGATGGCCCACTCTAATACCTGTTGCCCCCCTAACGAGCCACCCAGCAACGTATGAATTTTTGAAATACCCAGGTGTTGCCTGAGCAAATCGAAACTCCTAACCACATCGCGGTTAGTTATTTCCGGAAAGGAATGATAAAAGGGCTTGCCTGTTTTTGGATTGATAGACAACGGCCCGGTTGAACCATAACATCCACCCAGCATGTTGGCACAGATAATAAAATAATCGCGCGGATCGAAAGGAGTTCCTTCGGTGAATAAATCTTTCCACCAATCGGTAAAATCCGAGCTTCCTGTAAGGGCATGGCATATCCACACCACATTACTGCGATCTTTATTAAGCTGGCCCAGTGTAGTGTACTTTAATTGGAAACCGGGGAGAATCCCCCCGGTTTCCAACAGGAACTCACTGGCAAAGTGAAATATCTGATCGGTCTTTAACATTAAACTACTAATTCACTTGTAAATACTTTTTCAAATGCCTGCTCCAAATCGGCCTTGATATCATCGATATGTTCAATGCCTACTGATATGCGCAACAGATTAGGCAATACACCAGCAGTAATCTGCTCTTCGGTAGAAAGCTGCTGATGCGTGGTTGCCGAAGGTTGAATGATAAGGGTTTTGGCATCGCCCACATTGGCCAGGTGGCTAACTAATTTAAGGTTGTCAACCAGCTTGGTTGCATTCTCTTTTGTTCCTTTTACCGTAAACGACAATACCGCACCAAAGCCATTACGCAAATATTTTTTGGCAAGCTTATGATAGGTACTGGATGGCAACCCCGGATAGTTTACGCTTTCTACGTTAGGGTTTTGCTCTAACCATTGTGCAAGGGCCAGGGCGTTATCCACTGAACGCTGTACGCGTAGCGATAATGTTTCAAGGCCTTGAATAAACAGGAATGAGTTAAATGGACTAATGGCCGAACCAAAATCGCGTAAGCCTTCTACACGCGCACGAATGATGAAGGCAATGTTTGGCAAGCCTAAAGGATTGTTAAATCCAAACACATCGCCAAACTTCAAGCCATGGTAGCCCTCAGAAGGTTCGCTGAATTGAGGAAACTTACCATTGTTCCAATTGTAGTTACCGCCATCTACAATAACACCACCTATAGAAGTGCCATGACCACCAATCCACTTGGTAGCAGACGCAACCACTACATGGGCACCATGTTCTAACGGACGGAATAAATAACCACCGGCACCAAATGTATTGTCAACTATTAAGGGCAGGTCATATTTTTTTGCCAAAGCGGCCAACGCCTCAAAATCGGGGATGTTGAAACCCGGGTTGCCTATAGTTTCCAGGTAAAGTGCTTTGGTTTTTTTGTCGATCAGTTTTTCAAATGCTTCTACTGTATCGCCTTCTGCAAACCGCACATCAATACCCAGGCGTTTAAATGCAACTTTAAATTGGTTGTACGTTCCGCCATAAAGAAATGAGGTGGAAACAAAATTGTCGCCAGCCTGCAATATGTTATTAAGGGCAATAAACTGAGCGGCCTGCCCAGAGGCAACGGCCAATGCAGCCACACCACCTTCCAATGCAGCAATGCGTTTTTCAAACACATCGGTAGTGGGGTTCATTAAGCGTGTGTAAATGTTACCAAACTCTTTTAGTGCAAATAAGTTGGCACCATGTTCTGAATTTTTGAACACGTAAGAAGTAGTTTGATATAAAGGCACAGCACGGGCTCCGGTTGTAGGATCTGCTTCCTGGCCTGCATGTATTTGAAGAGTTTCGAATCTTGGTGTTGACATAACAAATGTTTTAAAATTTATAATGATTTTAATTCAATGAAAAATTAATAGGGGTGGTGTTGCGCAGGTTGTCATTTACCGGGCACCGGTTTTCAATTTCCTGCAGCCATTTTGTTTTTAGCGCCTCGTTAATGTTACTCTTGGTTTTTAATGACACGTTGAGGTTTTGATAGCCGGCCCGTTCGGTAAAAGAAGTGCCAAATAACCGGGCTGGGTTCAAATCGCCTTCAATATTGATTTGAAGATCTTTCAAATCGATATTCAGTTCTTTGGCAGTAATGTGCGCCACTACATTAATACAACCGGCATAACCGGCAAGAATGTATTCTACCGGGTTAGGTGCCTGGTTGGTGCCACCCAGTTCGGCAGGTTCATCTACTATTAATTTGAATCCACGCGTTTCAATTTCGGTACGCGCAGGAGTTTCGCTTTTTGAGTTTATAGAAAATCTGAGATTAGACATGACTTAACGTTTTTTAATTGGTTGATAATTGAAATGAGGATGGAAACATAACCGTAACCGTGCCTGCCACAGGGCACAATCTTAGGTTAGTGTGCTGTTGGAAGCGCTACGCCTGGCCAACAAGCCTCAACAGCAACAACACATACAACCCTTAATGCAAGGATTGCACATCAACGCAATAGTGAAACGAATGTGATTGAAAAACTGATCGAGTGAGTGCTTCAGGTTTTGAAATCCTGATCGCGCCTGGCGGATGGAAAGTTGATTTTTCATTTTACTTTACCGGTTTATAGTTCTCCTCGGCACCTTGCCGGGAGCAGGATTTAGCACCATTTTCCCCGATTTTCGGGGCGGTTGCTAGCGCTTCTCTGAGCCTGTGCTCTCCACGCTTCTTTATAAATCGGTTTTAGCAATTGCCTCACCGACTATGATGACACAAACGTATAGTGGTTTGGTAGAGTTTCCAAACACAATCAAAAAAAATTGTTAAAAAATTTTTTACTGACGGATGTTAGTTAATTTCTGGCGCTACTTTGAAAACAGCACTTTAATTGATCGAATCTCCCGAATCCACCGGGCATGTCTTTTGTCGATTTGATTTACCAACCTGAACGGGCCTTCTCCTTTTGGAAGCGGTTTTCCATCTACATGGGTAGTTAACAAAACCAGATTTGAAGCGAATTCCGGATCTATTTCGGCAAGGGAGTAAACAACCTGGTAATTGTCAACGGCAGTAACCAACACATACTTTGTTAAGTTTTCGCCACGCAGGTTGCGGCCAAGTGTAACTCCGGCCGAATCCAACAAAACCGAAAGGGCCGTTCCCCGATACACATGTTCCTCTCCCTTTTGATCTTTTATTTTTATTTCTGCCACAGGATATTTTTCCAAATCTTTTATCGAAAGCTTTAAAACCCGGGTTACTTCTCCTTCAATGGTAATAAATTCCTGTGCGTAAGATGGGCCCATCAGTAATGCAACCGAGATAAAAGCAAGGATCAGTATGCGTAATAATTTCATAGCTAAGGTTTGTTGGTTTTATATTCCGGATCGGAAAACTCCGGATTGTTCAAAAAATCTGTGTCCGTTAACATCAGCATAAAGTTAACGATATCCTGTTTTTCTTCTGGTGTTAGCGCCAGGCTGTAAATCTGTTGTTCAGTAACTCCTGCAATAAACGGGCTTAGTGTAGCACTAGGTTTAATGTGATCGCTGTAATGGTCCAACACTTCGCGTAATGTTTTGAAGCGGCCATCATGCATATAAGGTCCGGTAACTTCAATATTGCGCAATGTTGGCACCCGAAATCTTGCTCTGTCTTCCTGCATTCCGGTGAAGTCTTCGCGGCCAAAATCCAAAGGCACTTCGTCCAGGCCATTGTTGTGAAAGGTTTCTGAAAAGGTTTTAGGTATGCTATGGCAATGCAGGCAATTTCCACCACGCTGATTGGTGTCCATTCGCATCCCTCTCGAAAATAACAGAATGCCTCTACGTTCCGATTCTGTGGGCTGATAACTCCCGGTAAGGTACTGATCGTATTTTGAATTACCTGATATTAAGGTACGTTCAAACTGGGCCAGGGCTTTTACAATCCGATCGGCATTGATGTGGGGTGTTCCAAATGCTTTTTCGAAAAGTGAAGGATAGTTTTTAGAGGCATTTAGTTTACGACTGGAGGCTTCCAGCGATTGCCCCATTTCGTGTGGATCAGTTAATGGAACAACAGCCTGAGCTTCTAAACTGGTGGAGCGGCCATCCCAAAAAAAATTTTTTACCCAAAGCAGATTTGAAAGCGACATTGAATTTCTGCGGGTAGGTGTACCATCAACACCTATGCTAAATTGCCGGTTATCGCTGAAGGCTAATGCTTGCTGGTGGCAGGAAGCACAGGAAATTTTATTGTTTGCTGATAATAGTTCTTCATAGAACAACTTTCGCCCCAAAGCAACTCCTTCCCGTGTTACAGGATTATCTTCAGGAATGGTAAACCGGCCACCAAAGTTTGCGGGGTATTTAAGTGGGTAGGGTTCGGGTTCAAAAAAGGTAAAAGCGCAGACCAGCGAGATAAAAAAAATACAGACCAGAATAACTATCCCGGTCTGATTTTGCCATCCTTTTTGTTTTATACGCATCTGCATTACCCGTTAGGTTAGCATTCCTCCATCAACCTGAATTACCTGCCCGGTGATATACGTAGAAAGATCAGAACCCAGAAACACGCAGGCATCAGCCACGTCTTCGGGTCTGCCACCGCGTTTCAAAGGAATTGCATCGCGCCAGCTTTGAACAGTTTTAGGATCGAGCACGGCCGTCATCTCGGTTTCAATAAATCCGGGGGCTACTGCGTTTGAACGGATGCCGCGAGAGCCTAATTCCAGGGCAACGGATTTAGTAAATCCAATAATACCGGCTTTAGATGCTGCGTAGTTGGCTTGCCCGGCATTGCCTTTAAGGCCTACTACCGAAGTCATATTAATAATAGAGCCACCCTTTTGTTTCATCATGGGTTTGGTGGCGGCTTTTACCGTATTGAAACACGATTTGAGGTTTACATTAATAACCTTATCCCACTGTTCTTCACTCATGCGCAGCAACAAAGTATCTTGTGTAATGCCGGCATTGTTTATCAGAATATCCAGCGAACCAAACTCAGCCACAACATCGTTGATAAGTTTTTCGGCTTGTGCAAAGTCCGAGGCATCGGAACGATAACCTTTCGCTTTTATTCCTTTAGAGGCCAGCTCAGTCTCGAGCGCCAGCCCTTGTTCCACACTGGATAAGTAGGTGAAGGCTACGTTGGCACCTTGCTCGGCATATTTTAGTGCAATAGATCGCCCTATTCCTTTTGATGCTCCGGTAACAAGAACTGTTTTTCCTTTAAGTAAAGACATGGATTGTAGTTAATTAGGTTGTTGATCTTTTCTCTTTTGAATGAGAAAATAAATGAATTGAATAACTCCCATAGCAAGCACACCGGTGCCAAAACTGGTAACAAAGCCGCTCCATTCAAGATCTTGGGTTTTCATAAACCCACCAATAATGAGGAGAACAAATCCTGCAGTAATAACTAAGCTCAGTCGGTTATTCATTTAGCCAAAGTTGACAATTAATCACAAAATTTAAAAGGACACCCTTGGGTTATTCCCCCTTTTGAAAGAACGCCCGGCAATGTATCTTTGACCGCATTTTAAGAATTTAAATTTCGTATGTATGGCAAAATATGATGTTATCGTAATTGGTTCTGGTCCGGGTGGATATGTTGCTGCAATCCGCGCTTCGCAATTAGGGATGAAGGTAGGCGTTGTAGAGAAGGCCGAACTAGGCGGAATCTGTCTCAACTGGGGTTGTATACCAACAAAAGCTTTATTGAAAAGCGCCCAGGTTTTTGAATACCTGAAGCATGCGAAAGATTATGGAATAGAGGCTACAGGGGCCAAAGCAGATTTTGCTGCTATTGTTAAGCGTAGCCGCGATGTGGCTACGGGTATGAGTAAGGGTATTCAGTTTTTATTCAAGAAAAATAAAATCGAACACATTGCCGGAACGGGCAAACTTAAAAAAGGTGGTAAAGTTGAAGTAACCGGTGCCGATGGAAAGAAAGAAGATCACGAAGCCAAGCACATTATAGTAGCAACCGGAGCGCGTTCGCGCGAGTTGCCGGCATTAAAAATTGATGGTAAAAAGATTATTGGCTATCGCGAGGCTATGGTATTACCAACACAACCTAAGAAAATGATTGTGGTGGGTTCAGGGGCTATTGGTGTTGAGTTTGCCTATTTCTACAGCACACTTGGAACAGAAGTAACTATTGTAGAGTTTCTGCCCCGTATTGTTCCGGTGGAAGATGAAGAGGTTTCTAAGCAATTGGAAAAATCATTTAAGAAAGCGGGCATTGCTATACATACAAATGCAGAGGTAACAAAAGTGGATACTGCCGGCAAAGGGTGTGTGGCTACTGTTAAAACCAAAGACGGTGAAATAAAGTTGGAAGCCGACATCGTACTTTCTGCGGTTGGTGTGTCTACCAACATTGAGGGTATCGGGTTGGAAGAAACAGGGGTTAAAACAGACAAAGGAAAAGTTATTGTTGATGACTTCTATAAAACCAATGTGGCTGGCGTATATGCCATTGGCGATATTGTGAAAGGTCCTGCGTTGGCGCACGTTGCTTCGGCTGAAGGTATAACTTGTGTGGAAGCCATTGCCGGGTTAAAGCCGTATCCGATTAACTACAACAACATTCCGGGTTGTACCTATTGCAGCCCCGAAATTGCTTCGGTGGGCTATACCGAAGAAGCCGCCAAAAAAGCCGGCTATGAAATTAAAGTGGGTAAGTTTCCATTCTCGGCATCGGGCAAGGCAAAAGCGGCCGGTGCGGCTGATGGTTTTGTAAAAGTAATTTTTGATGCCAAGTATGGCGAGTGGTTAGGGGCACACTTTATTGGAGCCAACGTAACCGAAATGATAGCCGAGGTTGTGGTAGCCCGTAATCTGGAAACAACAGGTCATGAAATTATCAAGTCAATCCACCCTCACCCAACTATGAGCGAAGCCATAATGGAAGCTGCAGCGGCAGCGTATGGCGAAGTGATTCATTTGTAAAGAGAAGGATTTGGTAGCGATCTGATGCTCCAACCGAGGCTGTCTCAAAAGTCGTTC
>DEIA01000035.1 GCA_002352225.1 Flammeovirgaceae bacterium UBA2786
AAAACTCACCAAAACATACACGCATATATCCGGTTAATGGAAATAGAAATGTGCCCGTTCAGGCTGCTATGCTGTTTTTCTTTTCTTTTTTTTCTTTTCTTTTCTTTTCTTTCTTTCTTTAACTTACACAAGGGTTATCTGGGTGAAATTAGCTTTATAATGTTGATTGGTACTGTTTACTTTTGGCTAATGCTATAGAGAGCAGAACTTTAAAGTATAAAATCATGAGAAAGACTGTAGTTCTTGGGTTAACTTTTTTGGCTGTTTTAGCACTTACTCAACCTTTAAAATCGAATGCTGCTTGCCAACTGGTTTGTAAGTACAAGTGGTCAAGTACCTGTTATTGTTGGGATACATGTGCAACTGGAACAGGTAACTCCTGTACAGGTTGCTGCCCACCTGTATTATAATACTACCTACCTTACCAAGGGTTAGGGTATTTATTATTTGCCAATATCCATTTTCTTACAATTAACAATGCCATGAAACTGTTAAGTTGTTTTTTCTTTTCTTTTGCTCTGTTAATTTCGGTAAGTTGTTCGTTGAAAAGAGAAAACTACTACCTGGAATCTTTAAAGGGTAAGGCGTTTCAGGTATCTTTAGATAGCCTGGAGATTGGGATAGACTCTTTATCTATGAACCCTTATTTTATTTATGATAAGTTTAAAGATGATTTGAACGATGATAATATCTTTGTTGGCTATAACGTGAATGTCCATACATTAGATTTTTTTAGTTTTGGTAAACGGAAATTAATTAAAAGATTGTTCCTGACTCAGGATGGAATAGGCGCTATAAATGAGGTACTAAGTTTCGATTTTTATAATTGGGATTCTATATTCGTCTATTCCAGAGCTCAATTGAAGGTCATTGATTCATCAGGAATAGTTAGATCAAAATTTAACCTTATAGATAATGACCTTATTGATTATTACGGAGAACCTGTGGCAGATTTTTATTTTAACTTGGAATACCTCAAAGAAAGGAAATCGATACTTTTCTATAATGTAATTGACCCTCCATCCTTGCGATCTGATCGAAACATTGTTTCTGAGTTTAATTTGCCTTCTGGGGAGTTTACATCAATACCCATTAGATACTCAAAATATTTCGTTGATAACAATGCTAATGTTGGGCACCTGGCATATCTCTCTAAAGAGAATGTTTATGATAACAAAATCACCTATAATTTTCTTTACGAGTCCAATATCTATGTATATGATTTAGAGTCAGGTAAAACTACTGCCTACGGAGGAAACAGCACAACTGCCAATCCTTTGGCAACCACATTTGATGTTTACAACAATCAGGATAATTTGGATTGGCAAAAACATGCCATCGCGAACCCGCACTATTTTCAGGTACTTCCCGATAAATTTCGTAAACTATATTATCGGCTGCATTGGCTGCCTGCCACAGTAAGCTCTCCAATAGCTCCATCAGCAAAAGACAAAGATTTGGTGTTAATGGTTTTTGATGAAGAATTTAATGTTGTTTACGAATCATTACTCCCCACCAAGACCTATAGGATACATCATTGGTTTGTTACGGAAGAAGGACTATTCTTATCCCCAACTCACCCTGACATAATTCGAAATGAAAACTTGAGCACCTGGCATGTTTACAAGTTTACCAGTAAGTAAAATCTTAAGAGATATTTCTCTTCATATTTTATTCCTTTCAGGGTGTGTTAATATGCAAGGCCAGGATTTAGCTCTAACCAAAGGTTACGTTCTTGATAATCGCGATAACCCTATATCTGATGTGCACATTTATACTAATGGATTAAAATTGCTTGATGTTTCGTTAACAGATGGTAGTTTTAATGTTAATCTTTTAAGTGTAAGCGACACGATTTTTTTTACTCATGTTTCATATAAGGATGTAATTTTGCCTTATAATGTAATATACCATTTAGATGGTATTGTTCATTTGGAAGAATCAATCACCTGGCTGAACGGGATAACTGTTCATCCTTTAACTCCTAAGCAATTATTTGTTACCGCTGTAAATAATATGAAAAATGGAATCATGGATTATTCTGCGATGACATTTAAGGATAGGTGGATTGTTGATCAGAAGGAATTAATTGGTAAAGCGCTGGGCAACTGTATCGATACACTTAAAATTAAAGAATTATATCTACCCATTATTGATAGGATAAATGGAACGTTATACTTTGATTACATGAAAACACAAGCAGCAGTATTTAATGTGGATAACTTAGATGACTATTATTTTGAATATGTTAAAGATACTCTCGACCTACAACCTTCGTTTACCCGAATAAAATGTATAAATAAAAGCTTTAATGAAAATTTTATAGTAATTACTATTTATGATAAAGACTTCACAATTGCAAAAGTAGCGTTTAGGTATTATTGGAATACGGTTTTAAATAGATTGTCAGAGGATTTGAAGTACCAAATTTGCGAGTTGGCAGGCGAGTCTTTCTATAACCCTATAACTAAAAAGATTGTGAGAATAGAAACAGAAACAACTTTCTTAATTGGGAGTTATGACATAATGAATCAAAAATTTCTACCTTGTTTTCGTTTACGCAAAATTGCTTCTTCAAAATTTTAGTAGCAGGATACCAAATTTTAAAATTAACTCTTTCCCTCCTTGTCGTTAACGTTTGCATAAAAGTGTGTTTGCCTAAGTATTTAGCACACAAGTGTGCGCAAGCTTACTACTAACGATTTTGAGACTAACCTGTTGTCAACGCTATCGTGCACGTTGGAGAAGAATTTTCATCGTGGGCGAAAGCAAGGTGCGGTAAGCCTGCATACTTTATGCAACCAAAACAGATGGAATATCTTAGTACAAGAACTTACATGCCTGGGGCAATTTGAAGTTTAATCCCGATTAAGTTTTAAGCTTGTTTGGGCCATTTTTCTTTTCTTTTCTTTTCTTTTCTTTATCTTACTCAGGCAACAGACATACAACTTTTCAACAATTTGAATGGTTTACGTAGACTACTTTTAGGTAATGCTATACGGTATAGCAGGATTAAATTTTAAGCTTATGAAAAGGAAATTCTTTTTAGGATTAGGTTTTAGTGCGATGCTAACCAGTGGATTACTTGTAGCACAGAAAGCCTACGCTGATCATTGCCAGGGTAACCAGGGAACGTGTACACTCACATGGTGGTGTTGTAATTGCAATGGAGTGCCCGGTTGCCGGGAAGAAATTGTTGTGCTTGAGGGATATAAGAACGGGATTGAATAGGTAAAGGAGGAGGTTGGAACAAAGGGCATTCTATCATCCCTAATTTCCATGGTGATCGACTGGATTTTCGGGCATTCGGATGAGGTAATACTCCATGTATTTGATTTTGACGAGCTTTTTTTATAGAAATGAGTTGCAGATTATGTACAGATTAATATTTTTCATTTTCTCAAGTATAATGCTTACGCAGTTTTCGAATTGTAGTAGCAAAACCGAAATGGAGGTAAATGACGAAAGCAACGGATTAATACTTTTTTCTGAAAGTATGGTACCTGTAAAACTAAAGTCTCAAAAGAAGGAAGTATCAGACTTTCGTCTTCCTATACGAATAAAGTAAATTGATGAGTACTTGTTTATTACGGATCTAAAGCGCGATAAAGGAATGGTTGCAATTTATGATTTGATTAATGACAGGTACCTCAGATCAATAATCCCTAAAGGGAATGGTCCCAGCGAGTTATCAGCGGTGTCAAGCATTGTAGGTGGAAATGATGGAAGAATATATTTTTATGACCTACAAAGCTTGCGCTTGTTGGAGGCTGATTTGAATAAGTTAATAACAGATAGCCTTGTGCAGCCAGTCTATTCAAAGAGAATAATATCTGACGATTATGAAAAACCACTTCGGATAGTTAATGCATCAGATACATCCTTCATAGCCTATTCCGTACCGGGCATTAAAGGCCGATTTTCTTTTTTAGATCGTAATTTTGGATTTACCGGACACCAGTTTGGCGAGTATCCACCTTTGGAAAAGACAGGAGAAGCGCATGATATGGCTCAGGTGCCTTTCTACGCTCAGGTACTGGGCAACATATACTCATCTTCCATAAGCACTTTGCCATCTAACAATTTCTTTATTGTGGCCCACCATAATGTTGATCTTATAGAGATATACGATTATAAAAGTGGCCAGCGTTTGAAACGAATAATAGGACCCGATCAGAATTTTCCCCCGGCTTATGTAATTAACAGCGGTGGGCAAGGGGCACCTTGTTTGGAATGCAGGTGTGGATATTCAAGCCCGCAAATAACGTCCAGGTACTATGCTTTTTTGAGGCTGCATAAACTATATAAAGAAGCCGATGCTTATTTGAGCCGGTATATTTATTTGTTTGATTTTGAAGGCAGACTTATTTCGGTTCTTGAACTTGATGCTGAAATTTCTGAATTTGTTATTGATGAACAAAGAAAGAAAATATATGCTATTGCATTTGATGAGGACAGCGTTTTGTTGTCGTACGATTTACCAGTTTAATAAAAGTCGGATTGACTTTACGAAAAGATTAATTTTTTAAAACTCACTCAATTACTTACATGCACTAACAGGTTAAAATTTAAGCCCGATTAAGTTTTAAGCTTGTTTGAGCCACTTTTCTTTTCTTTTCTTTATCTTACTCAGGCAACAGACGTACAACCTTTCAACAATTTGAATGACTTGCGTAAGCTACTTTTAAGTAATACTATACGGTATGGCAGGATTAAATTTTAAGCTTATGAAAAAGTTAATTAGTGAGGCAGGTTCATTGCTGAGTTTATTAGTTCTTTGCGTGGCTGTTTTTTGTTCAGGTAAGGAAGCGGAAGCGCAATCGGGAGGTTGTTGTTACTTGAGAAAGTGGTACCCTGAATATGGAGATTGTTGGCCAACTACCGAGAATTGCTTGCAAACAATCATCGTGAAACCCAAGGTACAGTAATTTTACAAAACTTGCCTGTATAGAAACCACATTATGAACTTATCATAATGTGGTTTGAAACAGTAAACCGTTTAGATATGAGGTGCACGATATATTTATGTTTTTTTGTTTTTTTTATTGATGGATGTATAAAACCTAAACAATCCGAGAGATTAAATTCTGAATTCACTGTTGGACTAGTTGAAGCAGGTATTAGGGAATTTGAATTGGATTCAACAACATCATTTCGAGTAAGTTACTTGGATATTTTTGAGACGGATGATCAGGATTTTTTAGTAGTTGAGAATAGAAACAAGCCATCTATTCAATTTTATGATTTTAAACATAACAAAATTACTCGTGAGGTTTTGTTAGAGACGGAAGGGCCAAATGGTATTGGCAAGAGCAGGGGGGTATTTGTAAAGAATTTTGATTCATTATATGTGTTAAGCCCGTTTCACTATTCAATTTATCTTATAAATAATGAGGGTAAGGTTTTGGATAAGTACCAATGGCTAAATAGTACTGCGGAAATAAAGAGTTCATCCATGGCTGGGATATATAGCACTAGCCCAGCAATTTTACTGGAAGATCAACTTCATATATTTGCAGTTCCGGAAACGGGCTATAAGAAGAAGGTCACATTTGAGAGTGGTAATGTAAATTTGACTTTAAACTTAAGGAGTAAGGAGGTTTCGTTGAATTACAATTACCCAGAAACTTACAGAAAGCGAATGTTTGGCAACCTATTCCTAAAAATTGATAGGACAAAGACTGCAACGAATAATATTCTTTACTCCTTTGGAGCTGATAATCTGATTTACGAGACTAATTACCACGACATTAATCGATCTTATTTTGCAGGAAGTTCTTACTTTGATGAAGCAATCCCTTTACAAAATTTAGATAATGCTGATGACCATCAAATGTTAACCGGATATTATTCAGGAATAAAATATGATCGGTACAGGAAGCTTTATTATAGATTGGCCGTTCACCCAATTGATTTGGTTAATGTTCAGAATCAAAGAAATCACTTAAAAGATAAACAGCTATCTGTAATAGTTTTAGACGAAAATTTTAAAATTGTCGGAGAAACTCTTCTTCCTACAAAGAGGCATTTATATACAACCTGGTTTGTAGGTGAGGCGGGCCTTTACATTTCAAACCATAACAGGAGTAATAGTTTAATTGGCGAGAACGTACTTTCCTTTACTATTTATGAACCAGCGCTGTTGCCATAGATGGATATTGACTCTTATCACTATAATGGAGTTATGTTCATGCAAACATACTAAGGAACCAGCAATTAACACGTATATCACAAAGCTTGGCATCCCTCAAGTTTATAAATTATATTTAATAATACCCCAAAATGCCTGCGGTTCTTGTGTTGAAAGTACTTTGGAAATCATTAGAAAGGAGAATAAGAATTTGTCAGTATGTTTAATAGTTCTGGCTGATAATATGAGGTTGGCGAAGTATCAATTTGGTGATATTCTTAAAGAAAGAACTTTTTATGATTCAAGTTATCTATATCATCAAGTTGAGATATCTATTGATTATCCAACTTATTTTTTAATGGATAAGTCTTTTCAAGTTATAAAAGAAGGAAGTGTCTCTGCGAAAAATAAAAAACAGCAAATTGATCAACTAAAATTAATTATTAGTAGTGAGTTGTAATACAGGCCAGAGGCCAATTATTTATTTTAATGAATTTGACCAATTTTTTATAGAAAAAATTGAGGAGATGCCTGTTGAGACAAGCCTTGACCCAGATGAGATGTGTCGGATTGTTAAAGTTTCTGGTAAAAACCTGTTTATAGTAAAATATGAATCCATTCAGCAGATTTCCGAAAGAAGCTTTAGGGTTGTCATGGAAAAAGTAAATGGTGTTGACTTGTTCAAATTTTTGACGCAGCGGAACCTATCTTACTATAGAATAAAGCTTTTGATATTTCAGATATTGAATGGCTTTAAGTGTCTTCATGGTAATAGCATACTTCATAGAGATGTATGCATAAGTAATATATTGATGGTAAAGTCACCCTTTTATCATTACCCCAAAATTTCAGATATAAACTTCTATAGACCTTGCGATGAAAATCAAATTTTATTAGCAAACCCTGAATATTTAGATCCATGTGTAAATAAGTTTTATGATTATGATTTGAGATCAGAAATTTGGTCGATAGGTGTGTTGCTTTATCACATATTAACAGCCAAGTGTCCTTTCGGATCACGACTCTCAGGCGATTCAGTGGAAATAATTAGAAATAATTCGGTTAACAACGCTCCTGACCTTCGATTAATACCTTCCGAGTTTAAAGTGTTAGTAAGTCGGTGTTTGAATAAAGACAAAGAATTAAGGCCAAACGATTTAAACGAATGCGTTGCGATTTTGAGTCAGCACTTGGATTTTGTAGGAAGAACTGCTTTGAAACTTGCAACAGGTAAGTTTTAGCTCTAGCCTCCAATTGGGGTTTCTTCTCTAATCTATGAGAATCGGTGTTGACTAAAGGGATAAGGTACTTTTTTTGGTGTGATTGTAAAGTTGGTTCAGTTATGGAGACTTAGTAACTACAAATGGACTAGTTATGAAAAGATGAAATTATTGTATTTCATGCCAGAGGGCAGAGCGTTAAAGAAAAAAATATTCTTAAAACCTGGTGTTGACGAATGTCAGTAGAAGTATGAGAAAACTTTGGATTAGTGCTTTGTGGTTTTGAATAGTAAGGTTGGAAGAAGTAGAGTTGTAAAGACTAAAGATATTAACAACCCGCCTATACTGCCAACAGCCAATGCAAACCAAAATACTTCTGTTTGCCCACCAATTAAAAATGGCACCAACCCTAAACAGGTAGAAAGTATTGTAAGAAAAATTGGTTTCAATTTGCGTGTAACTATTTTAAGTATTGTACGGTTGTTGCTTCGCTTTAGCTGCACAAGATCATTAACAATAAATATAGTAGAGTTTACCACCAGGCCACCCAACAACACAAACGCGGCATAACCGCCCTGGTCAAAATAGAAATCAAACCAGCCAAAGCTTAGAAATAACCCGATGTAAGAAGCGGGTATGGATAATATGATATACCAGGAAAATTTGAAGCCCTCGAACAAAATGGTGCTTAGTATAAATATGCCTGCAACCAGTAGCAGTAATAAACTATATTGGCGTTTGGTTTTGTTCCAATTAAAGCCCCACGATGTTTTTTTTGCCGTGTATCCGGCTGGTAATTGTGGAGTAATCCTATCAAGAACTTCGGTCAGGTATTTATCGCCAAACTGGAAGCTGCCATAATAATCGAACGCAACCAGGCGAATGTATTGCCTGTCTTCTTTATGAATGGCATTGGCGGTTCGCTGTTTGGTAAGTTGTGCCATGTTTGCTAATCTAAAACTTATGTTATTTACCCAAAACTGATTATGTAAGAGTTGGTACGTAGAAAACTGGTTTCCGTCAGCGGGTTGTATAAAGACTGGTAAGGGCTCGTTTTTAAACGGCAGCCTGATAGCCGGGTAATTGGTTTGGCTGCTTTGTGTTAACGCACGGGTTGCCTGAAGCGGAGTAATACCCTGCATGCCCACCGATAGTTGATCAATTTGAAGGGTTAGCTCATCAACCGATTTTTCATTCCAGCTTAACCGCTCATTTGTATTTACTTTTTGAATTCTTTTATGAGCCAGAAGTTCCTTTGCCAACAAATCGGCCTGCTTTTCCAATTCAGGATAATTGTAGCCGCGCATTTCTACTCTGAAGTTGGGAAGGCTTTCGCCCGTGCTGTTGCTAAAACCCCGACCTACGCCATAGATACTCCATTCGGCCCCACCCAAGTCAAGCGATTGCGCAATTAGCCTGTTCTTTAATTGATAGGGTAAGGTACCGGTCTCATAAAGTTGCTGAAACGTTATTTCAATTCGGCCATATTCGCCCGAAGCTACGTGCGTTATATATTTATCAATCCCGGTAACAGTTTTCAGGTATTGCTCAATCTTTTGCAGCAATTGATCCATGTCTTTTAGTGTATGGCCATGCGGCAAGGTGGCATTTACATATAGACGGGTTTTTTCGGGCGTGCGATAACCAGAGCGTTCATATACATTGCGTACAAATAAGCGCAACGCTCCACCCAAAACTTTATCGGTATAAGGTCGTATGCTCTCCTGGTATACCTCACTGCCTATTGTCGTGTTATACCAGTTTTGCCCATCCCATTTGGCCGGTAAAAGAAACACCGGAAGTCCAAAGGATAGCACAAGAGCCGTGGCTACTGTTTTTTTATACTGATTTAAAAAGGTAATCAGCCGTGTATACCGTTTAAACCAGGTTGCCTGGGTTCGCAGATTTTTTAGGGGGAGCTTTTTCTGTTGATTTATTCGAGAGAAAAGAAGTGAGTAACAGGCTGGAACGAAGAAAATAGCTACACCTATGGAAGTAGCAAGTGTAATGGCTACTGCAATGCAAAATTCAGCCAGGTTTTGCTGGTCTTCTTCGGGTAATAGAAAAACCAACAAAAGAGCAAGTATGGTAGTTAAGCTAGCGCCTAATATGGCCGTTGAAATTTTATTTTCACTTTTCCGGTTCAGATGGTCTAACATAATAATGGCATTGTCTATTAATAAACCAAATGAAATAGTTAGTCCGGCTAATGTGTACAGGTGAATAGAAACACCCAAAAGTTTAATACTAAATAATGCGATTAATAAATTTACAACAATGCTGCTGGCTAATAGGAGTAAATTCCTTCCGTTTCTATAACTAAAAATTATAAAAAGCAGCAGAATAAGTACCGCTAATCCCGATCGCATTAAATTCTTATTAATTTCTTTTACCAGGTATTCGGTGTCGTCAAATTCGGGTTGCAGGCTATATCCTGCAGGAAGGTTATGACTGAGGCGGCTTATTTCCGATTTAAGGGTGTTAGCTAATGTAATACGGTTTACCGATTCATCGGCATAAATATTAATACTAACTGAATTATCTCCATTTATACGGAAGTGTTGACGCGGTTGCGATTCTTCGAGNNTGAGTCTTAAAAAAACCTGGAAAGGAAGTTTGAAATGTTTCGGATAAAGTATTGGATAGCAAGCCTGGATTTATGTTAAACTTTTTCAGTTTCTCCAGATCGTAATCAATAGAAAGCTGCATATCCTCACTACCTGTAATTTGCACCTCTTTTACACCACTTATTCGGGCAATATCAGTTTTGAAGATATCGCTAGCGGTTTTCTTAAGTTGGTAGGGGGCAAGCTTTGCATTTACGCGGTAAGCCAGTAGCATTTTTTTGGCTTCCGATGTTTGGCTTCTGTTTTCAATAATCGGATAACTCAAAGCATGATTTAGCCTGGGGTAAAGCTGACGGATAACCGATGCTATTTCAAATTTCTTAAAATTTATATCGGCTTCTGCATTAAAGGTGATTTGAATAGAGCCTTGATTATATCCGGAAATACTATAAATATTCTTAATCTGAGAAAGTTGAGAGAGTACATTTTCAAGAGGCGAAGTAGCCACCTGTTCTACAATTTCTGGTGTAGCATCGGGCAGGGAGTATGAAATAGTTAAAACAGGAACTGTTTTCGTAGGCTGTAGGTCAATGGGCAAGGTAGGGATTACCACAAGCCCAAGCAGGCTTATAAAAATAAAGACGATTACAACCTTAAAAGGACTCAAGTAGGGTAACAAGTTTGAATCAATTAAGGTACAAAAAATGTACGGACTACCGGCTATAATTTACAACGATACCCCACGTTTCCACGGAATAAAATCATCTTGCTGTAACTGCACAGCTTTAGGTTTAACATGGCCACTGGCAACTTCAATAATAAAATCCAGAATTTCGCCACCCATTTGCCCGATCGTTTTCTCACCTGAAATGATAGGCCCGCAATCTATATCAACGATGTCGGGCATCTTTTTGGCCAGTTTGGTGTTGGAAGAAAGTTTAACAACCGGAACCACTGGGTTGCCGGTAGGCGTGCCTAAGCCGGTAGTAAACAACATTACATTTGCGCCTGCACCAGCCATTGCCGTAGTACTTTCCACATCGTTGCCAGGCGTGCATAACAATGTAAGCCCGGCTTCTTTTATGTATTCACCGTAATCCAACACATCGGTTATGGGCGATGTGCCACCCTTCTTGGCAGCTCCGGCCGATTTCATGGCATCGGTTATCAACCCATCTTTAATATTCCCGGGCGAAGGATTCATATCAAAACCAGAACCTACCGATTCGGCTGCCCGCGAATAGGCACGCATCAATCCTGTAAATCGGTTGGCAACGGTGTCATTCGTTGTGCGGTTAATCAACTCTTGTTCTACGCCACATAATTCCGGAAACTCTGAAAGTATAGTGGCGCCACCCAATGCGGCAATCAGATCAGATGTATGGCCAATAGCAGGGTTGGCCGAGATACCCGAGAATCCATCCGATCCGCCACACTCAAGTCCTACTACTAATTTAGTAAGTGAAGCGGGTTGCCTTGTTTGTTTATCCACTTCGGTTAAGGCTACAAACGTTTCGCGAATGGCTCGTGCCAATAACTCCTGTTCTGTGCCTTCTGTTTGTTGCTCCAGCACAATCAATGGTTTGGCAAATGCAGGATTGTGTTTTTTAAGGCTTTCACGAAGAATGGAAGCCTGTGCATGTTGGCAACCTAAACTTAATACGGTAGCACCGGCTACATTCGGATTATTGATGTATCCGGCCAGCAAGGCACAAAGTGCGTCTGAATCCTGGCGTGTGCCTCCACACCCTCCCTCATGTGTTAAAAATTTTATTCCGTCCAGATTTTTGAAAAGACGCATGGGCGATGTTGTTTCTTCGTTCTGCAAAATGGTTTTACTAATCTTATCCATCTTACCTTGCTTGTAGAGCTGTACCAGTTCGTGCACATAATTTTTATAGACATTATGCTTGCCAAACCCCAGCGCATCTTCAAATGCTTCACGTATTACATTTACATTTCTGTTCTCGCAAAATACAAGAGGTATTACAATCCAGTAATTCGCGGTGCCTACCTGCCCATCTGGCCGGGGGTAACCCAAAAATGTTTTGTTCTTCCAGGGGCTTACATCCGGTGCCTGCCAGTTAAATGGCTTGGTTCTTCCCGCGTAAGCGGCAGCTTCGTGCTTTACATTTTGTGTAGTAATAGCGCCACCTTGCGGGATTGTGGCAATCGCCTTGCCCACCACAACACCGTACATTAGTATCTCTTCGCCCGGTTGCAGGGTTCGTTCTACAAACTTGTGTTTGGCCGGAATGGCATGGGCGAGTGTAACCGGCACACCATTACAATCAATTTTTTCGCCTGATGCTAAATCGGTAAGGGCAACCCAAACCGTATCGGCTGGGTTAATCTTCACTACACGGGTGTTCATGGTAATCTTTCAAGATTAAGGTGGTGAAGGTATTAATTTTTAAGGTTTAAGATGTATTTTTAAAACGTATTCATTCTATGAAAAAAGTTGTTTCGTTTGGCGATGTAATGATGCGGCTTTCCACACCCGGTCATTCGCGATTTGGACAGGTTCAAAATTTTGAAGTTCGGTATGCTGGTTCTGAAGCAAACGTAACGGCTGCCCTGGCAGGCTGGGGTGTTGGAACGGCACACGTAACCCGTTTTCCTGATAATGATTTTGGTGTGGCTGCTACAGAAGTATTGCGTATGCGTGGAGTAGACACCGCTCACATACTCTATGGTTCCGAAAGATTGGGCATTTATTTTTTAGAGAATGGGGCCATGCAACGGGCATCGCGCATTGTGTATGACAGGTTCGATTCTGCATTTGCGCACATTAAACCAGGCATGATTGATTGGAATGAAATTCTGCAAGATGCAGCCTGGTTTCATTGGTCGGGTATTACTCCGGCTCTTTCGCAAGGTGCAGCAGATGTATGTATTGAAGCCATTGAAGCTGCGCGAAAATATAATGTGCCCGTTTCGGGCGACATTAATTACCGGAGAAATCTCTGGCAATATGGAAAACAGCCAATTGAAGTAATGCCCGCTTTGATTAGCATGAGCGACATGGTGGTAGGAGGTATAACCGATTTTGAAAATAGCTTGGGTATTACGGAAAAAGATTTTGAATCGGTTTGCAAGGCTGTAATGAAAGCATACCCGGTTATTAAGAAGATAGCTGCTACAGAACGCGAATCCATTAGTTCATCGCATAATAAAATTTCGGCATTACTTTTTTCAGGTAAGACTTTACACAAATCAAAAATGTATGATCTTACGCACATTGTAGACAGAGTTGGTGCAGGCGATGCATTTATGGCTGGCCTGATTTACGGCTGGCTTCACGCTAAACCCGATGCAAACACGTTAGAATTTGCTACGGCTTCCTGTGCGTTAAAACATTCTATCGAAGGCGATGTAAATCTTTGTACAGTAGAAGAAATTGAAGCGCTGGTACGCGATGAAAATGTAGGCAAACTTTTGCGCTAATGGATTTCACTAAACAGCAGATACTATCTACTATTAAAGAAACAGGTTTCGTTCCTCTACTTTCTCATACCGATGCCAATCTTGCTCAAAAAGCAATGAAAGCAGCCTACCGGGGTGGTGTGCGGGCATTTGAATACACCAATCGCCAGCCAAATTCTTTCGAAGTATTTACTCATTTATTAAAGAGTGCTGATAAATTACCGGGCTTAGCATTGGGTATTGGTACAATACTGGATGCAGCCACAACTGAAAAATACATTCGTGCAGGTGCACATTTTATTATTTCACCCATACTAAAACCAGAAATGGCACCGGTTTGTCAGGCACATAATAAATTATGGATACCAGGGTGTGCTACCTTAACGGAAATTGTAACAGCAAAAGAACTTGGTGCAGAGTTAATAAAACTTTTTCCGGGCTCGGTGGTGGGGCCTGGTTTTGTAAAAGCAATTATGCCCGTAGTGCCCGATCTTCAATTAATGATTACCGGAGGGGTTGAACCTTCCGAAAAAAGTATTTCGGAATGGTTTGGTGCAGGTGCCACTTGCGTGGGATTGGGCTCGCAGCTATTTACGAAGGATGTATTTGAAAAACAGGACTGGCTAAGATTAGAACAAACGGTTCGGTTTGTGTTGGATGTGATTAGGAGTGTGAGATACTAACTACATAGAGATGTGGGCTGGGGCCTGCTTTGTGAACGGTTATAGCCAATCATACAAGGATCAAACCTTTAGGGCGATACTTTAAAATTAATTTTCCTGGATACCAGTGATCACCCATTACAAATTACTTATTGGATAATTTAACGGATCTATTACCATAGAAATAACAATATGGTGATACCGGAGACTAGTTTCTTATATTGGATTGTTGTAGGCATACCCCGTGACGAACTATGCACAGGATAAGTTTGAATATAAAAAAAGGTTTGCTGTTGTTAACTTTTAAGTTAACTTTGCAGGGTGGAGAAAATTCGACAGATTATATTCTACAAGGACTATTTCCTTGACTTTTATAACAAGCAGACCGAAAAGGTCAAGGACAAAATTGAACACGTGCTATTTGTAGTGTCGGTCGCAGATAGAATTCCGAAAAAATTCTTTGAACACATGACAGGAACTGACGGTCTTTATGAGATACGGATTGAATATCAAGGGAATATCTATCGAATTTTCTCATGTTTTGACGAAGGTAACTTAGTTGTGTTGTTTAACGGATTTCAAAAGAAGTCACAAAAAACACCAACTGGAGAGATTGAGAAAGCATTAAAGATTAAGACTGAATATTTTATTGAAAAAATTAAATCAAAGGGACATGGAAACAAAAGATAAAAGAAAAAAGAGAGTGACGACTTTTGATGAACTAATTGAAAGCCGACATGGAAAAATTGGGACAAAAAAACGAACTGATTTTGAAATCAAAGCTAAGTCTTTTGTAATAGGAGAAATAATTAAGGAAGAAAGACGGCTTGCTAACATGACACAAGACGAGTTAGCAGACAAAACTGGGACAAAGAAGAGTTTCATTTCAAGAATTGAGAACGGACATAGCGACATTCAATTGTCGACTTTGTTTAAGTTACTTGAACTGGGGCTTGGGAGAAAGATATCATTGACAATTGAATGAGTGAAGGGCACATGCACTCACGTTATGCGCAAGCTAATATAAGAAGAACAAAGATAGTTAATCAAATCCCCGTATAACTAAACGGAGTAATCTCTTTCAATCTCACTTTCAGTTGTGGTGTTACATCAAGCCCATCAATAAATTTATGAATACTCGCCTGAGTAATTTTTTCATTGGTGCGTGTAAGCGCTTTTAGCGCTTCGTACGGATTGGGATAATTTTCTTTTCGCAAAACCGTTTGAATAGCTTCAGCAACCACTGCCCAGTTTTCTTCCAGATCGGCATCTATGGCAGTTTTGTTTAATTCAAGTTTGCCAATTCCTTTTTCAAGGGATTTAAGGGCAAGTAATGTATGCCCAATAGGCACCCCGATATTTCGTAAAACAGTTGAGTCGGTTAAATCACGTTGCAGGCGTGAGATAGGAAGTTTGGCTGCCAGATGCTCGTACAAGGCATTGGCAATACCCAGATTACCTTCGGCATTTTCAAAATCGATTGGGTTTACTTTATGCGGCATGGCGCTGGAACCTACCTCGCCTGCTTTTATTTTCTGCTTGAAGTAATTCATGGAAACATACTGCCAAACATCGCGACTGAAATCAATCAGAATGGTATTGATGCGCTTTAGGTTATCGAATAAGGCAGCAAGATTGTCGTAGTGTTCAATCTGCGTAGTAGGATTACTGCGGTGCAAGCCTAACTGCGTATTCACAAAACGTTCAGCAAATGTTACCCAGTTAATTTCCGGGTAGGCAATATGGTGTGCATTAAAGTTACCAGTGGCTCCACCAAACTTGGCCGAGTAAGGAATGGTGTTCAGCAACTCAACCTGTTTTTGTAACCGAACCACAAACACATCAAACTCTTTGCCTAACCGGGTAGGCGATGCTGGTTGTCCATGGGTGCGGGCCAGCATAGCAATATCTTTCCATTCGCCCGAAAATTTAACAAGCAATGAAATAATAGTATCCATAGCAGGTAACAATACAGTAATCATGGCTTCCTTCAGCGAAAGCGGTATGGCTGTATTGTTTACATCCTGCGAGGTAAGACCAAAATGAATAAATTCTTTGTAGTCGGACAGGCTTAGTTCGTCAAATTTATTTTTTAAAAAGTATTCAACCGCTTTAACATCATGGTTGGTTGTTTTTTCAATCTCTTTTATGGCTGTGGCATCAGCTTCATTAAATGTTTCGTATACCGATCGCAGAGCAGCAATTTTTTCGTTCGGAAATTTTTTAAGCTCGGGCACGGCACCGGTAAGCGCAATAAAATATTCCACTTCTACCCGAACACGATAGTAAATAAGCCCATATTCAGAAAAGTAGGGGGTAAGCGATTTGGTTGCAGAGGCATAGCGCCCATCTAAAGGCGAAAGAGCATAGAGTGATGCGGACACTGGAAATTGGTTAAAGAGCAAAGATACAAAATTCAGGTTACTTGATAGTCTCTTACTGCAGTGCTACTCGGAGCTTAAAAGATGGCTCTGTATTTCCACGATTTTCTCCAGGTCTTGTATTTCCTGTTTTATTCCTTTGCGGATGTAATAGGTTAGAATGATTGCGGCTACAAAAGCGCTTATATCTATCATAATCATCCAGAAGGTGGAAAAATACCGGTTGAATTCCGGAGTAAGCAGGTAGAATCCGATGAAATACGTTACCAGAATAAAGAGTGTAACCGGCCCATGAACGTATTTACGGAATTTGAGAAAGGAAATAGAATTTTGTACAGATTCCCGGACTGTATCGGAAATTTTTACTTTACGCGAACGCCAGACACTATAGCCTTCAATCATAATACGAATCACTAACCCTCCAATCATTACATTATACCCAACTTTGCTTAGTACGTCCTCGAAATTGTAGAGATAGTAAAAGTAGAATACCAGTATGGCTACCGTAACCAGTAGTATAGCCGCGTTTCCGAAGTGGGCAGAAAGTGCATTCTTTTTACGTGCTTCAGCCGCTTGCATTAAACCTGCAATACTAGATTTAGGCTGTGCCTGGCTGCTGGCTTTGGCTTGTTGCCAAAGGCTGCTAATATCATCCATTTCTTTGCCTTTCATTTTCTATAAGTGTTTTTAATTTCGTTTTAATACGGTGAGTTTTTACGCGTAGGTTGTTTTGAGTTAATCCTAAAATCTGGGCAGCCTCTTCCTGATCTACCTCATCCAGCACCATCATAATAATTAACCGATCAACTTCCTCTAACTGACCAATGGCCCAATACAGCAGATCCTCATCTTCACGTGCCTGACTGGTTGTATCGGCTACAGCAACAGATGCAACTGTTTCCAGTGGCACTTTTATTCTGTTTTTGTCTTTACGGATTTGCAGCAGACACGTGTTAACCGTAATGCGATAGATCCAGGTTTTATAGGATGCTTCGGCCCGGTATCGGGGTAAGGCATTCCATACATTAATAAATACATCCTGAGCAAGATCATAGGCCAGATCCCGATCTCCCTTCATAAAACCCCTGCACATCTGCAACACCATACCAAAAAACTGGTCATGAATTTTATCAAAAACGAGGCGTTGCGAATCCATGAATACTGGATAAATAGTACGGGTTATTCTTTTTTGTTCCTGAAATCAAGAAAGAGAAAAACTGACAGCATCGCAAGGAATATGCTTAACAGCAAAGGGATCAGATAAATTTGATTAGTTGGTAGATAAGTTCCGATAAAAAAGGAACCAATTGATATTATACCAGCCGCAAGTGCATATAACCTGGTTTTATAATACCAACTGTATGGAAAAAAGTGTGCCCCGGTAATGATGGCGTACATCATTATAAAATACCCGGGTGTTTTAAACAAGGTAAAGAACAGAATAGGGAAGTAAAACAACTGCGCGAAGTTTAACCAAAGTCCCAATGAATTTAGCGGATTATCTTTCAGGGTCCATGTAGTTTTAAATATTTTAGAAAATAACCCTGCCAGCGGAAGCATGAACGTACCCACACAGAATGTGAGAACGGACTGATTGTAGGGTGTCATGGTCAGTGTCCATAAATAACTGATGGCAAGCCAAACCAGACTTGCAGCCACAATAAAATCAATTCCGTTTTTAGCCTTAACGGAAAGCTCAATGCGTAGTGAATCAAAATCAGGTTGAGATATCATAGTTGTTTTTAAAGTAAAGTGAGGACGGGTATTTTTAATATTTCAGATACACCTGTTCCGGAATTATTACACCCGAACTCAAACTTTATTTTGAATGGTTAACTGGGTTTTAACACCATTCATCAGAAAAGTAGCAACTTTACAGCCCATACCCCGTACAACGCCTGTAACCTATTTTCTGCCCACACCTGTATGATCCCCCACCTTACCCGCATAGGTTTTCTGCTTTGTTGTTTTTGCGGATTACTAAACGCGCAAAACAAACCAGGCATGGCATTACCGATTAGCAAAACTACCGGACGTATTGTGCTGGACGGAAAACTGGACGAACTTGCCTGGCAGAATGCATTTGTAGCAACTAATTTTTTCCTGAATTACCCGTACGATACAGCACTGGCTCCCTTCCAAACCGAGGCACGGCTTACGTTTGATGAGCACATGCTGTACGTTTCGTTTATTTGTTATGATGACGCTACCCCTGACCTGACACAGTCTTTGCGAAGAGATTTTGATTTTGAAGGTACTGATAATATAGGTATTTATTTAGGCACCTATAACGATCGTATAAACGGATTCTTTTTTCAGGTTACACCCTATGGTGTACAGGCAGAAGGAGTGGTTTCAACCGGTGGCGCAAATGATGATAGTTACAACGATACCTGGGATAANNTTTAAAAGTTTTCGCTATAAAAGTGTAGAAGAGTGGAACGTATCTTTTTTAAGATGGGATCGCAAGCGCAACTTTGCATCAGGTTGGATTGCAGCACCCATTCAGTTCATCCCTGCTTCGTTTGCTTATTCTGGCCAACTGGTTTGGAGCGAATTACCTCCTAAAAGCAAAGGTAATGTTTCTATTATACCCTATGTGGCTGGCTCTGCTTCGCGCGATAGTGAAGTATTACCGGCCTCAAACCACACCGATATGCAAGCCGGGTTTGATGCCAAAATAGGGATTACTCCGGCATTGAATCTGGACCTTACTGTTAATCCGGATTTTTCGCAGGTAGAAGTAGATAGGCAGGTAATAAACCTTACGCGATTTGAATTTCAGTTTCCTGAACGCAGGCAATTCTTTCTGGAAAATAACGACCTGTTTGCAGGAGCAGGTTTTCCGGATGCCCGCCCATTCTTCTCGCGTAGAATCGGCATTGCCAAAGACAGTACAGGTAATTTAACCCGCGTACCAATTTTATATGGAGCCCGGTTAAGTGGTTCGCTAAACGAAAAATGGCGGGTGAGTGCATTAAATATGCATACCAAAGAAAAATTATCGGCTGGTTTACCTGCACAAAATTATACTGTGGCAGCTGTACAACGTAATTTTTGGAAACAGAGCAACATTACACTGTCGTATGTAAACAAAGAATCATTGGGAGTAAGCGATAATGATACACTTAAATATTTCCATCACGATTTATTAAGGTATCAGATAAAGGATAACGATACAATTCCAGCGTTTAGTCGTTATAACCGGGTATTTACAACCGATCTGGATATGCGAAGCGCTAGCAACACATGGTCGGCAAATTTCTTCTACTCTGCAGCCTTCTCTCCGTTGGCAACGGATAAGCGACTATCGGGAGGAAGTTTTGTCTCGTATACGAAGCGGAAATTGAATGTGTTTGCAGGGGCAACTTTTGTTCAGAAGAATTATGATGCAGAAGCGGGTTTTGTGCCAAGCAGAAATGTGTACCCCGGTGTAACGAGTTATTTTGCCGAAGGCGAGTATATCATGTTTCCAAAATCAAAACGATTGGTAAATATGGGTATCGGAGCCGAGATTAATGTAAATGTAATTCCAGGCGGAACGATTTCAGATAACTCGGTTAGCCTGGGGTATGGATTTAATTTTTTGAATACGGCAGAACTTACAGCCTATTACTTTAGAACGTATCAGCAGTTAACTCACTCGTTTAACCCGATTGATAGTGAAAAGTACACGGAGTTTATAGCAGGCGAAGAATACACCTGGGATGGTGTGGGGCTGGAATATAATTCCGATCAGCGCAAACTTTTTTATTATGAATTGGAAGCACGCTATGGTGGATTTTACAACGGAAAAAACCTGAATGTATCGGGCGAAATAAACTACCGGTATCAACCCTATGGTAGTGTGTCTGTAAGATTTGATTATAATGATTTAAGGCTGGCAACCGGTTATGGTAAAGAGAAACTTGCGTTAGTGGGGCCAAGAATAGATTTAACCTTAACGGATAAGATTTTCTTCACCACATTTATTCAATATAACAACCTGGCCGATAATGTAAATCTTAATACCCGCTTTCAATGGCGGTATAAACCGGCAAGCGATTTCTTTGTAGTGTACACTGAAAATTATCTTCCCGAAAACCTGAACAGTAAAAACCGCGCACTGGTGTTTAAGTTTACCTATTGGCTTAATTTATAAAGACGATTTCATAGTAATCCCGGGTAGGTCTTGAGGGATTTACTCTATTATCCTGATTTTCTGCTTTTTTTTATGCCGGTACTGGTTGCCGCAACAAGGTATTTTTGAGATAAGGCTCCGGTATTTCTGCTAAGGAATATGGCTGGCGGATTGTACCTTTGCTTAAATTTTAGTTAAGCATGGCATTTGGATTTTTTAAGAAAGGCGATAAAACAGAGAAAAAGGAAACCACATCGGCTGGCCCGCATTATCATAACCTTCGCGTAAAGCAAGTGATACAGGAAACCCGCGATGCGATAAGCCTTGTGTTTGAGCATCCCGAAAAAAAGATACTATACAAAGCGGGTCAATTTCTTACCCTTATTGCAACGGTAGGAGGCAAAGAAGTACGCAGAGCGTACTCACTCAACTCATCACCGGTTAGCGATTCAGACCTATCGGTTACAATAAAACGTGTAGAAGGCGGATTGATGTCTAATTGGTTGCCCGATAATATTAAGGCAGGAAGCACAGTGAAAGTAATGGAGCCCATGGGGCATTTTACTACAGAATTTCAAAAGGACAATAAACGCCACCTTGTTATGCTGGCGGGTGGATCGGGCATTACCCCTATGATGTCTATTATCAAAACTACACTGGTTGAAGAATCGGAAAGTATCTGCTCACTTATTTATTGCAACCGCGATATAGAAAGTATTATTTTTAAAAATGCATTCGATCAACTTCAGACTAAATACGAAGGCCGGTTGCATGTTATTCATGTATTGGATAATGCCCCCCAGAATTGGCAAGGCCACTCGGGGTTGCTAAACCACGAAATGCTTACTAAAATTCTGGAACGAATTCCGGATTGGGGTATAGGCAGCACTACGTACCTGATGTGTGGCCCCGAAGGGATGATGAAGAATGCACAAACTTTATTGGAGGCCCGTCAGATACCAGCCGAAAAGATTTTCAAAGAAAGTTTTGTACAAGGCACAATCGATAAAGAAACAAAGAAAGAACCTACAGTTAGTGGAACAGGCCCGAAAGCCCACGAGGTTACCGTGCGATACGATGGACAGGAATACAAGTTTGTAGTAGAACCCAATCGTACTATTCTCGAAACTGCACTTGATAACGGAATTGACTTACCCTATTCCTGCCAAAGTGGTTTGTGTACCGCTTGCCGCGGAAAAGCCTTAAGCGGACAGGTTAAGTTAGATGAAGAAGAAGGACTATCTCAATCCGAAAGGGCAGAAGGTTACGTGCTCACATGCGTGGGCCATCCTATAACGGATGATGTAGTAATTGAAATTGGTTAGTAAGCCCGATCTACCGCACCGGAACCATAAACTTTCTTGGTTACGTTTTTGGTGTTGCCCTTATGTTTAACCGATCCGCTTCCTAATACAGTGGCGTCCAACGAAGCCGATGCACTAAGTTCGCAAACACCCGAACCACTCATCTTTACTTTTGCATTCTCCAGTTCGCAGGCAAATCCGTTCAGGGTTCCGCTACCGCTCATTACAATATCGTTGGTTGATGCATATCCTTTTAAGGTAATGTTTCCTGAGCCGCTGATTTCGGTTTTTACATTGTTTCCTTTCAAATCCAATTCAATGCCCCCATTACCCGATACCGCCAGGCTTATGTAATCAGCAGCAATAGAGTTCTCAGAAATAATTTTACCCCCTCCATTTACCTGCAGTTCGTTAAGGTTTTTTACGCTCACCATAATTTTCATGGCTGGGCGTATTTTAATGTCATCAATTTTAGACCAGATGCTTTTATTCGGACTTTCAGGTTTGCGCTCTACGTTTACCAGCAACACTCCATTTTCTACTTTTACGGTAGTCAACTCCCATATTTCGGTAAGGGCCTCAACGGTAACTTCTTGTTTATTGGATTGTTTTACATAAACCGAATAGTTCGAGTTTACATAAATACTTTTGAACTCAGGAAGTTCTAATGTCTTTTTAGTGGTTTGTGCAAACGTGAAGGAAGCTACTGATAGTAATACCAGCGAAACCAGAATAATGGCGAAAATGAAGTTGATCTTTCTCATCTTTAAAATTTTAGGATTGCCAAACTGCAAAGCTTTATAGATTGCAGATGTGATAATTCGATAAAGGTACCAGTAGTCAGATAAAATGACTAAACCGGAGTTAAACTTATCCCTTGCATGTTATTTTTTCTTAAAAATGTATCGAAAAACCCACACAAACAGGGCCAACCCAATACAAATAATAAAAAATACTGTGGGACTGATGAGCTTAACTGCGTGCATAACCGGAGTATTTAGAGCCTTATTCGGGCCTGAAATTTAAGATCATTCCTGATATTTCCGATAATGGTTTCGCTACCCGAACCAATTGAGTTGGTATTGGAATAGGTAGTTCGGGCCCAGCGCAGCCAAACCACAACAGCAGGCGAAATGGCATATTGAACCAGTATATAACTACGCACACCCACACCGTAATAGGCTGGAAATGAGAACGCAAGCCACACATCTTTCTCAAAAACGTATAGTCGGTTGTCGTAATCATCAGTATCGAACAATGCATACCGACCGGTAATAGAAAACTTTTTTTGTTGAAAAGTTATGTCCTGTATCAACGCTATACCCCCTGTTGCAGCACCGCTAAATTGATACCGGCTAAACTGCGCCCGGGTTCGTAAGGATAGCATTGGGGTAGCCCGGTAATCGGCATTTATCCAATAATTTCGCTTTACTGCGTTTGAAGTAAAGTACAGGTTAGATTCGCTGGCCTGGTTTCTGATTTTGCTCTCTTCGCGCATTTGTGCAAAGAAACTTACATGGCGCGTGGGTTTATAGGTAAACCGGGCCAGCCATTCATACCCATCGGAAGGATTATACCCCCTGTAGCGCAACCACCCAAACCTAAACCAGTCAAAATAGCCACTGGTCCAGTATTGTTTGTTGAAGGTGTATTTCCAACCCCAATACAAAGCCCGTTCATTTTGTGGGGTGGAGTTTTCACTTATTGCATTGCTGTAAAAGGTGTGATAGCTGCGACTATAGTTTCGATACAACAGTGCTACGTCCAATGCCGGGGTAAGGCTCATGATACTTCCGGCAATAACAGAAACTCCTTTCGAAAAGGTGTAAGCTACTTCGCTAAACAAAGACACATTGCGATAGGCATAGTTGAGGTAGAGCCCGCTATTCGTATTGGTATTGCCCGTAAAATAAAATTGATTATAAGGCGTGGCATTACGCTGTAGCGGAACGCTAAACCCGGTATGATGAACCGTGAGTCCGGCATCGAGCCGTTTGTGCGTAATAGATAATACGGCACCAGCGTTACTTTCTTTTACGGTATTCTGATTTGCCATTTCACTTAGGGTACGATGCAAGCCAGTTGTACTTAAGGATGAAATACCCCATGCACCGGTTGAGTCTGTTTCAAGATTTCCATCGCGCCAGCGCGATGAGATGAAACCATGTAGTGTAATTGTTTTGGATGCCTGATAGCTGGCCGCAGCACCTCTGAAGTAACCCGCTTCGTAGGATGACGTGTACGGCATAAAACCGATATTGGCTCTTCGGGTGGTGGATACTGCTTCTGCATTTTTACCAATACCAAAAACAGAACCCAGCACAAGTCCCTGACCAAACTGAGCCTGATAATCGCCAACAATCAGGTTCTTTAATTTTTTTTTGTTAAGCACCTGGGCATGAAAGGAAAGAAAGCCCGTACCATATTGTTTCCGGTCTGGCACCCAGCCTATTTTTTCTCCGGCATCTTTTTCTGCAGTAAAACCTATACTAAAATCACCCGGTTTGCTTATGCGAAACCGGGTATATAGCCAGTCGGGCGAGCCGTGGTAACGGCTGGCTTCTGATGTTGAGTTCAGATAACCTGTTTTGGGTTCAATTGTTCTGTTGTACCGTAAAATCAGATAGTTGTTACGTTCGCTAAAAATTCGCGAGAGCAAAGATTTGCCAAGTGTACTTTGCAAATCGGTTAGGCCTACAAACTGAATTAATCGTTCAAAAGTTTGCCGGTCAAGTTGTGGAATGGATTGTAATTCGTAAAGTGAAATAAAAGCTCCGGTTGTTTGGCGGTATTCCAGAATAGCCTGTATTTGATTTTCGGTTAAGATATAGAGTGCGCGTAATTGTTCGGCTGTTACCTGATTCAAATCTGCCGGTTGCGAAAGTAACAAGGCGAGGTTTTCATATAATTCTTCGTAGTTGAAGTCCTCATCCTGGCCGGCCAGCAGTTCATCAACCAGTTTTTCTAAATCAATTTCTTTGCGTAATACTTCTTGTGCAAGGCAAGTACTTCCGGTTAAAGCTATCGCAAATAAAAACGCTCTCATACTTTCTTGCGATTAAACCGATACGTTACAGATGCCTGATGGCTGGGTCCGGTTAACGCGTTTAACTGAACAGCGTAATCGGCTTGTAGTAATTTACGGTTTGCGCCTAAACCAAAAAATCCGCTTGTCGGGTTTGTGTTAAAACCAGTACGGGCAAAAAATTTGTTTTTGAATTCGTACTCTAACCCCGAACGCCAGATTGGTGCATACAACAAGTCTTTTTCTAACTCGGTTGCGGCAATCAGTTTGTCGCTTAAACGAAAAGTAAATCCTGCAGTAAGTCGTGTAGGTAATTTTTCTTTTCCATTTTCAAAACCGATTTGCGATTGGCTAAAGTTACTTATGCTTGCCGATACCGTAAGGATATCGGTAAGTTGCGTAACACCACCAAAATCAAAACTCACAGCTCTTCGCGTTCCAAAACCTTGCGCCTGGTACTGTATGTAATTGACTTTTAAACCAAGAGATGTATTGCCGAATTTATTGCTGAATCCTGCACTAACCAGGTGTTCATTATAGACTTCATCGCCAAACCGAAAAGTACCTGCTGAAAGTACTCCAAACCGAAGTGGCGTATTAAATACAAATGCCATTCGGTTAGTATAGGGTAACCGATTTTGAATATGATATGCTGCGCTAGTGGTGGTTTCAGTCAGTAGCCCTGCCGAACCAATATTGTTGAATAACCCCCACTCATAAACCAGTCCGTTTGTGGCATTACCCATGCCTAACCCGCGTGCACCCATTTGTATGGATGTACTTTGCGCATTTGCTATCTTTACCAAAGCAAATGAAAACAATAAGATCAGCAATCGGTTCACCAGGCCGGGTTTACGTACCTAAGATACTTTTTTTTGTGATTTTATTCTTCATAAATGCAAGAATGCAGGCCCAGGAGGTAAAAGAATATTATGCAACAGGCGAATTAAAGGCTGTAGGAGTGAAGCAGAATGATACCAAAACAGGTGAATGGAAGTACTACTATCCAAACGGGCAGCAAAGCGCAAGCGAACAATTTGAAAATGGATTATTGCATGGCCCGGTAATTTATTTTTATCCGGATGGAAATGTTCAGGGACGCGAGCAATGGCAAATCGGCTCGCTGCAAGACTCTGCGTGGTACTATCATCCCTCGGGCAAGTTACACCGAAAAGGTAAGTATGAGCATAGCGAATACACAGCGAAGTGGATTCACTTTTTTGAAAACGGAAAAACAGAACGTGTGGTTAATTATAAATTAGGTGTACCCGAAGGGCCAACACAGGTGTATAATAATGCCGGGATACTACTTCAGGAAGGAAGATATTTGCAGGGTAAGGAAGATGGAGAATGGAAATTTTATTCTTCTTCGGGCGAACTTGAATTTATTGGAAATTATAACCAGGGCCACGAAACCGGAATCTGGTACCGGTTTGAGAAGGGAAAGAAAAAAGTTTACAAGCGTTATTGAATTAGAATTCTTTTTTCATGTGTAGAAAAAACCCTTGCGTCTTTTCGCGTGTAAAGGTGTACTCCAAGCGCAATACAGCGTCATAAGCTGTTACGATATCAATACCAAATCCGGCTCCTGCCAATAACCGATTAGATAAGCGTGTGTTTAAGTCCTGTTGTTGGTAGTAGGCATAGTTCTCTACATAGCCTACATCAAGATAACTTTTTAAATAAATGGCTAACGGGAAGTATTGGAATTGTTCAATACCCAGGCCGTTAACCTGCCAGGTGCGCGAAAATATTTTTTTACGCAACGTAGTTTTGTTAAGGATATAACGAGGTCCTTCAATTACATACACCTCGTATCCTTTTACTAATTGTCGCCTGTACCCTAAGGCTCCGTATAGTGAATAGGGTTGGTTATCGGGCGAACTGATATAGCCCGATGTAAAGGTTGATAGATAATAGCCGTGTCCTAAATCGGCAAAGTGCGAATAACTGGCATTGATTTCCCAAAGGTTAACCGGGCCAAATCCAAGACCACTTTTTGAAAACAGGGCTGTGATCTGAAAACCTTTTAAGGGATAGGCAATCACATCGCGATGATCGGAATTAAAGAAGTATCGCAATACACTGAAATTTTGGTTGCGATTACTTTCGCCAAAATAGTTTGGATTGAAATACGTAATAGAATCAGCAACTGAATTAGACTGATGTTGATACTGGAAGGTATGAGTCTGGTAGAAATTTTTACGAAAGGTGTAAGCAACACCGGTGATGAATGATGTTCTTAATCTCTTATCGCCACGCCTGAAAACAAGTTTATGGTCATCAGTAAAATAGGCCAGGTTGCGCGGTTCGCTGTAATTGAAATCGAAAATCAATCCATGCTTTTGCTTTTGATCGATGTAGGGTATGCGATAATTCAATTCAAATCGCCTGGTAAAACCAAATTGTGCTGCAAGCCGTAAGGTTTCATTTCTGCCTCTGAAATTATCTTGATACAAGCGTAAGCCATAATTAACACGCCTGAAATCATGATTGTAATTTTGCCACCACTCATTAAAATTTCTATCGGATAACTCGAAAATAGGAACAGGGAATGTGTACCACCGTTCGTTTACATCTACTAATAAGTCAACCTGATTTTGAGTTATGGGAAGCCAGCGTACTTCTACCGTGTTAAACAATCTTAGGTTATAGATTTTGCGCTGATCGCGCTCGATCAATGTACCAAGCCTGCGCATGCTAATAGTATCACCTGGTTTTATATCTAACTCACGTGATATAATATTCTGGCGTGTTGTTGTATTGCCAATAATCAGAATACGATTAACGGTTACTATCCGGTTAGTGGTATCGGGCAGAGGCCGTAAGGTATCAGCGGCAATGGGTTGCCCTGTAAAACTCAGTAAACCAACAATCAACGCCCACATGGGTTGCCACTTTTGGCTCTTAATTTAAGGATTGTTATTAACGGGCTTGTTGCGCAATGCCCAGATTAAAATAAATACACCGGCAATAAACAAAGGTATACTCAAAATCTGCCCCATGTTAAGGGTCATGCCAGCTTCAAATGCAACCTGATCTTCTTTTAAGAACTCGTAGGAAAACCGCAAGCCCCATAGCACCACCATAAACACGCCAAAGATTAAACCGGTTGGTGTATTTTCCTTCTTACGATTCCAGATCAGAAACAACAGGAGGAATAAAATCACGCACGAAACGGATTCATATAGCTGTGCCGGGTGCCGGGCAATACCAAACGTACTGATGCGCGCACTATAGTTACCATCACTATCTATATCGGCCTGGTAATTAATTACAGATCCCTGATTATCGATATGCTCGTTAAAATAATTAATAAAGTACTGCACGTCACTTTCTAAATACGATTTAGCCCGGGTTTGGTCAACTCCGGGTTTAAATACCACGTAAATAAAAATGGGCACACGGCCATGAGAACCTTCGGGTAATTCTTTGTTGCGTTCAACTTTAACATATTCAACAGGGCTGTCTTTTTTCCCGGCTTTTTTTCCAGTAATACTCTCGCTAAACTGGTTAACAAACACCACACTTAATGGACTATTGGTTGGCTTGCCAATGATTTCTGAATTGAAAAAATTACCCAACCGGATTAATGCACCGGTAAGGGCTACAACAATTACAATTCTATCTAATATCTGTAAGTAGTTTTGTCCTGGTTTTTTCTTGCGGCTGTATAACCACAAGGCAAACAAAATTCCAAATGCACCACCATGACTTGCCAAACCCTGTAACCCCGTAAACCGGAAGGGGGAGAACTCAAAGGGAAGTATTATGCTGAGCGGATCTTGTATAAAGAGTTCTGGCTGATAAAAAATAACATGACCCAAACGGGCACCTAAAATAGTAGCCACCACCATGTAAATGGTAAGGGTATCTACATCCTTTTCGGGTTTACCTTCCTTGCGGAATATATAGTAGAGTACCTGCTGGCTGATTAGAAACCCGGCCGCAAATAATAATCCGTACCAGCGCAGGGAAAACGAACCGATCGAAAAAATTTCAGGGCTGGCATTCCAAATCACGTAACTGAACAAGCTCATAGTCAATAATTTATTGTCCCAATTCAGGGCACAAAGGGCAAATATAAGAGCAAATTGGGTTTACGGCTTTAAAATTCCCGGGTCTTTTGGTGTTTTATAAATTCAAAATGGTTGGGCTTTAAAGTTTTTCAAGGTCTTCCAGTTCAACCTTAAACCCACCGGAAAGAATAGGAAACCGGCACCAGCTACGAGGGTCTACATTCCACTCGTCAAGGTGGAAAGAGGGTGCAAGGCGTTCGCGTTTCCACTGGTTTGCTGCCCAAAGCCTGAAAAATTTAACCACATATGTTTTAAGCAAAGCGGCATTGGGGTTGCCGGGTAACGGTTGGCTTTTTATTCGGAGATAGACTTCCGCTGGCGACAGCCGATTGTTTATGGCCAACCGCTCAATTTCCAGCAGGATAGGATAAGGCATCAAATCTTTTTCATCGGTTTGTGCGCGCTCGCTGGGTCTTAGTTCGGCAGTAGGTGTAAGATTGTTTACATAACGCAAACCGGTATAACCTAATTCTTTCTCGGCCCATTTTAACCATTGCAGAATAAAGGGTTTATCAATTCCGGCAATAGGAGCAAGGCTTCCGCTGGTGTCGCCATCCATAGTTGCATAACCTACATCGCCTTCGCTGCGGTTAGAGGTAGTTAGTAAAATGGCTTGCTTTATATTGGCCAGCATCCAGATAATGGGCGATCGGCTGCGAGCCTGAATGTTTTGCCGGGCAATGTCGTCCTGTTCCCATGTTAAGGACCTGCCTAGTACGTTTTCAATTTTACTTTCGTACGATTCAACCTCATCATCAATTGTCCACTGATAAAATTGCGCTCCGATTGAATGTGCCAGTTGTTCTGATGATGTGAAGGTTGCCTGCGATGAATTTTTTGTTCCCTGATAAGCACAGGTTAACAACTTGCCGGTAATTTCTTTTGGTGATGCGGATACAGGTATGTTCAAAGCCTCACAAAATTTTTCCGGGCCCAATTCATGTAACCCACGCCTTACCATTTCTGCAACCAAAATGGCACATAAAGAAGAATCTGCTCCGCCACTCAGGCTAAGTACATAACCTTTTGCTTTACTCTTGCGCAGGTAATCAAACAAAGCCAGCGAAGTAGCTTTACTGAATTCTTCGTTTTTGATTTTGCTATCGGTAAGGGTGTGCCGTTTGGTTTTTTCCGGATGGGTAAAATCCACATCGCACCACAACACGTTAAAGGGTTTTAATGAAAGCCTGTTGTTGAGTTGAACAACTTCTCCGTTCAAACCAAAAATAATATCGCCATCGTAAATCATGCGACCGGCTTCATTGCCCAGCAGGTTCACAAACAGGTATGCACAGTTAAATTTTTTCGATCCGTCTTTTACTACTTCCTGCTCACGAAGTTGGCTTTTTCCCATAGCAAAGTGACTGGCACTTAGATTTAAGATAAGATTAACACCGCGCTGTGCTAACCTATAGCCCGGGCGTTTTTCTTTTCGCCAGCTGTCCTCACAAATTTCAAATCCGAATTTTATTCCTTCCAGCTCAAAAATGAGATCACCTACCGGGAACGTATTACCATCGCGGGTTAATTCAATTACGGAGTTGGGTGGCCAGGCATCGAACCAGCGGGGTTCGTAGTGTACGCCATCGCGCGCCAGATTTTGCTTTAATGCAATACCCAGAATTTTTTGATTGTGAATTACACAAGCCCCATTGTAAGTAATGCCATCCATTCGCAATGGTAGTCCTAAACAAACGGCAATGTTTTGTGTGTGCGGAACAATTTCCAAAAGTGTTTGCCACGCTTTCTCACTTAACCAATCGCTTAGAAATAGATCTTCGCAGCCATAGCCGGTAACGCTCAGTTCCGGAAAGCAAAGCAGTTTTACTTGTTGCGCTTTGGCTTCCTCAATGGCATCAATAATGTGCGTTTTGTTTCCAGGCCAATCCAGCGGAGTTTGGTTTACAGTTGCACCACCAATGCGTAAATGGTTCATTGAAATAGTTTTTCCTTCGGTTTTGTGTGGTAAAACTACTTAAAAATACAACCAAAATAGGGGGGTCATATAAGTCGAAAAGCACGGGATGTAGATTGCTTTTTTATGCTGAGCGAGATATTGTACAGCAGTAATTTTGAGTAACATTCACTTTAAAAGTTTTGGAATCAGATATTCAGCAAGGCACACGTTTTTTCGGCTGCATCTTGCTCGGCTTTTTTCTTGGTTAATCCAAAACCCTGCCCGTATGCTTCGTTGCCTATATATACCTGAGCAGAAAATTCGCGTGCATGGCCTTTTTTTAGTTCTTCGGCCTCAAACCGTATTTCTTTAGCCTGGCGTTGTGCCCATTCTATAATCTTACTCTTGTGGTTTGAGTTTGAGTTTACCACTATCTCCAAATCGAAATAGGGCTGAATGAGTTTGTCGATTACAAATTTTTTGGTGCGCAGGTATCCTTTATCCAGATAGATGGCTCCCACCAATGCTTCAAGGGTATTACCTAATATTACTTTTTGCAATTGTACATTCTTGTTATCGAATTGTATAATAGCACCTACACCCACTTTTTTAGCCAGATTGTTTAGCGACTCGCGGTTTACAATGCGCGACCGGATTTCAGTTAAAAAGCCTTCGTCTTTAAATGGATATTTTTTAAACAGGTAATCGGCCACGGCAGCGCCTAAAATGGCATCGCCCAGGTATTCCAATCTTTCATTCGATTCGCGAAAGCCATTCTTTTCTTTGCTGCGCGAACTGTGCAGCGTAGCTAATTTATAAAGCGCAAGGTTAGAAGGAGCAAACCCGGCAATGGTTTTAATAGCTGTAACTAACTTCTTATCTTCTCTTGAGTTGGATTTAGATAAGGAGAGTAAGTTCCACACGGTAATTGCTTACTCGGCTTTTTTCAGAATGATAGAGGCATTATGGCCACCAAAGCCAAATGTGTTGCTAAGAGCCACTTTAACTTCGCGCTTTTGCGATTGGTTAAATGTAAGGTTGAGGCGTGGGTCCAGTCCATCATCATCTGTAAAATGATTGATAGTGGGAGCGACTACACCTTCTTTAAGCGCCAGTATACAAGCCAGTGCTTCAATAGCACCGGCTGCGCCCAGCAAGTGGCCTGTCATGGATTTGGTAGAACTGATGTTCATCTTATAGGCTTGTTCTCCAAATACAGCCTGAATAGCTTTTATTTCTCCTATGTCGCCCAGCGGAGTAGAGGTGCCATGCGTGTTAATGTAATCAACCTCTTCGGGTTTAATGCCCGCTTCGGCTAAGGCATTTTCCATTACTTTAATAATGCCTGCCCCCTCCGGGTGAGGTGCGGTGATGTGATAGGCATCGGCCGAAAGGCCACCGCCAATTACTTCGGCATAAATTTTTGCTCCACGTTTTTTTGCGTGTTCGTACTCTTCCAGAATTAATGCACCAGCACCTTCGCCTAATACAAAACCATCGCGGTCTTTATCGTAAGGTCGTGAAGCCGTTTCTGGCGAATCGTTTCTTTCGGATAGGGCTTTCATCGCGTTGAACCCGCCCACACCGGCTTCGCATACAGCAGCTTCCGATCCACCCGTTACAATAATATCAGCTTTGCCTAATCGTAGATAGGTATAAGCATCGTATATCGCATTGGTAGAAGAGGCACAGGCCGAAACGGTTACGAAATTAGGTCCGCGAAAACCATACTTAATAGAAATGTGGCCGGCACTCAGGTCGGCAATCATTTTCGGAATAAAGAATGGATTGAAGCGTGGGGTGCCATCGCCTTTGGCAAAAGATTTTACTTCTTCCTGAAAAGTAAACAACCCTCCGATACCCGAACCCCATATTACCCCAACGCGGTCGGGGTTAAGTTCAGTTAGCGGAAGGTTGGCATCAGCTATAGCTTCGTCAGCCACTACCATAGCGTATTGTGCAAACGGGTCAAGCTTGCGGCCTTCTTTGCGATCCATAAAGTCTTCAATTTTGAAGTCCTTTACTTCGCAGGCAAACTTGGTTTTAAAAAGAGAAGCGTCAAATCTTGTAATGGGCGCAGCACCACTTTTTCCGGCTTTTAAACCTTCCCAGTATTGCTGAAGGTTGTTTCCGATTGGTGTTAATGCGCCTGCGCCTGTAACTACTACTCTTTTAAATGTCATACAATCCGTTAGGGGAGCAAAAGAACTGACAAAACCTATTATTTCTTAACGTTCTCTTCGAGGTAAGAAATCGCCTGGCCTACAGTGGCAATGTTTTCGGCCTGGTCGTCAGGAATGGAAATGTTAAATTCTTTTTCGAACTCCATAATAAGTTCTACGGTGTCCAGCGAGTCAGCTCCAAGGTCGTTGGTGAAACTTGCTTCAGGAGTAACTTCAGATTCTTCCACGCCAAGTTTGTCGATAATGATCTGTTTTACTTTTTGTGCGATTTCAGACATGTTTTTAAAGGTTTAGAGGATTCAAAAATCTGTGCAAATAAAGAGATTTGGTGCAATATTGGCAAACATTTATAACTAACAACTACTATTGCAATACGCGTGGCAAAAATGAAGAAAAAGCGGCTGGAAGTCGAATATTCATTCGATTTTGAGTTAATCGGCATAATTTCATCTGCCAAAGGTTATAAGTTGGCATGGGAAGTAAATAATATTTTGGGCAGCCACCTTATTCGTCAACCCGACTTAACCATCCTGTTAACTAAAGATAGCTATGCCAGTTATGTGTATTACGCGTTCGAAAACGAGGTTAATGTGCTGAAACTGTTTCGAAATAGACCGAATGAAGCCGATCTGATTAAAAATTTATTAGTACCGGAATTTCCTCATTACGATTACATTTTGCTTACTCAGGGCGAGGCTCATATGGCCAGCAAACGTTTGCAGGAACTCTTAAAAAATATTCCTTCCATCGAATTAACTGCTTTTATACCTTTGACGGCCTTAAAATCGAAGGATAACTTTATTTTTTAACCCCACCACTTTTTACATGGAACGTGTTTCGTACAACAAAACCAAGATTGTAGCAACCATTGGCCCGGCCTCAAACAACAAAGAAATGCTTACGGCACTTGCCCGTGAGGGTGTGGATGTGTTCAGGCTTAATTTTTCGCATGGCAAGCATGAAGACCACCAGAAAGTGGTTAACTACATACGCGAAATAAATGAAGAGCTGGGTACGCACATTGCCATTCTGCAGGATTTACAAGGCCCCAAAATCCGTGTAAACGAAATGCAACCCGATACTGAGATTAAGGCGGGCGATACAATAACGATTACTACCAAAGAAGTATTAGGAAACAAAGACCTGGTTAGTACCTCGTACGAAGGGTTACCCGATGATGTGAAGGTGGGGGACATGATTTTGATTGATGATGGTAAGATTGAGTTACGCGTAAAAGATGTACGGGGGGTAGAGGTTACCTGTACCGTAATTTATGGTGGCCCGCTTAAATCAAGAAAAGGAATTAACCTTCCATTCTCAAAAGTATCGGCTCCTTCGCTTACCGAAAAGGATATCGAAGATCTTAAGTTTGGTTTAAAGAATAGGGTAGATTGGGTTGCGCTTTCATTTGTACGCAAGGCAAAAGATATTCAAACGTTGCGCGATATTATTAATGAGCATAAATCTACTACACGTATAGTTGCTAAGATTGAAAAGCCCGAAGCGCTTGAAAACATTGACGACATTATAGCTGCTACTGATGCGGTAATGGTAGCGCGTGGCGATTTGGGTGTGGAAATCTGGATGGAAGAAGTGCCCATGGTTCAGAAAATGCTGGTAGCCAAATGTAACCAGGCGGCTAAGCCGGTAATTGTAGCTACGCAAATGATGGAGAGCATGATTGAAAACCCTCGCCCTACCCGTGCTGAAACCAATGATGTGGCTAATGCTGTAATGGACGGAGCCGATGCGCTTATGCTTTCGGCCGAAACGGCAGCCGGTAAATATCCGGTAGAAGTAATCCGCAGTATGGTGCGCACCATTGGTTCGGTTGAAAAACAGGCCAGTATTTACTTCCACTATCGGGATATTGATGCGGGGTCGCCTAATTATTTTAACGACAGTTTGATTTTAACAGCCTGCAAACTGGCTAAAGATGTAAACGCCAAAGCTATTGTAGGTATGACCCAACTTGGTTATGCTGCCCTAAAAGCGGCATCGCACCGGCCTAATGCCAACATATTTGCTTTTACCAGTAACAACACCATTCTAAATGCCATGAATCTGGTTTGGGCCACCCGTGCCTATCATTACGATAAGGCATCGAGTACCGATGAAACTATTTCAGATGTAGAGAAAATTCTGAAGCGCGATGGTCATGTACAAACCGGTGACATCTTTATTATACTGGCCAGCATGCCAATACAGGAACGTGGCCGGTCTAACATGATTAAGGTACATGTGGTGAGTTAGAGATTTAAAATTTCGGACTAAGTAGCACCCAGCGGAATTAATTTTAAAGTATCGCCCTGCAAGGGCGACATTAGATAGCCCCGGGTGCGACCCGGTGCTAATAAATAATAAGGTAAAGTCGTGCCGACTGCTGATAGAATTTAAAATGATGAATTGATTTCGGCACGAAACACAATACCCTTTGTTAAAAACGCATTCCAAAAATCCGTTCTATTTCGGTTGGAGGTTGCGTGCTGAAAAAAGCTGGCATTTCAAACACAGCGAGTAGTCAGCACGATTAGCCTGGAACTTGTAGCACCGGGCTGCGCCCGGTGCTACAGATATAACGAGGCTGTCTCAAAAGTCAAATTAAGATTGGAATGTCATTCCGGCCTTGTGCCGGAATCTCGTTTAGTACCACGAAATCGAGATCGCGGAACAAATCCGCGATGACAGAACGACTTTTGAGACAGCCTCTTAGATAGAAAATCTTTTCCTTAGTTGTGTCTCCTCCCCCGGGACACCGCGTTATAGAAAAACCGATTTGTGAACATACAACACTCCTCAATTACCCTCTTTGAGGAATCCCGATGAGTATTTATTAAAATGGAATTCACAAAATGAATTCAAAAAATCAATTCTAATAATCTTAAATCCGAAATTTTGAATTGTGAATGAATTAAAGTTTCGGTTCCACCAAAATTACCTGTTCCCGTTCTACAACAACCGCCCCGGCCGGATCGCCTTTGCGTTTGCGTACATATTTTTTTTGGGTTACTACCACCGGACAAAGCGAATCGGTTTTGCGTTTGGAATTGTAAGCCGCTAACTGGGCGGCACGCTCGATCACGTCTTTAGGAAAAGGTTTGCCTGCCTGGTATTTAATTAATACATGCGAGCCCGCCACATCTTTAGCGTGCAGCCAAAGGTCTTCTTTATAAGCACGTTTCAAGGTAAGTTCATCATTGGCTTCGGCATTGCGCCCCACCCAAATGCGAAAACCTTTGTGTTCAAATTCATGATAAGGCAGAATAGTGTTTTTTTGTTTTTTACTTTCAGGTATTTCTGCCTGCCTGAGTTCCTTTAAATCAGTAATCAACTCGATCTGATTGTATTGATGGTTTAACCCCTCGAGTTCTTTCGTTTTTACATCAATTGCTTTTTGAAGTTGGGCTATTTCAATCTGCTGATTCTTAGCCTTACGATAAAACACTTCGGCATTTTTTTGTGGCGATAGATCAGGTTTAAGTTTTATATCAACCGGTTGGTTATCGTAAAAACTGGTAAGGGTTACCTGCGCTGTTCCAGGGGCAAGTATGTGTAAATGCGCCATTAGTAAATCGCCCCAAAGCTGGTAATGCGTGTCTTGTTGTAATTCTGCCAGCTTCTGTTTGTTTTTTTGAAGGTAGTTTTCACCGGCCTTTATCTGATTGTACAGTGTTTTTAACCGCGAATGTTTTTGTTGGTTAAAGGCATTATGGGTAACGTAGTCTGTAAAAAATGTGTTGAGTGCTTCAGCCGGGTTATTCAATCGCTTTAAAATAGTGCCAACAGGTACAAGAGAAAGACAGAGTTTACCCGATTTTTCTATTATTAAATAGGTTGGCGATTCTAATTCGCCAAGCAGGCTCTGAAATTCCGGCCATAAACCCTTATCGGTTTTTTCTTTCGTTTTTAAATCCCAGTATTCCCAAACCAATTTACCAAAGGTGGAATAGCAGGAGCGTAGATCCGGCAAATGCGCTTGAAAGAAATCTTCACTAAAATCAATATTGTGATTGAGTGTGGCAAGCGAAAGCGTGAGGTCTGTTTTTAAATGACTTCTGAAAATTGAAATAGCTGTCTGATTGTAATAAAGAATAACATTGGCCCGGTTTCCGTGCATTTTAAATAGCAGGGTATAGCGATCAGCCAGATCAATGGCAAAACATCTTTCGTTTTCAAATTGATATACCTGCTTTACCTGCTTTACTAAAATTTCAGTAAACAGATCAATACTGTTTTTTTTAGCCCGGTTAAACTGGTTGGGAAACGAGAGGCAACAAAAATCAGATTGAAGACTGGCTTTTATAAAAAATGATTTGACTGAATTATTAAATTCAATAACCAGCTCGTCTTTATTCTGGCTAAAGCACGAAACTACCGTAAACCCAATCAGGTTGTGATGCAGGTAGTTACTGAGTTGTTTTAAAAGATAATAATTGTTGTGCACGCGCTATACCTCAATGCTCAGGCCATCATAAGCCAAAGCTACTGATTTTGGCAACTCGTGCTCCACTACTTTATGCCGGCCTAATTTGTGACTGATGTGTATAAAGTAGGTTTGTTCAGCTCCAATACGGGCAGCCATGGCCAATGCTTCGTCCAGATTAAAATGCGAAATATGTTTTTCGCGTTGCAAGGCATTCAACACAAGTACTTTAGTGCCTTTCAATAAATCTAAAGTTTGCGCAGGTATCTGGTTGGCATCGGTAATGTAGCTAAAGTTTTTAATTCTAAACCCTAGCACAGGTAATTGATAATGTAAAACGGGTAAGGGAACAATTTTTATCGATCCAATAGTGAAGGGAGCGGTAATTTCGTGAAGCCTTAATTGTGGAATGCCCGGATATTTATTTTTTTCGAAGGCATAGTAGAATTCAGTTTTAAGCTGGGCCAGTACATCAGCATTTCCATACACCGGCATATCGGCCTGCTGTAAAAAATTATAAGCCCGCACATCATCCAGCCCGGCAATATGATCTTTATGGCTGTGTGTAAATAAAATGGCATCCAGGCGGTTAATTTGTTCGCGCAGCATTTGCTGCCTGAAATCGGGCCCGGTATCAATCACTAAGCTTTTGCCTTCTATTTGTACATGTATGGATGAACGCAGACGCTTATCGCGATAGTCCAGCGATTGACACACTTCGCACGTGCACCCGATAACAGGTACACCTTGTGAAGTTCCGGTTCCGAGAAAGGTGATTTTCAAAGGAGTTTAAAACTTGAAAGTCTGTTTAAGAAGGGCTGAAGTCAGTTTTCCTTTCTCTTTGTTGAGGGGTTCATACTTCTTCTTAACAAGGTGAAATCCTTGCGAAACTTTAGTGGCCGGATCCACTACCCAGTATTCCCGCACACCTGCGGCCTCATAAACATCTTTCTTTTTAGTGAGATCGAGTTTTTTAGAGCCGGGGGATAGAACTTCAATAACTAAATCAGGGGCACCGTAAATACCATCTTCCTTTATAAGACCAGTGTTCTTTTTTGAAATAAAAAGAATATCAGGCTGAAAGGCATTTTCAGGGTTCAGGAAAACATCAACAGGGGCTACAAATGTTTTTCCGAGTTTCTTTTTTTTGGTGAAAACGTAAATCTGGCTTGCAAGGGAAACGATTATATCCTGATGGGTTACGGTTGGTGCTGGCGACATATAAAGACTGTTTTCGATCAATTCGGCACGCGTTCCCTCCGGAAGCATTCTGAATACTTCTAAAAGTGTTCGGGGTGGGTGTAAGACAGCTTCTTGCATAAATCAAATATACCCAGATTTGCCCGATCAGTTCTTTACTTCTGCTGCATGCAGTTCTTCGTAAAGTTTTAAGCTTTTCTCAGAAAACCGGGTTGGGTCCAGCTCCAGGTTCTTGAGAATATCCAAAAGGGCGTTAATTTTCCCTTCAACGGTAAAGAACTTGTTCACAATCATGATCTTTTGTTCTTTCAACAGGCAATAGCCCGATTTGAAGTTTCCTTTTTCGTACCGCAGAATGTAATCCGATTCGGCAATCAGGTCTTCCAGTTTGGTTAAAAATTGGTTGGTGTACTTAATCATTCGTAGTGGCGAATTTTGGCTTGCAAGATAGAGTTTAAATTACGAATTACGAATTTGATTGGTCTATTCATTCGTAATTTGCCCATTCAAAATCCGTAATGGAAACAAATAAAAAGCTTATTGTGATTGTTGGCCCTACGGCTGTGGGTAAAACGGCACTGGCTATCCAATTGGCAAAGCATTTTCAAACAGAGATTGTTTCGGCTGACTCGCGCCAGATTTACCGCGAACTGGAAATAGGTACGGCCAAACCCAGCGCAGAGGAACTGAGCCAGATAAAACATCATTTTATAAACTCACATTCCATACATGACGATTACAATGCTGGTACTTACGGTCGCGATGCGTTGGTGTTGATAAATTCGCTGTTTGAAAGGTATAACAACCTTATTCTTTGTGGAGGCTCTGGGTTGTATGTAAGAGCTGTGCTGGAAGGTTTTGATGAGATGCCACCTGTGCCTGAAGGTATCCGGGAGCAAATCAATAAAGAATACGAAGCGAATGGTTTAGCCTGGTTGCAGGCACAGGTAAAGCAGGTTGATCCGGAGTATTTTGAAGAAGTGGATATCCAGAATCCGCATCGGTTAATCCGGGCTTTGGAACTGAATCGTGCCTGGCAAAAGCCCATGCATGAATTGCGAAAGAAAAAAAAATTAAAGCATTCATTTCAGGTTATAAAAATTGGTATTGAATTGAATCGCGAAGATATCTATAAACGAATTGATGCACGGATGGATGACATGATTGCATCAGGACTTTTTGAGGAAGCAGAAAAATTTTATCCGTTACGAAACCTTAATGCACTGCAAACGGTAGGCTATCGCGAAATCTTTGGGTTTATGGATAACTTGTATAATAAGGAAGAAGCCATTCGTTTATTGAAACGAAATTCAAGACATTATGCCAAGCGGCAGTTAACATGGTTTAGGAAAGATCAGGAAATAGTTTGGTTTGATGGGAGTAAGCCTGGTAAAATAGAAGCATTTATTAATGCTGTTAAGCTGTAAATACCTGCTTAAAAGTGTAAATTTGATTTATTAAAATTTTGAAACAATGAAAAACGTATTGGTTCAGGTTGAAAATGAAAGCGCCCTGGAGCTGCTCCAGAATCTTGAGAAACTCAAGGTTCTTAAGGTGTTGGATAACGAACCTGAAAAAAAAGTTAAACTATCAGATAAATATTATGGCGCTTTGCCCACTGTTGTAGCCGATGAGTTACAGGAATATGTGAAAAAAAGCCGCCATGAATGGGATCGTTAATGTATCTGATTGACTCAAATGTTGTGATCGATTACCTCGGACGAAAACTGCCTTCGGCTGGCATTATTTTATTGAATGATGTAATGGACTCTGCCCCCAGGATTTCTGTTATTACCAAAATTGAGTTGCTGGGATTTCGAACTGAAAAGAAACACCTTCAGTTACTTCAGAATTTTGTTCGGGATGTGAGAATACTTGAGTTGACTAATGAGGTTACCGAAGCGAGCATCCAGATAAGGCAGCATACCCGACTTAAATTGCCAGATGCAATCATTGCTGCTACAGCTTTGGTTCATGAGTTGATTTTACTTACCCATAACCTCGCTGATTTCAAAGTGGTAAAAGGATTACAGTTTGTGGATCCCCACCAACTTAAAATCTGAAATGTTCTCAAGGCGTGTTCTCATCATCTCCTACTATTGGCCACCTTCCGGGGGAAGCGGGGTGCAGCGTTGGCTTAAGTTTGTAAAATACTTGTCGTTGAAAGGATGGGAGCCTTATGTGTTTACACCCGAAAATCCGCACTTCGCAACACAAGATGCTTCGCTATTAAAAGATGTACCGCCACAGGTTGAGGTAATCCGGTTTCCCATTTGGGAGCCCTATCAGACTTTCAATAAACTTACTTCTGTTCTCACGGGCAAGAAATTGCAACAAGTTGATGTTGTTGGTACAGGCAAAAAATCCTTACTACAAAAGTTTGGTATGTGGGTGCGTGGTAATTTTTTTATTCCAGATGCCCGCAGGTTTTGGATAAAGCCTTCGGTTGAGTTTCTGACTGAATTTGTTCAACGCAATCAAATTGAAAAAATAATCACTACCGGTCCACCGCATAGTGTTCACCTGATAGGCAGAAACCTGAAAAGAAAAAATCCGGCTTTGAAATGGGTTGCTGATTTTCGCGACCCATGGAGCGAATGGGATTTACTCGACACCCTTCAGATTTCGGGTTGGGCACGCAAGCGGCATAAGAAGATGGAAAATTCTGTACTAAGTGAAGCAGATCTGGTGTTAACCGTTACGCCTTATTATGTAAGACAATTTCAACTACTTGGCGGAAAGAATGTACACCTGATCACCAACGGATTTGATGAAGATGACTTTAAATCTATTCGGCATGAACGCACCAAAAAATTTACCATACGGCATATTGGAGGTGTGGATGAGTTACGTGACCCGCGTTCGGCTATGCTTGCAATCAAGCGCCTTTGCGAGCGAGATGAAAATTTTGCGCAATCCATTATAGTTGAGTTTGTAGGCTCGGTTAATGCAGCATTCAGAAATTTTGTAGAGCAAGACAGAACGTTAAGTACACGGATTGTTTTTATTCCACACCTTCCGCATAGCGAATTGTTAAAATTGTATGGGAGCACCGATGTGCTTTTGTTAGTGTTGGCCCATGCGGCCCTTGCAAAAGGTAATATTCCCGGAAAACTTTTTGAATACCTGGCATCGGGCAACCCGATAATGGGAGTGGGTGCCAGCGATGGCGATGCAGCTTTGATTATAAAAACGGCAGGGGCAGGAAACGTGTATGAAGCAACTGATCAAGCCGGTCTGGAAGATGCGTTTATGAGAAGTTTTGCAGATTGGAAGGCGAACACAAAACCAAATGCCCAAACCTTAACCAATTATTCGCGCAGGGTGTTAACGGATAATTTGATTACACTACTCGAAAAGCTCAATTAATTCTTGCGGGTAATTCCAAGCTTGCGTAGTTGCTTCAGTAAAAATGCATTGCCATCAGGGGTAGCTTTAGAGTAAAAAATCAGTAAAGCAAATACCACGGTTATAATTCCAGAGCGAATAATTATATCAGGTAAAATGGCTGAGAATTTCGGAATGAGAAGGTTCAGCCCAAGCATCAGCATGGCAATTATCAAAACTTTTAGTGAATCCCGGTTAAAGGGTTGCATTTTGAGTTTGTACCAGATGAAAAAATATTTTAAGACATTAAACGAAATTAAGGCCAATGCCGAACCAATGGCTGCACCGTTTATTCCATAAATAGGAATAAGGATATTGTTGCTTACTATTACTACAGCCGCGAGTAGGGTGAGTAAAAGAATATTAAACGCATAATATTTTGAAAGTACAATAATTTCGCTGCTGGGACCGAATACCATATCGGTTAGTTTACCTATTCCAACAATGATCACTACCCACTTACCAGCTTCATATATTTCCTGCCGGGGTATTAATGAAAATATAGTATCAAGGTTGATGTAAATTCCAATAAACAACAAGGCACCAATAATAAATTGATTGATAGCTGTTTTCAGATAAATGGTTTTAATATCTGCTGTATCATTTTTTTCGAAAGCGCGGGCAATTAAAGGCATGGCTACCTGACTCATGGCACGCCTGGGTATTTCAATGATGGTTGCCATATAGAAAGCAGTTGTATAAACGGCATTGGCAGCTAACCCTAACATACCCGAAACCATCATGCTGTCAATTTTGCCAATCAAAATCATACCGGCTGTGCCTGCAAAACTCAACGAGCTGTAAATTACCAACGACTTTACTTTAGCAGATTCTAATATCCTGAAATTTAGAGTGAAAGAAATTTTTTTGAGAACATAGAGATAGCCGATGAGCAGAAGCAAGCAAAAAAGATATGCCAGTACTGTGCTTATAATAAACTGGTTGTAGGTGATGTAGCCTTGAAAATAACTGATCACCAACAGAGCCAACAATAGCCGAACTACAACTTCGCGCAGCAGGCTGGGGAAAATCATTTTTAATAAAGACCTGGAATATGCTTCCAGTAGTGCGGTTATTAATAAAATCAGTGTAAGCCATAACACGACTGAAGCATATTGGATAATTTCTTTTGCATTGGTTTCAAAATAGGAGAGGATAGATGTTTCAAATATTTTGAAGACGATAAAAAATATTCCAAAACCAGTAAGCGCCAGCAGTGTGATCAGGCTTACAAAACCGGCTTCGCTGGCTTTGTCTTTAACTAATTGCGGATAGAAACGAAAAATACTTTGTGCCAACCCGAACGTGGCAAAAGGCGCTAATAAAATACCCGCATCTTGTATGGTGCGGAGCAAACCAACCTGTTCCGGCTCCAGAAATTTAGGAAAGAGGTACAACAGGTTTACATACCCGATAACCGCACCGGCATACGATATAAGAGTGGTGTAAATGCTTTGGCGGATGACGAGGCCCATGAGGTTACCATTAGAAACACGAACATAATCCAAAATAGTTATAACTTTTTTGGATTATAGTCTTTGAAAGTTAAAAAATTACCTTGTTCGGTTTGAGTGGAGAGTTTACGCAAGCCGATTCGATTCAGGGAGAAAAAGTTTATAGCCTGGTGGCCTCAACTATATAATACCGTGGGGTGATGTGACGTAGCAAGGGCCGTACACCTAAAACTCCTGTTGGGGAGGTCCATTTTTCTGCTCGAACTATCTTCCATCCACTTTTTTCTAAAAGCCAATCAAATTGCCAGTCTTCAAATTCATGAAAGTGTTGATCCCACCGATTATTCTTATTGCGATAGGCTTTTGCAAACCAGAGCGATAGTGGGATGCTGGCGTAAAGCCGGTTAGCTTGAATATTTTTTAATACACCCATCGGGTTAATAAGGTGCTCCAGAATTTCAAACGCAAAGGCTGCATCTGTTTTAAATTGAGTTAGTGTTTCAGGAACCTCATCCAGATCTTCGCCCTGTGTATTTTTTATACCGTAGCCTTCCTTTTCAAACAATCGAGAAAGAGGATTAGCAATACCTATATCCAATGCACTACTTCCTTTGGGTAAAGTTTGGATTACAAATGCTAAGGTTTTGACATAGCGTCTGCTTAAGACTTTATTATTTAAATCATATCCTTCTGTAGAGTCCATTAATAGTTAGTATAAAGATTTAAAAGTATTTCTTGCTCATGTTCCCAATTCAAGTCCCCACCAAGTGTAGCTTTTTTCCCATTAGCACCTAAAGTTGCACACAACTCTTTATTCAAATATAATTCGTCAACTTTTTTCGCAAAATCATTTTCATCGCCCGCTTTAAAAACCAAACCGCTGTTGCAGGTTTCTACCACACGTTTTAAGGGAGCGCTGGAACTAACCAATATCGGTTTACCTGTCATCATACCTTGAAACAATTTGTGCGGAATGGTGTGATCGGTGTGCCCATTGGATTGATGTGGAATTACATTTACATCGGCCAGCGTCATGTATGAAAAGAATTTAGTAAAGGGCTGATAGCCCAGAAAGTGCACGTTGTTTAAACCGCGTTCCGTAACGAGCTGCTGTAGGTTTTGCATTACTGCATTACTTCCAAACCCCACAATTACAAGATGAATGTTTTGAGGATTGCTTATATGGCTCATGCCTTTAATGGCTACATCTACTCCCCGGTGCGGACCAATACCACCTGTGTAAGCAAGTATGAATTTACCGCTTAGGTTTTGATAAACGGTGTTATCTAATTGTTGATTAATGAATGTTTTCTCTTCCGTGTTGGAAACCACTACTACTTTATCAGCATTAAACTGGTGTTGGCTAACCAATCGGGTTTTCATTTCTTCCACAACGGCAATAATCACATCCGATTCTTCACATGCTTTTTTTTCCCAGCGTGTCCACCGATTGGGATTCATGAACAGAAAATTTTTGAGGCGCGCAATCGGATTTGTTTTCCAGACAAACCAGGTGCGCAAGGCTTCGGGATAATTTTCGTGTAGGTCCACAATCACTTTTACGCCAAGTTCCTTTTTCAACGAAAGTGCCGTTCCGGCCAATGGCAAATCGTGTATATGCACCAGGTTGATTTTCTCTTGTTTTAAAATTGTACGCATGGCTACTTTGAATCTGGAATGCACAAACCACAGCGACATCACTACATCCCAATACGCCAGTTGATAATTATTCTTGCCGGCATCAATCCGATGAACCTGAATACCCTCCACAAGTTCTGTATCAGGTTCATTTTTTCGTCTCAGGCAAAGCAGATGTATCTGATGACCAGCCTTCAGTAAAGCCCCCGTTTCTTTTTTTATCCGGATATCGGCCGGGTAGGGGGCATTCAATAACATAAGAACTTTAGCGGGCACAGTTACTTTTTCAGCAAAGAAACACAATTCGACCGTAAGAATTCTGCAAAGAGAAGTGGAGAACCCTTAATATTTAAGGTTATCCATTTTTCTTTCTCGTTAGGAAACAGAATTTTTGCACCTTCGTTTTGTTAGATATGAAAATAACACTTATTGCCGGTGCCCGGCCCAACTTTATGAAAATTGCACCCATCATAAGGGCCATAGAACGGGCGCAGAAGGATGGGCACAAGCTTACGTACCGGTTGGTACACACCGGCCAGCATTATGACGATAAGTTGAGTAAAATCTTCTTTGAACAATTGGAAATACCCGAAGCTCATGTAAATCTGGGGGCAGGTTCGGGCACACAGGCTGAGCAAACGGCTCGTATTATGATCGAGTTTGAGAAAGACTTGCTTGCCAACCCCAACAACCTGGTGGTGGTGGTGGGAGATGTAACTTCTACTATGGCTTGTACGATTGTGGCCAAAAAACTGAATACAAAAGTGGCACACGTAGAAGGTGGAATTCGCTCCTTTGATATGACCATGCCCGAAGAAATTAACCGGATTGTAACCGATTCGCTGTCCGATTATTTCTTTACCACATCGCACGTAGCGAATGAGAATCTCAAAAAAACCGGAGTGAGGGAAGAGCAAATCTTTTTTGTTGGCAATACCATGATTGATACGTTGCTTACCCAACTTCCGCGAGCACAAAAACCAACTTTATGGAACGAACTGGGTCTGCAATCCAAAAACTATTTTGTTTTAACGCTGCATCGCCCAAGCAATGTAGATGACCCGGAGAAATTTGCCCGATGGATGCAGGTATTGGATGCAACTGGTTTGCCAATAGTATTTCCGGTGCATCCGCGCACGATGAAAAATTTCTCAACGCTGGCACAGAAGCCTAAAAATATTCAGGCTTGCGATCCGCTCAGCTACCTGGAATTCATTTACCTGATTAAAGAATCGAAAGCAGTAATAACCGACTCGGGCGGAATACAGGAAGAAACAACCGTGCTGGGTGTGCCTTGCCTCACCTTACGCAACAATACCGAGCGCCCCGAAACCGTAACAGAAGGAACCAACGAAATGATTGGCGATAACTTTGTTGCGTTATCCAACGCATTAGAAAAAGTAAAGGAAGGGAAATGGAAACCAGGAAAAGTTCCGCAGTTATGGGATGGCCGCACAGCTGATAGAATTGTGCATGAGTTGTTGAAACTTGGGAATCAGTAGGTGGTAATCGGTACTCTGTACTCTGTAAATCTGAAATCACAAATCGCAAATTGGTTTTCGATTTGTTCGACAACTAACCTTTCTATAACTCGGTGTCCTGGGGCGGAGACACCGCTAAGAAAAAGATTTTTCTGTCTAAGAGGCTGTCTCAAAAGTCGTT
>DEIA01000052.1 GCA_002352225.1 Flammeovirgaceae bacterium UBA2786
CTGGTACAGGCTGAACCCTATATAAAATCAGTAATTCTATACGAGAGCGGTGAAGCCCCCCGTTTCCCCTTCTCAAAATACACCGAAAGCTGGACAGGCAATGACTACGGACCGCTAACCATCCCGAAAGAAGGAATGACTATTGCGATTAATGATTCTACCCTTTCCATTTACGGAACTACTATCAGCGATTATGATGGGAATAAGAATGTGGAAATTAAAGAAGGCACGCTTACCATAGACGGAAAAGAAGTTACCGAATACACATTCAATCAGAATTATTACTTTATGATGGGCGATAATCGCGATAACTCACTCGACTCGCGCTATTGGGGTTTTGTTCCCGAAGATCACGTAGTGGGCAAAGGCTTCTTTATCTGGTTATCGATTGATAAGTATGGTTCGTTCCTGGATAAGATCCGGTGGAACAGATTCTTTAAGCCTGTAAAGTAGTTAATAGTCATAAGTTATCAGTTAAAAGTCTTTGGGTATCCCTTATTACTCTTAACTGATAACTATTAGCTAAAAAACTACCAATCAATCTCCTCATGTCCTTTACTCTTCAGGTATTCGTTGGTTTTGCTAAAGTGCTTGTTGCCAAAAAATCCGCGGTCGGCAGAAAAGGGTGACGGGTGTGCAGACATTAAAACAAGGTGTTTGTTCCGATCTATGATGTCGCCTTTCTTTTGTGCGTAAGCTCCCCACAACAGAAACACCACGTTCGATTTGTTTTTCGATATGGCTTTAATAACAGCATCTGTAAATTGTTCCCACCCCTTGTTTTGATGCGACCCCGCATCTGAGGCGCGCACGGTTAACGTAGCGTTCAGTAATAACACGCCTTGTTGAGCCCATCGCTCCAAATCGCCACTTTTTGGTATAGGTTTACCCAGATCATTTTGAATTTCCTTGAATATATTTTTTAATGAACGAGGTAACGTTACACCCTCGCGTACCGAAAAACAAAGTCCGTTGGCCTGGCCCGGGCCGTGGTAGGGGTCTTGCCCGATTATAACCACTTTTACATCATCAAAATCGGTACAATCAAAAGCCCTGAAAATTTCCCGCCCGGGCGGATAAACCGTATGTGTCTTGTATTCCTGGCGTACAAAATCAATCAATTGCCGGAAATATTCCCTCTCAAACTCCTCAGCAAGGTGTTTTTTCCACGAAAGAGCAATTTTTACGTCTTCAGCCATGAGATTAAATTCGATGAATCAAATTCTGATGCGGGTTGTAAAATAGAAAAAAATGATATTTTTGACCGGATGATTGCAGAAATAACACAAGGAATTAAAGTTACTGTCGAGACGGAGTATCAGCCTTCTTACTCAAGCCCGAGCCAGTACCATTATGTGTTTACCTACCGCATCACCATCGAAAATCAGAGCGACTTCACTATTCAGCTTTTACGCAGGCACTGGCATATTCATGATGCCGGTTTTGCTACCCGCGAAGTAGAAGGCGAAGGTGTTGTNNTGTAACCTTAAATCGGGGCTTGGTAAAATGGCTGGCACTTACCAAATGGAACGGGTGGTAGATGGTGCTACTTTTCAGGTAACCATTCCTGAATTTACGATGATTGCCCCCATAAGGCTTAATTAATTTCTTTATTGCTACACAAACGCTTTCGCTGAACTTATTCCGGGCCAGAGCTTACCTCCGTCATTGGTTATACACGGTAGATGAACATTCTATTCACTCCCCTTTCTTTTTCGATTTTTATGAAAAGGTTATTAAGTCCAAAAAAATTACCGGACTTACCGAAATTGAAGCCATTCGAGCCAGACTGTTAACCAGTACCCAACAAATTGAAATGACTGATCTGGGTGCACCATCGCCCCATTTTCAAAATCATCAAAGGCCGTTATCAAAAATTACTGCCACCAGCGCAAGCCCAAAAGAAGTATGTGAATTTCTGCTTAGAATTATTTATCACATTCAGGCGAAAGCCATTGTAGAGTTAGGTACATCAGTTGGGCTTACAACCCTTTACCTGGCACATCAGTCCGATAGTCATGTAACCACATTTGAAGGCAATAAGTCCCTGATACACGTTGCCCTTACCCATTTCGAGTACTTCCATAAGACGAACATCCGCATAGTGACTGGCAATATCGATCAGACCTTGCCCGACTTTATTCAAAATCCGGCTAAAATTGATTTTGCGTTAATGGATGCTAACCATCGTTACACACCCACTATGCGCTACTTCGAATTATTAGCAAAACGCATCCATACCAAAGGAGTAATTGTAATGGACGATATTTATTACTCGCCCGAAATGACAAAAGCCTGGCAGGAAATAAAAAGACATCCTTTGGTGTATGGAAGCGTTGATCTTTTCCGCTGCGGACTCTTGTTTTTCGATCCTGCCCTTAACCGCCAGCATTACGTTTGGTCGATTTAGGCTCTGATTCTACACAAAAAAATATATACTTTATCGGGCCAAATGCATTCCGTTACAACGGAGATGATTTACCTGATTCTACCATGAGATTGTAATCGATACAATAATGACAACTCCAAAAGCTGTAAGTACCCTGCCAAGAATCATGATAATCAGGTAAATCATGGCCGCATTAAAATAATAAGAATATCAGGCTGTAATGGCTACCTTTTAGATATATTAATCATGGTTAAAAATTATCTTTGCGCGTTCAACTAACAAAAAGGCCCTTATGACAACACCCGCTACACCCACTCCGGCACCAACCCCGGCACCAAAAAAATCCGGCAAATCAACTATCATAATTGCCATTTTAAGTGTACTTGTATTGGTGCAAAGCGTAAAAATCTATCTCGATTATCAGGAAAAGGTGGAAGTAAAAGCCGAGTTAGCCACCACAGAAGAAGACCTGGCTTCAACCATGCAGCGGTTAAATGATGTAAAGCTGGAACTCGATCAGAAAATTGAAGAGATAGCCAAACTGGGCGGAGATGTTACCGAACTGGAAAAAGCCAAGGCCGAAGTAACAGCCGAACTAAAGCGAAGCAATAGCCGCAACTCAAAAGCCATTAAAGAATTAAAAGACAGGCTGGAGGGGTACGAGCAACTCCTCAAAATAAAAGATGAAGAAATTGATAAACTGAAATCGTTAAACCAGGAATTATATACTGAAAACCGCACATTGAAAACCAAACAGAATGTGCTGAGTGATTCTTTGAACAAAGTAAATAAAAACAAAGCTGAGTTAGCTACCAAAGTTGCCTTAGCCTCTCAGCTTAAAGCTGAAAACATAAACCTGGTTTCCGTAAACGATAAAGGAAAAGAAAAAGAACCTCCTTTTCGCAAGCGTCAGCTGGAAAAAATAAAAGTTGAGTTTACCATTGCCGATAACAAAGTAGCTCCGATTGAAGGTAAGAAAATTCTGGTACGGGTTATCGATCAAAACGGCCAGCCTATTTTTGATACCACAAAAGGCTCGGGCACCTTTATTCTTAACGGAAAGGAAGAATTCTTTACCTCAGCCCAGGAAATTCTGTTCGATAACACTGGCCAGAAACTTTCCTTTACATACGATAAGGGCTCGGAATACACAGCCGGAAGCTACACAGTTGAAATCTTTACCGATGGCTATCTGATGGGCTCTACCCGGTTTGAGGTTAGGTAATTATTAAGTGGGCAGTAAGGCAGTAGGCGGTAGGCGGTAGGCAGTAAGTAAAAAAAGTGCTTAATAGTCAGTCTGTTGTTATTTAAATATCAGATTTTCAGGTATTTGCGACTAACCAAACGTCTCCAACCAAAAATGCTTACGGTTTGGTCGTTTTAGGCTCTTTTCCTACTTTTGCAGTCCATTTTAAAACCAATAGTTAAATCATGAAAAACTACGAGACGGTATTCATTTTAAATCCCGTTTTGTCTGATGATCAGGCAAAGGATACTGTCGAAAAATTCGTGAAGGTTTTGACTAAGGCTAAGGCCGAAGTGATTAATGTAGAAAAGTGGGGACTTAAGAAAATGGCGTACGCCATTCAAAACAAGTCTACCGGTTTCTACAACCTGATTGAATTTACGACTTCTTCTTCTGACCTGATTAACACGCTGGAAACAGAATTCAGACGAGACGAATCAGTTATGCGCTTTTTAACGGTAGCGCTCGACAAGCATGCGGTTGTGTACAACGAACGCAGACGCAAAGGCGAATTTAACCGGAACAAGAAACAAACTACAAGAAAGGAGGAAGTTGCAGCATGACACTGATGAACGAACCTATTAAGCGCGCAGAAAACAAACCCAAGTACTGCCGCTTCAAGAAAAACGGAATCAAATACATTGATTACAAAGATCCTGATTTCTTATTGAAGTTTATTAACGAGCAGGGCAAGATTCTTCCCCGCAGATTAACCGGAACAAGCTGGAAGTTTCAGAACAAAGTGTCGCAGGCTGTTAAGCGTGCCCGACACATTGCTATTCTTCCTTACCTGGCCGATTCATTGAAATAACCAAACCCTTGTAACACCATGGAAATAATATTAAAGCAAGATGTAACAGGACTCGGTTATAAAAACGATACTGTAAAAGTGAAGCCGGGTTACGGCAGAAACTATTTAATACCAACTGGCGCTGCCATTATTGCAACCGAAGCTAACAAGCGCATGACTGCGGAGAATATTCGCCAGGCTGCACATAAGGCTGCCAAAATAAAGCAAGATGCAGAGGCATTGGCTGCCAAGATTGGCGAACTTACTATTGAAGTAGGTACCAAGGCTGGTGAATCGGGCAAAATTTTCGGAGCCGTTACTGCGGTGCAAGTTGCTGAGATTCTTAAAACGAAAGGCTTTGAAGTTGATCGCAAGAAGATTCACTTTAAAGAACAGCCTAAGCAATTAGGCACGTATACGGTAACGCTTGATCTTCACAAAGAAGTGAAGCACACCATTACGGTTAATGTAGTAGCTGAATAAATATCAGATCATCAGATTGAGAAAAAACCCTGGCACAAGTCAGGGTTTTTTTATGGGTTAGAACTTAAAATAAAATTCCCCCACAATATTAGAGTTATCCCATGTGTTTTGTTTGTCTGAGGATAAACGGAGTACATTCTTTCTTACTTCTTTAAACACTTGTTCTATTGTAAGGCCTGGAATGCGCATAGCTTTAAGTACCTCCTGTGTATACAGTCCATTACGTCCGTTACCATCAATGGCTACAGAGCCAGGTGCTGTAGCAAATGCAATGAACGAACCTCTTCCTTTAGCCATCTCAACAAGGCCCTGATTTCCCAGGCTACGTGTTATTGATGGAAAGGGGTTGTTTCTGCACGCATCAAGTATTACAATGTTAAGGCGTGACTTAGCCTGCTCCATGCTTCCCAGAACCATTCGTTGAACCGGAAAACAATATCTCCAGATATCGTCTTCGTACTCAATTTTTGCATCTACAGGCACCAGATAATTCTCCTGATCTTGCCGAAGCCCGTGTCCGGCAAAGTAAAACAGGCCTACCGTTTTCTCAGGGTCACCTGATTCAAGTTTATCTTTAAACTTTTGCAAGCCTGCCCGGATTTGCCCGTACGTTGCATTGGTTAATAACTGAACTTCAAAATTTGATCGTTCAAGTTCGGCCGCCATGTCTGTTGCATCGTTTACCGGATTCCGCAACTCACCAATTTCTTTTGGATACTGCGCATTGCCAATTACAAGCGCATATCGTTTTTCATCTTTGTAAAGTTCTATAAGTTTGGTGTTGGTTTCGCGAAATGCAGGAGGTGTTACCGCCTGATTTTGTGTTTGCGTAATCGCCTCCACCTCATCTTTACTAAATTTTTCAAGTTCTGTTTTTACACTTTCATTAGAAGGTTTCAATTCGTACGCGCGATACAAATCGGCATACGCAAGCGGTCTTTTATCAACCTTTAAAAAAACCTGAGCTCGTTCCTGGTATAACTTAATCAGTGTCTCCTTATCTGCCGGAAGAATTTTTATCGCCTGGTCATACGCATTGATTGCATCAAAATAATATCCTAGTTTTTCATTTGCCTGAGCCAGAAACCAATAAATATTACCCTGGTTAGGGTGATTTAATTCTATAGACCTATTCAAATCTGCAACTGCCGCTTTATGATTATTTATTTTCAAATTGGACAGGCCACGCAGGTAATACACTTCTCCGTCAAGCGATTTTTCGCGGTTGGGTTTGTTTAGAAATTCAGAAAAATCAGCAATAGCCTCAGTATATTTTCCTTGTTTGTAGCGATCATGTCCGGTTTGGTAAAACTTATACTGAGCCTGCCCTGCCTGAAGGCCAACTGCAACCGTAAATACTAACACGAGTAACCTGATTTTCATATTAGAATCAAAAATTATGTGCTATTCCAAATAAAATACCTATGGAAGAAAAACTCTCTTTTGCGAAAGGATACTTGGGGTTCTTATACCCCTCCACGCTCAAAGCTGGATACCTGGTCGTATTGATATGTGTAATCGGCAAGGTATAACGAAGTGCCGGCTGCACATACAACTTCCAATGGGTGGGTAGGCTTATTTCAATACCCAGACCTACGTTTATACCTCCTGTCAATTCGGTTTTATTAGCCCAATGACTGCGACTGGGAGAATTCGGTCCTAACTCCTCATACAACTCCTTGCTATCAGGATCCCATTCCTTCGGATCTTCGAAGGGAAAATCCTGGACAGACCATACATCTGTAGTGGCTGTTACTTTGCTTCTATTGGACACTAATAAAAAAGGTTCTATCATACCATAAACAGACACCTTCTTATCAGCTTCATAAGGAATAAAATTAATGCGTGTATTGAGCCCTAAATTAAATTGATTTAGGTTCCCTCCCCGCATGTTAACCACAAATACGTAGTATAGAAATAGCGCATCATCTTCATCATTTACCTGAAAGATATTATTTCCTTTCTCATTGCCGTTCTTGTATGAGTTTGAATAAGAAGGCTGAAATGCAAATCTTGAAAATCCCAACACAGGGCCAAGTGTAATGATTCGGTTAACTCTTTTCACATATCCGGCTTTTAAAGTATAACCACCAGTATAGTCGGCCTTTTTTCCGAAATGAAACTCGGGCCCTGCCATAAAAAACAGGCTTTTCCCAAATTCAAATCGTTCTTTTTTTATTAACGCACCCTCATCCTGACCATAACCGCATAGCACAAAAACGAATAAGCATAAACTGCTCAACATCAGGCGTTTTTTCATAAAATTGGGGATACTCAGATAAAGTTAAGAAAATAATGCAATCAAGTTCAAGCCCTTTAAGCACCTTCAATCTTCTCAACCAGTTCGTGGTACCAGGCCCCACCATACTTTCTAATCAGCGGGTCTTTCAAAAATTTATAGAGCGGCACTTGTAACGATTGACCAAGGGTACACGCTGCAGAACAAATGCTCCATTTGTGGTAATTCACCGCCTCAAAACCTTGCTTGTTCTTTGTAATCCGAATGGGATACAAATGACAGGAAATCGGTTTTCTGAAGTTTACCTTTCCATCTAAATAAGCCTGTTCAATACCGCATTTTAAAACACCTTTCTGATCATACAGCGCATAAGCACATTCTTTACCGCCAATGGTTGGTGTAGAATAATCGCCATCTTCATCCAGTATGTAAGGCCCCTGCTCTTTTATCGCTTGTAATCCCGCTTTAGTCAGGTAAGGCTTAATCGCACGCTGAATGGACTTCATAGTCTCCAGTTCATCTTCCTCTAGCGGAGCACCCAAATCGCCTTCCACACAGCAGGCACCTTTGCATTTCTCCAGATTGCAGACAAACTCTACTTCTTTAATATCATCCGAAACTAAAATCTCTCCTACCTGAATCATGTTGTAAAAATAAGTTTTCAAAGTAACATTTAAGGCAGACACCCTTATTTCGCTAAGAGAAAAGGTTGCCTTCCTTTACTGAAACAACTCAAATTGGGTATGGCTGGCCGCTTCTACCGTTTGCCTGATGGATTGTGTAGAGAAAACCTTTGAGAAAAAACCAATCTGGTACGATGGCAATTCCATCAGGCCAGAATCTGCCTTATGACTTGAAAGGGAAATGTTATACCCTAAGGCCAGCATATTGGTTTGGTATTGATGTACCAGCCGTTTATAAAATGTTCGGTTATTTCCTACACCCTGCTCAACCAGGTTAGCACCTTCTTTGGTTAGATAAGCATCAAGCTTGGGGCGCGATTCGCGCAGGTAAAACCGGTAATTCAATTTATCGTTCAGCGCAAAGCAAAACGGAATTAAAAAATTGAATTGGAGGTTTGCCAGTTTTTGTACGCTTTCAAAATTCAGATCGAATGAGAATGAATCGGCCAGACAAAACACACTTGATTTTAAACCGGGTTGATTGGAAGGTACATAGTGGCTTAAACTGGCTACCAGTTCTTCTGGTTTACCCTGAAGCAGCAATACGTTTTTCCCTCTGAAATATTTATTAACCCGTATCTTAAGAATATTTAATTGCTCCTGGCTGGAGGCACAGAAAATATAGCGGGTAATGGGTAAATCAAGCGAAAGCGCCAGTAAGGGAGGTGCTGCAAACAACTCGTGCCGTGCCCCTAACGAGTAAAGTCCGTTGCCTGCAAATAAATCGACAAAAATTAATTCGTTTACATTACCGGCATGCAACTTCGTGTACGACTGCAGGTACTGCGCCACTACAGAAGTTTTTTCTTTAATCCAGGGTTCGGCAGCCGTAACCGCAAAGCCATCGTCAGAAAACCGGGGAGGAAGTATTGCCAACGTTAAAAAATATTGTTAGAAAGATACGGGTAAAGAAAAAATTATGGAACCAATTCGGCTATTTTCCTTTTCTAATACAATAACCCCATAAGAATCAGACGTGTTAATCAACACCCGAAATAATTGGTTTAACCCGGTTAAAAATTACTCTATTAAGCAGGCCCGAAACGTTTCGGCATTGAGGCACCCGTGCCTATATTGCGGGCTTTTATGAGCGATTATTTACAAACCCTGAACGAACCACAGCGCGAGGGGGTAATCAATACCGAAGGGCCTACCATGATTATTGCCGGTGCCGGTTCTGGCAAAACCCGGGTGCTTACCTTCCGCATTGCCTACCTTATTCAAAACAAAAATGTTGACCCATTCAACATTATGGCATTAACCTTCACCAACAAGGCCGCCAAAGAAATGCGCGACCGGATTGAAAAAATGGTGGGTGGCGATGCACGCAACCTGTGGATGGGCACCTTTCACTCGGTGTTTGCCCGAATTTTAAGAGCCGAAGCACATCATCTGGGATATCCGAACAACTTTACCATCTATGATACCGATGATTCCAAATCGTTGTTACGAAGTGTGATTAAAGAGATGGGGCTAGACGATACTCAATACAAAGTAAACACGGTTTACAACCGGATATCGTCTGCCAAAAACAGGCTCGTATCGTGGCAGGAATATATAGCCAACCCGGTATTGGCCGCTGATGATGCAGCTAATATGCGGCCCGAGATTGGTAATATATATAAAGCGTATGCCCTGCGATGTTTTAAATCGGGCGCAATGGATTTTGACGATTTGTTGTTTAACACCGATAAGCTTTTTAAAGAACATCTGCCGGTGTTAAATAAATATCAACACCGGTTTCATTACATGCTGGTAGATGAGTTTCAGGATACAAACCTGTGCCAGTATTTTATTATCCGCAAGCTTGCAGCGGTACATCAGAATATTTGTGTGGTGGGCGATGATGCCCAGAGTATTTATGCGTTTCGTGGGGCCGATATCACTAACATTTTAAACTTCGAAAAGGATTATCCGGAAGCACGCATTATTAAGCTTGAACAAAACTATCGTTCAACTCAAACTATTGTAGAAGCCGCTAACTCCGTAATCGCCAAAAACAAAGCCCAACTTCCTAAAAAAGTATGGACCGAAAATGAAGCGGGTAATCTGATTGAGTTAATCAAAGCTGTGTCGGACAATGAAGAGGGTAAACTTGTAGCCTCGTCTATCTTCGAAGAAAAGATGCAGAACCAGTATAAGTTCAGCGACTTTGTGGTTCTCTATCGTACCAACAGCCAGAGCCGCGCAATAGAAGAAGCGCTGCGCAGAATGAACATCAAGTACAAAGTAGTAGGCGGATTGTCTTTCTATCAAAGAAAAGAAATCAAAGACATGCTGGCTTACCTGCGGTACTCATTAAACCAGAAGGACGAAGCTTCATTCAAAAGAATTATTAATCTGCCCAAGCGCGGTATTGGCGATACCACGATCGATAAAATTATAGTGGCTGCGAATGATCATGGTATTTCCATTTGGGAAGTACTGGAAAATATTCCATCGTTTTTAGGAGGCGGACGCGTAGTTTATGCTATCGAAGATTTTGTAACCAAGATCAAGCGATTCGGAATTGAAATTGAAAGTAAAGACGCATACGAAGCAGCCGCTGAAATTGCCAAGGCAAGCGGATTGCTGAAAGAATTGTACGAAGATAAAACCGTTGAAGGATTAAGCCGGTACGAAAACGTACAGGAATTGCTGAACGCGATAAAGGAATATGTAGACGATCCGGAAAAAGAAGACAAAAGCCTGAATGCCTTTTTGCAGGATGTCTCTTTACTTACCAGCCAGGACGAAGACAAAGATCAGGATCCGGATAAAGTTACCTTGATGACTATTCACATGGCCAAAGGCCTGGAGTTTAAGAATGTGTACATGGTAGGTATGGAAGAAGATTTATTTCCATCTCAATTGATGCTGAGTAGCCGCTCGGAACTGGAAGAAGAGCGCAGGTTATTTTATGTAGCCATAACACGGGCACAGAAGAAATTATTTCTATCCTATGCCCTTACCCGCTATCGGTTTGGCCGGTTAAAGAATTGCGAACCCAGCCGGTTTCTGGACGACATCAGCAACCAGTTTATAAAGGTAAGTACCCGGTTTGGTGGCATGGATTCGGTAGCGCCTAATCCAAACTTTGCCAAAAGTTTTGTAAGTGGGATGAAGAAAACAGTAAGCTCACAACCCGTAGTAAAATCCTCTACGTATAAACCAGCCGCTGATTTTAAACCCAGCGATACCAGCAGCCTGAAGGAGGGAATGAAAGTAGAGCACCCCAAGTTTGGCTTTGGAACGGTAATGAAAATGGAGGAAGTGGGCACCGAACGCAAAGCCCGCATCAATTTTGCCGATTTTGGGGAGAAGACCTTATTGCTTAGTTTTGCTAAACTTAAGATACACGAGAACGGATGAGTTTGAGTGAAATAATAAAGGAAATTGATAAGCTTCCTACTGAAGAAAGTCTGAAGATATATTCTTACCTCAAAGACAAATTGAGAAAGCGGGAAAGAATACTTCAATCATTGGATGAAATCAGAGGAATAGGAAAAGGATTGTGGGATTTGGACGCCCAGCAGTATATTAAAAAAGAAAGGACAAGTGACAGGTTCTGAAAAGGTGTTTTTTGATACTGCGCCCTTTATCTATTTAATTGAAGACAATCCGAAATACGCAAAAAATGTTGCTAACTATATCGCTGATCAAATTATTCTGTTTGAATCCCGGTTATTTACCAGCGTTATAACTATTGCTGAATTTAGTGTTAAACCAAAAAGAAATAGTGAACTAGGCATTATTGAAAAATTCAAAAGCAAACTAAGAGAACATCAGTTCGTGATAGTTGATATTACTGAGCATATTGCCGAACTTTCTGCTGAATTGAGAGCTAAATATTTTTCCATCAAAAACTTTGATGCACTGCAATTAGCCACTGCCATTTCATCAGGATGCAATAAATTTTTGACTAACGATCACGAACTAAAACAAGTAAAAGAAATTACAGTAATTTTAATTGACGATCTCATTTAAGTATAATTTATGATAGGAGAATACAATACCTCGCGCGAGGCGATAATCCTGAAAGAATATGGCCGCAACGTACAGAAGCTGGTGAACTACATCCGCACTATTCCCGATAAGGAGAAGCGTACGCAAATGGCTACCACCCTTATTGAGTTAATTAAACAACTGGCACCGGTTGCAAAAGAAGCACAAGAGAACCCACAACGCATGTGGGACGATTTATACATTATGGCCGATTTTAATCTGGATGTAAACAATCCTTTCTCTACACCAGACCGTACTATTTTGTTTAAGAAACCCCGTAAAATGGATTATCCGCAGAACGATGTGCGGTACCGTCATTACGGGAAAAACATAGAACGATTGGTTTTGGAGGCTACCAAAAAAGAAGATCCGAAGGAGCGCGAAGAAGCAGCCATCTATATTGGCAAACTGATGAAAACATTCTATGGCGCCTGGAACAAAGAGACACTGGACGATTCTGTAATCGTAAAAGATATTCAGATTCTTTCAAAGGGAAAACTTACCCTTAGTTTAGATAAAGTACGCGAAGAAAACCTCTTCGAAAAACTATATCGTGAACAACGTACTAAAACCCAGCGCCCACAGGGTAACGACAACCGCAATCAGCAGCGGGGCAATCGTCCGTTCAAGAAAAATCGTCATCAACACCGCAGAAGAGATCAATGAGTTCTTTTAAGATAAAAGGTGGAGTTAAACTAAAAGGTGAAATAACTCCACAAGGTGCAAAGAATGAAGCCCTGCAGGTACTTTGCGCTCCTCTGCTTACTGCCCAGCCAGTAACTATTCATAACATACCCGACATTGTAGATGTAAATAAGCTAATTGAACTGATTGGCGATTTAGGGTGCAAGGTTGAAAAATTGGCAAAGGGTTCGTACCGGTTTACCGCAGCAAACATCAATACTGCATTTTTGGAAACTGATGCATATCGGAAAAAAGCTTCGGCTTTACGCGGTTCTGTTATGTTGCTGGGACCTATTCTGGCACGCTTTGGTAAAGCAAGTATTCCCAAGCCTGGTGGCGATAAAATTGGCCGTAGAAAATTAGATACTCATTTTATTGGCTTTCAAAATTTAGGTGCCCGTTTCAAATACGAAACAGAAGGTAACCTCTTTCACATTGATGCTTCGCATCTGCATGGCAAATACATGTTGCTGGACGAAGCTTCCGTTACCGGTACAGCCAACATCCTAATGGCGGCTGTACTTGCCAAAGGCACAACTACCATTTACAATGCCGCATGCGAGCCGTACCTACAACAACTTTGTTCCATGCTCAACCGGATGGGTGCAAAGATCACCGGTATAGGTTCCAATCTGTTAACAATTGAAGGAGTAAAGGAGCTGAAAGGTACAGATCACACTATTCTGCCTGATATGATTGAGATTGGAAGTTTTATCGGGCTTGCCGCGATGACTCAATCGGAAATTACCATTAAGAATTGCCGCATTGATATGCTGGGCATAATTCCGGAAATCTTCAGACGGTTGGGTATAAAAATGGAATTCAGGGGCGATGATATTCACATTCCATCGCAGGAACGTTACGAAATTGAAACCTTCATTGATGGTTCTATTTTAACAGTGGCCGATTCTCCCTGGCCCGGCTTTACGCCTGATTTGATCAGTATTGTTCTGGTTGTGGCTATTCAGGCTAAAGGAACTGTGCTAATCCATCAGAAAATGTTTGAAAGCCGTCTCTTCTTTGTCGATAAACTGATTGACATGGGGGCACAGATCATTCTTAACGATCCGCATCGCGCCACCGTAATTGGACTGGACCGTAAGAATGCATTACGGGGTATTAAAATGTCTTCTCCTGATATTCGTGCCGGTGTTGCGTTATTAATTGCTGCTTTATCTGCTCAGGGCGAAAGTGAAATTTCGAATGTTGAACAGATTGACCGGGGCTATCAGGATATTGAAACCCGATTGAAGAATTTGGGCGCGCAAATTGAGCGGGTCTTGATTTAAGATGGTTTGATTTACTAAAACACAAATAAGAACGGGTTTGCTGAATGCTTTTTTAACAAAGCACATTGCGTTTCGTGCCGAAATCAATTCATCATTTTACATTTTGTCAGCAGTCGGCACGAATTTACTTATCATTTGTTAGCACCGGGCTGGCACCCGGTGCTATCAATATATCACCCTTACAGGGCGATACTTTAACGTTAATTTTCCCTGACACTAGTGGTCAATAAAAATTATTAGTATCAGGTTAACATTGACTTTTTTAATACATCTTGCAAGTTCCATTTTAAATAAATGTTTT
>DEIA01000011.1 GCA_002352225.1 Flammeovirgaceae bacterium UBA2786
TGCACATTCAAAAAATTAACAAAAATACCCTGAGCGGTTTCAGGGCGTAGATAAATTTTGTTTGCGTCATCAGCAATAGAACCCATTTCGGTAGAGAACATGAGGTTGAACTGGCGCACATCGGTCCAGTTTTTGGTTCCCGAAATCGGATCGGCAATTTCAAGATCGTCAACCAACTGTTTCATAGCCGTCATATCGTTATTGGCCATGGCTTCCTTCAGACGCGTATTAATCTCATCTATTTTTTTCTGATATTCTACCACGCGGGCATTGGTGCTTATGAACATGGCACGGTCAAAGTTTTCGAAACGCTTGGCCGCCTTCTCTACTTCTTTCTCAATTTTTTCTTCCAGTTTTTCAATTACGCCTTCAATAAGCTGATCGGCCCGGTAACGCTTTTTGGAATCTTTGTTATCGATCATCGGATCGTTAAAANNTGGTGGGGTGCATAAAAATAGCCGCATCAATGCCCACAATATTATCGTGGAGCAACGTCATAAACTTCCACCAATATTCTTTGATGTTATTTTTTAACTCGGCCCCGTTCTGCCCATAGTCATAAACCGCGCTCAAGCCATCATAAATTTCGCTGGATGGGAAAATAAACCCATACTCTTTGGCATGGGAGATTACATTTTTAAAAAGATTGTCTTCAGTATTTGCCATAAGGCGCAAAGATAGAAATTAGTCGATAGTCCAAAATGTGTTTTGGATCAATAAAATCAGGCAGGGATGTGTACGGTAAAGCGCGACCCCAAGCCGTAGGTAGAAGTAAATGAAATCGTGCCCTTTAACTTACTTACATTTTCGCGGGCAATGTACAACCCTAAACCCGAGCCTTCGGTAACATCGTTGGCACGATAAAACATGTTGAAAAGATTTTTATGGTGTTCTTCACGTATTCCAATTCCATTGTCTTCGATATGAATGCTGCAAATATCACTATCTATAAGCCCGCTCACCCTCAGGTAGGGGTTAGCTTTTGTTGTATCTTGATATTTGAATGCATTGCTGATCAGGTTATTTAATACTACCCGCAAACGCGCCATATCTGTGTTAACTTTCAAACCGGGCTCAATCTGAATTTCAACTTCAACCTTGTTGCTGCTTGCATACTGAAGTGATGCTATGATATCTTCCAACAAATCGCGTAACCCGAATTTTTCAATTCTTAATTCCACTCGCGTATTCCGGGAGTATTCAACAATATCTTTAATATAATTATCCATCACCTTTACCCGGTCTTTCATTAAACCTAAGTACTCTGTGGCCCGCGTACTGTCGTGCTGTGCCAGTTGAATAAGGCCGGCCATGGAAGTTAGCGGAGCCCGTAAGTCGTGCGAAGCGCTGTATACAAACCGGTCTAACTCCTGATTGGTTTTACTAAGTTCTTCGTTCTTTGCCAGAATGCTCTTTTCAGAGTCCATCACCATCTGATCGAAAAAAATTATAATCAGAATGCCAATAATCAATAAGATCAGGAAGGTTACAATAAAGAAAAAGTGTGGGTTGTTAGGATGAAAGTGCGATGGGTTATATATGGCAATACTAAATAGCACAAAACTTAGGATTGTAAATCCGATGCCTTTCCATCTTTCGCGGTAGCCAAACACGGCCAAGGCTCCGAGGCTACTGGGTACAAAATATAAATAGGAACCTGTTTGAAGGGGATCGGTATCTACCAAGCAGAAATAATAAGCCATAAAATTTGTACGAAGCAGATGGATAACAAGGGCTGTATTTATAAAACCCTTTCGAAGCAAAAAAAGACAAGCAATTGAAATTATAAATCCAATAAACAGAGAGGTGGGGTCACCTTCCTCATTAAAAAGATTTACAACGGCAAAAAACAGACCTATACCAATATAGATACATATCAGATAGGCGCCCAGCACTACCTTTCGTCTGTCCGATGCGGTACCCGGAATGTTTTTTCCCAGAATTAATTCTTGCAAATTCATTAGCTTGTATACCGGCTGGAATTTTACAGTTTCTAACCTAATGTTATTTTAAATTTAAGAAAGATTAGTAGAAATATTATCAAGACCCGGTTGGTTTAGTATGTTTACCACATGCAATTTAAGGTTATTGGTTTAGCGATTTCCTTTTCGCCAACCACCGCAGCCATGTTGGCTGAGGCCGGGCGGTTAGCCATTCAGTTTAACGCACGCCTGATACTTATTCATGTTGGAAAACATAGCCCTTATGAAGACCAGAAAGCCGAAGAGTTAATCGCATCGAGTGGTGTTTTGCGCGAAATCATAAAAATAGTATGGAAACAAGGTGATCCTGTTAAAGAAATTTTAGCTGCCTGCCAGGAAGAAAAGATAGAGTTACTGGTAGCCGGAGCACTTAAAAAAGAAAATCTGGTAAATCATTATCTGGGCACTGTAGCACGCAAGATAATGCACAAAGCCAGATGCTCTGTACTAATGATTACCAACCCATCGCTTACCTATACCCCAATCAAAAACATTGTGGTAAATGGGGAAGATAGCCCGTTTATTAAAGAAGCTATTCAGGCCGGGTGCGAGTGGGGGCGGCCCGATCATGCATGGATTCACATTGTACGCGAACTCAAATTACTGGGCCTTGCCCTGGCAGCCAATGAGCAATACAATGAGGAAGAGTACGATCAAAGTAAACAACAAATGGTACAGCAAGAAGTAAATGAAGTGGAAGCTATGCTAAAAACCATTCCGCACGAAAAATCCAGAATCAATATTAAAATGATTTCCGGCAAAGCCGGATTTGAACTGGCCCGCTTTGCAGAACGAAAAGAAGCCGACTTGTTGGTACTGGGTGCCCCCGATAGAAAGTTTTCATTCTTCACCCGCGTGTTTCCACACGATCAGGAGTATATTTTTAATGAACTGCCCTGTAATCTATTGATGATACAACCCCGAAAAAACCGATGAACAAACTCAGCCAACATGAGTTAATGAGTCTGCTCATCCAGCTAAGCATCATGCTGGTAATGGGGCGTTTGCTTGCCGAAGCCGCACGCAAAATAAAACAACCGGCCGTAGTGGGCGAAATTCTGGCGGGTATAATTCTCGGTCCAACCATACTGGGTATGGTTAATCCTGATTGGTTTCAGGGCTTGTTTCCTGATGGGTCATCTTCGCTTGTATTAGATGGGTTTGTACAGGTTGCGGTAGTGCTGTTGCTGTTTATTGCCGGGCTTGAGGTTGACCTGCACATTGTACTGCAGCAGGGCAGGCAGGCATTTTATACCAGTACGCTGGGATTAATTATCCCCTTTTCAATCGGGTTTGCATTCCCCTATTTTTTCCCTGCATTCTTTGGTAGCACCGATGAGAATCGCCACCTGGCTTATGCCCTATTTATGGGTACCTCTATGGCCATTACAGCCCTACCGGTTATTGCCCGTATTCTAATGGATCTTAATATGTTCAAATCGCGCATGGGCATGCTGGTTATTTCTTCGGCTATGATAAACGATTTAATTGGGTGGCTAATTTTTTCTGTTGTATTGGGCATGATTGGCAAAGAACAAAATCTTTCTTTGTGGAGTACGGTATTATTAACACTGGGCTTTACCGCCATTATGCTAACCGTTGGGCGAGGGCTGATTAATAGAATATTGCCCTGGGTTAATCGCAAACTTGCCTGGCCTGGCGGCTTGTTATCGTTGGCTCTTGCACTTTGTTTTTTAGGTGCTGCATTTACTGAATACATCGGCATTCATGCCATCTTCGGGGCGTTTATTGTGGGCGTTGCCCTGGGCGACTCCGAACATCTAAGTGAACGCGCTAAAGAAATTTTGCACCAGTTTATCAACAACATTTTTGCTCCACTATTTTTTGTGGCCATCGGACTTAAGGTAAATTTTATCGAAAATTTTGATCTGCTCCTTACGCTTGTCATAATTGCCATTGCCTTTGCGGGAAAAATTATCGGCAGTGGCTGGGGTACACGGCTGGGTGGGTTTACCTGGCGCGAATCGCTTGCCGCAAGCTTTGGTATGAATGCACGGGGCGCCATGGAAATTATACTCGGTTTAATTGCGCTTGAAACCGGACTTATCAATGAAAAAGTTTTTGTCTCGTTGGTCATTATGGCATTAGTAACCAGCATGAGCAGCGGCCCGTTAATGAAATGGATTCTGAGAAAGAATTCTAGCCTATAGCATTCAAAAGAAAATCATTAAGTGGTTTTATTGCTTTGGCCACTTCGGCTGCTGTTTTTACAAACTTTTTATCGAGCACTTCTTTATCGGTAAAGTAGTGCGTTACAATAAAACTCTTGTTCTTCAGCAAATCAATATGCGGATGATCTTTCGGGTAACCTTTGGGGGCTGTTTTTAGTTTGTCGAAATCATCTAAGCCTGTAAAATATTTCTTAAACTTTTTATCGTTAAGAATTTTCAAAAAATCTTTTGTGTTGTAATCAATCTCCTGTCTGATCTTAGCCAGGTTTTCCGGATTGGGCATATAAAAACCACCGGCTATAAAACTTTTTCCCGGCTCAATATGAATATAATAGCCGGGCTCCTGCTCCATTTTTCCGTGTGCTGAAAGACCGGCACCCATATTTACTTTGTAGGGCCGTTTATCTTTGCTAAAGCGTACATCGCGATAAATTCGAAAGGCCAGCTTACGCGGATTTAATCCGGCAAGGCTTTCGTCAAACTTTAAAAGTTCTTTATGGAGTGCCTCCACAAAATCATCGAACAAGGTTTTTGCTTCAAGATATTTTGGTTTGCTCTTTTCAAACCACTGGCGGTTATTGTTTTTGGCAATCGCCTTAAGAAAAGACTGAATAGTGGCTAAATTCATAGGTGCGCTTTTCTGTACATTATATTACTGGCAACGAAACAGTCTGTGCCTGAATAGTTTCATGCCTGCTGGCAATAGAAAGCTGGTGTTTGCTTTTACAAAAGAATACCAGCCCCTTGTAGGAAGTTACATAGGTAAATGTAGTTCCAAAAAAGGAAGTGCTGGTAGTTACTACGGCAAGTCCCTCATTTCGATTTAACAGGTTCTGAAAATCTTCTGGTTGCAACTTAACAAACACCCCATTCATTTTTGGGGCGTGTGTGGCATGAACTGTGTGTGGTACCATATTTTTACGCTTCAATTATCTTAACATCATATCGCAGAATTTGTGTATCACGGGTCATCAAGTGAAAATCATTTGATTTTGCCTGAGCAACCATAATCCGATCAAACGGATCGTTGTGGTAAGTAGGTAACTTTGCAAGTTCCTGAATATGTTGGTGCATGATCGGCATTTCAATTAAATCATCGGCAGCTTTCGCGATCAAAGCATCAGGCAGTTTTATTTTTTTTAAGGATCGCTTTATTGAAATTTCCCACAAAACTGCTGAACTTAAGTACAAAGAGTTGGTTCTATCCTCTATGAATTGTCTTGCCTCTTTTCTCAGGAATTGAGGATCTTCGTACCACCAAATAACAACGTGAGTATCTAAGAGTATGTTCATTCAAAATGCTTCATGAATTCTTTTGGCAACTCATCAAAATCATCAGCTATCCAAACCTTCCCCTTAAATTGTCCGCCAACCCGCTTACCCTTTTTATTTTCGATCTTATTCAACGTAACCAATGGTGTGCCCCTACTTGCAATAATAATTTTTTCTCCCTTTAAAACTCTCTTTATCAAGGAAGATAAGGTTGATTTTGCTTTGTGTATGTTCACGGTCTCCATTTAGCTAAGTTAGCTAATATCTATAAATACTCCAAAATTGTTTCCAGCCCGATACCACGCGAAGCTTTTACCAATATAGTAGCATCGGTGATCGGGCTTCTTTTCAGTAATTCAACCAGTTCTTCTTTTTGTTCGCAATAAATAGCATCGGCAAAATTTGCTTTCGCGGATTGCATAAGCGAACCACACAGGTAAACCGCGTCAAAATTTTTGGCCTTCAATAATTCGCCAATGCGCGCGTGTTCTTTGGCCGCTTCCTCTTCCAATTCAAACATATCGCCAACAATTACCACTTTCTTTTTGGCTTTCATGCTGGCCAGATTTTCGATAGCCGCTTCCATCGAACTGGGGTTAGCATTGTAGGCATCCAAAATAATAGTATTACTTCCCTTCTTTACAATCTGCGAACGCATGTTGCCCGGCACATATTCAGCCACAGCTTTATTTGCTTCTTTCGAATCAACCCCAAAAAACTTTCCGATGCAGAGAGCCGCAGCAATATTTTCAAAATTGTAGACCCCCATCAATTGGGTTTGCACCACTTCTTCGTCTTCTGTTTTAAATCGAATAAACGGATCGGCATCTACCAGCCCGGCATAGCAATAATCGCCCTTGGCCGGATAAAAGTAAGGATGCTTAAACCGTTTGGCCATGTTAGCCAGAATTTTGTTTTGCGAATTGATAAACACCGTTCCGTTGTGGGTTATCAAGTGCTGATACAATTCTGATTTTCCCCGGATGATATTTTCAAACCCACCAAACGTACCAATGTGCGCACGGCCAATATTGGTAATAAAGCCATGCGTTGGATTGGCAATAGAACACAATAATGCTATCTCGCCTAAATGATTGGCTCCCATTTCTACTACAGCCATTTCGTACGATTGATCTATTGACAAAATGGTTAATGGCACCCCAATATGATTGTTCAGATTACCTTTGGTAGCATACGTCTTAAATTTTCTACTCAACACCGCCAGCACCAATTCCTTGCTTGTTGTTTTACCATTCGATCCCGTAAGGCCTACTACTGGAATTTTTAACTGACTGCGATGGTGTTTTGCCAATGCCTGTAACGCACCCAACGAGTCTTCGACCAAAAGAAATTTTTCGCCTGTGGCATATTTTATATCATCCACTACAGCGTAAGAAGCTCCTTTCTCAAGCGCCTGGGCGGCAAATTCGTTGGCATTGAATTTATCTCCGCGTAAAGCAAAAAAGAGCGAGCCCGGTATAATCTGGCGGGTATCTGTAGAAATCTTTCCGGATTCCAGAAAACGTTGATAGAGTTGCTCAGTTAACATGCAGGATATGCAAACGTAAAGTATCTTGCAGGCAAGATAACAGGTGTAGTGGCGTAAGCGTTATAGCAGTGAAAAATATTTTATGATCAAAGTTGCCTGGCTTGTGGGTTTTCTGATTTTATCGTGCCGTACCTACGGTCAGTTCACCTATACCATCGATCAAAGCATTCCTGTTGAAGAAAATGGCAAAGTTTTATCCATGCCCTGGGCTGGTGGAATAAATTCGGCACAGGTTAATACCATGGATCTGAATGGAGATAACAAAGATGATCTGGTAATTTTTGATCGTACTTCCAATAAGTTGCTTACTTATCTTAACGCGGGCAACCGGTATGAATATGCGCCTGAGTTCGAATCGCTCTTTCCCAAAGAGGTAACACAATGGCTGTTGCTGCGCGATTTAAATTGCGATGGAAAAAAAGATTTGTTTACCAGCGACCCATTCGGTATGGTTGCCTTTATCAATACAACANNCTGCAGGTGAATGCCTCTGATATTCCGGTAATAGATGATATTGATAACGATGGCGATCTGGACATTCTTAATGTTCGTTTTGTTGGAATTGGTACGGTTGAATACCATAAGAATTTAAGCATAGAACGCACTGGCACATGCGATTCGCTGCAACTGGAGCGTGTAACCCAAACCTTTGGTAACCTGGAGGAGTGCGACTGCAATTTATTTGCTTTTGGTGGCGCACCTTGCAATTCTGGGTCTGGTGGCCGAACTGAACATGCTGGTGGTAAAGCCATGCTAACCATCGATACCGATGGTGATGGCGACAAAGATTTATTCTTTAGTGAAGAAGAGTGTTCTGAACTTTCATTTTTGCAGAACAAGGGGACAGCCGAAACGGCAAACATGGATAACGCTACATTATTTCCTTCTCTTAACCCAATAAATTTTTTACTCTTTCCGGCAGGGTTTTATGAAGATATCGATTTTGACGGAAAACGTGACTTGCTGGCTTCGCCCAATCTATATGCCCGTACCTTTACCAACAGCATCACCTTCGCCAACTCGTTATGGTATTATAAAAACACCGGCACAGCGCAAATACCCCAGTTTAGTTTTCAGAAAAACAATTTTCTGCAAGATGAAATGCTTGATGTAGGTGATTATGCTGTGCCCGCATTTGCCGATATGGATGGGGATGGGGATTATGATATGTTCATCAGCAATTATGCCGGACCAGGATATGCCAGTTCCATTCGCTTTTATGAAAATACCGGCTCATCTTCCGGAGCATCTTTTATTCTGCGCCAGGAAGATTTTATGGGCTTCTCTAACTCGCCAAACTTCAATGTAAAAATTCAGTTTGCCGATATGAATGCCGATGGGAAGATAGATTTTGTGTTTACAGCCACTAATTTTCAAACCGGCATAAACAGTTTGTCGTTTATACCCAACCGTTCTGCTTCCGGGCTTGAGTTTTCCGGCCAACCTGTTCCCGTAAATTTTTCATTCGGCCAACAGGAAAATATTTTAATTGTAGATGTAGATCAGGATGGGTTAGTTGATATTTTAATAGGCAAAGCCACCGGAGCTGTTCAATACTGGCGCAATAGCGGCTCAGCCACACAACCCGCATTCACGCAAGTGAACGGAAGTTTTTTGGGACTTGCTTCCAGTACCGACAGGCAAAACCCCACGCTGGCAGCCAGCGATCTGGATGCCGATGGAAGAATTGATTTAGTGGTTGGTAATCAACGGGGCGAGCTTACGCTCTTTGGAGATTTTCGCGCACAAAATTCCAACATAGAAGGCATCTCAAAAATTATCTATAATCCATTAACCGAAACGCACGAGTTAAAAAACCTGGGCGGAAGAATTTGGCCAACCGCTGTTAATCTGTTTAACAGCGATAAGCCCGCTCTTGTTTGTGGTACATTAACAGGAGGATTGGTTGTGCTTAAAAATGAAGAAGGCGCAACACTGCCCGATGAGCCCGTAATCGTAATTTTCCCTAACCCGATAAATTCTAACGAGACTTTCAACGTCAGAGCCGATCGTAATATGATTGTACAATTTTATAATCTTGTGGGGCAAAAGATTTCCGATCGTTATTTCGTTCCCGCTAATCAGGAATATCCTATTGTGGTTTCGGGATTGCTGCCCGGGATTTATATTGCGCGCTTTTCCTACCAGGGTAAATCAACAGGAAGACGCTTTGTAATCATTAATTGATTTAAAATTCATGAATTCTTTTGGTGTTGTATTTGATATGGATGGTGTTATCGTGGATACCAATCCGTATCATAAAATTTCTCTTAAACAGTTTTGCGAAAAATACGGCTATCACTTTACTGACGAAGATTTGATTAAAAATATTTACGGCCGCACAAATAACGAGTGGATTACCAACCTGTTTGGTCTATTACCAAAGCAAAAATTACTTGACCTTGGTGAAGAGAAAGAAGAAATGTTCAGAGCTATTTATAAAGATGTGATAGAACCGGTTGCCGGGCTCGAAAGTTTTTTAAAGAAACTTAGCCATCAGAAAATTCCCTGCGCTATTGGCACCTCTGCCCCTCGCAGCAATGTTGATTTTGTATTGGATAACACCGGCCTTCGAAAATACTTTTCGGCTATTCTCGATCAAGCAGATGTAGAGCGGGGTAAACCTAACCCGGAAATCTATATAAAGACTGCACAAGCCTTAACACTACCCCCTGCCCAAACTATTGTGTTTGAAGATTCTCTTTCGGGGGTAGAAGCTGCCCAACGTGCCGGGGCACGGGTGGTAGGGGTTACTACTACCCATACTCCTGCCGAGCTTAAACATTGCGACCTGGTTATTCAGGATTTTACTGATCTGGGACCGGAAAACCTGGCTGTACTACTAAGCGCCTGAGTTTTTATTGAATAAGATTATTTGCAAAGGCATATTTAATAAGCCCAACCAAAGTGGTTGTGTTCGTTTTGCGGAAAATGTTTTTTCGGTGTGTTTCTACTGTGCGCTCACTTATAAAAAGTTTATCGGCAATTTGTTTGTTCGAATTCTCTTTGGCAATCAGGTTTAGCACTTCACGTTCGCGGGGTGTTAGCAACTCTTCCGGTTGTTGTCCCATATCGGTTAGTAGCATGCGGGTAATTTCCGGACTCACATACGGCATTCCGCGCATAATCTGGTGCAAGGCATTTTTTAATTCAAGCTGTTGAACACTTTTTAAGATATAGCCATCTATACCTTCTTTTAAAATCTGGCGTACCAATACCCCTTCATCGTGCATGCTTAGTATTACCCGCTTTGTGGCAGGTAATTTTTCTTTAACCCAAACGCACAAATCAAGCCCGCTGTTATTGGGTAAGCGATAATCGGTAAGTAAAATATCAGGTTGTTTGGATGGCAACAAACTCATGGCCTCTTCCGCACTTCCGGCCGTAGCTACAATCTGAAAATTTGAATCCTGATCAAACATCGACTTTAACCCATCCAAAACAATGTGGTGATCATCAACCAGCAGAAGTTTAATAGGATGGTTCGGGCTCATGTCATGTATAACGGTTCGCCTTAAAGGTAATTGCCTCTTACCTTCTTCACAAATAAATAGTGCTTCTTAGTGTGGCAGAAAGTGAAACGGGATTTCGTCAGGTTTGTAGATGTTAGGAAACCTCCCCCAGCTGGTGGCCCCCAAAAGGAACAGTGCTACCCCAGACATAAGCAGACCAAGACCAGCAGCACTAATCGGGTTTAGTTCTAAATACTCTAACACAATGGCCAATGCAAATGATAACACCACCAAAATGCAGGCCCATGTAATAAGTCCCCCCAGGTTTTTCCCACATATATATTCCGGGGCACTCTTACCCCTTAAATGAAAATGAAGAATGCGAACAAACGTGGCATATTGGTGAGAGCGATCTTCACACGTGTTGTTTGGTGTATAGTATTGATTGCTGATGGTAACCGAAGGCTCCCCATCGGGTTGTACAATGGCAGAAAATCTGTTGCGCACCCGGCATAATCGTACTGAGGTAATGTTGGCATAGGGAATTGAACGATCTTTTCCGTTTGACTGCACTATCAGGTTATACTCGGTAAGAAATACCGTACAGGGTTTATCTCCCGCCTTATTGGTATACGAATATTCAGTAGACATTTTCACACAAGCAAAGTACCTGTGCCCTGCTTCGGGTTAAATACCATCGTGCAGGTATACTATATCCGTAGTAGCACGGAGTTAAGCCGCCTTCGCCAAACTTACTGGCACGGTTGCTACCAGCGTAGTCCCTTTGCGGCCGGGGATTGTATCAATTTCAATGCTGCCCTTAATCATGTGCAGGCGTGAGTTTATATTTTTCCAACCGTTGCCCTGGCCCGATGTTAACGCCTTTAGCTCAAAGCCATCTCCATCGTCTTCAATTGTTAGTACCAGCTCTTGCGGGTGTTGCACAATTTGAATAGCTATCTGATTGGCATGACCATATTTTAATACGTTATTCACCCACTCCTGACAAATCCGATACAAAGCTATTCGTAATTCGTCTGGCATATCTGCATTAAGGTTAAAAGTCTGAACGGTTACGGAAACAGATCCTGCGCGATTGATGCGCGCTGCAAATTCTTTCAGCGCTTCATCCAATCCACTCTTCACCAATACTTGTGGCATCAGGTTAAATGCAATGTTGCGAATTTCAAGGTTCATATCGTTCAAAACCCCCAGTGCATGGTCAACCGCAGGCTTCTCAATTTTTTCTTTTGAAAGTGAAAGACGCAACGCTGAAATCATTTGACCTAAACCATCGTGCAGATCGGCCGCAAAACGTTTCCGCTCTTCCTCCTGCGATGCAATAACCGCTTTCAATTGTGCTTCGCGTAAAGCAGCCCGTGTAGCTTGCAGCTCGGCCTGTTGTTTCAATCGCATTCGGTTCTTCCATAGGTATCCGAGTGTTAAAATCAGAGTGAGCACTACCAACAGAATAACAATGGCCTGCATACTTTGTGTAAGCTTCGAATCTTTAATTTCATTCTCCTGCTCCAGCAAAAGAATCTGATTCTCTTTTTTAACCGTTTCATACTCCGTTTGCAGTTCAGCCATTTGCCTTGCCTTTTCTTTCTGAAACAAAGAGTCTTTCGCCAATACATAGGCCCTGTGTTCGTTATAGGCAGCCGCAAATTCCCCTTTCTTTGCTTTGATTTCGGCCCGCTCTAGCCGGGCATCCATAACCTGTTGTAATGCCTGAATTTCCTGAGCAATCATCAGTGCTTCATTAGCAAAATTTTCGGCTGTTATCAGATCTCCTTTGTTTTTATAGATAGCCGCCTCATAAATCAATACAAATGCAAGTTCTTTTCTATTATTAAACTCTCTGTTCAAAGTCTTGGCCTGGTTCAATAGGTCTATTGCTTTTTCTGTTTGTCCCAGTTTATCGTATGCCATGCCTGCATTACATAGCGTGGTGGGCAAAAACTTTCTGATGTTTTGTCTTTGAAATTCTTCTGTGCCCAGGTTGGAATAGTACAGCGCACTATCGTACTCTTTCAGATAATAATAAACAGAGCCCAGGTTGGCATAACATACGGCAATCCCAAATTCGTTTTTTGTTTTTGTATATATGGTTAGTGCTTCAAAATAAGATTTCGTTACCTGTTTATAATCGCCCTGGGCTTTTTGTACAATGGCAATGTTTACAATAACCATGGCCACCTTCTCCTCACTTTTTAAGGCTTCATAAATTGTTCTAGCCTGGTAATAATATTCCAGCGCTTTTTTGTAGTCACCCATTTCATCATGAATAATACCCAGGTTATTCAGGGTGTTGGCAGTTTTGGCATCGTCACCAATTTTTCTTCTTAAAGCCAGAGCCTCCAACTCTAAATCAAGTGCCTTGCTATAGTTACTTTGCGATTCGTGAGTTACCCCAAGGTTGTGAAGAGCTTCTACTTCATATTCGATTCGGTTATATTTTCTGGACAGGGTTAATGCCCGTAGTCCGTATTCACGGGCTATTTCGGCATCAACAAAGTGATATTCCCAACTCAGTTCCAATAACGTTTTAATAGTCTTCTCCTCTTGCTTTTCATTTTGTAATAATACCTGCAGACTATCGATATTTTTGTTTTGTCCAAATGAGAAGGAAAGTGAAAAAAAGGCAGCTAATGCAAAAATTCTTGACATGGCGATAAAATTTGGCAGTTTAAAGTAAGCAAAAACCTCATTTTTGGCCTGTATTTGGAAGTTTAGTATATATCTTTTCTATCTAATTTCTGAGCAAACTTGGATTATTGAGGGGCATTTACCGATATTTGCAGTCCCTTTTTAAGGAGGGGTAACCAATTTCAATCATTACGTATGGCACGAGTTTGTCAAATTACAGGAAAAAGACCTCAGGTAGGGAATAACGTTTCGCACGCGAACAACAAAACCAAGCGCAGGTTCTACCCGAATCTTCAAACCAAGCGTTTCTTCATTCCTGAAGAAGACAAGTGGATCACATTAAAGCTTTCTGCAAAAGCCATTAAAACCATCAACCTGAAGGGTATTACGGCTGTTTTAAAGGAAGCAAAAGCTAAAGGAACGCTTTCTATCTAATTACGATTTTAATCAGGCTGCACCATGGCAAAGAAAGGCAACAGAATACAAGTAATATTAGAGTGTACAGAACACAAGGCTACCGGCCAGGCTGGTATGAGTCGTTACATTACTACTAAAAACCGTAAAAACACAACCGAACGTATTGAGTTAAAGAAATACAACCCGGTGTTGAAAAAATATACTCTTCACAAAGAAATTAAGTAATCATGGCAAAGAAAGTTGTTGCATCCTTAAAGAAAACTGATGGCAAGAATTACGCTAAAGTGATTCGTGCCGTGCGCTCTGAAAAAACAGGTGCTTATATCTTCAAAGAAGAAATTGTAGCGGCCGACCTAGTAAAGGAAACACTGGCAAAGAAGGGATAATCAACACCCGTTCTTTTTTAACAAGATAACGAAAGTCCCCTTTGCGGGACTTTTTTGTTTTACTTCTTAACTTCACCGCATGTCTTTTTTATCCAATCTATTTTCTAAGGAAAACAAAGAGACTCTCGATAAGGGTCTTGAAAAATCGAAAGAGAGTTTTTTCGGAAAACTGAGTAAAGCCATTGCCGGTAAATCTACGGTGGATGATGAAGTGCTGGACAACTTAGAGGAAACTTTAGTTTCATCGGATGTGGGCATTAACACCACGCTTAAAATAATAGAACGCATACAGGCCCGCGTGGCCCGCGATAAATACTTAGGCACTTCAGAATTAGACAAAATTCTGAAAGAAGAAATTGCCGGGCTGCTGGCCGAAAGCGATACCGGCAACGCAGGCTTTGAAATTCCCGCAGGCAAAAAACCGTATGTGCTGATGGTGGTGGGTGTAAATGGTGTGGGTAAAACTACTACCATCGGCAAACTATCGGCACAATTTAAAAAGAGTGGCAAATCGGTGGTGCTGGGCGCTGCCGATACATTTCGCGCGGCAGCGGTCGATCAGTTAAAACTCTGGGGCGAGCGTGTAGGCGTACCCGTAATTTCAAAAGGTATGAATACCGACCCGTCTGCAGTAGCCTACGATACCGTTGAATATGGCGCTAAAGAAAATGCCGATGTAATTATTATTGATACAGCCGGACGCCTGCATACCAAAGTAAACCTGATGGCCGAGCTATCGAAGATCAAACGCGTAATGCAAAAAGTAATACCCGATGCTCCGCACGATGTAATGCTGGTATTAGACGGAAGCACCGGCCAGAATGCCGTTGTGCAGGCACGCGAGTTTACCAAAGCAACCGATGTAACCTGTTTAGCCATTACCAAATTAGACGGCACAGCCAAGGGCGGTGTGGTAATTGGTATTAGCGATGAGTTTAAAATACCCGTGCGCTACATTGGCGTAGGTGAAAAGGTGGGCGACCTGCAGGTGTTTGATAAAAATGAGTTTGTGGACTCGTTGTTTAGGAAAAACTAATTAAGAACACCTCCGTCCACTTCAAAAAATGAGATATAGGGTTGTTCAAAAAATCAATTTGTATTGATTTTCAATAACTAATAAAATAATAAAGAAAATAGCAGCTAACAACGGTAAAAACCTTTTTCTAATAAATTCACTTTCTTTATTTAATTTTTTATAGAGTAAAAATATGTATGGCTGAAAAGCTATACCTGCTCCTCCTAAAATAAGCAAAAAAGTCATTCTATTGTCCGTGCCTAACATCATGCCCGTGATAGGCGCCATTATCCCTATAAATCCGCTCACATATTCAAGCCTTTTTATTTGCTTTACTACCTGTTTTGTATCCATAATGACTCTAATTTAATATAAATCTTGCTTATAAAATTTTAAAGCTATGATTTATATTGCATACAAATCGCATAGTTATCCTCAGCTTGAGTATGACAAACAATATCTGCAGCCATGACACCACCATAACAAGCAACTGCCCCTAGTAAGGTACTGTACTGCTCTTTCAACACGCCTTTTGCGTCTTTCTTTCGGGTATTATCGGTAATCACTTTGGTTACATGATATAGGGCATTTTGCTTCATGCGCGTTACAAACCATATTTTCTCGGTGGTCCATTTGGCAAATTGAGGGTACAGGTTATAGCCTTTATCAAATACGATAAAACTGTTGGATTGAAGCTTGATGTGATAGAGAAATTGACGGTCGTGTTCTTTAGCAGCGGTGATCCTTACGTAGTCTGTCACTCCGCTAAAGGCGTCCATGAGGGCATGCACTTTAATGCCGCCTTTTTTCTTGGCTCCATTCAAGGGATTTCGCCCCACACCTCGTAGAATGTCGCTAAATAGTCGAATCGTGGTGCTATCTATGATTTTAAGGTTACGGATGCTGAGGCCTTTTAACCGGCTGTCCGACAAATTTTTTACTTTTAACCATAGTTACGTTTTGTGTGGTAACTCAACATAACTAAAAAGGGTCGCTCTAAACAAGCTACCCTTTTAAAATTTTAGTCGGACAATAATGTTAATTTATCTATCTTCTCTCGACTATCTAACAGGAGGTGAGTTTGGAGTTGAGGGCTCAATACTTTTGACCCCGTAATCATAGTTTCAATACTATTAATTAAGCCATACTCCCTTTTTACCAAAAATCACAAGCCGTGAAAGATCTCTCCACTATTTACAATAGCAGTCACACTAGTTAGTACGACTTCAAACACTTTTATTCAGCGCCTCTCAAACGGTATGCGCCAAAACACCTGGTAGTTAAACCCCCAGTACAATCCTTTAAATGGCAATCCAAAACCCGGAATATCATACGATTCAAAACCGGGAGTATCTTTCGTATGAGGCAAAAATTTCATTCTGCCTGTGTACTTAATTTGTAATATTTTGGTATAATAATCTGCACCATGTGGATTATGTTATTAAAATTTTACATTTTTGCCTATGAGTTATACTGATCAACTCAGGCAATATGCCCACCAGCCTCTTACTCACCAGTTGCTGGTTTCTGTTCTTAAATCGTTCAAACAGCCTAATGATAAGATTCACAAACTCTTGCGCGATGGGTTGATTATACCCGTTAAAAAAGGACTTTATATTGCCGGGCCAGCCTTAAATTCCGGAAAGCCCGAACCTTTTCTATTGGCAAATCACATTCTGGGACCAAGTTACATCTCGCTTGAAACCGCTTTAGCTTATCATGGCTTTATACCGGAACGGGTTTATGAAATTGCATCCATGACAACCAAAGCCTCGCGTACATTTAAAACAACTGTCGGAACCTTTACCTATACAAAGATTCCGTTACCATATTATTCATTCGGCATACAGCGTGTAATGGTAGAACAAAATCAATATGCTATGGTAGCATCGCCAGCTAAAGCTATTTGCGATAAGGTGATAACAACTTCCGGGCTTTTACTCAGAAGTAAAAAAAGTGCGCATGAATTCTTAGTGGAGAACATGCGCATAGATGAAGATAAACTGAAAGAAATAGACACCGCTGAAATGAGCGCCTGGATGCCACACGCCCTTAAAAGCGAAAGTCTGCAAATGATACTTAAAGCAATTCAGGGTTTATGATTAAGGATTGGCTCGCAGAATATAAACCAGCAAACAAAGAAGAAGCACAAAACGCACTTCGTGAGATTATGCAAGAGGTTGCCTTGGCGGGATTATACCGTGCCGGTTTCTTTGAGAAAGCCGCATTCTATGGAGGAACAGCATTGCGGATTTTCTATGGGTTGGACAGGTATTCCGAAGACCTTGACTTTTCGTTGCTTGAACCAAATCCCCAATTCAAACTTGATCGTTACCTGGATGCCGTGAAAGCTGAATTTGAATCGCTCGGTATGAGGATTTCTATTAAAGACAAAAAAAAGACACCCGATAGCCAGGTTGAATCAGCATTTCTTAAATCAGAAACCATCTGGAAAGAACTGGCCTTGGAAAGCATCGTTTCGCAAACTGGCCTCAATCAACCCATCCCTATTAAAATCAAAATAGAGGTTGATACCTTGCCGCCAACAGGATTTGAAACAGAAGAAAGGCTATTGCTCAAACCCTTTTCTTTCTATGTAAAGTGCTTCGCATTGCCTTTCTTGTTTTCCGGCAAATTGCATGCTTTACTTTTCAGAAAATGGAAGAACAATGTAAAGGGCCGCGACTGGTATGATCTGGAGTGGTACATCAAAAATAAAACACCATTAAGTCTGGAACATTTTATCGAACGCGCACTGGCAAGTAATGATTTACCGGCCGGCACCTTTACAGAAAGAGAATTCCGGCAACTGCTGGCAAAAAAAATTGACTCAGTTGATATTGAAAAAGTAAAAGCGGATGCCATCCGGTTTATACCCGACAGAAGTAAATTGGAAATCTGGTCAGCCAGATATTTTCATGACTTAACTACTCAACTGATTGTATCATGATAGCAGTGGCGATGAGTTTAAAATACATGTGCGCTGCATTTGTGTAGGCGAAAAAGTGGACGACCTGCAGGTGTTTGATAAAAATGAGTTTGTGGACTCGTTGTTCAGGAAGGATTAATTAAGGCGAGGCGGGTGGGGACTTGAAGATATATAACTTAAAAAGTATGCTCAATTGCTATCTGGGCGAATTGATTCCTTACATAATATTCGATCAAGTGTGAATTATTTTCATAATAACTCCCACCCCATATGTCGGTTAACCCATAGTAATATTCTAAGCCTATATTAATCTTCTTGATTAAATTATAGGAAATGCCTCCAAGCATCCCAATTTCCGATCTGCCGGTGAGAACATCAACACTTTTATCGTTGGGGGCCCAAAAGCGAAAATTTAGTCCGCCTTTTAATCCTAATCTATACCTGGGATAATTGAATTGCATACTTAACGGGATGTCTATGAAAAGATGACTACGGTTACTTGCGGCCTCATCCAAACTTGGCATTGCCCATGGTTTATAAGTAAATTGTCTTGACGGTCCAAAGAAATAAGATTTCCGTTTTACTTTCAGGCCTATATTAAGTCCTGATTTTAAATCAAAATACTTCCCAACTGACTTAACTATCCCTGTCCCCAATCTTAGTTCTAACGATGTATAACTGGGGGAAGAAGGGAAGCCATTCACGTCAAATGACGATCCGCCTACACTTAGAAACTTTGTGTATCGAAATTTTTTATAGTTAATTACATTGGACTCTTGAGCAAGAGTGGAGTAGCAACTAAGTAGAAATAGTATCAATATAATGTTATAGCTGATAAGTTTTTTCATTTATAATTTTTGCAACTGCGTAGAATCAATTTAGTACCATAAATTTAAAACGCTTTGCAAGTAAGGTATATTGTACATCTTGAACTCAATCTTAAATCCCATATAGTTGAAAAATGCTTGTTCAAGAAAAGCATAAAGGAAATGATCATACACTTATAACAATAAACTGCTATCTTAAAACAAAGAGTTTAAATCAAGTGTTTTAAGGTAGCAGTGAGTTCAAATTAATCCTTTATTCAATACAATCAATTGTAACCCAATTATTATTTGTCCCTCTTGAGGAACCCTCTACAACAGCTCGAGTAAAACTTATAGCAGGTGGCGTTCCGCCTTGCCACGTAATTGACCCCGTTAGGGAGTTATTCCAAATTTGCTTTTCGCTCTCTTCTGCCGTTCCATAGTAGTCAGGGATACCTTCATCTAATACGAAGTGATGTGTGATACCATTTATTACAATTTTAACATCGAATTGGATATTACGATAACTTAATACGGTACTATAACCATACCAATAACATAATGTGCCTGCTCTTCTTCTTCCCCATATTCGACTTGCTAACCAAGGAGTAAAATTATTACCGGAAATCAACCACCAAGTACCTGCAGCGGCATAAATTTTTCTATCGTTTTTACAACCGCTTGGATCATAATAATACCAGGTTTCTATATTATTAGTGCATGTCCATGAAGAAGTTCTACTACTTTTAGTCTCATCTTTAGACTCACTATTATTATTGTACTGAACTAATTTAAAAATTGATGTGTCTAAATTGTCTTTAAACTCAATTTTGCGTAACCTATTCAAATTTTCCTTTTCTGCTAAAACCAAAAATTGGTTGTCTATAATCTTATGTACAAATCCTTCAGATTCATAAATTCTTTCACGGTTACAAATCGTTCTATAAAACTCATTATCTATCTTGGGAACGAAGGTACTATCTGATAGCATTATAACATCGTTATAGTTCTTTAGTAGATTTGCAATTTCCTCACTGGTTTGGGCCATACTTAGTTCATCAAGTGCTTTTTTGTAGATGTCATCTAAAGATTGAAATCCTGAGTTACTAATTTTTCGGCCTGCACCTTTAGCTCTACTTTTGTTAGCGTTTAATACATAAGCGGACATCTCTTCTGAGTTTTTAAAACTTAAGATAGCGACATTTAAAGTCGAATTATCACTTTCTTGTCGAATACTTTCTTCCGAGCAAGAAGCCACAATAAGAACAAGTAGAATTGAAACAATTTTTTTCATAACTATTTAGAAGTTTTATTGGTATAGGTAAGTGTACTCAGCTCCGGCCGGAAACCTTAAGTCCAAGGTAGGGACACCTATAAAATCGCCAAAATTATCTATGTTTCACTTATAAGATGTACTCTTTTAAGACGTAATATTTAAAGCGAAATGCGCAGAATTTGCGTTTGTGAAAAATGAAGCCGCATTTCAAAAGCAACTGGTTAAGATTGGCGAAAAACTGGCAGAGCTGCGTAAAAAGAAAGGTTATACCAGCCACGAAACTTTTGCTTACGACTATGAATTATCGCGTGTGCAATACTGGCGTATAGAAAAAGGAAAATCCAACCTTACTTTGCGCAGCCTTTATAATTTGCTTGAAATTCACGGAATTGACCTGAAAGACTTTTTTAATTCACTTCCAAAAGGATAAAAAAACTTAGCTGCGTACTATTTAATAGGCATTAACATTTTTATTCAGCGCCTCTCAAACGGTATGCGCCAAAACACCTGGTAGTTAAACCCCCAGTACAATCCTTTAAATGGCAATCCAAAACCCGGAATATCATACGATTCAAAACCGGGAGTATTTTTGGTATGGGGTAAAAATTTCATTCTGCCCGTGTAGCCCATCCAGAACCCGCGCCACACTTTTACGCGCAAACCGGTGGTTAATTCAATCCAGCCCGCAGCGGCATCGGGGTTAGATGCTGCTTGTTGTACCGTTGGAAATAATTCCGGAGCTATTGAATACAATACCCGTTCGCTGTATTGCGCGCGGCCATATCGCATCCCGATAAAAAACATATTCTTATCGGGATCTTTCAATAAGAAATTTATATCAACGCCCACACGAAAGTACTTGCCATCGTTATTATAAAGTCCGTTTACCAGTTTTGCTTCGCGCGACCAACCCCCTAACTCAAGTATTGGGTAGTATCTACCTAAATCAACATCGGCCGAAATCTCCCAACTTTGTAAAGGTGTTTGGGCAATGGTTTTGCCAATCGCAATCAGGTCGGTGCCAATCCGCAAGCCGGTTGGTTTATGGATAGCCCGTAACGAATCGCGCTCGTTTTTCTGAGCGGCTACCTGCAGGCTAAGCATTACCAGCAAGCTACTCCACAAAAATTTTGACATTGATGCCGGCATTGGTCGCAAGTCGGTTGTTTAGAATAGTTATGTTTTCAAACGATGAATGGGTAAGACTTAAATCGGTAAGGTAAGCCAGCGCTCCGCAGTTCTCCGAAATCACTTCAGTTTGTACCCGGTAGCCAAGCGAAAGCGTTTCTGGTACATCGCCAAAATAAAATGTAATGGTAACTGCGGTTTGGGCCGGATTAAGAGGCAAAGCGATAGCACTGAACGTATTATCGTCAGGAATCAGGAACCCGTTAACACCGGAAATAGCTATAGAATCGACTTCCACTTCTACGGTTTTATCCTGTGCATCATAAAATGCAAAGGTTGCCTGGTTGGTAGACGTATCAAAACAATCGGGTTCGGTAAGGCAACCCCACAACCCCAACAGCAAAAACACCAATAACCGAACGATTTTCAAGAACACTAAGTTTAGTGCAAATATACCGTGCCTGCCGGAAACTCAAATTGCATCTGGCATTTCGTATTTTTACACCGTAATTATTATTCGTGAAAACAAAAGGCTCAAAAAAGACCAAAGTAAATATTGTAACGCTGGGTTGCTCCAAAAACCTGGTAGATTCTGAGGTGCTGCTTACCCAGCTTCGCGGAAACGGGATTGAAACCACGCACGAATCGAAAAAAGATGATTCGAACATTGTGGTGATTAACACCTGCGGCTTTATCGATAATGCCAAACAGGAGTCGATTGATACCATACTGCGTTACGTAGATGCCAAAGAAGAGGGCATTGTTGAAAAGGTTTACGTTACCGGGTGCTTATCGGAACGGTACAAAGACGATCTTCAAAAAGAAATTCCGGATGTAGATGCCTGGTTTGGCACACGCGATCTTTCGCGCTTATTGAAACAACTCAATGCCAACTATAAACACGAACTGGTAGGCGAGCGTATTCTTACCAACCCTGCCCATTTTGCTTATCTCAAAATTTCAGAAGGGTGCGACAGGCCCTGTTCGTTTTGTGCTATTCCGATTATGCGCGGCAAGCACATCTCCAAACCTATGGAAGAGCTTGTGCTGGAAGCAAAGAACCTCGCCAAAAAAGGCACGAAAGAATTATTGCTGATTGCGCAGGACTCAACGTATTATGGTCTTGATTTGTATAAGAAGCGAAACTTAGCTGAACTATTAAACCGCCTTGCCGATGTAGAAGGCATTGACTGGATTCGGTTGCATTATGCATTTCCTACCGGCTTTCCGTTAGATGTATTAGATGTAATAGCTAACCGGCCCAACATCTGCAACTACTTAGATATTCCGTTGCAGCATGGCAGCAGCAAGATGCTTCAATTAATGAAACGCGGCACCACGCGCGAAAAAACAGAAGCATTATTAAACACCATACGCAATAAAGTGCCGGGCATTGCCATACGCACTACGTTAATTGCCGGGCATCCGGGCGAAGGGGAAGTTGAATTTGAGGAAATGATGAAGTTTGTAGAAACATCGCGCTTCGACCGGCTGGGTGTGTTCGCTTACTCGCACGAAGAAAATACCCATGCTTATTCGATGAACGATGATGTGCCGGAAGAAATCAAACAGGAACGGGTGGCTGCACTGATGGACCTGCAGCAAGGCATTTCATTAGAATTGAATCAACAAAAAATCGGTAAAATTTTTAAGGTTCTGATTGACCGGAAAGAAGGTGGCAATTTTTATGGTCGTACGGAATTTGATTCACCCGAGGTGGATAACGAAGTTATTCTGGATGGTACCAAAAACTACCTGCGTGTGGGCGATTTTGTTACGGCTAAAATAATGGCAGCCACCGAATTTGATCTGATGGCCACTCCTCTTTAATAGCATTAACAGGAATTTAACAAGGCGTCTCTTTTCAAATAAATTATCATGAACTTTATGAGAAAATAACCGTTATTCGGGTTATGCTTATTCATTTCACCTGTTGTTAGTATGCGCGTTCAAAAGCTGGATTTTTCAGAAACCCGATCATTCTCTTCGTTCTTCCTTGATTACATTCAGCAAACCGATTCATTAAAATCATTTTATTCACGGTTTCCTCTTCTTGAAAATTTTGAAGGTCAGATAAAGGAAAAATCAAAATCTTTCTCGCAACAACAACGCGACATACTTTACCAGGCGCTAACTCAGCAGTATCAAGACATTGAAGTTTCCGATAAAGTAAAAAACAACCTTACGTCATTAAAAAATTCAAACACATTTACCGTAACAACCGGACATCAGTTAAATGTATTTACCGGCCCGTTATATTTTGTATACAAGATTGTAACAGTAATTAATGCCTGCAAAAAACTAAAGCAACAATATCCTGCTTACGATTTTGTTCCGGTGTATTGGATGGCCAGCGAAGACCACGACTATGAAGAAATAAAATCGCTGCGGGTACAAGGCAAAAAATACACCTGGGTTACGCAGCAGACCGGTGCCGTTGGCCGGTTTAATACCCAAGGACTTACTGAACTTGCCAACGAAATTCCGGGCGATACCACACTATTTAAAACTGCCTATTCAAAAGGTAAAACACTTAGTTCAGCCGCAAGACAGTATGTAAATCAACTTTTTCAGCAAGAAGGAATTGTAGTGATTGATGCCGATGATGCTAACCTGAAGAAGGCGCTGATTCCGGTAATGCAGGAAGACATCCTGAATCACACTCCGTTTAATCTTGTTACTCAAACCAACTCAGAACTTCACCAGTTGGGTTACCATACCCAGGTAAATGCCCGCGAAATTAATTTCTTTTATCTGAAAGATTCTTTGCGCGCACGTATAGAAAAGCGAGGCGAACGCTTTCACGTAATTGATTCGAAAATATCTTTTAGTGAATCTGAAATCGGGGAAAGGATTAAAAACAACCCGGAAGAGTTTAGTCCAAACGTAATTCTACGCCCGGTATATCAGGAAATGATTTTACCCAACCTGGCTTATGTGGGCGGGCCTGCCGAACTGGTGTATTGGCTCGAATTAAGAAAAGTATTTGAATTATTCCGGCAACCCTTTCCTGTATTGATGCCTCGTAATTTTGCATTGGTAGCCGATGCTCCTACCCTTCGCAAAATGGAGAAGACCGGAATTGAACTAAGCTTATACTTTGCCGAAAAGAATTTTCTTTTTAACCATTGGACGTTGCAAAACACCAATCATGAGCTTACCACCGGAAAGGAATTAAATCTGGTAACTGAACTCTTTGAAAACCTACGTGCCCGGGCAAATTCAATTGACCCCACATTAAACGCATTTGTGGGTGCGCAGGCAAAGCGAACCACTTCGGCTTTGCAAAAAGTAGAGGAAAAAATGATTCGTGCAGAAAAAAGAAAACAAAAAGAGAAGCTTGCGCAGATTGAAGCAGTAAAAGATGCCTGGTTCCCGAACAACAGTTTGCAGGAACGTACCGATAACCTGTTGAATTTTTATCCGGCCGATCCGGATTTTATCAAAGATCTGATTTTGTTGCTCGACCCGTTTGACTATCGGTTTAATATTCTGATAAATGACTAAGCAAGCCCTGCGTAAACTTTATCTACAGAAAAGAAACAACCTTACCGAAGCGGAATACACCCAATTCAACTTTCAGATTTATCAACACTTTTTTGCATCAGTCGATCTCTCTTTTATAAAAATAATTCATACCTACCTGCCCATTGCATCCAAACGCGAAGTAGATACATGGTTAATTATTGATCGCATCAAGCGTGAGTTTCCTCACATTCGCATTTCTATTCCAAAGGTTAGCCCACAAAACAATACGCTCGACAATTTCTATTTCGAAGGTCTTCATCAATTAACAACTAACGAGTGGGGCATTCAGGAACCCAAACAAGGCATACCAACAGAAATAAAAAAAATTGACATGGTGCTGGTTCCACTTCTTGCATTTGATGCGCACGGCCACAGAGTGGGCTATGGAAAAGGATACTACGATATATTTTTGAAAACCTGTCGCCCTGATTGTCAAAGAATTGGACTCTCCCTTTTTTCCTCTGTAGAAAACATTGATGACATCTACTCAATGGACGTTTCACTCCATCAGTGTATTACACCCGAAGGTCTTATAGAATTCTAAACCTCCGGCTCCTGCTGACTCAAACAATGAAACGAACCTAATCCCCAGATAATGTCGGTGGAGTCGATACCAATTACTTTGCGATCGTTAAAACAGGATTGTAAGATATCGATGGCCCGATCGTCATTTTTATCGCGGAAGGTTGGCACTACCACATACTTATTGGCAATGTAAAAGTTTGCATACGAGGCGGGTAACCGTTGATCTTCATAGATAACCGGGGCAGGCATAGGCAACTCCACAATATTCATCTGTTTACCATTTTCCAGACGAAGTGTTTTTAATTCCTTCAGGTTGTTCTGAAGAATTTCGTAGTTCTCATCGCTTCTGTTTTCTTCCATGATTGTTACTACGGTATCTTCATTCACAAACCGGGTCAGATCATCAATATGTCCGTCAGTATCATCACCAATAATACCATCGCCAAGCCAAAGTATATGGTCCACACCGTAATAATCGATCATATATTTTTCGATTTGCGCCTGATTTAATTGTGGATTACGATTTGGATTTAGTAAACACGCACGCGTTGTAAGTAATGTTCCTCGTCCGTTAAACTCAACCGAACCGCCCTCCATTACAATGCCCGGTTCTACTACCGGAATGTTATACTGTTTGGCGATTAATGTCGGGATTACATCATCTAAATCAAATGGAGGATACTTTCCGCCCCAGGCGTTGTAGCCCCAATCTACAATCATTTTCTTTTTTTCTTTCGGATTAATCAGAAACGCAGGGCCGTGATCGCGGCACCACGCATCGTTAGTAGGGTGAATGAAAAATTGCACGTTGCTCAAATCTGCACCAGCCTCGTTGATATATCTGGTAGCTTTCTCGCGCATGGCTTCATTCGCCACGTTAATGTTTACACGCTCGCCTTCGGCTACACGTTTAATAAACTCTGCATAGTGCGGATAAATAGTTTCAATCTTTCCGGGCCACGATGCTTCCTTATGCGGCCAGCTTAACCAGGTAGCGGTGTGTTTGGCAAATTCGGCAGGGAAGTGAAAGCCTAATTCCTTTGGTGTTAAAGAGTCGGAAAGACCGGAAGTCAGAAAGTCAGGAGGTTTAGTACTCATTTGAGGGAATTACGAAGCGCGTTAATCATAACAAGAATCTCTTCACAAGAAGAATATAGTTCTTTAAATTCTTCATCAGAAATATACTTTCTTCTTTTGGCAAGATATAAGCAGGCTACTACTTCAATATCCGACCGTAAGGCATAACCAAGAAATTTGTTGAACTCAGGATTTGATTGCCCGGTAGAGCCCTCGGCTATATTCAATGAAACCGAATCAGCGGCACGTTTAACCTGCGAGGTGAGAATGTAAACTTCTTCCTTCGGAAATTTTTTGGTAAGGGTATCTACTTTGTCGGAAAGGTCAACAGCTTTCTGCCAAACAACCAGTTTTTCAAATTTAAATCCCATTCTTTTCGGTCTTTCGGACTTAAAAACTTCCGGACTATTAATCTTCGTCAATAAACCTCTTCGTAATCGGCTGGTACGAATCTATTCTTCTATCACGCAGAAACGGCCAGTGTGTGCGTATGCTGTCGGTTTTTTTCAAATCAAGTTCCAAAACATTCACTTCTTCTTTATCGTGCGAGGCCTGGTATAAAATGCTTCCCAGCGGGTTGGCAATAAACGAACCGCCCCAGAATTTCATCGCACCGTTTTGTTCAAAGCCTACGCGATTCACACTCACTACGTGTAAGCCGTTTGCTACCGCATGACTGCGCTGAATGGTTTGCCATGCTCCGTATTGTTCTACGTTAGTAGCTTCATCTTGCGAAGTTGCCCAACCAATAGCGGTAGGATAAAACAAAACTTCAGCGCCCATCAGGGCGGTAATGCGCGATGCTTCCGGATACCACTGATCCCAGCAAATTAAAATACCCACGGTGGCAAATTTGGTTTTAAAAACCTTATAGCCCAGATCGCCCGGAGTGAAATAAAATTTTTCGTAGTAAGCCGGATCATCGGGGATGTGCATTTTCCGGTACTTGCCCAGGTATTTTCCATCGGCATCGATTACTGCCGTTGTGTTATGGTAAAGCCCTTCGGCACGTTTTTCGAATAACGAGGCAATAATAACTACACCTAACTCTTTGGCTACTGCCGACAGTGATTCTGTTGAAGGCCCGGGTATGGCTTCGGCCAGTTTAAAGTTTTCGTAGTCTTCTACATCGCAGAAATAAAGCGATGTGAAAAGTTCTTGCAAACAAACAATTTGTGCTCCTTTCGCGGCCGCTTCGCGAATTCCGGTAATGGCTTTCGCGAGATTTTCTTTTGGTTCTTTCGTGCAACTCATCTGCACGGTTCCAATCTTAACGTTCTTGCTCAATGCTCTGCTGTTTTAAAGGTGCAAAGGTAAAAACTTTGAAGGGGTTACGAAAGGTTAAGATATAAACATAAATACCTGGCAGGTGTTATCTTTGCCTTTCACCTAAAGAAATTCATGGGTACGGATTCCCAAGGTCAGCATACAACACAGCCCTCCACCGGAACAAATACAACTAAACATCGGGGGTTTATTCACTGGTTGGTTATCGGCAAAGAAACACCGGGAGATGTTCGTGCATCGAAAGTAAAGATGCTTCGGGGGCAGGTTGCATTGATTTGTATGTTTACCGGAGCCCTTTACGCAGTAGTGTTAGGGTTTCTTGGCGATTTCAGAATGCTACCGTGGGAATTGGTTCTAATGGCAGGCGGGATGCTTGCCTTTTACCTGAACCGTATTCAATACTTTATGGCTTCTACCATTACCCTTTTTATTCTTATGAATAGTTTGGTTTACTTATTTACAGCTGTAGACCGGCCACAGGAGGGCACCTTTTTCTACTACTTCATGTCGAGCTCTATATCTATTTTATTAATGTGGTATTATAACCGGTACTTCGCAATGGCAATGGCTGGCATAACCGTTGTTGTTGCGGTTCTTGCATTTCACTATCCGGTTTATATTATCCCATCTCCACAAGGAACAAGTCCTGCCATTGAACGTATTGTTTTTGTAGCTAACCTGGCAATGTGTCTTATTTTTAGTTCGTATGTACTCCTTTCTGTTTTGCAGGAAAACTTCAACACAGAAACCAAACTGATTCATAATCATCAGGAGCTTAAAAAAGCAAACGAAGAGCTCGATCGGTTTGTGTACAGTGCCAGCCATGATATGCGCGCACCGCTTTCTTCATTATTAGGCTTAATTAACGTGGCAGAAAAAACACAAACACCACAAGAAATTGCCACCTGCCTTACCATGATGCGGCAACGTATAGAAGTAATGGATGTTTTATTAAAAGAAGTAACAGACTACTCGCGCAATGTGCGCACTGAGGTTCTCATTACTCCGTTTAATCTAATGAAGTGCATTCAGGCCTCCGTGGCCAGTCTGGATTTTTTAGCTGGGCATGATAAAATCAAAATCTCAATTCTGGCAGAACCAGAGTTGGTTGTTCATACTCATGAGTCCCGGTTTTCTGTAATCCTGAATAACCTGCTATCGAATGCCATTAAATATCACGATTCGCATAAGACCAACCCTTTTATAAATATTTCAGCGGTTGTAAGAAACAATCAACTTATCCTTACGGTGGAAGATAACGGTTTGGGTATTGCTTCAGAGCATCAGGCGCGCATCTTCGATATGTTTTACCGGGCCACCATTCATGGTGAAGGCTCGGGCCTGGGGTTATACATTGTGCGGGAAACTTTACAAAAACTGGGCGGCACAATTGAAATCAAATCATCGCCCAGAGAGGGAAGTGTGTTTACGCTACGTCTTCCACAACCTTAACCAACTACATTTTAATAGCTCTAACCATCTCGCGCTTGCCGGGTGGGCCGGGCAAAGACTCCACCTGTAAACCAAGGTTTTTAAGGTCGCGTTTAAGTTGTCCTTTCGCGCAATAGGTTACAAAAACTGCCCCGGGAGCAAGACACTGAACAACCTTTTCCAGCACATTAAATGCCCACATATCAGGCTGTTTGTTTGGTGCAAAGGCATCGTAATAAATCAGATCAAATTTTAAATCAGGTATTGAGCAATCTTGTAATGAATTTTCGCACTTAAACAGGTGTGCTGTTGGTAGTATTGATTGCCAGCTATTCCATGGGCTTGAGTGAATTTTTTCAAATAATTCGCGATGGGTAGTAGCATAATTAAGGTGTTGCCACACTTCTGCGGGCAACGGAAATTTCTCAATCGCAAAATACTGAAGGGTTAAAGCCTGCACGTTAGGCGCGCAAAGCGTAAGCCATGCATTTAATGCTGTGCCCAACCCCACTTCCAGAATACGGATGTGATTCTGTTGGTTACAGTTAATCCAGTAGTTCAACCCATGCTCAATAAATACATATTCAGATTCCTGCCTGGCTCCATGGCGGGAATGGTACGTTTCGTCCAACTCGGTATTTAGTAAGGAGTGCGAGCCATCGTTTGTGGTTATTAATTTAATGGATTGTGGCCTGATATAAGTCATGCTGATTTTAACGGGTAAAATATACCCGAAATAGTATCTTTAAACCAACGTGTAATTAATATTTTACTTTATGGTTAAACTAAGAACTCCGGCAAACCATCAACTTGTTTTGCTGCAGTACATTTTTTTCGTTTCCATGATCTTGTATTTTGGGCGAACACTGTTCGTGCCCCTTTCATTCGCACTGCTGATAAGCTGTATTTTATATCCGGTTTGTGCCTGGCTTGAAAAACATCGGTTTAGCCGCATGGCCGCTATTGTGTTGCCGTTAACTATACTAACCATACTTTTAGGTCTTGTGGTACTTCTTCTCTTTTATCAGCTCAGTAGTTTTATAACGGAATGGCCATTGCTGGAAGCTAAAGTATCTGCTTCGCTTGTTGCGTTAAGCGAATGGCTTGCGCAAAGTTTCAACATTCAGCACGATAAGCAGGTAGCATGGCTAAATCAGGTTTTTAATTCTTCTGGTAGTGGTATTCTGGCCTTTATCAAACAAACCATAGCCGCATCGGCTGTTGGATCGGTTCTATTTATTCTCATACCGGTTTACGCTGTTCTTATTCTTTATTATCGCCATAAGTGGATTGAAGTGCTTTACCGGGTTTTTCCTACCGCAGAACAAAATCATATTCGTGAAATAGTAAGGTTAAGTATTCAATCTTACTATAGTTTTATAAAGGGAATGATATTGGTTTACCTGATTGTTGGTGTGCTCAACAGCCTGGGGCTTTGGATACTTGGCATTCCTCACCCCTTTCTTTTTGGTTTTGTAGCCTCTATTCTCACGTTCATTCCTTACGCGGGAATTCTGGTAGCTTCATTATTGCCGGTTTCTTATGCCTGGATTACCTATAGCTCTATTTGGTATCCGTTAGGTGTAATTGGCATTTTTGCAATTGTGCAATATCTCGAAGCTAATATTATCTTTCCTTTGGCCGTTAGCAGCCGTTTAAAAATAAATGCACTGGTAACTCTTGTGGCCATTGTAGCAGGGGGTTTATTGTGGGGTGTTTCGGGAATGATTTTATTCATCCCCTTTTTGGGAATTCTAAAACTGGTAGCCGATCGTACACCACGACTTAAAACAATAGCTATTGTACTGGGCGATTAAGCTTCCGGTTTTTTGATCAGTGCTACGGCCATGGCGTTCACCCCTTCTTCGCGGCCTACATAACCTAATCTTTCATTGGTGGTAGCCTTTATCGAAACATCCTCTTCTGTAAGATTCATTAACGGGGCCAGCACCTTTTTCATAGCCGCAATGTGCGGATTTATTTTAGGCGCCTCCAGGCAAACCGTACAATCTACGTTTTCAATTTTCCAACCACGTTCTTGCAACATGCGCGTAACATCTTTCAAAAAAAATTTGCTATCCATACCGCTCCACCGTGGGTCTTTATTGGAATAGTGGTGCCCAATATCGCCCAGGTTAGCTGCCCCTAATAACGCATCGCATATTGCGTGTATCAGCACATCGGCATCGCTATGCCCCACAGCTCCTTTGCTTGCCGGTAATTTTATACCGCCCAGGTAGAAATCTTTGCCGGTTTCCAGTTGATGCACATCAAATCCTAATCCCACCCTGAACTTCATTACTACTTATTTTCTCCAAAAATAATGGTTGCCGCCTCATTATAACAGCTTATATTTAATGTTATTACAAAATGAGCTACCGGGATTTATTAGTTGGTAAAGCAGAGATTCATTCGCGTACTGATTTTAAGTATGCCATGCTGCGCAGCCAGTTTGCAGGCATTATGTGCGTGGTGTCTCTTTTCTATATCCTGCTCGATTATGCAAATGGGGTTACTGTATTTATTGCGCTTTATGGAATTCTGGGAGGGTTCGGCATAGTTTCCTTTATTCTAAACAGAAGGCAGCATTATTTGGCGGCTACCGTAGTTCAACTGCTTACTATTAATATACTCATCTTCATTTTTGCCGATGTTGATAACCCCTATGGCGGTGTTTTCTTTTATTTTATAACCTGTTCCCTTGCAGCCCTTATTCTACTTAACTATTACAACCACACATTAAGTATCGTTTTTGCATTATTACCCATTGTGCTGGGCTATCTTGCTTATACCATTGAAGCCAATCTGATACCCGAACCAAGTTATGAACCACACATGATCCGGGTAAACTTTGTTGCTAATTTTGTTATCGGTATACTTTCAAATGCGTTTATGGTGTACTTTCTGATAAACCGCAACCGCGATGCTGAACAAACTCTTATTCGTACCTCAACTGATCTGAAAAGAAGTGAAGAACGATATTCTATGGCTCTACGTGGAACTAAAGCCGGAATTTATGAGTGGCGTGTAAAAGAAGATCTAGTTATTGTAAGCGAGTACTGGAAAAATTTACTTGGTTATAGCTATACCGAGTTGCAAAACCTAACCTCACAAACATTCTTAACTTTTGTACATGCCGATGATCTGGTTCAAACCACAAAATCCATAGCAGTACACCTGCAAGATCATCTGCCTTATCAAAACGAGTTGCGGCTTAGAACGAAGAGTGGTACATATAAATGGTTTCAGGATAGTGGCGTATTTCAGTTAGGAACCGATGGCAGCCCACGCGTTGTGGTGGGATCAATTATCGACATTGATGAACGTAAAAAGGCAGAAGAAGAGCTTGCCTTAAAAAATATTCAGCTAGCTAAAACCAACGAAGAATTAGATCGCTTTGTATACAGCGCCAGTCATGATATGCGCGCACCTCTTAGTTCCTTACTCGGGCTAATTCATCTTTCAGAAAAAACAGATAACCCCCAGGAGGTAAGTTTGCTTTTAAATATGATGAAGGACCGGATTAAAACGATGGAGGGGTTCATTAAAGAGGTAACCGATTATTCGCGCAATACCCGGCTAGATCTTTTGCCCACACCGGTTAACTTAAAAACGCTTGCCCTGGAAATTATACAAACACTGGCTTACCCGCTAATGAATAAGAAGGTTCGTATTGAAGTACTCATCGACTCTACCCTTGAAATTTTGACAGACCCCAGCCGGTTAAAAGTAATTATCAACAACCTGGTATCGAATGCGTACAAATATCACCGGTTCGATCAGGCCGATCCATATATTATAATCAGCACCCTACAAAAAGGAGATCATGTATTGTTAACCATAAAAGATAACGGCACGGGCATTTCACCGGAACACCATACTCGCATTTTTGATATGTTCTATCGTGCGTCCGAATCCAGCGAAGGCTCCGGGCTGGGCCTGTACATTGTTAAAGAAACCCTCGATAAACTTAAAGGAAACATTAGCGTGCAATCTTCAGCCGGCAATGGAGCCGAATTTACGGTAACACTTCCGTTAAGTCTGTAACTATGAGCCTTCGGCACAATAATAAAGTACACTTGAGTTCTCTTGTCTCAAAATTTCAGTTGCCGATTTTCTAATATCATCCTGTGTAACACGTGCTATTTTTTCGCTTTCGCGATTAACCGATTCTACATCGCCCGAGAGAGCCGCAAAGGCCAGGTTCATAGCACGGTTCATTACTTCTACTTTTTCAAACTCAATTGTGGTAAGCGCCTGATTTTTGGTTTTTGTCAATTCTTCTTCCGTTACTCCATGAGTAATCAGTTCGTCCAGTAAAGCATCTACAGCAGCCTCGGCTTGTTCAATTTCAATGCCTGGTTTTATTCTCCCATTTATAACAATTAGCCCCGGGTCTATTGTGCCCATGGTAAAAGAAGAAACAGACGTAAACAACTCGCGCTGTTTTACCAATTGATTATATAACCGGCTGGAGTGTCCGCGGCCTAATACATCGCTTAATAAGTCTGCCGCATAAAAATTGTTATTAAACCTACCCGGCATATGATATGCCTTATACAACGCATGCGAGGGAACCTTTGCTGTTACCTTTTGTTGTCTTTTCTGCAATTGTTTTGATTCCACTGCAAGATTACGCGCAGGCTTTTTACCTGCCGGTATTGGTGCAAACCATTTTTCGGCCAGGGCTTTAACCTGCTCCACTGTTACATTTCCGGCCACTACCAGAATAGCGTTGCTAGGCACATAATGTGTAAAAAAAAATTCTTTTACATCCTGCATGGTGGCGTTTTCTATATGGCTTATCTCTTTGCCAATTGTTGCCCACTTATAAGGATGTTGTGTATATGCTAACGGACGAAGTTTTAACCATACATCACCGTAAGGTTGGTTGAGGTACCGTTGTTTAAATTCTTCTATTACCACTTTGCGTTGTACTTCCAGCACTTGCGGATCAAACGATAAACTCAACATCCTATCGCTCTCCAGCCAAAAACCAGTCTCCAGGTTATTCGCTGGCACTGTAAGGTAGTAATTGGTAATGTCGGTATTGGTAAAGGCGTTGTTTTCTCCTCCTACAATTTGCAGCGGTTCATCGTACGATGGAATATTGGCCGACCCTCCGAACATCAGGTGTTCAAATAAGTGTGCAAACCCCGTTTTATCAGGGTGTTCATCGCGCGAACCCACATCATACAAAATATTCATTACCGCAACCTGCACGGTGCGGTCTTCATGCACAATTACGCGCAACCCATTATCAAGTGTAAACGAAGTATAGGGAATCATTATCTGAATTTTGCGCAAGATAGTTTGGTAGACTGTTTTTTCTATATTTTAGCGCACACATCGCTACCCCTATGTCGGTTGAACTTATTCTGATTGTATTAAGCGCGCTGGTAATTTTCAGTTACTTGTTCGATCTGATCGCAAAACAGTTCAAAATCCCATCGGTAATCCTATTGTTATTAAGTGGTATTGGGCTTCGGTACCTGGCTGGCTGGCTGGAAATACCCATACCCAACTTTGAGCCCATTTTACCGCTGGTGGGTACCATCGGGTTAATACTGATCGTTTTGGAAGGGGCACTCGAACTAAAACTAGAACAAGAGAAAGCAACTATCATCAAAAGCTCACTCGGTTCTGCTTTCTTTATTTTGATTCTTACCTCCACGGGGCTTGCGCTTTTTTATCATTACTGGACAGGTGCCGATTTTAAAACCTCTTTTCTGAATGCCGTGCCCCTTGGTGTTATCAGTTCGTCTATTGCCATACCCTCGGCTGCTACCTTGCCCGTGGCACGTAAAGATTTTATCGTGTACGAATCTTCCATGTCCGATATTTTCGGAATTATACTATTTAACTTTTTGCTGGCCAACGAAACAATTGGAGTAAACTCGTTTTTACGTCTTGGCTGGCAAACCATTCTTATCCTCCTTATATCAGTAGCATTTTGTTTAATGCTGCTCTATCTGCTCAAGCGGATTACCCATCACCTTAAGTTTTTTCTGATTATTGCGGTGTTAATTCTGGTGTATGCCATAGGGAAACATTATCACCTGCCTACCCTGGTAATCGTGTTGGCTTTTGGGTTATTCCTTAACAATCTGCATTGGATCAGATTTGCATGGTTTAAAGCTGTGTTTAAATATGATAACTTTTATAAAGACTTCAATCAACTAAATCAGCTAAGCGGTGAGAGTGCTTTTATTGTGCGTACTTTCTTCTTTTTGATTTTTGGGTTTACGTTAGATGTGTCTTCGCTTTTCAATCTTTCGGTTTTAACAAATGGAGGAATAATCGTAACAATCATTTACGTTGTTAGAATTGTCTATCAGAAATTCTTTGTACCCCAGGCAGGAGTTGCTGAGTATTTCCTGTCTCCAAGAGGACTTATCAGTATATTACTTTTCTTTAGCATCCCCGAAAGTCAAAAGTTACCGGCCATCGAAAACAGTCTGTTGTTTTTTGTTATTCTGGCCACCAGTTTAATTATGACGTTCGGCCTTGTTTCAGTTCGTAAAGAACAAAACTCGCAGCCAGTTAATACTCCCCAATCTGATGTCTCATGAAATTTCAACGCAAAAAACTTTCAGACACCACCCTGCTTCAACTTTATGAAGCCCTGCTTTTTCCAAGACTTATTGAAGAAAAAATGCTGGTGCTGCTGCGGCAGAACAAAATCAGCAAATGGTTTAGTGGAATTGGCCAGGAGGCCATCTCGGTGGGCATTACTCAGGCACTAAATAAAGACGAATACATTTTACCCATGCATCGTAACCTGGGTGTGTTTACCGGGCGTACTATTCCTTTTGCAAAACTATTTGCACAATGGCAGGGTACCGCCTCCGGGTTTACCAAGGGCCGCGACCGGTCTTTTCATTTTGGTAGTAACGAACATCATATTGTAGGAATGATTTCACACCTGGGCCCACAAAATGGTGTGGCCGATGGTGTTGCTCTTGCTTCTGTCTTAAATAAAGAAAAAAAAGTTACCGTTGTCTTTAATGGTGATGGCGGAACCAGCCAGGGCGATTTTCATGAAGCGGTAAACGTAGCAGCTGTATGGAATCTGCCTGTAATTTTTGTAATTGAAAATAACGGCTACGGACTTTCTACACCCAGCAGCGAACAGTTTAAGTGTAAACAGTTTATTGATAAAGCTATTGGATATGGCATTGAAGGCGTTCAGGTAGATGGCAATAATGTTCTGGAAGTTTATACTACAGTACAACAGCTTGCCGAAAAAATGCGCGATAAACCACAACCCATTTTGCTGGAGTGTATCACATTTAGAATGCGCGGCCATGAAGAAGCATCGGGCACCAAATACGTACCTAAAAAGCTAATGGACGAGTGGGCAAAGAAAGATCCGCTTACCAACTACGAAGACTTTTTGCTGAATGAAAAACTACTCGATCAAAAACAGATCGACAGCATTCGAAAAAAGTTAAAAAAAGAAATTGAAACCGGGCTTGCCGAAGCCTTTCAGGAAACCTTGCCCATACCTGATACCGAATTGGAGTTGAATGATGCGTATGCTCCATTTAATCAAACTGCAATCGCCCCCTCTTCGTCCGCAGAATCTGAAAAAAGATTTATCGATGCCATTAGCGATGGGTTACGCCAAAGCATGGAGCGTTACAATAACCTCGTACTGATGGGGCAAGACATTGCCGATTACGGTGGCGTATTTAAAATAACCGAAGGCTTTGTAGAAAAATTTGGAAAAGACCGGGTACGCAATACCCCCCTGTGCGAGTCGGCTATTATTGGAACAGGACTTGGGCTATCTATTAAAGGTATGAAAGCCATGGTAGAGATGCAGTTTGCCGATTTTGTTACCGAAGGCTTTAACCAGATTGTAAACAACCTTGCAAAAGCTCATTGGCGTTGGGGGCAATCTGCGGATGTGGTGGTGCGCATGCCAACCGGTGCGGGTACTGCAGCCGGCCCCTTTCACTCACAAAGCAACGAAGCGTGGTTCTTTCACACTCCGGGTTTAAAGATTGTTTATCCTTCTAATCCATATGATGCAAAAGGATTGCTGTGCGCAGCGCTTGAAGACCCTAATCCCTATTTATACTTCGAGCATAAACTGTTATACCGTTCTATCAAAGACACCATTCCCGATGATTATTACACGGTTGAAATTGGCAAAGCTAATTTAGTTCGTGAAGGAATTGATCTTTCCATCATCACCTATGGTATGGGTGTGCATTGGGCTACTGAAATTTTAGACACGCTGCCCAATGTAAAAGCCGATGTGCTCGACTTACGCACGTTACTTCCGTGGGATAAAGAAGCTGTATTGAAAACTGTAAAGAAAACACACCGTGTTTTGGTATTACACGAGGATACCCTAACCGGAGGCATTGGTGCTGAAATAGCGGCATGGATAAGTGAACATGCTTTTCAATACCTCGATGCACCGGTTATACGCGAGGCAAGTTTAGATACAGCCATACCATTTGCCTCAACCCTTGAACAGAATTTTCTGCCAAAGGGCAGACTAAAAAACAGAGTTGAATCGCTCTTGAAATTTTAACATATCTGCAGCGTTCTAAATCATGAAAGGGCATAACCTCTTTTTCATTATCTTAGCCTGTTTATTACCCAGATTTTGAAGGTTGCATCCAGTTTTATGCTCAAGCCCATGCGGGGGTTAATCCTTACGGGATTAATTATGATGCTCTGCCTTATAGCGGAAGAGACTTTAGCGCAGGATAAGCGACCCATCAACAATAAATCAACCATCCGGCAAACGCGGGCCAAGTCGGTTAAACATAACGAGAAAGCGACAACCAAAGATATTGCGGGCCGTAAACTTCGTACGCTTAACCAATCATCCGCGCAGCGCGCAATACACTCAGCTAAGTCGCCCTACAAAGCAAAAAGACGTTCGGGCGATCAGGCCGGCCAGCCAATTGGTGGTAAACCAGTGGGTATTCGGTCGCGTGCCATCAATGCCGGACGGGCTAATATTTACCCGCAAAAAGGTCCGTTTGTAAATCACTCTTCCCGGTCAGAACCCCGGGCATATAATAATAGACAAGAGCTTTCGCGATTATCGCGATTACAAACCCGGCATGATCCGCCCGGCCGCAAGAAAAGAATAACTCCACGGTCCGGTTCACAAGCCTTTGTAACCCGTGGACGCAAGAATGTGTATTGGGGTAAGTACTCGAAAGGCGAACGTGCCATTACTACCGATCTTGCCGGAAGACCACTACGCACAAAAAATTTCCGATCTCCGGCCAATGCCCTTATCAAAGCCGATAATCCTTATTATGGACGTAAAGACAGGGGCGATCGTGCTTATAAAGGTTCATTCCGTTCAGGTTATGCCACCGCCTCCAGGCGAGGTGAGCGGGCATGGAAAGGAGACATATCCGGGCATGCTATCCGCAGAAGTGCCGGCCGCGATAACCAGGTAGCAGGGCAGCGTGGCGATAGCCCCAAAGTTTCGCCTGGCTTTAGTGCCCGTATGATACGAAAAGATCTTTCGCGCATAAGCGGAACAAAAAGAAAACAAGGAGGTGGTTCCGTTACCGGATTATTCCGCTCTAACAAACCTTTACCTCCCCGCCAGCCCGGTATGGGCGGTACGTTTATGAAACAAGACTTTGGCAAACTGCGAGGGGTTAAACCAGAAAAAGGAGGTGGAAGTGTTTCCGGAAAATACAAATCGAATCAACCCTTAACTCCGCGACAGCCCGGCATGGGAGCTAACTTTATGAAACGAGATTTTGCCCGGTTAAAAGGTATCAAACCAGAAAAAGGTGGCGGTTCTGTAACCGGCAAATACCGATCAAACCAACCCCTTATGGCAAAAGCCCCCGGAGCAAGCGCAAACTTTATGCGTAAAGATCTGGGCAAACTTCGGGGTATAAAACCTATTAAAGGAGGGGGAAGTATTTCAGCGCAAATGCATAAAGGGCGTAATGCACCCATAGCTGTTAGAACTCCCGGCAATCCACGTGCAGCCAGCATGCAGGCCAATTACCGGGGTGCGATACGAAGGGATGAACGAGGGTTTAGCAATGCCGGATTAAGTTATACCGGAAACATACGAGCTGCCCGCCCTCCCAAAGGCGGGGGTAGCATAAGTGGGTTTCAACGAAACAATAACAATATGCCTTTGGCTGTTAGACAACCTCTGAATGAGCGCGCGGCACGCTTCCAGGGAAATTACAAAGGCTTTATAAGACAAGATCGCGCCTCCCGTAGTTTCAGTCAGGAAGGATTGAGTTATACCGGCAACATAAAAGGTGGCCCCAAACAACTAAGCCAGTTAGGGTATGGCTACAGCGGAGATATTCCCATGCGTAAAAAATCTTTTAGCAGAGAAGGGTATGATTGGGCGGGCTCTGCAAAAGCAAGCAAACCATTAAAAGGTGGTGGTAGTATTAGCGGACAACTGTGGAATAACAAAGAACAGCCCTTGCCCGCCCGGTATGCCGCCAGCAAAGCCGCAAAGTTTCAGGGTAATTTACCTTTTGCACGCCAGTCTTTTAGTCGCGAAGGGTATGATTGGGCAGGTTATAACCGCACACGCAAACCCGAAAAAGGAGGAGGAAGCATTAGCGGGCAGTTATGGAATAACAAAGAACAACCCTTGCCTGCACGCATACCAACTGGTAAACAAGCCAGCGAAATAGCCTACTCTGGCCGAATAAGATTACCGCGCTTTAAGCGCGAGTATGTTCGTAATCCTAATGCAGTAGAAGAGGCCTTAAAAAAACATAGTCCTTATGAAAATGTGTACATGGTAAACAACATTACCGCCCGGGTTAAGCAAAAAGAAACAGACAAAAATAAACTCTCTGCAAAAGGGGCATTGCCCGGCACACCCCCCACACGGTCAACCGTTAAGGCAGGTGAATACTCCGGAACCATGAAACGCTATTGGGAGTATAAAAACAACCCGAGCAGTGTTAATGCCTCACTTAACACAATTAAATACTCTAAATCCTTTGCCGATGCTACTGTGTACGCAGGCAAAGTACGGCTAACCAAAAATTACCGTCATGCCCCCAATGCAAACAAAGAAGCCTTGAAAGTTCTGGCCCCGGGAAGAGCCTATGCCCGCATTGACGATTATCAGGGCAATATCCGCATGAATAAGTTCAACCATAAAAAACATTTTCCCGATGCCACCTTTGCGCACAACAAAGACAATAATGTGAAGAGTGAAAGAACCATTTTAACAAACATTAAGTTATTGTGGACAGGATTATTTAAACGCCAGAACACACAACCCGATGCCGTTAAGGACAAGGTTCGTAAACCGCGCTACGATAAGAAAGAAAAAGACCTGTGGAAAGATCTATACGACTAATGAATTGGTTTGAACTTACAACACCCACGCAACTAGATGCGCTAAGAGCCGAATCGCACCAACAGCCGGTAATTATTTTTAAACACAGTACAAGATGCTCCATTAGCCGGGCCGTACTGGACCGGGTAGAGCGCAACTGGAATCAGGAAGGTTTATCCGAGGTAAAACCATACTTTCTGGATTTGCTGGCACACCGGCCTATTTCCAATCAGATTGCATCCGAATTTGATATTGAACACGAATCGCCACAGCTGATTTTAATTCATCAGGGCAAACCACTTTATGCTCAATCGCATTATGGGATTGATGTGACTAAAATTAAACAGGCCCTGCAAAAGCCTGAGTTCATTAAAAATTAAACACCACAGTTTGTTTTACACTTTCGGCCAGGCTTAAAGCAACCGGGCAAGTAAGGGCAGCATTCTTCAGCTTTTGTTTCTGTACTTCTGTAGCAACTAATGCCGGGTGGGTAAACGTAATTTGTACTTCTGCTATTTTACGCGGGTTACTGGCCATCACTTTAACCACTTCGGTAGTAAGACCTTTTAAAACAATTGCTTCGCGTTCGGCAACCATGCCCATAATCGTCATCATGCAACTGCTTAACGCTGCACATACCAGATCGGTAGGGCTAAAAGCTTCGCCTCTGCCATTGTTATCGGTAGGAGCATCTGTAACTACTAAATTTCCCGATTTTAGATGTTTTGCCTGTGTGCGCAGGTTACCCAGGTATTCAACTGTAGCCATATTTGCCATAACAACTCTATTTTTTCTGCGTTAGTTAGTTTACTTTTAATTCTTCGAAAGGAACGAAATACCGGTGGTATGAAGCAAGTTTTAAATCTGGTTCTGGTTAGTTTGTTGGGGCTCTCAATACATGCTGTGCAAGCCCAAACACAAGACAGCTATGAATATAATTCGGAATTTACCTGGGGGATAAATAAAAACTCAGCCGGTGGATTTATTGGCGGGCTTGTATTTAAAAAGGCAAGAAAACTTAACACCAACATGCTCGAGACGTATGGTCTGGAGATTATGAATGTTAAACATCCGCAGGAAGTAAGACATAGCTCCGTTTATACCGGTAATTTTTTCATTTACGGTAAGAGTAATTACTTGTATACCTTCCGGTTTCAATACGGCCGCGATCTTATATTATTTTCAAAAGCACCACAGCAAGGTGTAGAGATAAAAGCCGTTTTTGCGGCCGGCCCCAGTTTAGGCATTGTTGCCCCCTATTACATTGAAAGAACTGTGGATAATAGCATTTGGACTTCCAGGCGCGAACAGTATAACCCATCAAATCCCGATCATGCTTATTCTAATATCCTGGGAACGGGAAATCTTTTTGAGGGTATTAGCGATTCCAAAATACAATTAGGCGGCAACATTAAGGCAGCTATTAATTTCGAATTAGGTTTTTTAAAATCGCAGGTTACGGGCTTTGAAGTGGGCGTTTTGGTAGATTCTTACTTTAAAAAGGTTGAATTAATGCCCTCGTCCGAGAACAAAGCCATATTCCCTACAGTGTTTTTCACAATGTTCTACGGCAACCGTAAATAATTTCGCTAAAAAATTCTGGATTTTCCGTGACTGGCCTGCGTCAAGTGTATTCTATTGTTATATTTGAAATTCCTAAACTGTAAAGATTTCGTGTATGGAAGCTAAAAAGACCGATAAAGCCGATTTGACCAAAAAAACGTCCTTTTTCTTTAGTATTGGACTGTTGGTAACGCTTGGCATTACTTTCATGGCCTTTGAATGGAAAAGCTATGATGACAACCTGGTAGATCTTCAGGGTAAAAGCACAAACGTGTTTGAAGAACTTATAGAGGTACCTCCTACCGAGCAGCCACCTCCACCCGCCCCAATCATTCAGCAGCCTCAAATTGTTGAGGTGCCCGATGAAGAAGAAATCAAAGAAGATATTCAACTTAAATTTGACGTGGAAGTAACCGAAGAAACGAAAGTAGAGGAGGTTATTGTTGCGCCCGTTGAAGAAAAGGAAGATGTAGATCAAATCTTTAGCGTAGTAGAAGAAACTGCTGAACCTAAAGGTGGCATGCCTGCCTTCTACAAATATATAAGTGAGAAAATGAAGTATCCGGCTCAAGCCCGCAGGATGGGTGTTGAAGGACGTGTATTCGTGGAGTTTGTTGTTAATCGCGATGGTTCTATTGTAGATGTAAAGTTTATTAAAGGGATTGGAGCAGGTTGCGATGAGGAAGCCGTGCGCGTGGTACAAAGTGCGCCTGCCTGGAAACCAGGTAAGCAAAGAGGAAAACCTGTACGTCAGAAAATGGTTATTCCAATCATTTTCAAACTAGGTTAATTCTTGAAATAAAAAAAACGAAGAGCCCGGGCCAACACCCGGGTTTTTTGTTTTATGTGGCTCCGGTTACATAACAAACCCGCACCCGAGCCCGATGATAATTATCACCCAGGAAGGAATTTTAGTAAAGGCTACAAACAGAAAAGTAACTACTGCAAACCCAATATTAGTAAGAATAGCTGAAGTGCTCTGATCCATTACCAGCGGTTGAAATAACAACACTGCAGCGGCCACAACAAGACCTGCGTTGGCCGCATTAATTCCCTCAAGCGAGGCCCGTATTGGCCTGAATTTTTTCAAACTCTCCCAGATGCGAATCATAAAAAAAATCAAAAATGTACCTGGTAAAAAAATTCCTGCAGCAGACATAATGGCTCCAATCACCTCACCGGCAATACCATAATCGCGCATTGCCAGCGCTCCTATATACGAACTAAATGAAAACACCGGGCCAGGCAACCCCTGTACAAATGCATAGCCCGAAAGAAATTCTTCAGAGGTGAGGTATTGTTTGGGTGCATACTGTACAAACTCTGTGTACAACATAGGTGTGAGCACCTGGCCCCCGCCAAAAATCAAACTCCCGTTACGGTAAAAATTTTCAAATAAGCGAATAGGTAAAAATTCGGGAATTGATTTAGTCGCTGCTCCCAGCAAAGCAGCAAAAATTAATACCCCCGCCCATAAGAAAAAGTTAGCCCACGATACATCAAATTTTTGCTTCTTCTGGCGTGGATGGGCTTTGTAATTAAGTGCTGTAACTAAACCCGCTACTAACAAAATGAGTGGGAACACCACTGGCGATTTACTGAAATATGTGGCCACACCAGCTAAAATCATTATTATCAGCCCTCGTTTTGTAGTTACTGTTTTTAAACTAATGGCATATGCTGCATACGCAACAAACCCAACTGCCATGGGTTGAATAAATCGTGTGAACTCAAGCGATGCATTTTTATTGGCAAAACTATTGATAAGAATACCGCCTATTGTCATAATAGCCACCGAGGGCAACATCCAAATCAAGAGTGTAAGGTACGCCAGTTTTGCGCCTCCTAACCGGTAACCAATAGCAGAAAGGGTTTGTGTTGAACTTGGACCCGGCACCACCTGGCACAATGCATTTAACTCTATCAACTCATTTTCAGAAATGTAGTTGCGCTTTTGTACTAACACATTCTGAAAGTGTGCAATGTGTGCCTGCGGCCCGCCAAAACAAGTAACCGATAACAGGAATACGTCTTTTAGAAACTCGCTATACCGTATTCTTTGTTTCACGGTGGCTTACTTTTTTAAACCAATTTCGCGAAGCCGCTGATTTAAAAATGCTCCGGCCGTTATATTGTCCCAGAGCTTTGGGTGCTGAGCATCTACACAAGAAGGTAATGCTGTTAAATCCATTTCCGATCGTGGATGCATGAAGAAAGGAATGGAATACCGTGGGGTATTCATTAAATGCCTTGGCGGGTTTACCACGCGGTGAATAGTTGATTTCAATTTTTTATTAGTAAGCCGTTCAAGCATATCGCCAACATTAACAACTAACTGTTCGGGTAAAGCCGTTATCGGAATCCATTTTCCATCTCTCCGCAACACTTGCAATCCATCGGCACTAGCCCCCATTAATAAGGTTATTAAGTTAATATCACCATGTTCGGCTGCCCGCACAGCATCTTCGGGTACGGAATCCGGATCTTCTATAGGGAAGTAATGAATAGGCCTAAGAATGCTATTACCATGATGTACTTTGTTATCAAAATAATCTTCCGGAAGGTTTAAATACAGTGCGATTGCCTTAAGCATCTGCACTCCTGTTTTTTCTAAGCGTTTATATACATCAAGTGCTATTTCTTTAAACTCAGGAAGTTCTGTGGGCCATACATTATCTGGATATTCTTTCTTTATTGGGTCGTTATCCAGCACTTCTTGTCCTACATGATAAAACTCCTTAAGATCGCCTGTGTTTCTTCCTTTGGCATGCTCTTTCCCCTTGCCAATATAACCCCGCTGTCCGGCCAGGCCCGGTATTTCATATTTCTGCTTAACGGAATCGGGTAACGCATAAAACTTCTTTATAACGCTGTACAGGTTAGCGGAAAGTTCATCGGTGAGATAATGATTTTTAATTGCTACAAAACCAATATTGTTGTAGGCACTGCCCAATTGTTCAACAAATTTTGCTTTGCGTTGCGTATCGCCATCGGTAAAATCAGCCAGATCCAGCGAAGGTATTACATCAAACAACATATCAGCCATAGGTAATAAATTAGGATTACAAGCTAATTATTTTCGGTAAATTTACCCACATGCCAAAAATTCGGGCATGATATTGGTCAGATTTACCGAAACACAAAACTCAACTGTATTATGGAAACTATCAATAGAAGAAAGTTTGTAAAACAGACTATTACTGCTGCTGCCGCTCTGGCAGTACCTGCTTCAGTTTTTGCCCATGAAACAAGGGCTGCGCTTCAGTTTACACAGGTGGTCTTACCCTATGCCGCAAATGCGCTGGAACCTAATATTGATGCGCTTACTATGGAAATCCATTACGGCAAGCATCATGCCGCTTATATCAAAAATGTAAACGATGCCATTGCTGCCGAGAATATTCCCTATTCCACAGAGAAAGATTTTTTTGCCAATGCTTCAAAACTTTCTGCGAAAGCAAAAAATAATGGTGGCGGTGCATGGAACCATAACTTTTTTTGGCAGGTGATGAGTCCTAATGCCAGTGGCACCCCGTATGGTAAACTGGTAGCAGCATTAGATGGTGCCTTTGGTTCTGTACCTAAGTTTAAAGAACAGTTTACGGCTGCTGCTATGAGTCGTTTCGGATCGGGTTGGGCCTGGTTAGTAAAAGATGGTAACACCTTAAAAATAGGTAGTACACCCAATCAAGATAATCCCATGATGGACAGTAGCGAATTGAAAGGCACTCCTTTATTGGCTTTGGATGTTTGGGAGCATGCTTATTATTTAAAGTACCAGAACAAGCGAAACGAATACGTAGCCAATTGGTGGAATGTGGTAAACTGGGATGAAGTTGCTAAACGATTGAATTAATCTACATGTGAAAAAAATTCAATTGTTTTTGTTGTTGCTGACTTCAGCCATCTGCCTGAATGCACAAAACCGGCAGGAAATTAAGATGTACAAAACGTTTGGTGGTGCCCGATTTGAAATGGACTCGCTTGTATTAAGTCCAAAACAAGTTTTGCAGATTTTAAATACTGAACCTCTTGCATTCGAAAAATTTAAAAAAGCAAAAGCCAATTACAATGCCGCAGGTGTATTGGGTTTTGCTGGTGGGGTTCTTATTGGGTTGCCTTTAGGAACGATGATTGGGGGAGGTAATCCGGAATGGGGGTTGGCTGTGGGGGGTGGTGTATTAATTTTGGGGTCATTATCGCTAACCCGTGTATTCAGAAGTCATGCGTTTGAAGCCATTGAACTATACAACGGAAAAACAGCACGCCTAAAACCACAGTTTCAATTTTACGGAACCGGGGCTCGTTTAGTGATGCGGTTTTAAAATTTCCGGAGAATAAACACGGAGTATATCAGTTTCAATTTTTTCTTCTGCTACAAGTAAACCAGTAAATGCCGGTGCTGCTATACCTGAATAAAATTGACGCGATGAAGTAAAGACACGGGCCTCATCCCACAATCCCTGATTGATAAATAACGATAAGGTAGTGCTACCCCCTTCTACCATTACAGATTGAATTCCGATAGATACAAGGTGTTCCAAAAGTGACTCCAGAAAATTATTTTCTGGCAATCGAATTAATAGCAAATCAGGATGCTCCTCATGTTTCAATACATTGTAACAAATGGTTTTAACCGATCCATCAAATAGTGAAAGCGTATCAGGCAAACGCAAGAATCGGTCAATCACTAACCGCACAGGATTACGGCCCGACCAATGGCGCACAGTTAACACCGGGTTATCGTGTGCTGCTGTTTTTGTACCAATTAAAACCGCATCTTCTTCGCTACGCCATTTATGTACTACCTGCCGCGACTGCTCATTGCTGATCCACTTCGATTCGTAATTGGTGCGTGCGATAAAGCCATCGAGCGTTTGAGCCCACTTCAACATGATGTAGGGCCGTTGCTTTTCGTGAAATGTAAAAAATCGTTTATTCAGCTCTCGTCCCTCATGTTCTACTACTCCTTGTGCCACCTCAATGCCGGCTGCCTTTAGTTTAGCTATACCTTTCCCTCCCACCAGGGTATTCGTGTCTGTATTCGCAATTACTACTTTACCTACTTTATGCTGAATCAATAAATCGGCACAAGGGGGCGTTTTACCAACGTGTGCACAAGGTTCAAGATTAACGTAAACTGTACTTCCGGCAAGGTGATTTTTATCGGCCACACTATTTACCGCATTTGCTTCTGCATGAAGGCCGCCAAATTGCTTGTGCCAGCCTTCGCCAATTATTTTTCCGTCTTTCACAATTACACAACCTACTAATGGGTTGGGACTAACAGAACCCATACCCTGTCTGGCCAGTTCAAAACATCGGTGTATATAGTGTTGATCGGTGAGCATAGAAATTACTTACCTTGCAAAGATCAATTTCGGCATGACCAATTCCAAAGAACTTTTCAGCGAAGTAGTAAGGCGTATTAACCTGCCCGAAGCCAAAGCAGAAATTGAAAGCATTGCCCTCCTGTTGTTGGAAAAGAAGTGGAATATTAATCGTACGGATATTCTGGCTCAAAAGCCCATACAGCTAGAGTGGAATGAAATTGACTCTTATATTCAACGAATCAATACGCACGAACCTATACAATATATCTTAGGTGAAACAGATTTTTATGGAAGATCTTTTCGGGTTAATTCTTCCGTGTTGATACCCCGACCCGAAACAGAATTGTTGGTTCAGGAAATTATACACCACAGCAAACCGGGTGCTAACCCTTTAGCTATGCTCGATATTGGTACCGGTAGTGGCTGCATTGCTATCTCGCTTGCATTGGAGTTGAAATGTACAATGAAGGCCATTGATGTAAGTTCGGTTGCACTTGCTGTTGCCCGGGAAAATGCCACCCGGCTGAAAGCAAATGTTCATTTTATGGAATCTGATATTTTAAGTGATCCGCTTACAGAAAAGTTTGATGTGATAGTAAGTAACCCGCCATACATCTCGCAACACGAAAAACAAAGTATAAAATCTAATGTACTGAAATACGAACCGCACACGGCATTATTTCCAGCCGGTGATGACCCGCTTTTGTTTTATCGTGTAATTGCAGCGCAGGCAAAAGACACATTAAACCCGAATGGCTCGTTGTGGTTTGAGATTAATGAGCACCATGGAAAAGAGATTTGTGAGATTATGTACTCTGCCGGGTTTGGGACTGTGGAATTACTTAAAGATTGGAGCGGAAAGGATAGAGTAGTATGGGGAAAGATTATTTGATTTGATCTAATAAAATTTTCCATTGGCTAATTCAACCATTCTCCCACCCAAAAAGATTGTTCTCCCTGCAGAGTCAATATCCCATCCTGTTTCGCAACTAGTTTTCCATTTACCAATTGTGGTATTTTTGTGTGAACGTTTTCGGGTAAAACAAAAAGCATTGTTCCGGCTGCTATCCATTTTTCAAACCGACCGGATTTAATACGACTCCAACGTTTACTCTCAAAGAACGCTTCCACATCACCGGTAAACTCCTCCAGTGTGCTTAATGTGTTTTCATCTGATGCCAGTACGTTCATGGCAGGAATGTGCCGGGCCGCCAGAATTTCTATTGCCTTGCTTAAAGGAATTTCATTTATACTAAATGAAACTATTTCAATTGGGTATTGATCTTTCGTTCGGTCAATCCAAATTTCCTCCTCGCCCGCAGGCACCAGCACTACATCTATTTTAATTCCCCACCCCACTACTATTTCTATTTGTGAATGTAAAACAACAATAATGGGCATCCATTCTAAAAGCTCCTGTACTCTTTCAAGGGGAATGGCGTGCGCATTCAGAATAACTAATGCGGGTTCCTGATTTTCGCGTACAATGTGGTGGCTGGACATTACTCAAAAAAGCAAACCGAACCACCCACCCATGTTTTATCTTTATTAAATTTCACTCCAATCATCTCGCCCCGGCTAAGGCGCGCCAGGTTAGTGATTAGTTGGGGTCTGGACTCTCCTTCATTCCATAAAAACAATAACCGGATTTCTGTTTTCACTAATCCATCGGGGGCTTGAATAACCGGTTCGTAATGTACCTTCCGTTGCAGCATAAAGTTCTTACGGTCGGCAGCCGGAATTGAATCCAGGTCGGATTTCGTTACATGAAAAATTACTCCGCTTCCGGAAAAAGAGAAAAGCGGTTTCAATACATAGTCACCAAGGTTATCTGGCCATGACTTGTATTCATTCAGAAATTTACATTCGGGTACCGCATCACTTTGCACAAACGGCATCGTGTATTTACTAATATAAAAAAACCAGTTGGGATGCCCGGCCCATTCAACCTCTACATCTTCTGTAAGATGGAAATTTGTTTTCAGGTCTTTTTGTGCAAGTAATTCATCAAAAATTACGCGGTTGTAAATCCGGTGAACCGGAATTTCAACTCCATTTTTCTTATAGAATAACTTCTTGTTTCTGATAATAATATCCCCAATATGAACAGGAGCTATTCCTAAATGTTTTTGAGTAATTAAAAAATCGATAGCTGTGTTTTGTTTTAACGGATTTATTTCCAGCAGGATTACATTTTCCGGATTGTGCTTACCTACAATGGCCTGCCTGATTCGCTGCCAATACTCGGTTGAATTTAATCCAAAATGGAAATGTAGATTATCAGGAATACGATAATGCTCTTTGAATTTATTTCCAAGAAAATCCTGATACCCAAACAAGGATGGAAATCCCTGCATTTCAATTAAGCGAGGAACACGCACCCCATTCTCTGTACACACCGCAAAGTCCAGTGCAATAAATAATGTGTTTGCTGTTTCGTTTGGTACACGCAGGTTTTCGGGCAGAGCGCCCTGCATTTTGGTTTTGAAACCCGGCCGAACTATTACATCGATAATTTCATTGGCTGCTTTAAATAGCTTTTCACCAAATTCTTTCCCTACAAACACCGGGCTTTCGGCTACCCGGAATGGAATTTTATAATTAAACTCCTGATCGAGGTCGTTTAGAAATTGTTGATAGCTATCAATCGAAAATTGTTGATTAAAAAACTGCCGGGCCTGGGGTATCATACAATTACAGAGCTTAGGCGATTACGCAAGGCTGTCATTAAGAACCGCGGCACTACTGTAGAATACGTAAGCATAATTTTATCCGGATCATTCAAATGATCAAGCATGCCCCAGTATTTATTTTCTCCATGCTTTTCAATTACCAGTTTTTTCTTGTCTTCGCGCAGTAGATACATGCGCATACCCACCGCATCGGCTTCCGGATGAAATTGCATGCCAACAATGGCTTCGTTAAACCGAATCGACATTATGGCCCGTTCCAGAATAATATGCGGCCTGAATTTTTCAATACATAATATTTCGCCACCAGAGGCTTGTATCTTTTTTATGTTGGGTTCTGTAATTTGATAATCGCGCGAATCGACTGCCCACAAAGGATCGCCCAGCGAACGAAACAAAGGATCGTGATGGCCTGCGCTTGTTTTGTGCACAGGCATTACGCCAAATGATGTTGATTTTCTTTTTGAAACCTTTCCTAATTCATAATGGCGGCAAAAGATCTGAAAGCTGTGGCAGATAAGAAGTACATGTTTTTTGCTTTCAGGATTTGCCTGGTTGTATGCCATAATAGAATCCATTAAGGCAAAGTATTTTTTCTCCCATATCGTGTCTGCGCTATCTAACGGACTTCCCGGGCCACCGGAAGAAATGTAAACATCAAAATTCAGATCGGGAACTTCGTCTTTAAGCCGAACATCAAATATTTTATAGTTTACCATCAAATGGCAATCGGCCTCAAATTCTTCAATTAACTGCCGAATGCCACGCATTCCTTCATTGGCCTGTCCTTCATATAAATCGAGAATGGCAATATTAATCTGAGTATCTGCTATCACGCTTTCGGGTTATAATCCTCGCAGGGTTTCATCGGTTATGTAATCGACTACTTTTTCTAAACTACCTGTTTCTTTATACACAGCTAGTTGGCGGTCGGCCCCGGTTCCCTGCTCTAATATGGTGCGAATATAATTGATTGCCTTGCGGCTGCCAAGTTCATCTACTACATCATCGATAAACTCTAACAACTCCAGAATAAGTCCACGCGTGTCCAGTTCTACCTGTTTGCCAAAATCTATAAGCTTTCCGTCAAGACCATACCGTGAAGCACGCCATTTGTTTTCATTAATTAGTGCCCGCGTGTACAAAATAAAACTCATGTTTTGCAACCGTAATTTATAAAGCTTTACCACCAATGCCTGGAATACTGCGGTAATGGCAATGGTTTCTTCTACGCGCATGGGCACATCGCAAATACGAAATTCAATTGTATCAAAAAACGGATGTACGCGTACATCCCACCAGATTTTTTTTGCGTTATCGATACAGTTGGTTTGAATAAGCAGGTTTACATAGTTTTTAAAATCATCCCAGTTCTCGAACCTATCGGGTATACCCGTACGTGGAAACTTATCAAAGACTTTTGTACGAAAAGACTTAAATCCGGTATTACGCCCCTCCCAGAAAGGCGAGTTGCAACTGAGGGCATACACATGTGGTAAAAAGTAGCGCACCGTGTTTTGAATATGAATAGCCATATTCTTGTCTTTGATACCTACATGCACATGTAATCCAAAAATAAGATTAGAACGGGCAGCCTCCTGCATTTCCTGCACAATCTCATCGTACCGTGGATTGGGTGTAATCAATTGCTTGCTCCAGTGCGAAAAGGGATGGGTACCCGAAGCTCCGATCTTTAATCCAAGCGTACCTGCCACTTCGCTAACTACTTTGCGCAACGTTGCAATTTCTTGATAGGCCTGCGTAACATCTTTACAAATGCCGGTACCTACTTCCACTACTGCCTGGTGCATTTCGGCTTTTACACTATCATTCCCTACATGTGCAGCCAACTCTACTATTTTTTGATCGTGCGAAGTAAGCTCCCGCGTGTGCGGGTCAATTACCATGTACTCTTCTTCAACACCCAGTGTAAAACTCTCCATAAGCCAACAAAGAATTAAATCGTATAATTATTTTTTAGAAGATTTAGGTTTTGATTCTTTAGCCGAAACTTTAGCCACCTTTGGTTTTACCTGGCCTGCTTCAAATGAAGCTACTGAACTGGTAATAAACGTTCCCCACGTAAGGTTGTCTTTGCCGGGTTTTTGAATTTGTGCACGTTCCACAGCTATTTTAGCAGCGTGCTCTACTACCCAGTCAAAATTTTCCTGGCCTACCGATGTTACCTCTGCATCGGGGGCAGGGTTACAAAAATCTATGGCATATGGAACCCCATTGCGCACGGCCAGCTCTACAGTATTAAAATCGTACCCAAGCGCATTACATAAATCCAAAACATAATCGTGCACCTTCTTTAATAATTTTTCTGATGCCGGGCCATTGTTGCTTTGATACCGAAGATGATGCGGGTTGCGCGGTTCATATTGCATAATGCGTACATACTTTCGGCCCAGGCAATAGCATCGGAAATAATCTTCGAAGATAATTTCTTCCTGCAGCATCATCACCAACTGACCGGTTTCTGCATAGGCTTTAAAGAAATCATCCTTGTTATTGAGTTTGTACACACTCTTCCAGCCACCACCGGCATGGGGTTTCATGTATGCCGGCCAGCCAATGTGGTCGAATATTTTTTCCCAGCTAAGCGGAAATTTCAGATTGCTAAAAGATGCTTCGCCTGTATCGGTTGGGCGTTCGTGCGAGGGAAGGATTACCGTTTTGGGCACGGGTACACCAATCTTTACGGCTAATGCGTTGTTAAAAAATTTCTCATCTGCGCTCCACCAAAATGGATTATTAATTACAGCAGTACCCGATATGGCAGCGTTTTTTAAATAGGCCCGGTAAAAGGGAACGTCTTGCGAGATACGGTCTATGATAACTGCAAATTCTGTTGGTTCGGCCTGGCTCACCATGTCTACTTGCACAGGTTCGGCTTTAATGTCTTTTAATCCCATTTTATTAATGCGCTCTACAAATGCATCCGGAAAAGAGCGTTCCATACCGTGCAGAATTCCAATCTTTTTCATGTGTACTGGTTTTTTGGTTCAACTTATTTTTTAATTATCGGATAAGAGAAAGGTAATGCGGAAACATTTCGCGCCACGCGGGCCAATCGTGAGGTGCATTCTGGCGAACATCTAACCAATAGTTAACTCCCTTGTTCTGAAGGATGTTGGCCATCTTTACGTTTGCATCCCAGCACATATCGTGTGTGCCTGTACCCAGTACTACGTACATATCGGCAAAGAATGGGTTGCTTGCACTGGGTATAAAATCAAGTGGATTATTAAAATACACATTATCATCGTAGTAGCCATCCAGCTGATCTTTAATATCGAAAGCTGCTCCCATATTAAATACATATTTTACTACTTCAGGATGTTTGAACGCAAAGTTAGTTGCATGATACCCACCAAAGCTACAGCCGGCTGTGGCTACCCGCCTTACGCCCGTTTCGTGTTGGGCAAGGGGCACAAGCTCCTCTAACAGCATCAAATCGTACCAGATATGATTGCGAACTCGGTCGGCCGGATGGATGTTTTTGTTATACCAACTCGTTTCGTCAATGCCATCTACACAATAAATTTTTACCAGGCCTTCGTCTAAAAACCACGCTACGCTATCAATCAATTTAAAATCTTTGTTCTCGTTATAGTGCCCCATTGAAGTGGGAAATAAGATTACCGGATACCCGCGTGTACCAAAACTTAACACTTCAATATCGCGGCTAAGGCGGGGAGAATACCATTTATGATAATGTTCGTGCGGCATAGGCTGGTAAAGTTCTTATTTTTGGGCTGGTAATTTTCTGTTGAAAATCGGAAATGCCTTTTAAAATAACTATCTAATTTAATTATTTCATTCTTGCCGCAGGTTGCACACTATCATCTCGAGAAACTTACCGATATACACTCTAAGCTACTGGCACGCGACACTGTGGTGGATATTCTGCTTCCATCAGATTATGCCAAAACCGATAGCCTATACCCACTTTTGATCTTAAATGATGGCCAGGACAGTGAACGCATTGGCCTTAAGAAAACGGTTGAGCAACTGGTGCACAGACATGAAATTGAAGATATTATTATTGTGGCTGTGCATGCAGGCGACCGCATGCAGGAATACGGGGTGGCTGCACGATCTGATTTTAAGAAAAGAGGAGGCAAAGCTAAAGACTATACACGGTTTATTATTACCGAGTTAATTCCTTACCTGGAATACCGTTACCCGGTTTCAAAACAAGCCGCGCAGCGAGCCATTGCCGGATTTTCGCTGGGTGGGCTTTCCGCTCTGGATATTGCATGGCACAATGAATATTTTGGTAAGATTGGCGCTTTTAGCGGATCTTTCTGGTGGCGTAAGCGCGATTCCTCCAGTCGGTTTTACTCCGAACATTACGATCGTATTATGCATCAGCAAATCCGGAAAGGAAAATACCGGCCAGGATTAAAATTCTGGTTTCAAACCGGGCTGCTCGATGAGCAGAGTGATCGGAACAAAAACGGGGTAATTGATTCTATTGACGACACCTTAGACCTGATCGTGGAATTAACTAAAAAAGGGTATCGCCCCTTTCATGATATCCAATACCTTGAACTACCCGATGGCGCACATGATTTGCCCACCTGGGGTCGTACCTTGCCAACGTTTTTGAAGTGGGCTTTTGGAACTACTAAACCTGTAAAATGACAACCGTTAACACTATTGTATTTGACCTTGGTGCCGTACTAATCGATTGGAATCCCCGACATCTCTATCGTAAAATTTTTAAAACCGAAGAAGAAGTAACCTGGTTTTTGGAAAACATTTGCACGCACGATTGGAACGAGAAACAAGATGCAGGTAGGCCTTTCGAAGAAGCTACTAATGAATTGCTTGCAAAATTTCCGGCATACGAAATTCCCATTCGCGCCTGGTACGGTCGTTGGCAGGAAACCATCAGTGGCCCCATTCAGGGCACGGTTGACATACTTACGCAGATGCGCGACTCTAAAAGGTTTAAACTTTATGCCCTCACCAATTGGTCGGCCGAAACATTTCCATGGGCTTTAGAAAAGTTTGAGTTTCTCTCGTGGTTTGATGGCATCGTGGTTTCGGGCCATGAAAAAACCCGCAAACCATTTCCTGAATTTTTTCAGATTTTGTTTGATCGGTATACCATTAACCCTGCACAAGCCTTATTTATTGACGACAGCCAGCGCAATATTAATGGGGCAATGGAGGTGGGGCTGCCGGGCATTCATTTTCAATCGCCCGAACAATTAAAAACAGAACTTATTAAAAGAGGTATTCTTATTTCTTAATTGTAACATTTGATTTGATAAACTGACCTCCCAATAGTAAAACTATGAAACATTTTTTTCGCACTGTTTTGTTAGCCATGTTATTTGTTACCTGTAAATCATCTGTAGAAAATAAGGTTGATTTAATTGCGCTTACCCAGCAAATAGTTGGTGTGTACGAAGCCTCGTTGCCCTGCAATGGCTGCATTAGCATCGAATATCAGTTAGAGCTGGAATCTGACTCTACATTTATTGAACATATCTCTTACCTGGGTAACCCCGATGGGAATTACGAAGTACATGGTAAGTGGGGTATTGAAAGCGATTCTTTAATTACACTTTATCCGGGCCGGTTAGCGTATAAAATAAAAGCAAATGCAAATGGAAGTTTAACCATTACCGATGCCATTGAAAATCATCTTGAAAGTCAACCTGCTATTTTAGAACGATTAGGAACCGTTCAAAAAACAGATGCAGCTGTTTTACTTAACGATATCTGGGTACTGGAAGCAATTGATCAGACGGAGGTAGCCGAAGCTGATTATGACCACGAACGCCCACGACTGGAATTTCAAAAAGCTGAGGGAAAAGTGACGGGCACCACCGGTTGCAATCAATTAATGGGAACCTACACAACACAAGGCAACAACATTGCTTTTGGTCCAATGGCCCTTACTAAAAGAGCTTGCCCCGGTAATCTTGAAGATCAATTTATTCAAGCTCTGCATGAAGTATCTGGCTTTACGATTGCAAACCTGAAACTGTACCTGCTATCCGGCAGCGCAGAGAAATTGCGATTCAGAAAAGTAGATTGATTATTTTTTTTAAGCCAGTATTACGCTTTCAATTATATCGCAACATTCGTGAATCTGTTCTTCGGTAATCACCAAAGGAGGCGCCAACCGGATAATGTTACCATGTGTAGGCTTGGCCAGTAAACCCTTCTCCGCAAACTTCAGGCAAAGATTCCAGGCCGTTTCACTTTCGGAACTGTCGTTTACCACAATAGCATTCAGTAGTCCTTTGCCCCGAACTAACGTAATGAGTTTGGTTTTTTTCATTAGCTCCTTCATGCGATTGCGAAATATATCGCCTAATCGATTGGCATTATCAGCCAGGTTTTCATCTTTTACTACTTGTAATGCCTCAACCACAACAGCAGCAGCTAACGGGTTTCCTCCAAATGTTGAACCATGCTCGCCCGGTTTAATCACCAGCATAATATCATCATCGGCCAATACTACCGAAATGGGTAGCACTCCGCCAGACAGTGCTTTGCCCAATATGAGCAAATCAGGTCTTACTTCTTCGTACGCGCTGGCTAACATTTTACCCGTACGCGCAATACCTGTTTGAATCTCATCCATCATCAGCAACACGTTATGTTGCTTACATAAATTTGCAGCCGCTTTTAGGTAGCCGTCTTTGGGTACATACACTCCTGCTTCGCCTTGAATGGGCTCAATCCACAAGCCGCATACATTTGGATTACCTAATGCTTTTTGCAGTGCAACAACATCATCGTAATCGATAATTTCAAAGCCTGGCATAAATGGGCCAAATCCCTTTCTGGCCGATGGATCGCTTGATGCTGATATAATGGTAGTGGTGCGGCCATGAAAATTTTTGTGTGCTACTACAATTACAGCCTTGTTGTCTTCTATTCCTTTTTTGGTGTAGCCCCATTTACGGGCCAGCTTAATGGCTGTTTCGTTTGCCTCGGCCCCGCTGTTCATAAACAGGGCTTTGTCATATCCAAATGTATCGCACACGTATTTTTCAGCCACACCAAGTTTATCGTTATAAAAAGCCCGCGAAGTAAGTGTTAGTTCTTTGGCTTGTTCAATCAGCGCATTTATTATTCGCGGATGGCAATGCCCCTGGTTTACGGCACTATATGCAGAAAGGAAATCGTAATAGCGTTTGCCCTCCACATCCCACAAAAAAACCCCTTCGCCTCGGGTAAGTACTACCGGCAAGGGATGGTAGTTATGCGCTCCAAATTTTTCTTCTAAATCTATCGCCTCCTGGCTGGATGTAATTGTGCTTACCATAACCGCAAATTTTAATTACCAAAGATAAAAAATTATAGGCAAGGACTAAGCACTTAGTTTTGTAACCACCCCTCCAATGCACTACCTTTGGTCATTATTTTTTAAACTACGTATGGATATTTTTTTAGATAACACACGCAGGCTGTTTGATACCCTGAAGTCGCTTAGCTGGTGGAGCCGGTTGTTTGGCTGGGGCCAGGTTAAGTCTCAATTAATTGAGGCCAATGGCGAGTTGCAAAAACTTAATGCTACCGCTACAACTATTAAAGCAGAAAATACAAGACTGGAAAACTCTCTTTCGATAGAGCGTGTAGCTCTAAAAAATGTGCAGGATGGTTTTAATCGGGTAAACACCGAACTGGAAGTATTTAAAAATTCGCAGCATCATCAAACTGAAAAGCTAAAAGAATTTCAGGACAAAAATGTAACACTCGAAACCCTTAATAACCAATACCTGAAGCGAGGCCAGGAGTTAGCCAACGATTTGAATGGATTAAAGCAAAAACTGGAAACACTGGATAAAAACCTTCAGGAAATTAAAGAAGAGAATAGTAAATTAAAAAAGGAAGACGAGTTTCGCAGACAAGAACATTCTAATGCAATGACATCGTTGCGCGAAATTCAACGTAAAATTCAGGACGACCGTGAACAGGAACTACTCGTCAAAAACCAAACAGAGATACTTCGCATTCGAAAACTGAAAGAAACCTGGCTGAAGCATGAAGAAAATGTAAAAAACCGCATGCGGGCTATTTGTCATCGGCATGGTATCGAGTACGTAGACAAAGTGCCGTTTAAGGGCAAGCCCGATAACACCGTACGCATTAATGATGAGTACATCATATTCGATGCCAAGAGCCCGGCTGGCGATGATCTGTCTAACTTTCCATCGTATGTTAAAGCACAGGCTGAAAGCGCCATGAAGTATGTGAAAGAAGAGGGCGTGCGTAAAGAAGTATTTTTGGTGGTGCCCACTAATACGCTGGAGTATTTAGAGACGTTTGAATACCGGCTCAGTGATTATACTGTTTACGTAATCTCGCTCGATTCCGCAGAACCTATGTTACTTACGCTAAGGCGGATTGAAGAATATGAATTTGCTGAACAGATGAGCCCCGAAGAACGCGAAAATATTTGTCGCGTAATTGGCAAGTTTGTTCATTTAAGCAAGCGCAGAATTCAGATTGATGGTTTCTTTGCCAAACAGTTTTTTGAATTAGTCTATCGCACGGAAGCCGATCTTTCAAAAGAATTTTTAGAGAAAGTGGCCGAATTCGAAAAATCAGAAAAGCTAAATCCACCTCAGGAAAAACGCCAAAAGCAAATTAGCACAAAAGAACTTGAAACGGATGCTGAAAAAATTCAAGGTGAAGCTCAGCAAAAAGGAATTGACATGCACGACAACGTGCTGGTTAAAGAAATAAATAAACTTCCGTTATACGCCACAACCGAAACGGATAAACAACAACAAGATTTATTTGATTAAAATCCATATACTATGAAAAATGTATTCAGTTTTCTGTTTATAGCCTTAACTATTACTGCCTGTGTGGCTACTAAAAATACAAGCAAGGCCCCCTTGCCCAATGGAAATTGGGATTATGTAATTACCGGTACGCCACAAGGAGATTTTAAAGGCGTGATGGTTATTACCGAAACCGATAAAGTACTAACCGCAAAATTGACTAACGATGGCGTGGAAATTCCAATAAATAAATTTGTCTTTAACAAAGAAACCCAGAAGATGTCGGGCGAGTTTGACTATTCGGGCACCTGGATTCTCTTTGATGGCTTACTTAATACGAATGAGATTACGGGAACAATGTCGGCCAGTGGTATGGATTTTCCATTTAAAGCAACTCGTAAGAATTAGAGCATGTCAGTAAAAATTACAGCCGACAACAAACTCAAAAAATTAATTGTAGTAGGCGATCGTGTGCTTATTCGCCCGGCAAAAGAAACTGATAAAACAGAAAGCGGATTATATCTGCCGCCAGGCGTGCAGGAAAAAGAGAAAATACAAAAAGGATATGTAATTAAAGTGGGGCCAGGCTACCCATTACCGATGCCAGCAGATGAAGATGATATGTGGAAAGGCAAAGAAGACCAGGTAAAGTATCTGCCTCTTCAAGCTCAGGAAGGCGACCTCGCCATCTTTCTGCAAAAAGGGGCTATTGAAGTAATGTATGAAGGCCAGAAGTATTTTATTGTACCACAAGTTTCAATCCTGATGCTGGAGCGGGAAGAGGAGCTATGAAAGGTCTTTCGTTCGATGTACTGCGCGTAGGTAAAAAATACCGCTTAAAAAATTTTGGCGATACGTACGAATTTGAGATTGAACGTATTCTTACCAATGGCGATTTCAAAGTAAAAGATTTGCACACACTTGAACGCTACCTGCTTAAAGACACCATTAAATTCGGAACCGGAAAAGATTTTGAAATAAGAGATCTGGATTAGGCTGAAGTATAATTCCCAACTTTGAATTACTGATAGTTCTTATCTCATTTCAGTTATCCATTGCCTGACTAAAGCTACGCCTTCTTCATGCGTAATGGAACGGCCCAGCTCAGGCATCATTACACCCGGGTGTACCGATTCAATCCGATATTGAAGAATTGATTGCTCGGGCTTTCCGGGAACAATGCCATACAATAAACCACCAGAGCCCTTGCCCGCAGCTACCGGTGCTTTGCCTACACCTAATTTTGCAAGATCGTTTTCTGTTGCAAGCAAATGTAACCCACTGTTTTTTGCAGGGCCATCTGCACGATGGCAATGCGCACAATTAATTTCTAACCAGGCGCGTGCACGTTCATTTACTGATACACGTTGATCTTCGTACGCTGCCAATTTTGAAACTTGCTCTATATCAGCAAGACCATTAAGTAAACCATGGCTCTGCCAATACAGCAACTGATTTTGATTGCCTTCCGCAAAACGATAATCTCCATTTAATTGCCTGGCACTGGGGCCAATGGGCATTACCTTATCGCCCCGCAGATGGCAGCCTTTGCATTGGTTCATGTTTGGAACTGCATAATTAATTTTACGCAACTGGCCATCGGTATGTTTCCACTCTACCGGAATACTTTTACCGGCCACATTCAGGTATGCTTCTGTCTGCTCATCATTCCAGATGTAAGGCAGCGTCTTCCACTCGTTGGCTTCTTTAATGAGTAAACGGGTTTCTAAAATTCGTAAGTCATTTTCCGGTTTGCTGAAATCGGCAGGGTAATAAAAATTCTTAATCAGAACGGTTCCTTCCGGGAAATCTAAAACCTCATCAGCATTATACACCGCTTGTTTACCTTCCGGGATTTTAATAAAGCGCGCTTTAAAGGCATAATCTGTAAACAAAGCAGAGTTGAGTGCATAGGGTATAATGCCATCGGCAGGGTTCATCTCTTTTAGTTCGCCTTGAAAAAATCCATAGTCGGAAAGTTTTGTTTTACCAATATGCGATAAATCGATAACGGATTCTTGTTCGGGCAACACCATAACATCCTGTCTTTTTGCTTCGCAGGCAATCAAAACAATCAACAAAATAATCCCTACTCTCATTGTGTTGAAATTTTTACTCCTTCGCAATTAAACTGATGTGGGTCTTTCTTCAGATTTTCAAAATCATTTGCTGCATCAAGGTTAAGTACAATTATCTCATCTCCCTGTTGAATGCAGATTCCGCGTTCAGGCCGTTTGGGATCAGCAATTCCATCATACGCAATATCGGGTGGGTTTAAAAACGACTTTACAAAAAACAATTTCCCAATATCATGCCCTAAAGCCGGAAACCACTTGCTGTTAGTGTACGTATTATCATGAATGTAAATTCCGTACGGGAAAGGATTATACAACGTATCGGCTCTAAAATTATTCTCTACGGTTTGCACACCCCCAATCGAAGTTTCCTGTTCAACCTCGCCTTCATTTAAAGCAGCCACCAACTCGTAACTGATTATTCCTGTACCCACCGTTTTATTATCAATAATTTCATTTTTTGTTATTTCCAGATTGTGTGTAGCTAAAACCATTATGCCGGTGCCGGGTGGTATGCTTGCCACAATGTTTCCCTTCAGGGCAAAGTTATCGTGGTTGTTATTGTAAATCTTATTCTCGTATACTTTTGTGGTATGGCCATATTGGGTTAATCCGGGCAAATCAAAAATTAAAATACCCCCCGTATTTTCGTACGCTTCATTGCCATAAATTTCTACCCAGCGCGAGTTTTCGCTTTCGATGCCCGCCACATTCCAATATGCTTTGCTATTTCGGATAATTACAGAATCGGACTGCCCCACGTAGATACCTGCATCAGACGATCCCATTGCAACACACTCATCAATCAAAACATGCTTGCATAAAACCGGATACAACGCATAGGCTCCGTTTTCAGTCTTCGGCCCATCGGCCCAAACCGAACGGATTCTTTGCAAGGTAATGCCATTTACTTCGTTTACTTTAAGGTTATCGCCTTTTGCATCTTCTATGGAAAAATCGCGGAGTGTAATATTACTGCCATTACTAATCAAAAAGCCTTGCGCCCCTTCTGTCTGGTTTCTGAAGGACAACACCGTTTTATCCATTCCTTTACCCAGTATAGTAATGTTCGATTTACCTTCCATTGCCAACCCTTTCGTAAACATATAATTACCTTCCGGCAGAAAGAGTGTATCGCCATCCTGAATAGTAATTAATTGTGTTTGTAAACTTTGTTCAATGCTTTGCCAGATACGCGGTTCTGGTTTTTCAATTGTACAGCCCAATACCAACACAAGAAATGGAAACCAGAAAGTAAATTTCATAAAGTTAAATTTGCGATTAAATATAGAATAGTTTTATGACCTGCGTTATAAAAATCAGGGTATTGAACGGATTCAGGACCACCCTTTTGTTGAATAATGGTTTTGCATAACATTGGTTGTAAGTTTATACATTCGTTTATGAAATCGGTTTTTACACTATTCCTGCTTGCTCCGTTTTTTGCTATCGGGCAATCATGGGAAGAAGTCAGTAAAAAAACAGCACAAACTTACCACGCAGGCCAGTACGAACAAGCTGTTCCGTTGGCCCGCCAGGCTTTAAAGCTGGCTGCCGCTGAATTTGGAGCCACCCATCTGAATTACTTTAATAGTGTTAACGACCTCGCTTCTGCTCTTAAAAAAGTTGGTGCATTTACAGAAGCTCAGCTACTGGAACAGCAGAATCTGCAAACAATTGGCAACACCCTGGGCACGGAAAATCTTACCTTTATAAACACCCTGAAAAACCTGGGGAACACATGCCTGGCTTTGGAAAACTATCAGCTGGCCGAACTTTACTATAGCCAGGCGATTATTCATCTCGGTAAGATCATCGCTAAACGCGATGCATACTATACCGAAAACTCCTTTCTTGTTTTTAATGCCCATGTAAGTATCATGCTACAATCAGGTGTGCTGTTGCAGCGAACCGGCCGCGCCCGGAGTGCAGAAGAAACCTATCTAAACCTGATTGTTTTTTGCAAAGATTTTCTGGGAGACGATTATGTGAGTTATACCCCGTACGCTACCCTTATCAATAATCTTGCTCTAAATTACATGGAAACAAATCCTCAACAAGCCGAAATCTATCTGAAAGAAGCGCTGGATTTACACCCCTCCGGGCACGGAGAAAACTCTGCTTATTATTTTCAAACCTTGCTTAATCTCGCTTCCGTTTATGAACGCACCAACCGGCCCGAGGAAGCAAATTCAATTTTGAACGACATCCTGGAAAAGATAAAACAAAATCAAGGCACAAACAGCTACGATTATATCACCACGCTAAACAATCTGGGGCAACTCCATTTCAATTTGAATCAATTAGAAAAAAGTGAGCAGTACACATCAGAAGCGCTTCGATTGCAGGAAGAAACATTTGGCAAAAACAACCTGATGTATCAGACTCTGGTGCACAACCTGGCCGAAACATATCAATGGCAAAACCGATTTAACGAAGCTGAAGCATTATTCAGGATTGCAGTACAAAAAGTTTTAACCGATGTAGAAAAGAATTTTTCTTATTTGTCGGAAAGTGAAAAGCGAAGTTTCTATCAGCATAATGCTTTGTTTATTAACGAATATGCCAATTTTGCTTTGTTTAAATCAGGCGCCATTCCATTACCGGATTTACCAAAAGAACAGCTTTCCAAAAACAGTCTTAGCGATTTATATAATCTGCAATTGAGCACCAAAGCGTTGATTTTAAATGCAACAGCTAAAACCAAGCAAACCATACTGGGCAGTAAAGACACACTGTTGATTAACCGTTTTGAAAGATGGGAATTGCTGAAAGAACACATTGCACAACAATATAATTTACCCGGCCATGACAGACTTAACTTAGATAGCCTCATTCAACAAGCCGAATCGCTTGAAAGCATGCTAAATAAATACTCAACACTTTTTAAAAAAGGTTATGTAACACCACACATTACATGGCAGGATGTTCAAAAAAAATTAAAACCGGGCGAAGCTGCCGTTGAATTGGTTCGATACTACAATGGGTTGATTTATGTGGCTCTTATTGTTACGCCACAAACCCGGCAGCACCCTGAAATAGCCCTGATCAAAAGTTCTAAAACCAAAAACCTTGAAGAAGGATTTCTCTCATACTACAAGAACAGCATCCGGCTTAAAACAACCGACACTATTTCATATAATCAATTCTGGAAACCGGTTTACGATACACTTAAAAAATATTCACGTACTCTTCGCAAAGTATACCTGTCTCCCGATGGAATCTTTAACGAGGTAAACTTCAACACGCTGCAGAATCCGGTTAGTCAGAAATTTGTGGTAGATGAAACCGAAATTCATTTAGTAACAAACACCCGCGATATACCAGACAAAGCAACAAAATTGCGTAAGGGCAAGAATAAACGCACAGCCGTATTACTTGGCCGACCCGATTATGGTAGTATCAACTCATCAGCGGAAGCTAAAACCCGAAGTGGGTTTGCCGATTTGGAAGGAACAGAAAAAGAAGTAAACGATATTGCAGCCTTGCTTACTAAAAAGGACTGGCAAACAAAGGTACTAACGGCACAGCAGGCAAGTGAAGAGTCTATAAAAGAATTGAATAATCCGCAGGTGTTGCATTTGGCTACGCATGGTTATTTTGTGCCTCTTGCGGGCTATCAAAACAATTTTTACATAGAAGCAACCCTGCAATCGGGTATTGTACTGGCGCATGCGGGCAATCCGCAACCCGGCCAGGAAGATGGTATATTAACTGCTTATGAGGCCATGCACCTGAATCTGGATTCGACCGAACTGGTGGTTCTTTCTGCTTGCGAAACCGGGCTTGGCGGCATAGAGGCAGGCGAAGGTGTGTACGGATTGCAACGCACGCTCAAAGTAGCAGGAGCAAGCACTATATTAATGAGTTTGTGGAAAGTGGATGATACTGCCACACAAGAGCTTATGACCCTGTTTTATCAAAAATGGCTGAAGGGAAAACCGAAAAGAGAAGCCTTTCGGTTGGCACAATTAGAGCTGAAGAAAAAATATCCGCAACCGTATTACTGGGGTTCGTTTGTGATGACGGGAGATTAAACAACTTCAGTTATTTTATTTATTAAGACATTAAACATTGCACTATGATTACGTTGGCTACGCTTACTGATACTTCTGAACTAACCATTTTGGTTAACTCTGCTTATCGCGGAGACTCCTCGCGCCAGGGCTGGACTACCGAAGCCGATTTACTGGATGGCACACGGATTGACGAAGTCGCCATGCGCGATCTGATTCAAAAACCCGACACAGTTATTCTTACTTATCGCGAAGAAGGTAACCTGTTAGGTTGCGTTGAGTTGCGCCTGCAGGATGGAAAATTATATCTGGGCATGCTTAGTGTTAAGCCTCATACGCAAGGAAAAGGAATTGGAAAACAACTGATTCAGGCAGCTGAAGACTATGCCAAACAACAAAGCATCGATACTATTTTTATGACGGTGATTTCGGTTCGAAAAGAATTGATTGATTGGTACGTGCGACACGGCTATATATTAACCGGTGAGCGAAAACCATTTGTAATACCCGATACCCGCTGGGGCATCCCCAAAAAAGAATTAGAATTTGTGGTGCTTGAAAAAAAACTAATTGTATGATAAAAGTAATTGCTTTTGATGCTGACGATACGCTTTGGCACAACGAAGCCTTCTTTCAGGAAACGGAGAAAAAATTTTTTGTATTACTGGAAAACTACCTGCCCCAACACACCACGGCCCGCGAGTTATTAAAAACAGAAATCGACAACCTGCCCCTTTACGGATACGGCATTAAAGCTTTTATGCTTTCTATGATTGAAACCGCCATGCGCGTAACCAACCATACCATTCCCGGTGAAGCCATTGAAACGATTATTGAATATGGAAAAGAAATGTTAGACATGCCGGTTGAGATAATGGATGGGGCTGAAGATGTATTAAACCAACTAAAAGATAAATACAGGCTGGTAATGGCTACCAAAGGCGATTTACTGGATCAGGAACGCAAGCTCAAAAAATCGGGCCTCGAAAAATATTTTCATCACATCGAAATAATGTCCGAAAAAAAAGAGGATGACTTTCGCAAACTTATCAAACACTTAGACATTACTCCACCCCAGTTTGCCATGATTGGCAATTCTATAAAATCAGATGTAATGCCCGTGCTGGCCCTGGGCGGGCACGGGTTTCACATTCCGTATCATATTACCTGGGCGCACGAGCGCGTGGACACTCAAATTGAAAATGAGAAATTCCGGCAACTAAGTTCCATTCGCGAAATTTTGAACTACCTGTAACTACACCACCTTCTTTCGGATTAGTTTGGCATACGTGCGGCTAACCGGAAAGCTTTTTCCGTTCTGCATTTTCACAATCATACCGCCATTAAAATGACGTTCTATCTCTTTTAGAAAATTTACGTTTACAATCGTAGAACGATGTACGCGTATAAAGGTATCGGGGTTCATCAACTCTTCCAGTTTTCCAATACCCGATGAACTCACAAACTGATCGTTCCTGGTTGAGATAACGGTATAATCGCCAGAAGCCTCGAGGTAGATGATTTCTTCTACGGGCAGATTAAACAGTTTTTCAGATTTTTGTACAAATAAATGCGAATCGTATGATGTGCGTGTATTTACCGGCCGCATACTACCCAGCAATTCTTCCAGGTTTCCATCTTCCATTTTCTTACGCTTCAGTGCACGCTCTACGGCAAGTTTAAACCGTTCCTGATCCAACGGTTTCAGCAGATAATCCACCGCATTTCGCTCAAAGGCTTTAATTGCATATTGATCGTAAGCGGTAGAGAAAATTACATAGGGTTCGTGTTCAATTTCATCCAGCACATCAAACCCGTTCATGCCCGGCATCTGCACGTCCAGAAAAATCAGGTCGGGTTTAAGTTTGTTAATTTGTTCAACCGCTTCGGTTCCCTTGCTGCATTCGCCAATAATTTCAATTTGAGGAAACGCTTCCAGAAATTCGCGCAAAAGTTCGCGTGCTAATTTTTCGTCATCAATAATTAAACAAGTTGTGGTCATATTAATTGGTTTTCAAGTACCGGTTTAGTTTCCATTGGGTTTGTAATATTTTCATCTTTTATAAAAAAACTTACCGAGTACCCATGCTCGGTAGCCAATACGCGCAAGTGAGATTGTCCTCCAAAATAACTACGCAAACGCAAATCAGTATTCATCATCCCCACTCCGCTCGAACTGCCATCCATTACTTTTTTGGCTTTTGACCCCAGCCCATCATCTTTTATTTCAAAAAAGATTACCGCGCCAGAACGTTTTACCGTTAACAAAATTGTTCCTCCTTCTTCTTTAGGTGCAATACCGTACTTAACCGAATTTTCTACCAGGGGTTGCAATATCATAGGCGGCAGATACGTACCCAAACAAGTAGGGTCTATATGTTTTTCGAACTTAAGCCGTTCACCAAAACGAACCTGCTGAATGCGCACATAGTTATCAATAAACTCAATTTCATGAATTAACTTCACCATCTCTCCGTTATGAGAGTCTAACGCATACCGGAATATATCCGACAACTGACTAATTACCTTGCGCGCCTGTTCCTTACTGGTATGCACCAGTGTGCTGATCGAATTAAGCGTATTGAACAAAAAGTGCGGATTGATTTGTGATTTTAGCAGCGATATCTGCATTTCTTTGTTGCGCAAAGCCAACTCACTCTTTTCTTGTTCTTCTTTTTGCAACCCCTGGAAGTAGCGTATTACATAGTACACACCCACAGTAATAATATACTGATCGTGAATGCGAAGCGCATCCCAACTACTCAGTATCCCAATCATGTACTCCTTCCAATGTTCCAGATACACATACCCTTCCAGGTAATCTGTAAAATAATAGGAAAGGGTACCCATCAGAAAAAAGAAAACGATTATACCCGATATGTGCCCAATAATTTGCCACATAGCCGAAAACCGGAATAACCAATGGCTCCAGATAAAAATAAGCAGGATACAAACACATAACGCTTCCAGCAGGAAAAGTGCCGTCCACAACACATAATACTCGGGTTTTACAAATTTCCACTCTAAAACTGCACTTATGGTAAAATTAATGGCATACCACAAGCAGATAAGCAAGTAAGCGCGCTTCCAGATTCGGGGTATTGCATCAAGCCATTTCATGGAAAGGGAAAGATTGTTCTATAAAAGTAAATATTAGAAGGAAAAGCCGACTAATGTAAGGTATTAGCGATTAATTGAATTTTAGACCTGTTTACCTACCTTAGCCTAAACTTTATGAATAGTACTCCTGTACACAAAACAGGCTTTACCTATCGTTTACTTTACATGAGGAACGTTTTTATTCTGCTATTCATTATTGGTGTTGTGCCAGCTGCCGTGGCCCAACGAATTACGCTATCGGGCAGGGTTATTGATAAAGAAACCAAAGAACCCCTTCCTTTTGCTACCCTTGGTGTAAAAGGAAAAGCCATTGGTACCATAACCAACCTGCAGGGCGAATTCGACTTTCATATTCCGGCCGGATTACGCAACGATTTGTTTACCCTTTCCATGCTGGGCTACAAACCATACGAAGCTCCCGTATGGACATTAATGGAAACTAACCCATTGGTAATTGAAGTCGAGAAATCCACCTTTTTGCTCAATGAAGTAACCGTAGCCGATTCGTTAAGCGGAGGCGAAATTCTAATGATTGCGCTTTCGCGGATTGAACAAAACTACCCCATGCAACCCTACCTGATGGAAGGTTTCTACCGCGATTTGAAAAAAGTGGGCGGCACGTATATCTCTTTGCTGGAAGCAGCTGTAAAAATTTACGATGAAGATTACTCAGAACCCCGCAACAAATTTAAACTGCGCGAGCGGGTGGCTTTACAGGAAGTGCGCAGAAGTATAGGCTATGCAAGCCGGTTTACATCCTATTTCGACCAGGATAATCTGCTCGAAGATTTATTGCTACACAATAGCGTACGCTACCGACACTTTCCGCTCGAAGAAGTTTTTTACGAAAGCCTGAAAAGAGAAAAAGAAACCGTGTATAATGGTCAGGAGGTTTACGTGGTTAGTTACAATCAGGACTACCTGCTTCGTGTTTTTGTAGAGAAAAAAAATTATGCTATCATACATGTAGAGTTTGAGAGCGAACTGGAAGAAGCATTAACCAAAAAACGTGGCATGGAAAGTCGCTTTGTAGGATTAAGACGGGTTATTGATTTTAAGCCCTTTCTGGGCAAATACTATCTCAACTACCTTACGGTAGATTCGAAAGTAAACTGGTACGACATTCGTACCAAAGAGCTAAAATTTGAAACAGAGCTAACCCAGTCATTGCTGGTAAACGATATTGTTCCCAACACAATAAGGCGCGTAGCCACCACCGAAAAAATGCGCAACTACGGATTGCAATATCAGGACAGGCCGTATAACAAAGAGTTTTGGGATAACTACAACGTAATTAAAGAGAGCCCGCTTGATCGTAAAATTTTACAAGATCTGGAACGACACGGGCCGTTAGAGAAGCAGTTTAAAGATCATGATTTTTAATGCTCGCCTATAACCGGGTGGCGTTTAAACGGGATAGTCCGGTCAAAAATATACCGCCACGTTATTAACGTACGGCAATGCTCTGCTCCCAGGTTTCGGGAAATGTTCAACATCTTTGGATTGAAATCGCCCTGCCACAATAACTCGGTTTGTTTATAGATGCCTTTGGCTTTAATTACTTTTTCGGCCTCCACTATCATAAAGTAATCCACACCACTACCTTGGAACTCCGGCACAATACCATAAATAATTCCTACAAACCGATTACAGGTACGCATTATCTTGTGATATAAAAACCTAGCCTTTGCCAGGAGGTTAAACTTGCCATGCAGATGCTTAATAATCTGATTAATGTCGGGTATGCTTATCCACATGGCAATAGGCTCGTTATGGTGGTACACAAACCAAACCAGGGTTGGATCTAAAATTGGTTTAATCGCCTTAAAAATTTTGCCTGCCTGCTCTACACTCATTTCCTTGTTACCTTCGTGTATAGCCCACGCTTTATTATACACGGTACAAAAACTCTGAATACAGGTGTCTATATCCATAGCCGGATGTGCCAACGACCGCGCCTGAAACTCTGCGTTAACCACAAACCGGTTATGTGCTTCATAAAATTTTGATTGCAATTGGTTGGCTACACCTGCCACCGGGATGCTCCAGCAGTACTGATTATAAAAAACACCAAACCCATACGCTTCAAATAACTGCTGATAATAAGGCGGATTGTAATTCATACCATAAAGCGGTTCGTAAAATCCATGCACCAGCAAACCCCACCAGCGGTCGCGCTCTCCAAAATTGATTGGTCCATCCATCGCTTTCATCCCCCGCTCTGCCAGCCATTCTTTTGCGGTATCAAAAAGTAAAAAAGCTGCCTGCGAATTATCCGGAGAATCAAAGAACCCTATTCCGCCAACCGGAAACTCATCGCCTTTATTCTTGTACTTTTTGTTTACGAAGGCTGCAATACGGCCAACCGGTTTCTGATTATCGTACAACACCCACCTGCATGCTGCCCCAAACCGGAAGGCTTTATTCTTATTGGGGTCAAAAACCTGAAGAATATCAGTATCGAGAGGTCTTATCCAGCGGGGATCGGATTGGTTGCAATGTACATGAGCCCGGATAAAATCGCGCTCCGCTTTTGGCGACTTTACTTCAACTACATTCATAATAGATTATCGTGTATCGTTTAAAACGATTCACACACAAGTCTGTTACATACTATATCTGAAATTTTACACTAAGGTTCCCACCTTCTGTGCCTCTTCCAGCAACTCATCTTTATCAATTGGCACTACCCCTACATACTGGCACACTAATCCTCCCCCTAAATTAGATAAGCCTGCAATTAAACCGGGCGAAAGTTTTAATGCCACACACAGTGCAGCAATACTTACCACCGTATCGCCCGCACCGGAAACATCGGCAATCTGGCGTGTATGGGCTGGTAGTTTTACTTTTTCATTTTGGTAGTCGATGTACACCCCGTGCTCCGACAACGTAGCCATTACACCTTCAACATTCAGTTTATCTTTTAAAAGATTTATGGCTGTTTCCAGCTGAGAAAGATTGCCTGCTTCCAGCTCAATCTTTAGCCCTTCGCGCATTTCTTTCAGGTTGGGTTTAAACAAGGTTACTTGTTTATACGAAAGAAAGTTTCTTTTCTTGGGATCAACAATAGTGGGTGTACCATGTTTTTGGGCCAGCGTTACTGTTTGCTCAATAAGCGTTGCACTTAAAACGCCTTTATCGTAATCTTCAAAAATTACAGCCTGGCAGGAAGGAAGAAGTTTTTCAATTTTCTTCAGCAACTCCTTTTCTTCTTCTGCCGATGATGCTTTATCCGATTCATCGTCCACGCGCACAATGTGCTGGCTTGACGCAATCACTCTTGTTTTTACCGTGGTAGGTCTTGCAGCCGAAACTACAATTCCTTCAGTGGAAAGTTTCTGATCGCTTATGATTTGCTTTAATCTTTTACCGGCATCATCATCCCCGCAAAGGGCAACCAGTATGGGCTTTGCACCTAAGGCCTGTACATTAAGCGCCACATTGGCGGCACCACCCAGACGCACATCGCGTTTCTTTACATTTACAATTGGAACGGGTGCTTCGGGTGAGATGCGCTCAACTGCACCCCAGATATAACTATCCAGCATAACATCGCCCACAATTAAAATATTGAGCGTGTTGAAGTCTTCAAAAATCTGCCGGAGGTTAGCCATTGTTACTTAAGCAGCACCAGTGTTTCTTTTATTCTGCGCATGGCCTCAATCAATTCCTTTTCTGAAGCAGCATACGAAAGGCGCACACATTTTTCTTCACCAAATGCACCACCGGGCACTAATGATACATGTGCTTTTTCCAACATATACAAACAGAAATCGTCACCATCTTTAATCACACGATCGCCATCTTTTTTTCCGTAGTAATAACTCACATCCGGAAAGAAGTAAAAGGCACCTTGCGGATAGTTGGCTTTAACGCCTGGAATTTCTTTCAATAAATTGTAAACAATGTCTCTGCGTTTGTGGTATGCTTTTACCATTTCGTTGGTGGGAGCAATATCGCCAGTAATGGCTGCCAATGCACCCCGTTGCGATATTGAACAATTGGCCGAAGTAATCTGGCCCTGTACTTTATTACTGCCATCTGCTATCCACTTGGGCGCAGCAATGTAACCCACGCGCCAGCCCGTCATGGCAAAGCCTTTTGCAAAACCATTTACGGTAATGGTTCGCTCGAACATACCGGGCAAAGAAGCCATGCTGGTTTGGTCGCCTGCAAAATTGATGTGTTCGTAAATTTCATCGGCTATTACCAGTAAGCCTTCATGTTTTAAAACTACTTGCGAAATAGTTTCTAATTCTTTCTTACTGAATACAGAACCCGTTGGGTTGCAGGGCGAAGAAAAGATGATAGCTTTTGTTTTGGGGGTAATCGCAGCATCAACCTGAGCGGCTGTTACTTTAAAATCGTTTTCGAGTGTCCCTTTTACAATTACCGGTGTAGCTTCTGCGAGACGCACTAATGCATCGTAGCTTACCCAATAGGGTGAGAACACAATCACTTCATCGCCCGGGTTTAACAAAGCCAGCATTACATTGGCAATGGATTGCTTTGCCCCATTGCTTACCACAATATTCTCGGCCTTGTAAGGCACATTGTTCTCTTTCTGATACTTGGCCGCAATGGCTTCGCGTAAGTCCTGATAGCCCGCTACGGGCGGATAGGAAAAATACTTTCCATCGTCAATCGCCTTTTTGGCTGCTTCGCAAATATGCTGGGGGGTTTTAAAGTCTGGTTCGCCCAGGCTTAGGCTGATTACATCGATGCCGCGGTTTTTAAACTCGCGGGCTTTGGCTGCCATAGCCAGGGTGGCCGATTCTTCAATTGCGTTAATGCGGTTGGAAAGTGTGTTCATACGTAATAAAATGAACTCAAAAGTAAGAAAGAATTGGAATGGGATAAATGGTAAATGAAGGTTTATGGAGATAACGCTTGTTAGTTATCTGGACTTAAGCCTGAAACGGCACCAGGCTACCTTACCAAAATTATAGTTTAAAGTGAAGGTTGGCGCCAATAACCGTAATGTCTCCGAATATATAGTAACTATAGACATCCAGTGCTAAGCCAAGCGCTACTTTCTCCGATAACCTTCCCCCGCCTTCTAAGGATAAACCGTAGCCCAATTTACTGGCAACATCAACGTGCGTTCTTACATCTAAAGGGTTACCATCCTGATAAAGAGATCTTGTATTGAAGTAGGCAAGGCCAGCAGAGGCTTTTACAAAATTTCTTTCGCTATTAAATATTGCCGTGTGATTTAAATAAAGGCCACCTGTTAGGCCGCTAAATGTCCGCTTAAAGGGCTCATTGTTAAATCTGCTTGGGTGCGAATGGAAAAAACCTACCCTGACGGATGCACTAATAGTTTTATGAAATAAATATTCATAATCGTTACGAAGCATAAATCCACCGTTTCCGAGATCATTTTCGCTACCGTAAGATAAAACTGTTGAAATTTCCCAACGCTTGCTATGTTCAGTTGTTTGACTCCAACTGATTGCTGGAATAAGAAGAATCGCAATAAGAATTGACTTCATTGTTTTGAATTGAATAGCGTGTAAGTAACTCCAAAAGCGTAAGTGCCAATCTTATATTCTAACGGATACTTTATGTTTTCAAATTCAACATGATCGCTCACAGAAGTTAACCCTCTTTCAAGCGAGTAATAGACCGACAACGGCCCAAAATTATAAGCTATTCTTATCTCTCCTAAAATCAATAAATCCTTAAACCCTTTTGGTACTTGAAAAATAATCTTTGACATTGTAGCCGGATCAAAGCTATTATCCGGGTAATCTGTATAATGTTTTTCTTTTAGCTGAAGCGCTGCAATAATTCCACCTTCTATGGAAAGTCCTCGTGCAATCAGGAATCCTTTGTTTACAGATAATCTAATCATCCTATTGAAATATATAGCCGATGCATCAACGCTCACATTCCCGTACAAAGCCAAGTCTTCCTCCCATTTTAAATTATGAAAACTTAACCCGGACCTATTATTGAAGTATGAAAATTCTGAATTCCAAAAGCCTCTTTTTGACATTACTTTTCCAAAAACACCTAATCTAAAGCCATCCATAGTTGAATTATCACTATAGATAATATATCTATCAGCAACCCGACCGTTGACTGTTGACCGTAAGAGGCTATAGTCTGCCAAAACACCAAATTTCGTTTCTTTGTTTTGTGCAAAAAGCGGGGTGGTTACTAACGTTAGTAGAAGAATTACTGAACGCATGAGATTGGATAGGTTATGAGTAGCTTCTTATCGTCACTTACAAATTGAGGTTCATATCCTTGAAAGTTTTGTATTCTTAGGTTTTGTAGAGGATATAAATTAAAGATATTAAAAACAACCCGGTAAAATGCAAACACACTTTTACCTTACAAGTAGCCCATGGTGTAATGTCTGATACAATTTTTGAAGAAAAATACTTGTTAAGGCCTACACCTAAAAAGGCACTCTCCCTAAAATACTTCTTCCCAGCGTAATCTCATCGGTATATTCCAGTTCGCCACCCACAGGAACCCCGCGCGCAATAGATGTAATTTTTACCGGAAAGTTGCTCAATCTCTTATTGATATAGAATGCTGTAGTATCTCCTTCCATGGTTGGACTTAACGCCAGAACTATTTCTTTAACAGTACCCTGTGCTTTTGTTACACGATCTACCAGCGCATCTATTTTTAAATCCGCTGGCCCCACGCCATTCATAGGCGAGATTACACCTCCCAATACATGGTAAACACCTGTAAACTGTGCGGTGTTTTCAATGGCCATTACATCGTTGGTTTCTTCCACCACACAAAGCAGCGATTTATCCCTGCGGTGGCTCTGACAAATACTGCATTCTTCTGTATCGGAAATATTAAAACACGTTTTGCAAAATCTGATTTGCTGGCGCATCCTGTTAAGGGCATCGGTAAGGGCAGCTGTTTTATGTTCAGATTCTTTTACAAGGTGTAATACCAGTCGTAGCGCAGTTTTTTTTCCAATACCCGGTAGTTTGGATACTTCGTTTACTGCCTCTTCTATAAGTTTGGAAGGAAACTCCACTACTCAATTTAATTTAAAGGATACGCGCATCAATACCAGCTTCACAAATGGCCTCGCACATGGGCTTCAGTACTTCTTCGGCTCCCGTACGCACGGCACATTTGCCTTTGTAATGGATTAATAATGTGCACTGTTCGGCCTGTTCGGGTGTATGCTTACAAACTTTTATAAGTGTAGCAATTACATGATCGAACGTGTTAAAATCATCATTGAACACAACCAGGTCTTTCAGGTTGATATCTTCAACTGCTTCCAGCAAATCCGTTTGGTAAGCTTCCTGCTGTTTGGTTTTCATACCGTACATTTTCCTGTTCCTGCAAAGGTAAACATTTTAGCTGGTGTAAATGATGTATGTATATCCTGTCTATTTTTACTTTCTTTGTCCACGCCAACATAAATTATGAATCCATTACTGGTTGCTTCCATATTAATTATCTATTTCTGCGTGTTGATCGGGATTTCGTTTATCACATCCCGCGGGGCCGACACGAACACATTTTTTACAGCTAACCGGCAATCGCCCTGGTATCTGGTTGCGTTTGGTATGATTGGCGCATCCTTGTCGGGGGTAACATTTATATCGGTACCCGGCAACGTAATAAATACCGGGTTTGCATACTTTCAGGTGGTGTTGGGTTATCTGATTGGCTATTGGGCAATCATTGGCATACTCATGCCGCTCTATTATAAACTCAACCTTGTTTCCATTTACGCTTATCTGGATCAACGCTTTGATGCCTGGGCATACAGAACGGGTGCTGTATTCTTTCTGGTCTCGCGCACCATTGGTTCATCGTTGCGGTTATTTCTGGCCGCCTCGGTATTACAATATTTTTTATTTGACGCCTGGCATGTTCCTTTTTTTGTAACCGTTGCAGTAACCATTGTGCTGATCTGGGTTTATACTTTTAAAGGTGGAATAAAGACCATTGTGTGGACCGATACGTTTCAAACTTTGTTTTTGGTTTCGGCTTTGATTATTACGGTAATCATTATCGCTAACCGGCTTGGATTAAACTTTCTTGAAATTTTTGATCGCATCCAAACAGCCGGGTATGCCCGGATATTTCATTTTGATGATGCGAACTCAACCTTGTTTTTTCCCAAACAATTTTTAGGCGGAGCCTTTATTGCTATTGCCATGACCGGGCTGGATCAGGAAATCATGCAGAAAAACCTTACCTGCAAAACATTGGGCGATGCGCAGAAAAATATGTTCTGGTTTAGCCTCATCATCGTATTTGTAACCTTACTCTTTTTGATATTAGGCGGATTGCTGCTGGTGTACAGCAACCAATTTAATCTGGCTATACCGGCAAGACCCGATGAAATTTTTCCGCGCCTTGCATTTAATGAATTGGGCCCGCTTGTAGGAATATTTTTTCTGTTAGGGATTACCGCCTCTTCTTATGCCAGTGCTGATTCTGCCCTGGCCGGACTAACCACCTCGTTTTGCATTGACTTTCTAAACTTCAAAGACAAACCCGAATCCGTAAAGAAACGCCAGAAATTTATTGTGCACCTTGGTTTCTCCTTTTTGTTTCTTCTCATCATCATCATCTTTAAAGAGATAAACGAAAAAGCAGTTATTGATGCTGTATTGGGTGTGGCTGGTTATACTTATGGCCCTTTGCTGGGATTGTTTTCATTCGGTTTATTTACCCAGCGCAAGTTGAGCGGTGTAGCCGTAACAATTGTTTGCATCTTATCGCCCGCACTCAGTTACCTGATTAGCACCTATGCACCGGTTTGGTTTAATGGGTATACCATAGGAATTGAGGTACTGTTGCTAAATGGTTTGATTACGTTTGGCGGACTTTGGCTGGTTTCTAAAAAATAACCTGAGTTTCTCATACCAGAATTAACGCACTATAATAACTCAAGAGCAGGGTCCCAGAACACCTTTTGAAAATCCTGCACCTGGTCTTTCTTTACTTTAATTCCTTCTTTCTCCAGTCGGTTTTTCATGGTAGCGGGTGTTTCAAAATGATTTTTTCCGGTAAGCAATCCATTGCGGTTAACTACCCGGTGGGCCGGAATTTTTTTATTGGTATGGGCTGCATTCATTGCCCAGCCCACCATACGGGCACTCATACCCGTGCCTAGGTAGCGGGCAATTGCGCCATAGCTGGTAACACGCCCTTTGGGCACCAACAAAACAATTGCCCATACATCTTCAAAAAATGAAAACGATTGAACCTGTTTTTCTTTCTTCATTTCAGTTTATATGGGTTTAAAATCCGCAGACGGACGTGGTCTCACCATGTTAAAACCTTACCTTTGCACCTCTAAATTTAAAAAACCTTTGCTGAAATGAAGATTTGGGCTTTTACAGCATTCTTACTTTTTGTTTCCATATCGGGGCATACCCAGGTAATTACTGTGTCCGATTCAACCGGCTGGAACTCCATATTTGAAGGATCTGAACTTGCCTTTAAGATTGAAAGCGCTGAATTAGAAAAGCCGAAATACTCGCTTGAGGGAGGTAACGGCTACCAGATTCAACTGGATACAGTCGGAAATTTTTACTGGAAACCCAGCTTTGATCTGGTTGACAGAATAGAAAAGACAAAAGAAGTAAATGTGATTGTGCAGGCCGAATGGAAAGATGGCAGGCGGGCACGAAAGCAACTTGTATTTACACTGCATCACCAAAACCGGCCACCGGTAGTAGAAGATCTCCCTACTTTTTACGTTAAACAATCTTCGTCCAATAACTATCAGATACCCGAGCAATATGTGAGCGATCCGGATGGCGACCCGTTGGTATTTAAATCGGTGCAATCGCAATTACCAGAAGGGGCATCGCTTAACTCGCAAGGGTTATTAACCTGGACTCCTTCGCGCAATCAATTTAATGCGCTTAAGGCTGCCCCGCTAATAATAGAATTTGTAGTTCAGGATCAGCCCGAAAAAGCGGAAACGCGTGGTAAAATAAGAATAGCCCAAACGCAACTTGATCTTCCGCCTGAAATTTTATTGGTACCAGGCGATACCAGTTTTACTATTAAAGAAGACGAGCGCATTCACTTTAAGATTTATGCGAGCGATCCAAATGGCGATGAAAATATCAGCAACCTGGCTTTTGTTTGTTCCGACCAGCGTGTGCTTAGCGAAAGCCTGATTCACAACACCGATGCACAGGCAGAATTTACCTGGAGCCCGGGATACTATTTTGTAGAAGAGGCCGAGAAGAAAAAAGTAGTAGAGATCATCTTTTTTGTATTGGATAAATCCAACAACCGCACACAACGTAAGGTAGCCATTACCGTGGTTGATACTGAAAACCTGGAAGAGAAAGATAAGTTTTTGTTTCAGAAATACAGAGCCTCGTTAATACAAGCTAAAATGCTTATTGATTTACTGGACAAAAACCACGAGCAACTATCTAAGGCATACAAACAAGCCAAGAAAGGAAAGAAGAACCGGTCGATATTAAACGCATCGTTGGGTGCTACTACCGGTTTAGCCCCTGTAGCTATGCCAAACGATCCGCAATCGTATAAAGCGGTTTCGGCAATTGGTGGTACTACGGTGCTTACGCTTGGCACATTAGAAGCTACCGAAGTAATTGGTAAATCGAAAAACGACATTACCGAAAAATTGAAAATCAATGTAGAGATTCGTAACCAACTACAGCTTGAGGGCGACAACTTTGCCCGCAAATATGCCTTAAAAAGCAGGCGCAGAGAAAAGGATTTTGATCCTGACAGGGATAAACTATTACCGATTTTAAATAACCAGAAACTGGTAACACTGGAGTTGGATGCCAGTAAGCGTATGGATACGAATGTGGATAATAAGGAACTGAAAAAGACCTTTCCTGATTTTAGTGAAATGTAAGTTTTTGGAGAAATCAAATTTCGGTTTACTTTTGCAGTCCTTAAAGTAAAATAAACCCAACACAGAGGAGTGGTAGAGCGGTTTATTGCACCGGTCTTGAAAACCGGAGACCGTTAACGCGGTCCGGGGGTTCGAATCCCTCCTCCTCTGCCA
>DEIA01000032.1:0-209399 GCA_002352225.1 Flammeovirgaceae bacterium UBA2786
TCTTCAACCGGATCGAACAACATAGCCGTACACATGCAGTTCTTACGGCCCTTGGCCATCAGAATTTCGTAGTTCACACAACTGCGGCATCCTTTCCAGAATTCCTCATCGGTGGTTAACTCTGAGTAAGTAACAGGTTCGTAACCCAGGTCGGAATTGATTTTCATTACGGCCAGCCCGGTAGTTAACCCAAAAATCTTAGCGTCAGGGTACTTCTTCCGCGAAAGCTCAAACACTTTGCGTTTGATTTCGGTGGCCACACCAGTTTTGCGAAAGGGTGGAGAAACAATAAGCCCTGAGTTGGCTACATACTTTTCGTGTTGCCACGCCTCGATGTAGCAAAAGCCTACCCAGGTTCCGTCTTTGGTAAGGGCAATTACCGCTTTGCCCTCTTCCATTTTCATTTTTACATATTCGGGTGTGCGCTGTGCAATGCCAGTGCCCCGTGCTTTAGCCGATTCGGCCATCTCGGTGGTGATGGTTTCTGCGTAATGTGCGTCATCGGCTGTAGCCGCTCTGACGATTATAGTATTATCCAAGGTTGTTCTTCGTTAAAATTGAATAGATAGAAAATGCTTTAATAGCACCATCAGGCGAAATCCGCCTTGCGGGATCGCCATACACTTGTTAGTAAAGGGCTGGTATCAGATTCTGATCTGCCTTCGAAAGCTTTTGAACCCCGGGCGGGGCAAGCAATCGGTACACACGAGCGTAATTGCCGGAAGGGCGAGGCTGAACTTGAGGTCAGCGGGCTCAAAAGGTGTAGTGGCTGTTTTCAATTTTGGTTGTTGCGTTTAAATCGTTAGATAAAAGGCATTCAAAAAATGTTTTTACAAAATTAATGGAATAGAAAACGAATATTTCAATAGTTGGTTCATTTTTATGCAAAGTTTTTTTAGCTCACGAACGGATGGAAAGTTTTTTGGATCAATATGGATACCTGGCGCTGGTGGTTGGCACCTTTCTGGAAGGAGAGACGGCCATACTGGTGGCCTCGTCTTTAATTTATCATGGCATCTTTCAGTTTCCGCTTACCGTGGTGGCTGCCTTCCTCGGTTCATTCATCAGCGACTGGATCTACTACCTGATCGGGCGGCTTAATGGTCAGTATTTTTTAGCAAAGCGACCAAAACTAGCTGCGCGGGTTGAGCCGGTAACCAGGTTTTTTAATACGCACAAACTCCAGATTTTATTCAGCTACCGGTTTTTGTATGGCTTCCGGGTAATTATTCCTCTGGTGGTGGGCCTCAGTGGCATCCGACCTCTCTCGTACTTATTTTATAGTGTAGTAACGGGTTTAATGTGGGCCACACTTGTTAGCACCGCGGGCTATTGGGTAGGCCGCCTGCTCAATCTGCAAGCCAAAGCGTTTGAAGAAAACCTCTTGTACATCGTGCTNNGCCTTAATAGTTTGACTGCTAACCGTAAGTAGCGCAAGTATTATAGCAGCAATGGCGGCCAACAGGTAAACGATAAGGTTCATATCCACATGATAGGCAAAGCTATTTAGCCATTGCTGCATAAAGTACCAGGCCAGCGGCCACGCAATCAGGTTGGCCAGAACAATCAAGATCACAATTTCTTTGGAGAGCAAACCCAAAATGCTGGGCACCGAAGCGCCTAGTACTTTGCGGATGCCGATTTCTTTTACCCGCTGCAGCGTGTTGAAGGTAGCTAACCCAAACAAGCCGAGGCAGGCAATGAATATTGCTAATCCCGAAAATATGGTGAAGAGTTGATTCTGCTTTTGCTCTTCCAGGTAAAGCCGTTGGTAGTCTTCGCTAACAAATGCATAATTGAACGGACGATCGGGCAGAAACTCTCTCCAAACTTTTTCGATGTGTGCGAGCCCCTCCTGCGTTTTGCCGGCCGAAATACGAATGGACAAGTCGCTGAAGATGCCAGGCCGCGAATAGAATACAATGGGAACAATGGATTGATGGAGCGATTCAAAATGAAAGTCTTTTACAATGCCTACCAGTTTGCCTTTGATATCGGCATAGCTGAAATCTTTATCAATACCATCGCCCACATTGGTCCACCCATAGGCTTTGGCCGCGGTTTCATTAACGATGAAGGAGAGGGAGTCGTCATTGACAAAGTCTTTCGAAAGATCTCGCCCGGCAGCCATCTCCATACCATATGTGCGGAAGAACTCTTCATCGATAGCTACAAACTTGGTAGTAACGGTAGCATTGATCAGGCTATCACCTTTTGTAATCAGTGGTGCGCCATTGCTATCCAGCAAGCGCCCGGTAGGAATGCGCGATGAACGCGTGGCATTTTCAACCACAGATGTTTTGAGGAGTTCATTATAAAATGCCTCGTAACTTTTGTCCAGTTCATCAGAATAATAACCAAACACCACCACCTGATCTTTATCGTACCCTAACGTGCGACTGTTTAAAAAATCGAGTTGCTGAAACGTAATAGCCGTGGCGATTAACAGAATAATAGAAATTGAAAACTGCGCTACTACCAGAGTTTTACGAACCAATCCTTTGCCTTTGGCAGAACCTTGTTGCCCTTTTAATACCAAAGCTGGCTTAAAGCCAGAGATAACAAGAGCCGGATACAATCCCGCGAGTATTCCAACCACAACAGCAAAGCCAATCAATCCCAGGTACAATGGCCAGTTGGCAATCGGATCAAGCGAAAGCGATTTACCTGTAAATGAATTGAGCCACGATACCGAAACCACTGCAAAACCTGCGGCTAATACCAATGCAAAAAAGGAGATGAGCACCGATTCGCTCAGGTATTGACTAACCAACTGCCCTTTGAAAGCGCCCACCACTTTGCGCAATCCCACTTCTTTCGAACGTTTGGTTGCACGGGCGGTAGAGAGGTTAATAAAATTGAAACATGCAATAAGAATAATAAATAGCCCAATCACTGCCATCATCCGCACGTTGTTGATGTTGCCGTTTACTTCCAGTTCATCATCAAGGTGCGAGTAGAGATGAATGTCGGTAACCTTTTGCAGAAACAACGTAGTGGCTTTTGAAGCTTTGAAGTCGGGGGCAGAACCCCAGTTGGCCCGTGCATAGGTAGCAAAGTGGCGTTCCATAAAATCCGCAAAGCCGGCTTCAACTTTTTTCGGATCAGCACCTTCTTCCAATAATAAATAAGTACCAAAGGCATTATTGCCCCAGTTGGTTTCCAACGCCTTACGACCATAGATAGCATCGTTTTCAAATGTGCTGAATGATACCAGCATGGTAGGATGCCAGTGCGACTGGGCAGGAAAGCTTTTGTAGGTTCCCGTTACCTCTATGTCGAGTTGGTTGTTTACCCTAAGGCGTTTACCAATTACATCCTGCGAGCCAAAGTATTTGGTTGCATATGCTTCCGAGAGCATTACGGTAAAGGGCCGTAACAAGGCTTTGGCTGGGTCGCCCGACTGTACTTGAATGTCGAAGATTGTGAAGATATCGGGCTCCACTACGAAGATGTCGTTTTCAATAAAGTTTTTTACAAGTTCACCCTTCTCTTCAAGACTTATGTTCAGGCTGTAGTTGATAGTGCGGGCCATTACTTCTATTTCGCCAAAGTCATTTTTTAATAGCGGCCCGATGGGCGGTGCTACATTGGCCAGGTGCAGATTGGGCACTCCGTCTTTACTTAAAAAATTTCGTGTTACGCGATAGGTTCTGTCTGCTTTGGTATGATAGCGGTCATAACTCAGTTCATCGGATACAAACAAGTAGATAAGGATGCAGCACATCATAGCCAATGCCAGGCCGGCAATGTTAATAAAGGCTGTGAGCTTGTTGCGGAAGATAGACCGGATAGCAACTTTGAGATAATTGCGAATCATGGCGTTGGGGGTTTCTGTTTAAAACTGAGTTTGCGGGAAAAGGTTACGGTAAAGGACAGCAAAGTAACGAACGGGTTGCATGGGGTTTGAGAGGTTGTTTTTTATCCGCAAAGTCGCTGAGGCGCAATGGATAGCTAAGTTTATTCCTGGCACCTCGGTGGTTACTAAAAAATAATCACCTTAACGCAAGGCCTTGAATCACCAAGGTACTACGAACACGAAGGGGCACAAAGCGCTTGGTGCTTCTTTGTGTCTTCGCGTCTTTGTGGTTAAAAAAACATGATGATATCTGAACCATCATTAAAGCCTTCCTGTTCCTGCTATTGCTTTTGGGCCTCCCGGGTTCAACTGCCGCTTGTAACCTTTATATTTGCACTTTCATTCATGACGCGCAGCCGCTATTTTCTTCTGATTCTTATTCTGGGTTCCCTCTCAACCATCAGCCCGTTTTCGATTGATATGTACCTGCCGGGCTTTCCGGCCATTGCCAAAGAATTTAACATTAGTATTTCGCAAGTACAGTTTTCGCTAACAGCCTATCTGATAGGTATTGCCATGGGCCAGTTGCTGTATGGGCCGTTGCTGGATCGCTTTGGAAGGAAGAAACCCTTATACATCGGCTTGTTTATTTACATCATCAGCTCGGTGGGTTGCGCATACTCATATTCAATGGAATCATTGGTGCTTATGCGGTTTCTTCAGGCGTTGGGAGGTTGTGTGGGTATGGTAGCGTCTCAGGCTCTGGTTCGCGATTTGTTTCCGGCACGAAAAATAGCTCAGGCGTTTTCATCCATCATATTGGTCATTGCAATATCGCCTATGATTGCTCCAACGGTGGGTGGCTACTTTACCGTAGCCTTTGGCTGGCACTCGGTATTTGTTGCCCTTGCCACAGTTACATTTTTAATTCTGTTAGCTACCTACTTCTTGTTGCCTGAAGGTAAACCCGCTGATCCAGCCATCTCGTTACAGCCGCGTGCCATACTCAGCAACTTTTACCTTGTGCTAAAGCAACCGCAGTTTATTATGTATGCCATTGCCGGAGGTATTGCCATGTCGGCACCGTTTGCCTACATCGCAGCTTCAGCCGATGTGTTTCTGAATTTATTCCATGCAACCGAACAACAATACGGGTGGATATTTGCCTTCATTGCTTCGGCTATGATCGGCTCGGCCCAATTCAATCATTTGTTGTTGAAGAAATTTACCAGCCAGCAATTAGTAAAATTTGCCTTGCGGTATCAGGTAATTGCCGGTGCTATTATGGTAGCGGGTATTGTGTTAGGTTGGTTTAATATGATCGGCCTAACGATAGCTATTTTCTTTTTTATGCTGGGGCAGGGGCTAACCGGTCCTAACAGTTCGGCCCTGGCATTGGCTCCATTTACCAAACATGCAGGCAGTGCGGCTTCGTTGCTGGGTAGTTTCCGGATGTTGGTGGGTGGAATAATTACGGCTATTGTAAGTGCGTTGCACAATGGAACCCCATTACCAATGGTGCTGGGCATGTGGCTTTCGGTGGTGGTGGCCATTCTGCTTCTCACATCTGTTAAGGTAGTAATCCGCTACCGCGCGCGTAAGCGAATGGTGAAAGATGAGCCTGCGGTGTTGCTTTGATTGTTCAGGCTACCATCTTATTATTCTGAGAGAAGGAGTTAGGTAAAAATTCAGCAGCGCGTTTAGATGAGAATGCTCAGACCTAACGCTTCTTTTCACATACTATCCGCTTGAAGATTGTGTATTCATCTTGTACCTTCACGGTATGAAGAAATTTATTTTCGGTTTGGTTTTACTGGCTGCCTGCACTACACAACCAGAGTCGACTAAAAAATTGACTGGTACAGGAGGGAAACCCCGTAATGTAATCTTCATTTTGTCTGACGATCATCGTTATGATTTCATGGGCTTTACCGGTAAAGTACCGTGGTTAAAAACACCTAACTTAGACAGGCTGGCAAAGGAAGGGGCTTACTTTGAAAACACCTATGTAACCACTGCGCTATGTTCGCCCAGTCGTGCATCAATTTTAACCGGCTTGTATTCGCATACACATACGGTAGTTGATAACATTGCGCCCGATCCGGGCAATCTTGAGTTTTTTCCGGAGTATTTGCAGCAGGCAGGTTATCAAACTTCTTTTTTCGGCAAGTGGCACATGGGTGGTGACACCGATGAACCGCGCCCGGGCTTTAGTCATTGGGAAAGTTTTAAGGGGCAGGGCGTTTATTATAATCCGCAACTCAACATTAATGGTAAACAGGAGAGTTATACCGATTCAACATACATAACCGATTTACTTACAGAGCATGCAGTAGATTGGTTGGCTAAACGCGATCAATCGAAACCGTTCTTTATGTATTTATCACATAAAGCAGTGCATTCAGAGTTTGCTCCGGCCAAGCGACATAAGGGTGTGTATAAAAATGAACCAATCAGTTTACCATCTTCATTTCGCACGTCCGATCAGCAGGTGAGTGGCAAGAAACGGATCAACAATGATATTGAAACCGAGGTGAATAAGAAGGAGCCATTAAAAACTGATACCTACTATGGTGAAGGGCGCACACCCGATTGGCAAAAGATGCAGCGCGAGAGCTGGCATGGTGTAGATTACATGTACCACGGGCAGATTTCTTTCCCTGATTTTTATCGGAGCTATTGCGAAACCTTACTGGCTGTAGATGAAAGTGTGGGCGCGGTATTAAAATATCTTGATGATAACGGACTGGCAGAATCTACTCTTGTAATTTATATGGGCGACAATGGTTTTTCGTTTGGCGAGCATGGGTTGATTGATAAACGCCATTTTTATGAAGAGTCGGCCAAAGTACCGTTCTTAATTCGTTGCCCGGAATTGTTTGGTGGTGGTTTAAGACCCAAGCCGATGATTCAAAACATAGATGTTGCGCCTACTGTATTGGAGGTGGCGGGCCTGCAGTTGCCAAAACATTTTCATGGCAGATCTATTTTGCCCTTGCTGCAAGGCAAAGAGGTGGTGTGGCGCGATAAAATATTTTATGAATATTATTGGGAGTTTGATTTTCCGCAAACACCCACCATGCATGGTGTGCGTACCGACCGGTATAAGTTAATACGGTACCACGGCATTTGGGATACCAACGAGTTTTACGATTTGCAGGAAGATCCCAACGAAATGAATAACCTGATTGCGAGCCCGGAACATCAGGCATTGATCGAAGAACTCACAGCTTCTATTTACGACTGGCTTGAATCTACAGACGGTATGCAAATTCCGCTAAAGCGTACAGTGAAGAAGCGATTTGGAGATCATCGAAATCAATCGCTATATTGATAAAGGGAGAATGATTTAGCAGATTAAATCAAATACATGATGGAAGAGCTTCTGATTGTCTTTATTGCACTCGCCACAATTATCCAATTTTGGGCCTTTATTGATATGGCCTACACCAAACGAATGGAGAATAAAGGGTTGTGGATGCTGATCCTTCTACTTCTTCCGCTGGGGGCAATGTTTTATTTTCAGAATCGTAAAAAACTGATTCGGACATTTAGTCCACAGTTTAGGCAACAGCCTCTCCTATAATTTTCAAATGGCTTGGGAATTGAACTAACTCTTGCCGGTTTGAAACCCGATACTCGGGCGTTTTGATTTGGTAGGTTTAATTTCAAATTCTTTCACATCATCCAAAATGATGGTCTCCATTAGCTCGGGCGTACGTTCTTCTTTTTTCATAGAAGCCAAACGTAAGTGTTGGTTCTTTACCGATTCGCCTACTACTTGCCGTACCGACCGCGCATTACCAAAGTGCGAATCGCGTTCGGAATGTAGAAACGCAAAGTAATCTTCGAGGTGTTTGCGTGCTCCCTCTTCCAGTCTTACTCCTTCTTTTTTAAATAAACTATTTGCAATGGTATTCATTTCTTCAGGCGCATAATCCTGAAATTCAAAGTAACTATCAAACCTTGACTTGAGCCCCGGATTTGATTCAATGAATTGGTACATGTTTTCGGTATAGCCGGCTACAATAACACCAAACTTGCCTCGGTTGTCTTCCATGCGTTTCAGAATAATCTGGATAGCCTCACCACCAAAATCGTATTGCGATCCTTTGCCATTGGCCAGCGAGTATGCTTCATCAATAAACAATACACCCCCCATGGCTTCATTTATTTTCTCTCCGGTTTTGATAGCGGTTTGTCCTACATAACCGGCTACTAAACCTTCGCGGTCTACTTCTACCAGATGCCCTTTTTCCAGAACGCCAAGTCCTTTATAAATCTTAGCCAGTATGCGGGCCACAGTTGTTTTACCGGTACCCGGGTTTCCTGTGAAAACGGTATGCAATGAGAATTTGTTGAGAATGTCTTTTCCGGTTTCCTGATAGAATTTCACCAGCTTAACCATTTCGTTTACTTCTTGTTTTATTTTGGTAAGGCCGGTTAACGAATTCAGTTCGGCTAAACTTTCGAACAGCAGGTCTTCTGAATTTTTAGAAACTGGGGCTGAGCCTGTGGCGGACTGGCCGGTAGTGGTTTGAGTAAGTTGAATGCCATTGGTTAAAACCTGTGCATCTCCTTCTTCAGCGGCATCGCCCACCATAAACGGTACAGTAGCAATCAGATTATCTAAAAAGATTACCTCCATGGTGTAGGTATCGCGGCCCCACCGGCCCGGAGTTTCGCCTCCCCAACCCGGAAACAGCGTTGTAATTTGGCCGAGCGTGTTGGCTGCTACATAGGTAACGTACGAGCTGCTTCCTTTCAACAAGCCAGCTTTATCATAAAAATTAAAAAATAGTTCTGCATAATAATCGCTGTGTACTTTGTTCTTCAACCGGAAGTCGCTCCACACGTAGCGGGTTTCTTTTTGACTAAATGCTTTCAGGTATTTTTTATTTTCTTGTGTGGAAGCTTTGCCATCGCCTTCAAACAGCCGTATCGATTCAATGTCGAAGAAAAGATTTTCGCCTTTACGGGCTGCGCCTACATCTTCTATATAAAATGTAGTTTCACCCACTTTTACTTCATCGATATAACCTTCCCATACGTAGATTCCTTTTAGCCAGAATGTTCCGTAAGTCGATTGCCCCCACGATTCGCGGAAGTACACAATGTTTTCATCCTTACCAATGATGCGTTTTTGTTCCAGATTACACAACTCTCTGCGGTGTGTGCCATTTACAAAAAAACATTTCAGGCGTATGTTAGCTTCCCATTCGGCCTCGTCAAATAGTTTATTGAAAACAGAAAACTCTACCCGGATATACGTGGTTTCGTAGCGGTCGTACACTTTACGGTATTTTTTGGTAGCATCAGCCATCCATTCATCAGATGAGTGGACTTTAATACCACGAAATTTGTATTTGCCGGGGTTTTTGTTTTCAGAAGAATCCATAGTATTTCAAATCAAGTCTTAAGACTAAGGTAAAGAAAAAATGAAATTAGGGAAGAAGAGAAGATATAAAATAAGCTCTAATTTTTAACCTTAAACGCAATTCGCCATAATCCCCTTAATTCATTATTCTTATACCCAACGGCTTTATCGCGCGGGTATAATTTCTGAATACTGGCATCGGTACTAAACGTAACTTCTTTACCGGGCGTGCCATGGCAGGTAAGGCAAAGGGGCTGTGTAACAATGGGTTTAAAGAAAAGCACCGAATCATCTTTTAAAACCAGTTTGGGCGTAATGGTATTGCCTTCGCTTAAATCAATACCAAAACCCTTCATCATAAAAGTTGCGAGCTCATCGGCTTTGTTGCGGGGGTTACGCACTTTGGTACTAACCCGTTTAATCGATGCCTGGTGGGCGAGCGAAAGCGAATCGGTAATAGGATAGGCGCGCAGGTTACAATAATGCAAGGCTGAATCGATACCTCCGGTTTGCAACGCTCGTTGCAGTTCGCCACTAAGGGTTTCAAACGAAAGTTTGGCAAGGGCATTACCGCGCGAAATGTAGGTGGTATCTAACTGCGAATAGCTTTGTAGTGTTTTTTTACTGTTGCAGGAAATAAGCATAACGAGCGCGAATAGCAGAATCAGGTTTTTCATGTCGGGAAGTTCGGAAAAAATATTATCCCGATAAACCATTTTAATGCACCCCGTCAAACCACTCTTTAAAATCACTTACTTTTTCGCGGCTTACTATTATCTCAGGTTCCCATTTAACCTGGGGTGTAATTTTTAACCGGCTGTTGGAATAAACTACCACATCTTGTATGGCGCTTATGTTTACAATATAGCTGCGGTTAATACGTTTGAAAATTTTAGGGTCTAAAATTTCATCCAGGTTTTCCAATGTATAATCGATGATGAACTTGCGCAGTTGATTGGTGATAAGATATACATCGCGCCCATCGGCAAAAAACAAACTGATCTGATCGACCGTAATGGATTTGATGTGATCGCCCAGCTTTACCATAAACCTGTTTTTGTAGGCACGTTCCGGTGCGTTCAATGCGTGTAGCACAGTTTCAGTACGATCATCGCCCCAGCGTAATTGTGTGCCCAGGTTTTCTATTTTTTTTAAACTGTTGGATAAATCGGTAAACGTAATGGGCTTTAATAAATAATCGATGCCGTTTACTTTAAAGGCATCGAGGGCATATTCGTTGTAGGCAGTAATAAATATTACCGGTTTGTTGATTTTTACTTCTTTAAAGATTTCAAAACTCATTCCGTCCTTTAACTGAATGTCCATAAAAATCAAATCGATAGAGGATTGATGTTCGGCAAGCCAGTTCACCGCTTCTTCAACCGATTCGGCTTTGCCTTTCACTACAATGCCTTCGCTGTAGCGTGTAAGATAGCGCTCCAGTTTTTCGGCAGCCGGAGTTTCATCTTCAACAATCAGCACATGTAAGGAAAGGCTATTCATGGTTTACTTCTTCGTCAATTTGCACCAGCGGAAATTTAATATAATTTTCTTTGCCGGCTTTAACCTGCACAAACGGGTTCTCGCTAAAGAAGGCATACGACCGCTTTAACCGATCATAGGCCTGCAAACTATCCTGGTGTAACAGCAACCGGTCGTTAAGGGTATGTTGTAACACCAGATATTCATCCCCTTCTTCCAGGTACAACCGGATTACAAGAGGCGACTCTTTTGAAATTAGTGTGTTGCGCACAATAGAATCGATAGTAACCAACAACGAACCGGGGATAAGTTGAATATTGCGTGTATCGCCAACAGCATTTAGCAGGTTAAGTTGCGGGTGTTTGTAGTTCAGTAATTTTATCAGGTGATCAGCCGCCTGCAATTCTTCCTCTAACGAAATCAGTTCTTTGTGCCGATTGATTAGCCCATACCGGTAAATGCCAGCCAGGTAATCAATCTGCTCCTCGGCCTTGTCGACATTATGTTGCAAAGTAAGAATCAGGTTTTCAAGACTTTCGTAAAGTAAATCTGGATTAATGTCGTTTCTGAACGAAATAAAATCGGATTCTAATTTTTCACGAAGTTTTCTTTCCTGTTGAATGAGTAGGGTGTTTTCCCGATTCAGATAAAAATTACTGAAGAATAGTGCATTATAAAGCAAACCGATCGATCCGTAGATTGCCAGAAAAACAGATAACTCGTTAGTGCTGATCGCAAAACCAACTATCCATATATAGTAGGCCCAGATGGCAAGCGCAACCAGCGTTAATGATACACTTAATGTAGCCAATAGCTGCACTGTAATTCTGCGCCTGATGCTTTGTTTACTCAACCACTTTTCTGAAACAGAAAGCGTAAACCGCATAGCTTCGAGAGAAATAAATGCTAAGCCAATGCAAACATATACTTCAACTCCGCTAAAAATATTTTCCAGTTCAGAGAAATCATTATTAATAAGCAGAATGAGCAAATACACCATTACGCCCAGCACGGGTGCAGCAAGTATGCGAAACAAAGCCTGGTGTATAAAAAGCCGGTTCATATCTGCGAAAATGAGAGAATGGGTGCGGGCTTGGTTAAATTTTTGATTACAGGCAACGTTACCGTGAATTTCGTTTCGTTTTTAATACTTACTTTTTCGGACGAAAAGAACTGGTACCGGCTAACAATGTTATGTAAGCCAATCTGTAAACTTTCGGTCTTCGTGGTTGTGGTTTTAGAGTTACTCACCATTATCTGTGTATTATCCTGTGCTGAAATATAAATAAGCAGCGGTTGCTCTTTCGATATCTTATTATGCTTTACCGCATTTTCTACCAGTAATTGCAACGTCATAGGCGGGATCCACGTGTTGAAAAGGTTTTTAGGTAAGTTAATTTCAAGTGTAAGGTGTTGCTCGTACCGGGCTTGAAGCAGATAATAATAGGCTTTTACAAACTCAATTTCTTCTTGTACCGTAACTAGTTTTTCTTTCTGGTTGTCGATAACATACCGGAATGTTTCGGCCATTCTGCGAATAAACTGTTCGGCCATAGCCGTATCCTTAAACAGAAGAGCAGAAACAGTGTTGAGGCAATTAAATAAATAGTGTGGACTGATTTGAGTTTTGAGCGAGTTGAATTGTAGTTCAAGTTGCAAGCGATCTAACCGCATACCCTCTACCTGTGTTTTGGCATAGTACCGGTATGAGTAGAACAAGCCATAAAATATTTCGGATATGAACAAGGTAAGAATCAGCAAGATTCCCATTCTGATTACATCATCGTTACGGATTTCAAGTAAAAGAATACTGGCCGTAATAGAGCAGGCAAGCACCAGCGTTCCGTTTAGTAAGAAACCAGAGATAAAGCGAAGCAAGAAATGTGTGCGCCAATCAATCCATTTATCCAGCATTTTATCAACCTGCCAGGCAATAAGAGCGGTAAGGTTTATAATAAGTGTAAATACAACAAATTCGTAGGCCTCGAAACGCAGCGATGGAAACCTGCCTTGTGCACTATAAAATATGTACACAAAGAACAGAACGCCAAGGGCGGTGCAAATAATAACCAGCGTGCTATACTTTTTCATAGTAGGGTGAGAGAAGCCTGGAATTTGCATAACCCAAGCTACCTTAATTTTTTGAAAGAGTTTAGCGATCGAGGGCGCGTATAGCCCGGCCGTAGTAAGTTTCTGAACTTATTTTACGTGCGGCATTTCGGTATGCAGTTTTTACGGCATCGCTGCCTGTGCGTACATGTGGAGCCGCGCTTACCAGTACTTCGGTAAAGTAGTGATCGGAGGTAATACTTTTGGCTGCATTAAGAATTGCTATTACGTTGGCTTCGTTCAAATAAGAACGATCAAGTGCATTTTTAAAAATAACAGATTTATAATGATCGCTTCCCATGTCGGCACCATATTCAACCAGTTGGGTAAAGGCTCCATCTGAAAATTTTTGTCTATTTAACATGCTTGTTAATATTTCGGTACGATAATGATCGCTTGCAATGGTAGAGGCCACTGGCATAAGCTCATTCAAAACGTTTTCGTCAATCGATCTGTCCAACATCGATTTGATTACCTGCGTTTTGTAGTGATCGGAGTGAATATCTTTAACCGATTCTACCACACGCTGGTGCGCAATAGCCGGAAGGTCGCGTTCTAATGCTTGGGTTAAAATAACCATTCGGTAATGGTCTGATTGTACCGTTTTGGAAGTGTTAATCATCTCAGTTACCATAGCATCGGTTAAATTGTGCTGGCGCATAAGGGAAGTAAGTATTTCGGTTTTGTAATGGTCGGAGTGAATCTTTGAAGCTGAAGTAAGCGCTACCTGTACGTTTTCCAGCGAGGCAGGCTGGCCTCTTAACACTTCTTTTATAATCTGGGTTTTGTAATGATCGCTGCCCATTTTATCGGTAGCTGCAAAAGCGGCTTCGGTTGCTTCTTTGTTTCGTAAAAATTTATGGAGATTATCTTGCAAAAATTCCGAAATGTAATGGTCGGAGTGCATGTTGCCGGTTACTTTATGTATAAGCGTGGCATAGTCTTTTTCAAGAACAGGTTTCTTCATTAACATACGGGCGTAGTACGATTTTACATGATCGCTTTTAATCGCGTCAATTTCAGTAAGCACAGCTTGTGTGCCGCCTTTAGAGTAGAATCGGTTTACGCGGCTTTCCGCAGCAATAGTGGTTGTGCGTACTACTTCAGGCAGAATTTCGGCCAGCCACTTACGCCCTTCGGGGTCAAAGTTTATCTCGGTGCGCCCTTCATAGTATCGTTTAATGAGTACACTCCCCTCGCGGGTAATTTTTATGGTACGCCTTGATCCAAACGAAGTTTTGGTTACTTCAAAATAACCATCGTGCGACATGCTGCTGATGTCGCGGTCGTCATCCGATACTTCAATTGTACCCCGTATTTCAATATTAAAACTGTTTAATCCATCGGAAGTGCGGTAGGTAGTCTTCGCATCGCCACGCGATGCATAAATGGTGGTTTTTTCTGGCTGCCCGGTGGTGGCCAGGGCAACTCCCATCAACATAAAAAGGTAGACTAATCTCATAACAAATGGCTTTTGTAAGCTATTACGGTGCAAAGGTGGGGTAAGGATTCAAGGCGGGCAATCGTTATGAAATGAACTGCCGTATTGATGTAGTGAGTTGTAGATTACAAAAAACCACGCTGCCTGCGGGCTTCAAAAACCACCACGGCAGCAGCATTAGAAACATTCATCGAGTCGATTTTACCCTGCATGGGGATAATAATGTTGGCGGTGCTGTTTTTAACCCAAACATCAGAAAGCCCGGTGGCTTCGGTACCCATAATAATAGCGGCAGGCTTTGTAAAATCGGTTTGATGATAGGGGGTAGAAGACTTAAGGTATGTACAATAAATATGGATGTTGTTTTTCTTTAGCCAGGTTATGGTTTCCTCGCTGGTGGCCGAAGCAATTTGTTTGGTAAACACACAACCTACGCTGCTGCGGATTACGTTGGGATTATAAAAATCCGTTTGCGGATCGCATATAATAACGGCATCCACTCCGGCTGCATCGGCTGTGCGTAATATGGCTCCCAGGTTGCCTGGTTTTTCTACGGCTTCCAGAATCAATAGCAGCGGATTGGCGCTTAACGTAATATCCTGCAGGCGGTGGGTTTTCTGTTCGGCCACAGCCAAAATTCCACCGGTGCTTTCGCGGATGGCGATTTTATCGAACACTTCTTTGGATACGGGTATCAGAAGTTTGTCTTGCCGCAACAAATCGCCCGATTCGTTCTTATCCAGAATTTCTTCGCAGAAAAAAATATTACCGATACGATAGCCGGCATCCATAGCCATGCGCACTTCTTTGGCTCCTTCTACAATAAAAAGTTGTTGCTTTCTGCGTTCGCGCGGTTTTTCCAGCGCAAGCAGGCTTTTGATTTTCGGGTTTTGGGTGCTGGTGATGAGAAAGTGCATGCGTTCAAAATTCAAGATTCAAAATTCAAGATCAAAGCTTTGACTCACCGTTATTTCTTTTTGAGTTCGAAATTCAGAGCCAAACATTTCCCAAAAAATATGCTACCTTGTAGTAGAAAAACACAGACTTGTTATGGACATTGATACTAAATACAAACTGCTCGAAAAACTTATACAAACGCGTGAGGATGCAGTGTTGGATCAGGTAAAAGCTGTTTTGGGGGGATACGATAAAGATTTTTGGGATACGCTGGATAACGAAACTCAGAACTCAATTCTCAGGGGCAAGGATCAAAGTCAAAAAGGCCAGACGCGACCACATGACGAAGTAATGACAGCACTTAAATCCCGTTTTTCAAAAGAATGAGATGAACTATTCTATTGAATGGTCAGATGAAGCTGAGACAACGTATATAAAAATATTATTCTATCTGGAAGAAAAATGGACAATACGGGAGGTACGCAATTTTATGGCGCGTACTGAAGAAGTGTTAAGCTTTATCGACAAAAACCCCGGGATTTATCCTCACTCTGAAAAGCAGAATATACACCGTGCAGTAGTTACTTCTCAGGTTAGCCTCTATTATGAAGTACATGAGCGAAAAATTATACTGCTCAGTTTTTCTGACAATCGTCAGGACCCCGATAAGAAATTCTGATTGTATGATTAAAATTTTAATCACACCTTCTTCTTATTTTTACCGAAATTTTGAACCTTGAATTTAATCCATCCTTCATCCTGGAAAGACTACGAACTGATAGACTCAGGAGACGGACAAAAGTTGGAACGCTTTGGAAAATTTATACTGAACCGGCCCGAACCTCAGGCAATCTGGAATAAAACCTTACCTGAAAAGGAGTGGGATTATGCAAGTGCAGTATTTAACCGCGAGCAAAAGGATAAATACCGGTTTTCGGATGATGTAAAGGGCGGTTGGACTTTAAGTAAGGGAATGCCGGAAACCTGGGGTGTTGCCTATCAATACAATCAACTTAAGCTAAATCTTCGCCTGGCCCTTACCAGCTTTGGCCACGTGGGTATTTTTCCAGAACAGGGTTCTAACTGGAATTTTATTTTCGACACAGTTTCCTCGTGGAACAAACCCGGAAGAGTACTTAACCTGTTTGCCTATACCGGTGCCGCATCGGTAGTGGCACGGGCGGCAGGCGCAGAGGTAACCCATGTAGATGCTTCGCGGCCGGGCCTTAACTGGGCTAATCAAAATATGCAACTGAATAACCTGAAGGATATTCGGTGGGTGTATGAAGATGCGCTCAAGTTTGTAAAGCGTGAAGCAAAGAGAGGCAACAAATACAATGGTATTATTATGGATCCGCCACCGTATGGCCGTGGGCCCGAAGGAGAGAAGTGGACATTACAGGAGAAATTAAACGAACTGGTTTATCTGGCCAGCCAGTTGCTGGAGCCATCGCATTCTTTTTTTATTCTTTCCATGTATGCGGTGGGCCTATCAAGCCTGGTAGGTTTAAATGTGGTGAAGACGCACTTTCCAAAAGCCGAACCGGAATGCGGAGAGTTTTTTCTGAAATCAAAAACCGGCTGCGATCTTCCGATGGGTACTTTCTTACGATTTGTGCGTTAGTTTACTTTTGTAGCGTAGGTTTCCAGCTTGCCAATTTCCTGATCAATCATCCACAAGCCAACGCCTTCCTCACCAATCAGGTCGAACAACTCAACAGCCCTGCGCGCAATGGTTTCTTCTTCGCGTTGTTCCATTACATACCATTGCAGAAAATTAAACGTAGCAAAATCTTTAATCTGAAAGCAATGATCTACAATCGTATTTATTGATTTAGTTACTTCTAATTCATGATGTAATACGGTTTGAAATACCTCTCGTAGCGAAGTAAACGTATGCTTAATGTCTGCAATTTCGGGTTGCAGGGCATGGCCACCGGCCGTATTCACATAATGAATAAGTTTGAGCATGTGCATGCGCTCTTCTTCCGAATGTTTGTATAGAAACTGTGCCGATACTTCGTAGCCTTTAGTTTCGCACCACGAGGCCATCGACAGGTAAGCAGCCGAGGATTTTCCTTCCATCATAATCTGCTTGTTTAGCTTATCTTCAGTTTCGGTGGTAAGCGAACGGGCTGGTGTTACAATTTGTTGTTTCATGGCTATTGGGTCTACGTGTATATCAAGTCTTGTACAAAACTCCGAACATCGTATTTCAGTTCAAAATTTATTCAAGTATTTATAGTGCTCTGTGCCGTTCGAATGTGTTTATTTAAAATAATTAAACAGATCGTAACCAAAACTTTACAGTCCCAGGGTACATCATAGCTAAATGGTTAGAGTTTTTATTTTTTTGATGGTAATGGGGGCTCAACCCGTATTTGCCCAAACCCTTTATCGGGGTATAGTGGTAGATTCTGCGAGTCTTACCAATTTAACCGGGGTACATGTATCGGTTAAACACGGTAACCGGGTTGTGGCTACTAATACTTCGGGTGGATTTCTGATTACCGCAAAACCCATCGATACCCTCGTTTTTACAGCAATAGGCTATCACGCACTTGAGTTGCCTCTTATGTTTGAGGAAGATGCCCTTTTTATTCTTTTGCGCGAAAACCGAATACTGTTGCAGGAGATAACCATCAGAGCAAACAGACTTTATCCCAACAAAGTTGAAGATCGTACCAAAGTGGCGCCCGGTACATTAAGCAAAATTCAAATGTTCGAGTCGCCCTTTGATTATTTCTGGAAACTGGAACGCGAAAAGCGGAAACTCTCGCGTGTTATTGAAGAGAATAACCGCACGCAAATTTTCCGGCAGGTAATTACCGACCCCGATGTAAAAACCATTATGATGGAAGACCATCATATAGATGAAGAAACGTATTACAACCTGATTGAGAAATTCAATATTCAACATCCATCCATCCATTACTTTACCGATCCCGATGCCATTATGGAAGCCCTGCACGGTTTCTTTGAAAAGAACAAACCCGATTAGTAAACCAATGTCGTTTAATTAAGCCTTTTTTATGGCCTCACGTAAACCCTCCGTATTACTACTGCCGGAATATTGTACGGGAGCCTCCGTTAAAATCGCCAAATAAACCTATCTTTGCCGCCTTAAAGTCAAAAAAGAAGCGGAAAACAGCGTTTATGGAAGTAAATAAAATCAGAAACATCGCCATTATTGCCCACGTTGACCACGGTAAAACCACCTTGGTTGATAAATTATTGCATGCCGGTCATCTCTTTAAAGACCATGAAAATCCTGGCGAGCTTATTATGGACAGCAACGATCTGGAACGTGAACGAGGCATTACCATTCTTGCTAAAAACGTTTCCGTTCGGTATAAAGATTATAAAATCAATGTAATTGATACCCCCGGCCACAGCGATTTTGGAGGCGAGGTTGAACGTGTACTTAATATGGCCGATGGTTGCTTGTTGCTGGTAGATGCCTTTGAAGGCCCCATGCCACAGACCCGTTTTGTGTTGCAGAAAGCATTGCAACTCGGTTTAAAACCGATTGTAGTTATAAATAAAGTAGATAAGAAAAATTGCACGCCAGACGAAGTACATGAATCAGTATTCGATTTAATGTTTGCGCTGGATGCAAACGAAGATCAATTAGATTTTCCTACATTTTACGGTTCGGCCAAACAAGGCTGGATGAGTACAGACTGGAAAACACCAACTACTGATATCAATGCATTGATTGAAGGTATAATCAAATATATTCCTGCTCCAAAAATTGATGAAGGAACAACACAAATGTTGATTACATCGTTGGAGTACTCTTCATTCATTGGCCGTATTGCTATTGGGCGTGTGCAACGCGGTTCGGTTAAGCCAGGCCAGCAAATTGCTTTGGTTAAGCGCGATGGCGGAGCGGTGGTTAAAACCCGCATTAAGGAAGTTTATGTGTTTGAAGGATTTGAGAAGAAGAAGGTGGAGCAGGTTAATGCCGGAGAAATTTGTGCCTTGGTAGGCTTAGAAGGTTTTGAAATTGGCGATACCGTTGCCGATATAGAAAAACCAGAAGCGTTGAAGTCAATTGCGATTGATGAACCAACCATGAGTATGTTGTTTACCATCAACAACTCACCCTTCTATGCCAAAGAAGGAAAGTTTGTTACCTCGCGCCACATTAAAGACCGGCTGGAAAAGGAACTGGAAAAAAATCTGGCGTTGCGCGTAGGCGAAACCGGATCGGCCGATAGCTTTATGGTGTTTGGCCGTGGCGTATTGCACTTATCAGTATTAATTGAAACCATGCGCAGAGAAGGCTACGAGTTGCAGATTGGACAGCCGCAGGTAATCTTTCGCGAAATTGATGGGGTGAAGTGTGAACCGGTTGAAGAATTAACTATCGACTTACCCGAAACGGATGCTGGTAAAGCCATTGAAACCGTTTCGATGCGCAAGGGCGAAATGGTTAACATGGAACCTAAGGCCGATCGGATGATTTTGAAATTCATGATTCCATCGCGTGGAATTATGGGCTTGCGAAATTATTTATTGAACGTAACAGCGGGTGAAGCCGTAGTTACACACCGTTTTAAAGAATATCAGCCGTACAAAGGAGAAATACCGGGCCGCATTAATGGTTCGTTAATTGTAATGGAACAGGGCGAAGCCATTCCGTACAGTTTGCACAACCTGCAAGACCGCGGTAAGTTCTTCATCAATCCGGGCGAGCCTGTGTATGAAGGACAGGTAATAGGTGAGCATAGCCGTAGTGGCGACCTGGTAATAAACGTTACCAAAACCAAGAAGCTAACCAATATGCGGGCTTCCGGTGCCGATGAGAAAATGAAAATTGCACCTCCGCTTAAGCACACCTTAGAAGAAGCATTAGAATACATACAGGCCGATGAATATGTAGAGGTAACACCCAAGTCAATTCGTCTGCGTAAAATTTATCTGAACGAAAACGATCGTAAACGCGAACGCAATAAGGCAGGATCGAATGCATAAAAGTCTTCTAATCGGTATACTTACACTAGCCTCTTACACTTTTGGGTTTGCACAAAACTCAAAGTGGGCGGCCTGGGAAACAGAAGCCGATACCCTGATGGGGCGCGAAGATTTTAAGAAAGCCATTGCGTTGTATACCAAAATCATTAAAGCTTCGGGTCTTAAGCAAAAAGATAACTACCGCCCTCTTTACAAAAGAGCGGTTGCATTTTACAGTTCGGGCCAATGGCAACCCGCTATTGCCGATATAACTAAGTTTATTCCAGAATTTCCGCAGAACTATCAGGCGCGCATTTTACGGGCTCTTGTATACCGCGAATTAAATGATGCCGATAACCAATTGATTGATATTGAATCTGCAATAGAACTGACGGGTGGCGACCCTCAATTACTTCACTGGCGTGGGAGTTTACTGATGGAGAAGGAAGAGTATCAACGCGCCAAAAATGATTTCAAGCAGATTATTCAGATACAGGACGATCCGGAAATTGAAATGAATCTGGCCCTGGTGCATTACTCGATGGATGAGTTAGACAGCGCACTTATGGCGGTTAATAAAGCCATTGAATTGGATGGAACTTATGGTGCGGCTTATTATTATGGAGGTGCCTTTGCGTTGGAGTTGGAACAGTACGAACAGGCCCTTAAGTTTCTGGATGTAGCTTTGCGTCTGGAGCCAGAAAATTTACAAGCCCAATTCTATAAAGGAATTTCATTAGTTGAATTGAAGCGTGAGGAAGAAGGTTGCAGATATCTGAATAAAGCCTTTTATAGCGGGATAGATGATGCAGCCGATTACCTGAAGCAGTATTGTTACGAGGTTCTGAAAGACTAATTTCCAGTATAGCCGAAATAATTTTTTTAAAAATGGCACAGCAAATTCTCATTCTCGATTTCGGATCGCAGTACACTCAACTAATTGCGCGAAGAGTACGTGAACTAAATGTGTATTGTGAGATACATCCCTTTAATCACATTCCAACCATTACACCCGATATCAAAGGGGTAATTCTTTCCGGAAGCCCGTGCTCGGTGCGCGATGCCAATTCGCCCGATGTGGATATAAAACAGTTTGGAAAAATTCCGGTGCTTGGCGTGTGTTATGGTGCACAGTTAATAGCCCATAAAAGTGGTGGCTCGGTAGCGCCTTCGCAGATTCGGGAATACGGTCGCGCAAAACTTACTACCGTTAATCATCACAATGAGTTATTAAAAGAGATCTCGTTGGATTCACAAGTGTGGATGTCGCATGCCGATACCATTACGTCAATCCCCGATCAGTTTGAAATTATTGCCAGCACACCTTCGGTTAAGGTAGCTGCATTTCATTTGAAAGGCGAAAAGATTTATGGTATTCAGTTTCACCCCGAAGTAACGCATTCGCTGGAAGGTAAAAACCTGCTACGCAATTTTGTGGTGCATATTTGTGGCTGTGCACAAGACTGGACTCCCGATCAGTTTGTAGAAACTACAGTGGCCGATCTGAAAAAGAAGTTGGGTAATGATAAAGTAGTAATGGCACTATCGGGTGGAGTAGATTCTACCGTAGCGGCTATGCTCATCCATAAAGCCATAGGAAAAAATCTCTATTGTATTTTTGTTGATAATGGCTTGTTGCGTAAAGATGAGTTTGCACAGGTGTTGCAATCGTATCAGGGCATGGGCCTTAATATTAAAGGTGTAGATGCTAAAGATAAATTTTACACATCCTTAAAAGGATTGGCCGAACCGGAGTCAAAACGCAAAGCTATTGGTAAAACATTTATTGATGTGTTTGATGAAGAAGCTCACGCGCTGACTGAAGTAAAGTGGCTGGGGCAGGGTACCATTTATCCGGATGTGATTGAGTCGGTTTCCGTAAAGGGTCCATCAGCCACAATCAAGTCGCACCATAATGTAGGTGGCTTGCCTGAAAAGATGAAGATGAAAGTGGTAGAGCCACTGAATACATTGTTTAAAGATGAAGTTCGTTTGGTAGGAAAAACACTGGGTATTGATCCGCTTATTCTGGGTCGCCACCCTTTTCCCGGGCCAGGTTTAGGTATTCGTATTTTAGGAGAGGTTACGGCCGATAAGGTGAAGATACTACAGGAAGTAGATGCAATTTTTATTGGCGGTCTTCGTTCGCATGGGTTGTATGAAAAAGTATGGCAGGCTGGTGCCGTATTGCTTCCGGTTTATTCGGTGGGTGTAATGGGCGATGAGCGTACCTATGAACAAGTTACGGCATTACGGGCAGTAGTAAGTGTAGATGGCATGACGGCCGACTGGGCACATCTGCCGCATGAATTTTTGAGCGAAATATCTTCCGATATTATTAATAAAGTAAAAGGCGTTAACCGGGTAGTGTACGACATTAGCTCAAAGCCCCCGGCAACCATCGAATGGGAATAGCGGCTTAATTTTTGATTGATTATATTGGCCAGCAGAATGAAAAGGCCCCACATGAGTAAGTATTTGTTCTTATTATTTGTTGTTGCCAGTCTTACACAGGCAATTGGTCAGGATTTCAAAAAGCAATTCAGGCAGGCTAAAGACTTATACGAAGAAAAGCAGTACAGCGCAGCAATGGCTGCCTTTAAGCCACTAACCGTTTACGATCAGACCAATCCATTTCCTGAGTATGCGTCATTTTATTATGCCCTATCGGCTTACCAATTAGGGTATGGTTCGGTAGCGAAGGACATGTTTTTGCAAATTAAAAAACTGTATCCATCGTGGAATCAGAAGCAGGAAGTTGATTACTGGTTATGCAAATTGTATTTCGATCAGGGCGATATTTTTCAGGCGCTGAAGATGGCTTCTGCAATTTCCGATCCGTCTTTTCAAGCCAGCCTTACAGACCTTAAGCGGTTTTATCTGGATAAGATTAACGATAGCGAAACGCTTAAAATGGTTTTGGAAGATTATCCGGAAGAGCGTGAGGCAGGGCGTGCCTTATTAAAGGTATTAGGTAAACAACCATTTCATCTTCAGGAAACTGCTATGATGGAATTGTTGATTACAAAATTTAATCTGCCTCGCGAAAAACTTATTACAGTTGAAACTCCGAAACCAGTATTTAAAGATTCGTATCGGGTAGCGTTGATAATGCCTTTTCTGGCTGCCACACTGGATCCTTCGCCTGTAGTAAAGCGCAATCAATTTGTGCTTGATATTTATGAAGGCATAAAACTGGCCGCAGACTCTCTTCGCAAGCAAGGCATTAACCTGGAAGTATTGGCGTACGATAATGAGCGCTCACCTGAACTTACCCGAAAAATTTTATTGCAGGAGGAACTCAAATCGGCCGATATAATTATAGGACCACTTTTTCCGGAAGAAGCTAAACCGGTTCTGGAATTTTCTCAAACCAACCAAGTGAATGCATTAATAAATCCGGCTTCTAATACTATTGAGTTTGCCCCTAATCCATATTCATTTTTGCTTCAGCCAAGTCATGAAACATTAGGTATTCGTTCGGCAGAATGGGTAGCCCGGAATGTGCACAGAAAGAATTGTCTGGTGTACTATGGCGAAACGGTAAAAGACTCTGTAATGGCTTTTGCTTTTATTAAGAAAGCGCTTGAGTTGGGTGTTAAGGTTGTGTATGCCGAAGAGGTGCACAAAGAAGCATCAGCTAATATTCTTACCAACCTCGTTTCGGCAACCGAGTATGATGAATGGAAAAACCCCCTTCAGTTTAAACTAAAAAGAGATAGTTTAGGCAGCATCTTTGTGGCATCGGATAATGAGCTGATTTACTCTAAGGTGATAAATGGGGTAGAAACAAGAAACGACTCTATAACTATAATCGGGCAGGAGAGTTGGCTAACCGATACTTCAATCGACTATTCAAAATTTGAACGTACCCGGGTTAATCTGGCTGCACCCAATTATCGGGCTATCAGCAACCCGGCTTATACAGAGTTTCGTAAGAAATTTATTCAAAAACATGGTATTCTGCCGGGCGAATATGCCACCCTTGGCTACGAAACTACCATGATGGTGGGCCAGTTTTTCAGTAAATATGGAGCCCGGTTTCTCGAACTTATGCCCCCAGGCGAAATTCAACCCGGGCATCTGGGTACTGGCTACCTGCTTTTGCCAGGCCGCGACAACGGGCATGTATCGTTCATTAGCTTTAAACAAGGGGTGGTTGTTACCACGGGAACCGAGTAAGCCAGAATGTAATTTTGATCAAATCCTTACACCAAAGCGTTCATCCAAAAGGCATTTAATACCTTTGTAGCGTATTTGAATCCGCATCTTTTAGTATTTTTAGGAGTAACTTATGGTTAACGTGCGCACTACCCTTATCTGCCTTTTATTGCTTAGCTCGGTTATGGCGTTTAGCCAGACTACCGAAAAAGTGGCCGTTACATTCGATGAGCTTTACGATGAGCCTTATTCTATTAATAAGTTATTTATAGCATTTCAGCCCCTTTACGGAGAAATTTTTGCAACAAACGTAAATGCAGGCTATGGTGTGGAAGCTCAATACTTCCATAAAAACAAGTTTAATATTAAAGCCCAGTTCCGTAAATCGTATAGCAGTAAGTTTATGGACTTTAATCGTGAAAATGCGCTGCAAAACAGCACGGTTTCCAATGTCCCTGAAGTTTTTAATTATTTTGAGTTTGGGGGTACCTACCACATTAAGGACTTTGATGAAGCTTCCACAACTAAGATTTTCCTTCACCGCAAAAAAATGACAAGCACCCGGTGGGCTGCCACTCTGGCTACCTATGCCGAAGTACCCAGCAAGCTCCGGAAAATTTACGGAGCCCGTATGGGGATGGTAATTTGGGATGCAACGGTTGATATAAACCGAACGCTGGATAAACAGAATCTTTCTTATGCTAACCTGATTAATAGCGAAAACAACAGTCTGCCCGAAACATATGTAGATGGAAATGGAGTAACGCAAGACATGATGGCCTTCTCCAATTTGTATTCAACCAATGCCTATATAGGAGCATCCCTTACCTGGATCCGGAATATTGCTGTAAGTTTTGACAAGTTTGACAATGCCGTGGATGATGGTATGTTTAATGTCTATTTTGATGTGCTGTTTGCTCCTTCTATGAAATTAGACCCGGTTAGTTATAATGGCTTCGATTATTCAACCAGTGCTATTAAACTAAATAAAATAGGAGCACGCCTTGGTTTTGAAGGTAAGTATAACCGCACTCTGGGTTGGTCTTATGGTGGCGAATTGGGGTACAGACCTTCGTTAGATGGCCGTGGCTTCTTTGCCGTATTTAAAATTGCGTTCCCGGTATTCAGTTCTAACCTCGACAATAAAGTCGAAGCTTTCAAAAAGTAGTTCAGATAATGCACAACATCCTGATCACGCACATCCACAAATTAGTGCAGGTGAGAGAACAGGCTCTGGATTTTATTGGGGGCCGGGCTATGGGCAATCTTCCGGAGTTGGAAAATGCCTATCTCGTAATCACTAACGGTTTAATTTCAGATTTTGGGCTGATGGATAATTTACCATCAGATTTAATAGCATCAACTACGTTAAATGCTTCGGGCCGATTAGTATTACCATCTTTTGTTGATTCGCATACACACCTGGTATTTGCTGATACACGCGAAGAAGAATTTGTGATGAAACTGAAAGGAGCAACCTATCAGCAGATTGCTGCTTCGGGTGGTGGTATTTTAAACTCAGCGCGAAAGTTACAACAAGCCAGTGAGGATGAACTTTTTGAAAAGGCATTAACACGGGTTTCTGAAATTATTGCTACGGGTACAGGGGCAGTAGAAATAAAAAGTGGCTATGGTCTTACCACCAAAGATGAATTAAAGATGTTGCGCGTGGCCCGAAGGCTGGGAGAACAAACACCGCTTACTGTAAAAACTACGTTGTTAGGTGCACATGCTGTACCTCAGAATAAATCCAAAGAAAAATACATTGAGGAAGTAATTCAGGAAATGATTCCGGCAGCAGCCGAACAAAAGCTGGCCGATTATGTAGATGTGTTTTGTGAGACAGGATTCTTTACCCCCGAAGAGACCGAGAGAATTGTGGAGGCCGGAAAGCAATATGGATTGTTACCCCGGTTGCATGCCAATCAATTAGGACGTTCGGGTGGTGTACAGACAGGAGTTAAGACAAAAGCGATTAGTGTTGATCATCTGGAAAATATAGGAGTAGAAGAAATTGAGACACTGAAAGGAAGCTCTACCATGCCGGTTTCGTTACCCGGTGCCGCTTTTTTTCTGGGATTAACGTTTACACCAGCGCGGCAAATTATTGATGCCGGTTTGCCGTTAGCCATTGCATCAGATTACAATCCCGGCAGCGCACCCAGCGGAAGTATGCCATTCAACATAAGTTTAGCGTGTATAAAGATGCGGATGCTTCCGGAAGAAGCTATTAACGCGGCTACTATTAATACGGCCTACACATTGGGGCTGTCGCAAAGTCATGCTACCATCACAAAAGGTAAAGTCGCAAATGTATTTATTACAAAACCAATGCGATCGGTTGCTGCCATTCCGTATGGCTTTAGTCGTAATCCCGTAAGTCAGGTAATCTTAAATGGACAATTAATTTCAGAATACGAATAAGATGGTGAAAGAAGAAACCGTTAAAGCCTTGTTGCGCGATGTACCTGATTTTCCGAAGCCTGGAATATTATTTAAGGATATTACTCCCTTGCTGGCCAACCCACAAGCCAGAAAACTGGTAATGAATGAAATTGCAGATCATTTTCGTAATCAAGAGATAGATGCCGTGGCAGCGGTGGAGGCCCGCGGATTTATTTTTGGAATGTTGATAGCCGAAGCGCTTGATGTGGCTTTTGTTCCAGTACGCAAGGCTGGCAAACTTCCATATCATAAAGTTCGGGAAGAGTATGACCTTGAATATGGAAAAGCGGCCATCGAAATGCATGTAGATGCTTTGAAGCGCGGAAGCCGCATCCTTATACACGATGATTTATTGGCAACGGGCGGAACGGCTGGTGCAGCAGGCAACCTGATTCATAAACTGGGTGGAGTGGTAGCAGGATATTCTTTTATTATTAATCTTGCCTTTTTGCCAGGTGAAAAAATTTTATCGGAAAAGTTTGGGGTTAAACCACACTATCTGGTAAAGTACGAGTAGTTTGGATGGAATTAATTTCCTCATAACTTTCTGATAAATTTAACTGCTATAGAAGGGTAATGAATGTGATTAAGATACCCATGTTTCCCCTCTCCATTTTTCCATTGCCGGGCGAAATGGTTCCCCTGCACATTTATGAGCCTCGCTACCGCCAGCTGTTAGAAGATGCCGAGAATAAAGACATGGCATTTGGTATTTACTATAATCATGTCTCCAACATAGAAAAACTAGGTTCGCTTGTAAAATTAGAAAGCGTAATAAAACGCCATAGCAATGGCGAAGCGGACATAATAGTTAAGTGTGTGGATTTACTTTCTATGAGCAAATTGTTCCGAACCTTTCGCGATAAGCTTTACCCCGGGGCAGAAGTGGAGTTATGGAATGTTGATCTTTCCGAACCTATGGATAACACGCTTCGTCAGCACTTTTCCGAATACATGGGTGTAATGCATTTGAGCCACCCCGAAAAAAGTATTTCAATCTTTGATGTAGCCAATGATTTGAACCTTGGGTTTGAAGATCGTCTCAAATTCGTACAGTTACCGGACGATCGTAAATCTCCGTTCATCATTACTCGGTTAAAATATCAGATTGCCTTATTAAAGGAAGCAGAAAAGGCTAAAGACGTTTATCATCTTAATTAAGTTTCAGTACTGAAATTATTTTAGGTTTAACTCAACCTTTACGATAGTCGTTTCGTTTGAAACGGACTTCACACAAAACTTCCTTCACAATTTTTTTTAACATTCTTTAACACCACTCGTGCAACAATTAACGATTGCACTGCGTCATAAGGCTATAAATTTATTTTTATGAAAATATTACAAATGGTGTTAGCAGGTGTGCTATTCAGCACATGTGCATTTGCGGGTGTGGTTGATGAACCAGCCTCGACAGAAGGTTTTGCGGTTACGCATGTTGCAGGCAGTACAGTACTAAAAGTGTACTATGCTTCGGAACAAGCGGGTAATGTTAAAATTACAATTCTGAACAAACAGGGGGATGTGGTTCACACAGAAACAATACGAAAAATTTCGAACTTTGTAAGACCCTACAACCTTTCTCAGTTATCGGCAGGTGAATACAAGGTAGTGATTCAGGATAGGAATGGTATACGGGAAGAAGTAGTCCAGTTTTCAAACGGAAAAATTGATAAGTGGATCAACATCCTACGGTTACCTGAAAATGGAAAGTTCCTTCTTTCTGTCAAATCAAAAGCGTCAGATCAGATTAATGTAAATGTATACGATCGGGATAACCGCTTAATTCATTCGGAGGCGCGCGATGTAAAAAGTGATTTTGCTGAAGTGCTTACCATCAAGAACATTAACGAATTTACAATCGAGATTACCGATAGCAATGGTGTACTTAAAACACTGAAGAACTAATGAAGGTGTTTGCTTAAAGGCAGAAGTAACCCGCAACCAAACGTGCGGGTTATTTTCTTGTTGTACATGCAATCGTTTGAGATGTTAATTTTTTTATTACCTGTTGGTTTTATTGAATTTCTCTGGTTCTACAGACGTTAGTTTACAGTTACTGCATACATAAAAGGCCGCAAACGTTTTTTTATTTCAAAAATCAAGTTTACTTACAGCCTTGTAACCATACTTTGTTTGCAGCCGTACATTTACACTGAAACAAAACAAAAAAACTATGAAAACTAAATCAGTTGTACTTGCCTTAGTGATGGCTTTAGTATCGGTGGCAGCACTTGCGGCTGATCCTGTAAATCCAAAAATGGTTGTAGTAAATCAAAAGGATCCGGCAACCTTCAAAGTAATTTATGAAGGATCGCAAACAGGAAAACTAACTTTAAGAATATGGGATAACCAGGGAAATAAAGTAGTAACACAAACTATTTCAGGTGTAGAGAGCTTTATGCGCACGGTAAATTTTGCAGGCATGACAGCCGGTGAATATACCATTGAAGTAAGTGGAGCCAATGGTAAACAGACTCAGAAAATTACCTATCAGCCTGCTGCTGGTGTTTCTACCCAAAGCGCCATTCATTTATCTAAATTATCAGCAGTAGATAAATATCTGCTGGCGGTATCAAATGCCAAAGAGGTAAATGTAAAAATTTATGATGGTGTAAATAATCTGGTACACGATCAGAATGTGGCTGTTAATGGAAGCATTGGCCTGGTGTATGACCTGAGCAAAGTTTCTGGCTCACCTAAGTTTGAAGTTAGCAGTGCTAACGAAACAAAAGTTGTACGATACTAATCAAGAATTGTTGTTTTAGGAGTGTGTGAAAAAGCCCCCGCGTTGTCGGGGGCTTTTAATTTTCTACATATTCCTGCGGTACTGCCCGCCTACTTCAAACAACGCTTTGGTTATTTCGCCCAGCGAGCACACTTTGCAGGCCTCAATCAACTCTTCAAAAATGTTTTTGTTTTGAACAGCTGCATGGCGTACTCGCTCTAACAGCACAGTTGCCTTTTCTCCCTGAAATGCATGCAGGTTCTTAAGCATGGTAATCTGATACTCTTTTTCTTCGGTTGTAGCCCGAATCACTTCTTGCGGAATAATAGTGGGAGAGCCTTTTGAACTTAAAAAAGTATTTACTCCAATGATAGGGTATTCGCCTGTATGCTTTAATGTTTCGTAATACAGACTTTCCTCCTGAATCTTTCCGCGTTGGTACATGGTTTCCATTGCACCTAACACGCCCCCACGTTCGGTAATGCGATCAAACTCACTCAATACCGCTTCTTCTACCAGGTTGGTAAGTTCTTCAATAATAAAAGAACCTTGCGTTGGGTTTTCGTTTTTGGCTAAGCCTAGTTCTTTGTTGATGATTAACTGAATAGCCATAGCTCTGCGCACACTCTCTTCTGTTGGGGTGGTAATGGCTTCATCGTAAGCATTGGTGTGCAACGAATTACAATTGTCGTAAATCGCGTACAAGGCTTGCAACGTTGTGCGGATGTCATTAAAATCAATTTCTTGTGCGTGTAACGAGCGACCTGATGTTTGAATGTGATATTTCAACATCTGGCTGCGGGCATTCGCATTGTATTTATTCTTCATCGCCTTGGCCCATAGGCGCCTGGCCACGCGACCGATTACTGCGTATTCGGGATCGATACCATTGCTGAAGAAGAACGAAAGGTTAGGAGCAAAGTCGTTAATGTTCATGCCGCGGCTTAAATAGTATTCCACGTAGGTGAAACCATTGGCAAGCGTGAACGCTAACTGTGTGATGGGGTTGGCACCGGCCTCAGCAATATGGTAACCCGAAATAGAAACGGAGTAAAAATTTCTAACGTTCTTATCGATAAAATACTGTTGCACATCGCCCATCAGGCGCAAGGCAAATTCGGTAGAGAAGATGCAGGTGTTCTGTGCCTGATCTTCTTTTAGGATGTCGGCTTGAACGGTACCGCGTACTTGTGATAGCGTTTCAGCTTTTATCTTTTCATAAACATCTTTAGGTAACACCTGGTCACCGGTTACGCCCAATAACATTAAACCTAAACCATTGTTGCCTTTAGGTAAACTACCTTGATAAGTTGGTCTTTCTTTGCCCTTGTAGATAGCAGCAATCTTTTTCTCAACTTCATTTTCTAATCCATTTTGTTTGATGTACACCTCGCATTGCTGATCGATTGCCGCATTCATAAAGTAGCCAAGCAGCATGGGGGCAGGGCCATTGATGGTCATGGATACAGAAGTTTTCGGATCGGCCAGGTTAAAGCCACTGTATAACTTCTTAGCATCGTCCAGACAGCAGATGCTAACACCTGAGTTACCAATCTTACCATAAATATCCGGACGATAATCCGGATCATTTCCGTAAAGTGTTACCGAATCGAACGCGGTGGATAAACGTTTGGCTGGCATGGCCATACTTACATAATGAAAGCGTCTGTTGGTTCGTTCGGGCCCGCCTTCACCCGCAAACATTCGGGTAGGGTCTTCGCCTTCGCGCTTAAACGGATATATTCCGGCTGTATAGGGAAACTCGCCTGGTACATTTTCCTGAAGGTTCCATTTTAACAAATCGCCCCAGGCTTGGTACCGTGGTAACGATACTTTCGGAATTTGTAAATGAGAAAGAGATTCGGAATGAGTTTGAATACCAATTTCTTTATCGCGTACCTTAAACTTGAAAACGGGTGATTGGTATTGATTTACTTTGTTACCCCAGTCTTCAATGAGTTTAATGTTTTTCGGATCGATGTTGAGTTTTAATTTATCCACCTCACCCTCTAACTCCCTCTCCAAGGGAGAGGGAGAACCATTTGCTTTTATATGTTCAACGGTTTTCTGAACAGCGTAAAGTTTCTGTGCTGTTTCACTTTGTTCGGTTACCCATTGATCGTACGCGCGGTTGTTTTCTGAAATTTCGCTGAGGTACCGTGTACGATGCGGAGGAATAACAAAAACTTTTTCTGACATCTCCTGCGTAATCTCGAATGATGATTTCAGATCAGCCCCCGTTTTTTCTACAATCTTTTCAATAATGTGCTTGTACAATTGGTTCGTACCCGGGTCGTTAAACTGCGAAGCAATAGTGCCGAACACCGGCATATCTTCAGGCTTTTTATCAAATAGCTGATGGTTGCGTTGATATTGTTTTTTTACATCGCGTAAAGCATCTAATCCACCGCGTTTATCAAATTTGTTCAGTGCAATTACATCGGCAAAATCAAGCATGTCGATTTTTTCGAGCTGGGTAGCGGCACCGTATTCGGGTGTCATCACATAGAGTGATACATTGCTGTGGTCGAGTATTTCGGTATCGCTTTGACCGATGCCCGAAGTTTCAAGAATGATCAGATCGAACCCGGCAGCTTTTAAAATACTAATGGCATCTTTTACATAAGCCGACAGCGCGAGGTTACTTTGTCGCGTAGCTAACGAACGCATATACACACGCGGATTGTTAATCGCATTCATGCGAATGCGATCGCCCAACAGGGCACCACCGGTTTTTCGTTTTGATGGATCTACTGAAATCAATCCTATGTTTTTGTCTTTGAAGTCGGTAAGAAATCTGCGTACAATTTCATCCACCATCGAAGATTTACCCGCGCCACCCGTACCGGTTATTCCCAACACAGGTGCTTTGGATTGTTCTGCTTGCTTGTTGATTTCGTTTAATGTATCGCGGTGTTCGTCAGAATAATTTTCAGCAGCCGAAATTAATTGTGCAATATCCAAATGACTGCTGGCTGCCAACTGCTTCCTGCTTACTTTTTTTCCAGTTGGAAAATCTGCTTTCTCAACAAGATCATTAATCATTCCCTGCAAGCCCAACGCGCGGCCATCGTCAGGCGAATAAATTTTGGTGATGCCATACTCCATCAGCTCTTTACTTTCTTCGGGAAGAATTACACCACCGCCACCACCAACAATTTTAATATGACCTGCGCCTTTTTTCTGCAACAAGTCGTACATGTATTTAAAATATTCGTTGTGCCCGCCCTGGTAACTGGTCATGGCAATGGCCTGTGCATCTTCCTGAATAGCAGTGTTCACAACTTCTTCTACGCTTCGGTCGTGGCCGAGGTGGATTACTTCAACTCCGGTTGCCTGAATAATTCTGCGCATGATGTTGATGGCAGCATCGTGGCCATCGAACAAACTGGCGGCTGTTACAATACGGACTTTGTTTTTGGGCTTGTATGGCTGTGGAGCTGCATGACCGGCAAGATTGGTTTGTGGAGTTTTGGCAGACTTTGTTTCAGCGCTCATTTCAGAATCAGGTTAACCGCGCAAAAGTACAGAAAAATAAGATTTGGCTAACGGCTGGTAGGGGTTTGAGACTTAATCGTTTATCTTAATTTTGCAGTTCATTTAAGTGTTTGATGCTGAGTTGGTTTAATATTTATGCGCCATCTGAGAAGGTTCCGGAGTCGTTGAGGCAATCCGTTTACATAACCAATATTCTTTCATCCATTTTCGCGGTATTAGCACTTATTCTTTTTGGTATCCTTTTCGTCATGTTTGTGTGGACGGGTACGTCCATTTTTATCATTCTGGTAGCCGTAATCTTTGGCTTGGTGCCTTTAATTAATAGGGTTAACCACGATGTGGGTCGCCTCTTGTTTTGCCTGGTGCCGGTGTATGTTACGTTCGGTATTTCGCTCTATGGAAAGATTAAAGTACCGGAACAGTCCTATATCACGTATTTCGATATACGCTTTATTATTCTGGTTACAACCATTTTACCGGCAATTGCATTTGTTATTGAAGAAAAATGGAAGATGGTTGTTTGCCTGGTTTCAACTCTGGCTTGTTTGCTATTGTTCGATCCGGTTCACAATGCTTTTGGGTTAGGCTATTTTCAGCGCGGGTTTACGGCACGCTCCTATTATTACATGAACTACATAACGCTGGTTTCTTTTCTGGTGTTATCCAGCGGGATTATTGTGTTAAAGATAATTACGGGACGGGCCGAGGCACAGGTTAAGAAATCGGTTCAGGAATTAAATTCCAGCAACCAGTTGTTGATGGTAAAGAATGAAGAATTAGTGAAGTTGAACGAATCGATGGCCCAGCAGAGCGAGAAATTGATTTTCCAAAAAAAGCAAATTCATGAAAGCCGTGAATTGATTGCCGAGGCTAATTTAATGATTAGCCAACAACAGGAAAAACTAATTGAATCTAATAAAGAACTTGCAAAATTGGTAGAACAAAAGACTGATGCACTAACGCTGGCGAACGAAGAATTAATTCGGCATAACAATGAATTGCGACAGTTTTCGTACACGGTTTCACATAACCTGAGAGCTCCGGTTGCCCGTTTGCTTGGCCTTACCGATTTGTTTAACCGCCTTGAACAGGCTGATAACAAAGACGGAATAGCCAGCATGATTCAGAAATCAGGAAGAGAACTGGATGAAGTATTGAAAGATCTTAACCAGATTATAGACCTGCGAAATGATTTGTACCGGGTGCGTGAAAAAATTCACTTTAGTGAAGAATGGCAGAAAACTATTTTCATACTTCAGGAACAGATCAGGCCGGGTTACCGAATTCAAACTAATTTTGAGCAAGGGCCAACCATATTTTCAATTCGGGCTATGATCCAGAGTATTTTGTACAATCTGGTAAGCAACGCAATTAAGTATCGTAATCCGGAACGGGAGTTGCACATTGATATCACCACTACGAGACAATCCGATCAATCCATAATATTGAAAGTAAGTGATAATGGGTTAGGTATTAATCTTGAATCTCAAAAGGAGAATGTGTTTAAACTCTATCGCAGATTTCATTCTCATGTAGATGGTAAAGGTTTGGGTTTGTATTTGGTGAAAACACAAATAGATACACTGGGGGGTACCATTAACATTGAAAGTGAGATTAACAGAGGTACAACTTTTATTGTAACATTACCTCATCCTCAGAACATTAGTGAGCAGGTAATTTTTCAAAGCGAGGTTGCCCATATTTATTTTGATGCGGATATTAATAATACGGTAATCCTTTGGAAAGAAAACGTTACCGCTCCGGAATTCAGAAAAGCTTACCAGGCGGTACTCCATTCATTAAAAACTTACAATTCTCCAGGGTGCATTGTCGACTCCAGGAAGCAAGGGCTTGTGCCAGATGAAGAGCAGCAATGGCTTGTGGGTACGGTTATTCCGGAGGCTGTGCGGCACGGATTAAAACGCATTGCAGGAGTTGGTTTGGCAGAGCCATTGCGTAAAGCGTATATGGAGAAGATAATGGCAAAAGCCGGGTTACTTGGTGTAGAATTGAAATTTTTCAGCGAAATGAGTGATGCGGTTGCCTGGATGAAATCTTTTACCCGGAGCCAGAACGGATAATAATATTGACGCTATCTTTAGTTTACCTTTGTTAGCAAATTACTTACCATGAGCCAGGCATTTGTTCGGGAAGGAGATGAGCAAAGTTTATCGGATATTCCGCCTACGGTTAACGCATTGATTAACTTTCTTACCCGCGAGAATAACGGTGTGCGGGTATATGAAAAAAAGCTAATTGATGTAGATGGCACCTTTGTGCATGAGATGAGTAATGGGTTGCGGTATGGGAAAGATGGTGCCGGCCGTTGGATTGTGGTTGAGATATGATTTACCACGTTATTTCAGAAGCCGTTTGGAATGAGCAACTTCACTCCGAATTTTTAGTAGTTCCATCGTTACAGACAGAAGGATTTATCCATTGTTGTACGAAGCATCAGGTTGAGGGTGTACGGGCACGATATTTTAAAGGGCAGCCTGGTTTACTCTTACTAGAAATAGATGAAAGCAAATTGGAGAGCGAGGTGCGATTTGAGAAGTCTACGAATGATGAATTATTTCCGCATGTGTATGGGCCAATCAATAAGAGAGCAATACTTAGCGTAACTCAGCTCAGAGAGGAATAACTAATATTCCTAATCTCGTGTCTTCAAAAATTTTTCAAAATCGGTTGGCGATTGACACCCGATCTGATTCATTACCTGTTGTAGTTGTGTTTTTAAAATGGCTATGGTGTGATCGCCACCAGCATTGCCAAGCGCAGCAACACCATACATAAATGTACGGCCCAAAAACGTAAACGCTGCGCCACTGGCCATGGCTCTTGCTATGTCGGGGCCTGATCGGATGCCACTATCCATCATGATTTTAATTTTGTTCTTAAATTTTTTTTCTATGGGTAGCATAGAGTGAATAGCTGATTCTCCGGCATCGATCTGTCTGCCCCCATGATTCGAAACAATTATTCCATCCAATCCAAGTTGTACGGCCATTTCTGCATCGGCTTCGCTGGCTACTCCCTTCAATACAATCTTCCCGTTCCACTTATCGCGTATAGCAGAAATTTTATCACGATTCATTTTACCTGAAAAGGTTTTGTCCATAAACTGGCCAAGTTGTTTCATGCTCTGCCCTTTAGGCATATACGGTTTTAAGGTTGCAAATTCGGGTGTACCATGAAGCAAAGTATTAATAGCCCATGTGGGCTTGCCTAAAATTTGAAGAATGTTTCGTGCCGACATGCTGGGTGGCATAGCCAGTCCATTGCGTATATCGCGCGGGCGATAGCCAAATGTTGGAACATCGCACAGCAATACCAACACGTCATACGTTGCGTCTTTCAATCTTTTAATAATATCATCGCGCAAAGCATCTTCAGCCGGATGATAAAGTTGAAACCAGGCTTTGCCTTCGGTGAGTTCGCTTATCCGTTCAATGCTTGAGGTAGTTACCGTGCTTAGAATAAAGGGTATGTTGTGTTGATGAGCAGCCTTTGCTAATATCTCTGTAGAATTTGGCCAGATTAATCCCTGCAATCCAACAGGAGCAATTCCAAATGGAGCATCGTAGGTGGTACCAAAGAGTTCGGTTTTGAGATTTACTTCGATGGCCGGATTGAGATAAACCGGCACCAACTCAACCTCGCGAAGTTCGCGGGTGTTTTTGATCAGGTTAACATCTTCATTACAACCTCCATCCAGATATTCAAACGAAAAACGAGGTATTCGTCTTTTGGCTTTTTCGCGAAGATCATCAATGGATGGATAGTTTGGGTTATAGGACCATTTCATGTAATACTTGTATTAGAAACTACATTGCGATTAGTTGAACCAGATTTGCAAGATTTTTTTTATCATTCCAATCGTTATGAATTGCCATTGCTGCGCCAATAGCCGTAGCCTGCGCTACAGAAGCGGCAAATACTTTTAGGTTCGGAAAGGCCCGTGCCAGCAAGTTCATATAAAGTGGGTTGTGACTGAATCCACCATCTACAAAAATACACTTTGTGTCGCTATTTAGAACAAACTTAGTTGAAGTCACCTGACGGTTTACGAGATCAATCATAAAATGGGTGTAGGCTTCATCAAAGGATGTATAGTTAGTAAAGTGTCCTTGTTGATAAGCTATCGAGTTTAGTTTTTTGATCAGATCGACATTGTACTTTACTTTTTTGAAAGAATCTTGTGTAACCTTGAAATGCGCTGCCATTTTAAGAGTCTCGTCTTCGTGCCATTGTCCAGCAAATAACCGTGAGGCTTTTACCGGATTGCCCTGATAACTAAGGTAGCACAAGGAATCCTGTTCAAGTTCGTTAGCAGTTAGTGGAGTTGAGTTAAACGGATTTAAACTTATACACCATGTGCCGGTAGATAGCAATACAAAAGATTCGGTAAAGCCAGCCAGGTAGGGGATAAGCGCAGCAGAACTATCGTGCAAGCCAATGCCAACAGATATTGTTTGTTTGCCGAAAGTTTTGGTAACGGTTTTGTAAGCTGGAAAGACAGGTGCAAGTTTATCTGCAACTTCTTCTTTACTCACCCATTGATGGTACTGGTTACGGGTAAAGTCCCACAGGTTTGTATGGCACCCGATACTTGTAATGCCTGATACCGGATTTTGAGTAAACAGATAACTAATGTATTCCGGTAAATGGAGCGAGTATCTGATGGACTTGAAGATGTCTGGTTTCTGATGTTTAAGCCAATAGAGTTGCATGCCCGAATTCAGGTTTCCCAGAACAGGCGAGGCTGTAGTTTTGGCAAATTCAGATTCCCCTCCGTATTGATCGTAAAATTTTTGTTTAAGTGCTTCCGGGTAGGGTTTCAGATAATTGTATAGTGGTGTTACAGGTTTTCCACTTTCGTCTATATGAACAAAGCTGGCTCCATAGGCCGAGACATTAAGCGCTTTGATCGTAAAATCCGGTTTTGATACAACCTCATTAAAAGATTGTTTAACCCACCCGGTAAGCAGGTGTATGTCTTCGCACGGAAATCCATCTTCGTCTTTTGTTTCTGAAAGTTGAATGGATTTTTCAAACCGGATATGATAGTCTTCATCGAAGAGGAAAAGTTTCTTGTTTGTTTTTCCAATATCGAAGATGGCAATGACCGGGATGCTCATGTTTATAATCCTGTTGCCACTGCCTTTGAACCTCGTTCTGAAACCAGTTGTTTGCGAACATTCAATTCTCTAAAAAGCTGAATGGGTTGCAGGGCTGCACCGGATTTTAATCTTGCTTCTGCCAGCAGAGGCCTTACATCGGTACGATAGGCTTGTTGCAGAATTTCCTGTGCCCTTGCCACATCATTGTTTTCCTGCGCACGGTTTAGTTCTCTTCGATCAATAAGCAGGGCCTGCGCATAGGCAATTTTTATAGCTTCTACCGATTGAAGCAGATCTTCCAATGGATCTTTCACATTGTGCGAGGCATCAATCATCCAGCCAAGGTCTGTAGAATGATTCATATTACGTGCATCCATGCCTTCTACCAGTTCATTGAAGATTAAGAAAAGCTGGTATGGGTTAATGCTTCCTACGGTTAAATCATCGTCACCGTATTTTGAATCATTAAAATGAAAGCCACCTAATTTTCCTTCCATCAGTAAAAGCGAAACAATCTGTTCGATATTGGCATTAGGCAGGTGATGACCTAAATCAACCAACGTATAAGCTTTGGGGCCTAATTTAGAAGCAAACAAATACGATTGCCCCCAGTCGCCAACCGTCATGGAGTAGAAGTTGGGTTCGAAGGCTTTGTATTCTACAAACATTTTCCAGTTGGAAGGCAGGGCTGCATAAATTTCTTCCAGACTTTCTAACGTGCGTTGAAACGCCTTACGGAAATTAAGCTGCCCCGGAAAGCACGATCCATCCGACAACCAAACGGTAATGGAGTTTGATCCCAGTGCTTTTCCGTATTTAATTACTTCAATATTATGATCAATAGCTTGTTGCCTTACTTTGGCATTTACATGTTGAAGCGAGCCAAATTTGTAACTGAGTTTTTGCCGGGGCTGATCCTGAAACGTATTGGAGTTAACCGCATCGAATTTCAAACCGTGTTCAGCGGCCAGAGCTTTTATTTTCCGGTTGCTTGTGGGGATATCCCACGGGATGTGTAGGGAAACAGCCCCGCTGGATTTATTAAGAGTATGTAATAGTCCGATGTCTTCAATTTTTTGTTCGAGTGAACCAGGTTCGCCCGGCCCCGAAAATCTTCCAAAGCGTGTGCCCCCGGTTCCCAAAGCCCAGCTGGGTATGGCTATTTGAAAATCAATCAGCTTACGGATTATTTTCTGTGCGTTGGGTATTTCGTTTGAAAGCTGCTTCAATTTTCGTTGGTGGCGTGAAAGCAATTTTCCATTATGCTTTTCAATCTCTTGCTTTTGAATTCTCATAGTAGCCTCTTTTGTTTAAACACCGAAGGTTGAAATTACTTTATTCAAGATAGAAAACTTCTTTTAATGGAACACTCACCGGTGAATTATCGGGATTGCTTTCCATAATATCTTTCATGTATACCCACCATTTTTTCATTACAGGATGGTGGGGTAGTGCATCGAGAGCAGTTTGATCTGGTACCGTAAGTACTCCAAATAGAAAATTAGTTTCTTCATCGATAAAAATGGAATAGTCGCGAATGCCGGTTTCCTTTAACAACACTTTTAACTCCGGCCAAATGGCATCGTGCCTGTGTTTATATTCCGCCTGTTGGCCCGGGTGTAGTTTCATTTTAAAACCGATCTTCATCTGCGGTAATTTACCTCACAAATGCCATAGCCACACCACCATCTACATTCAACACATTGCCGGTCGATTTATTAAGCAATCCACCTGCAAAAGCAAAGCAGGCATTGGCAATGTCTTCCGGTAAAATGATTTCATTCAGCAAAGTGCGTTTAGCATAATAAGCCGGAAGTTCTTCAACCTTTACACCGTAGGCTTTTGCGCGACCTTCGGCCCATGCACCTTCCCAAATTTTACTGTCGCTTATTACGGCATCCGGGTTTACCACATTTACCCTGATTTTATCTGGCCCCAGTTCAGCCGCATTGAGTCTGCTCAAATGTAACTGCGCTGCTTTAGCCGAACCATAAGCCGCGTTGTTAGGTCCGCTTACCAGAGCATTCTTGCTTACAATATTTATAACATCTCCGCCAACACCTTGCTTTCGCATTATGTTAACACCCTGTTGCGTAACCAGAAACTGACCTTTCACCAGGATGTCGTAAAGTAAATCCCAGTCTTTTTCTGTATGATCCTCAAGCGGTTTAGAGATAGAGATGCCTGCACAGTTTACCACAATATCCACACCGCCAAACGCTAATGCGGATTTGCTAAAGGCATCTTTTATCTGATTGCTGTTCAGTACATCAAGTACCACAGAACTGTACGCATCCTTACCAAATTTGCTTTTAAATTCCTCATCGGCTTTTGAAAGCCTGTCTGCATCATTATCATTAATAATTACACAAGCACCTTCTTCAACAAATTTCTTAGCGATTCCCTTACCAATGCCACCGGCACTACCGGTTATCAAAGCCACTTTACCTGTTAATGGTTTCGGCTTGGGCATGCGTTGTAGTTTAGCTTCTTCCAGCAACCAGTATTCAATATTGAAAGCTTCCTGACGTGGGAGCGAAGTGTATTCTGAAATAGCTTCGGCTCCTTTCATTACGTTTATCGCATTGATGTAAAATTCTGCCGCCACCCGGGCAGTCTGTTTATCTTTCGCGAAGGTGAACATGCCCACCCCGGGATATAAAATTACCACCGGATTTGCATCGCGTAAAGCGGGACTGTTGGGATGTTTACAAGCAGTGTAGTAGTCTGCATACATTTTACGATAGGCTTCAAAAGCCGGCAATAATTTTTCTTTTACTGCTTTGCTATTGGTGAGGTCAGCCTGAGGTGCAAGCTCTACTACCAACGGACTTATTTTAGTTCGTAAGAAATGATCGGGACAACTGGTGCCCATGGGCGCAAGTTTTGAAAGATCATTTGAGTTGGCAAATTCCAATACGCGTTCATCGTCTGTAAAATGGCCAATCATTCGCGTGTTGCTGGAGCAAAGTCCGCGCAATACTGGTGCTAGTTCTGCGGCCTGCGCGAGGCGTTCAGCCTTTGGCAGGGATTGTATTTTTTCACCTCCAAACACGGGCCTCTTCTTATTGTAGTTTTGTTCCAGGTATCCGGCACAGGTTTCAATTACTTCCAGCGTGTTAACATAACTTTCATAAGCCGTGTTGCCCCAGGTAAATAGGCCATGCGAGCCAAGCATGATTCCTTTTATGCCCGGATTTTCATCGAGGCATTTTTTAAGTTTTAATCCCAGATCGAAACCCGGACGTTGCCATTCTACCCAACCGATTTTTCCACCAAAAAGCTCTTGGGTTATTTTCTTACCCTCTTTTGCTGCGGCAATAGCAATGGCTGCATCGGGGTGAAGGTGATCAATATGCGGGAACGGAAGAAAGCCATGCAAAGGGGTATCGATTGAAGGCGCCTTGGAAGCCAGATCGTAAATGCAATGATTGAAAAGGTCAACCATTTCGTCTTCAAATTCTATTCCCCGATAAACGTTTGTGAGGCTTCTTAATCTATCCACATACAATGCCGCAAGGCCACTTCGCTTTAATGTACCGATGTCGCCACCAGAACCTTTCACCCACATGATTTCAGTTTCTTTACCCGTTACCGGATCTTTTGCCAATGCTTTGCATGATGTATTTCCACCACCATAATTGGTAAGGCGTAAATCGGCACCCAGTAAATTGGAGCGATAGATCAACAACGCTACTTCGTCACCAGCCATTGTGGCCGCTTTGGCTTCATCCCACAAGTAGCTTACGTGTTTAAATGTTTTTGTCATATTTTATTAGTCTTAAGTCCCTAGTCAATAGTCGTTAGTATTAAGTGGCCATTTTATAAAGCCTATATACTTTTTACTAAGGACTATTTTATTGCATTTCCATACCCTACCACCAGCACGGATAGAATGATGGTACCAATACCCGCGATGATGGTGATTTTTGTTTTTTTACTTACGCCTTTCCATTCTTTTAGAAGTATGCCCCACACGTTGGCAATAAGAATGATAAATGCCATGTGCAGAATCCATGAGCTGGCTCCGTTGCCTAATTTACTTTCGCCCATGCCGTAGAAAAAGAATTGCAGAAACCAGGTGGTACCGGCCAATGCAGAGAAAAGATAGTTTCTAAGCAACGGTGTTTTGATGTCAGTATAATTGGTAAACGTACCATTGCGGGCATTTAAGATCATGCACCAGATTAGGTTGGTGGTAAGTCCGCCCCACAACAATACCACATAGGTAACATTATTCTGATATAATGGATTTAGTCCCAATGCAACAGCCGATTCTGCCATTGGTTTTCCGGCTTCAATTCCAAAGTTGAAACATGAACTTAAAATACCGGAGGTGATGGCCACCACCAATCCTTTTGTAAGATTAAATTCAGCAACACTTTTCTTTTTGTCATCTTCATTCAGGTCGTTCTCTTTCAGCATCCCGGCCCGGCCGCAGATGTAAATTCCAACCAGGCATATTACCACACCCAGCAGTACCACCTGGCCCCATGTGGTAGTAAACATTTCGGTAATACTGGTTTTACCAGGGGTGGGCACAATGGCATAATAGATGGAAGGCACAATGGCACCAAAGGCTGAGCAGAAGCCCAGCACCACTGAGTTACCCAGCGACATACCTAAATAGCGAACGCCTAACCCATAAGTTAAGCCGCCAATACCCCACAAAACACCAAACAACATGGTGTAGGAAATAGTGGAAGAATCGGCCGTTCTGATAATTTCAGAAAAGCCGGGGAGTGTAAGCCACGCAGCTAGCGGAGGAACGATCAGCCACGAAAAGAGCCCGCCAATAATCCAATAGCTTTCCCATGCCCAGGTTTTTACTTTCCGGAACGGGATGTAAAAGCTTCCGGAAGCAAAGCCACCAATAAAGTGGAAGATAACTCCTAAAACTATTTGCATGATATTTTTCGGGTTTGATGGATTTGGCTGTTAAAATTGATATTCAATCACAAAATAACTATCCCGAACTGTCCTGAAAGCAAAAATTTAGTGAACAAATTAGATTTCTTTCTTTAATAAGCTGATAGCTATACGGTTGGGTAATTTTTTTGATACGTTTGCTATACATGGCTCAGAAACCAGACATATCCCATCTCATTATACTTGATGATCATTCGGCTACACCAAAGTATCAGCAGTTGGCTAACGCTGTTATCAATGCGATAAAGGCCGGAAAGTTGTTGAAGAATGATGTATTGCCTTCCATAAATGAGCTGAGTTTTGAATTTGAGATTTCGCGCGATACGGCAGAAAAAGGATATAAATATTTAAAGAGCATTGGGGTATTAGGTTCGGTGCCCGGGAAGGGATTTTATATTCGTGATACTGAGGTTAGCCAGCAGCTTAAAATCTTTTTGTTGTTTAATAAATTAAGCGTGCACAAAAAGATAATATACGATGCACTGATTTCTTCGCTGAAGGAAATAGCTGCGGTTGATTTCTATGTATATAACAATGATTTTGCCTTCTTTAAAAAACTGTTGCAAAACCGGAAAGACGCCTATACCCATTATGTGATTATTCCGCATTTCAATGAAGGTGGCGACAATGCCCACGAGGTAATTAACACCATTGATAAGGATAAACTGATTTTGCTTGATAAACTGGTGCCTGGTGTAACGGGCGAGTATGGGGCTGTGTATGAAAACTTTGAAAAGGATATTTATCAGGCACTGGAACAAGCCTTACCACAACTAAGCAAGTATCATTCGCTTAAAATCATTTTTCCAGAATACACTTACTTTCCAATAGAAATTGTGAAAGGATTTCATCGGTTTTGCAACGAGTATGCGTTTTCCTACAAAGTGATACCCGATATTCAAAGCGAAGAGATAAATGAAGGCGAAGTATTTATCACCTTAATGGAAGATGATCTGGTGATTTTGATTGAACGGATATTGAAAACCTCGCTTGTTATAGGAAATAATGTAGGAGTCATTTCCTATAACGAAACCCCACTTAAGCGGATTATTCTTAATGGCATAACCACGATGTCAACCGATTTCAGGTTGATGGGGGAAATGGCCGCACAGTTGATTATTGAACGCACCACACGACACGTTGAAGTGCCCTTTTCGCTTATCCTAAGATCGAGTTTGTAATTGTTCTGATGTAGAAAAATTAACAGTTGAAGTTAAGGTCATGATTAATAAAAATGCCCCGGCTTGTCGGGGCATTTTAAGTTAATCTGAAGTAAATCTTACCCTAATGCACGCTTGCAAAACTCCAGGCACTTCTTCACTTCCTCAATAGGAGTTGATCCTTCCGGTGTTTTGTATTCAAACTCTATAGTAGCAGGGAAGGTGTATTTATTATCACGCATCAATTTCAATACATCAGCCAGTGGTGTATCGCCAGTGCCCCAGGGCAGATTGTCTCCACCATTGGCTTTGCTCTTGCGATCTTTCATGTGCATGCTTACAATATGTTTATTCTTTTCCTTTACAAAGTCAAGTGCGTTTGAATTACCTGCAGCAATGTAATGACCGAAGTCCAGGTTAAGCGCGTTGGCCGGGGATTGACTTAATGCAGTATCCCAAAAGGTAGGAGTTTGTTGTTCGTGACCATGATACCCAACCTTCAATCCATATTTTTCAGCAGCCTTTCCAAGTTTTAAGGTGTGAGCATCGTTGCCGGGGTGTTCTAACGTAACGTGTGAAGCTCCTAATGCCTTGGCCGCCCGTAATCCATAATCAATGTCAGCATCGCTGTTTTGCATACCAAAGGCATCGGGCTTAAACGCATAGATATCAACACCGGCCTTTTTGTACATTTTTCCAAACTCTTCGAATTTCGAAATCGGAGCAGATAGCCTCCACTTTGCAATTTCTTCGCGGTAGATTTTATTTTTAGCTTCTACATCGGCCATTATTTTTTTTTCTTCATCCGTTAGCTCTTGCTGCTTTTGTCTTTTTTGCCAGATGGGTATAAGTATACCAAGGTTTATGGGGTTTTTTGGAGCACCTGCAAATGATTCAGCTGGTCCGCCCATTAGTTCAATGTTGGTAATGCCGCACTGCCGAATGTAATCTAAAGTTGCTTCTGCGCTTTGATCGGGTAAATCGCGGAATGAATACGTGATCAATCCGATCTTTACCCCCTTAATGGTTGAGCCTGCTTTGCCAATGTTGTTGATAAAGTTAGGCAATCCAAAAGTTTCATGGCTTGCCAGCATCGAGCCCGCTACAAGAGCCGAAGCGGTTCCGATAAATTGACGTCTGGTGGTTTTATTTTTCATGCGTTTAAAATTTAAAGGACGTTATTGGTTTATGATTTCTGCTTTGTTATGAAATTGAATTTCTACCATTTGTACCAGGACTTTATTTTGCCCGGCTTCCGGATTTTTGAAAACGAAATACACATCGTGTGTGCCACTTACATTAGTAACCGGAAGCTTTGCTGATACTGACATAAATTTGCGAAGCGCATTGAAGTCGATAGATGCAGCGGTAAGCGGACCCACCTCAGCCGGTTTCTTCTGGTTGTTATTCGCTTTCTGTTGCTGCTGTTGCATGGCCATAATGGCTGACCTGAAATCAACATCTTTTGGAATTACCTGATCAGTTTTTCCGATCAGCGGCCCATCTGTTGCATCAAGATGCACTTCTACAATTCCACCGATAGCACCCGACCGGGGAGATGCCTGTAACAATATTTCAATTTGTTGAATGTCGGTAAAGTCAATGTTCTTATAGCCTAAGTACGATTGATCGCCCACCATAGAGAAGGAGCGGGAAGGCGTAGTTAACACCTGGGTACCCGATGAAACATCGGACAACTCAGGATCAAGCACCGGATTGCGCAAGGCAATAATTTTTTCTGAAGTAATGGCCGGCATTTGAGCTGTTCCTTTGTCTTGATAAGCTGCACGCAACAGATAGCCGCCACGCTTATTGTCCTGAGCAGGTGCTTGCATAACAAATGTTCCTTTTAACGGAATTTCCTTTGCAGGCTGCTTAGGGTCTGTTAAGCTCATGATGTACTTCACCATATTGGCAGCCTGAGGCGGAGTGATTTGCGGATGTGCGGCCATTACATGATCGCCCCAAACACCACCACCTCCATATATAATTTTCTGAATCAGTTTCTCCTGACCAGCCTTATCGGTTTTGTATTTGTTGGCCACATCAAGGTATGCCGGCCCCACCGATTTTTGGTCGATTAAGTGACACGACTTACAATCGCTGTTGTTGATCAGGCTCAGTCCCACAGAGAAAGTGATCCAATCGTCTGTGCTTTTGCGGTTGGCTGCAATGTGGATCAAGTCAAAACCTTCAGGAGCATAATCAAAATTTGTGGCTATTCCTTTTGCTTCAATGCCCTGCCCTATGGTGCCGTCTTCTTTGTCATTTACAGTTATCTCGTAATCTAAAGTACTTCCTTCAAAGTAGAAGCTCTTGTTACCGCGGTTAATGTTAATATCCACAACGGGCGGATCGTTACCGGCTTTCAGTTCGAGGAAAGATGAATTCTTTTCACCTTTTGTATCGGTGGCGGTAAACGTTACTTTATACACTCCGGCTTTATCCAGCGTAAGCGCTGTATTGGCATCGGTTGAAGTTTGAGTGAACCCGTTGTCGGATGTAATGGACCATTCATACGTTAAAGCATTTTGATCGTATTTGTCGTAATCGGTTGTTCCTTCTGACGAAAGGTTGACTGTAAACGGTAAAGCCCCGGCTACGTTATCGGCCTTGGCAATTACAATCGGTTTACGATTACCTCCATTGTATTCAATTTTTACTATGCGGGCATTATCGTTGCCACGGAACCATGCTGAGCCATATTCCAAAACATACAAATCTCCTTCGGGGCTAAATTGCATATCGATAGCACTGCTGAAATTTTCTTTGGGCAAGAAGCGCTCCATGCTTTTGAAGTTACCTTCCTCATCCATGGTAACAGACATAATCCAGCCTCGCATAAATTCAACAATCAGCAATTTGCCTTCGTAATAAGAAGGAAAGGGGCGAGGGGCATTTTTAAAATCAGCTTTTCTGAACACCGGCCCGCCCGTTGCACTTCTTCCCGAACTGCCAACTAACGGAAATTCTTCTGAGTTAGAATAAGGATACCAGATAAATGCACTTTGAGGTAAAGGCAATTCAGTAAGACCGGTATTGTTTGGCGAATTATTAACCGGATGTGTAGCATCTGCCTTTGTACCTACGGTATTGGTTGCGTAATCCTGTAAAGAGTAGGCAATATTGTTACCGATAAAATAGGGCCATCCGAAAAAGCCGGCCTTGCGTGCCTGATTAAATTCATCATACCCTTTGGGGCCAATGGTTGAATCGCGCGAAGCATCGGGGCCTACTTCGCCCCAATAGATGTACCCGTTTTTACTGTCGATAGAAACCCGCCAAGGGTTACGGTGCCCCATGGTATAAATTTCAGGGCGGGTTTTATCAGTTCCTTTCGGGAACAAGTTGCCTTCGGGAATAGTATATGAACCATCAGCTTCCGGATGAATACGTAAAATTTTTCCGCGCAAATCGTTGGTGCTTCCGGCTGCGCGCTGATCATCCCAGCTTTCGCGCCCCGGGCGTTCATCAAAACCGGCTGTTCCGTTGTCAGGGTTGCCCGTGTTATTGCCTACTGTTAAATACAGATTTCCTTCTTTATCGAATACCATACCGCCACCGGTGTGGCAACAGGTTTCGCGTTGGGTAGGAACTTCCAAAACTATTTTCTTGGTATCGGCATACAATGAATCGCCATGCAATTCCCAACGCGCTAATACGTGTTTCGGCTCTGAGGGATCAGCATAGTACATGTATATCCAATGATTGGTTTCAAAATCAGGATGTGCGATAAGGCCCATTAACCCTTCTTCTGCTTCGGTAACTTTCCCTTCCTTGCTTGTATATTTTGTATTTACCGGAATGGTGGCAAGTGTTTTCACTTCGCTGGTGGCGGGGTTGAAAGATTTCAATCCGCCCTTGCGTTCAACCATAAGAATGCGTCCATCTTTTAAGAAGGACATAACCATTGGTTCGTCTAACTGGCCGGGTTGGGTTAGCACCGACCGTACGAAACGATTTTCTTCAGGCGGCAACGAGTCATCAATCTCTGCTGTTTGTTTGCAGGCAGCGGCCAGAAGTATGAGTAAAAATGCAGGCAGGTATTTTCTGACTGCATGTAAAGTTAAATTGTGGTGCACGGGTTATCAGGTTTAGTAAAAATATTCTTATTTCTTTTTGTATCGAGTGGTACGGTCGTCATTGATCAAGCCTTTCCAGTTTAATCCATAACCAAAGTCGTATTTATTTCCTTGTTCATCAACAAAACAATCCATATCGTGCGGAACATCTTCGGCCTGCTTTTCAACCACCTCCATGTTGGCCGGCATTTGTAAAGGCAGCAGAGCCGATGGTTCGGCAGCACCAGTCAGTAAATCAAGCAATGCCTGATTTTGTACCCCGAAGTGAGCCAAAATAGCGTTACTATTTTTTTCAAACTCAGCAAAAATCATTGGTGTATTCAAATTTACAGCTACAATAACAGGTTTACCATTCATCTTTTTGTGGGTATCGTTAACCATACCAAGATCAGTAATATTAACCGCTTTATTTTTTTTGTTTTTGTACGAGCGATTAGTGGTTTTCTCCAACGGATCGCCACCGGCAATACTTACCTCCCGCGCTTCTTTGGCGGTGTACTCGCCATACTGCAGTGAAATGGGTACGTACCCGTTACCTCCTTTATCGGCATCTGATTTAGTATAACCAATTCCGGTTTCAGGGCTATTAATAAAGACCAGTGCATAATCGGCTTCAGCCGGATTTTCTGTAGTGTTAAAATATTTTTTCACAATCTCCATGTTTACCGGGTACTCCAGTCTCTCAGGTGTTTCCATGCCTAAAAAGTTACGACCAGCCGGAGTAAACTTCTTAGGTACATATACCGTTTTGTTTTTTTGAAGGGGCAATACGCTTTGTTTATTCTTCAACATCACCACCGATTTCAGCTGGGCTTCAAAGCCAGCCTTCATAAATTCTGCATTGCCAACAACAGTTTTTGTTTCATCAACATTCAGATACGGATTTTCGAACAGACCTGTTCTGAAAATATTTTTCAACAGCCGTACAGCCGATTGTTCAAAACGGGCACGCATAAATTCTTCGCCATGTTCTTTTACACCCATGTTGTACGCTTCAATTACCGGCTTCATATCGTTGTTGCCACCAAACTGATCTACACCAGCCATTAGTATTTTGTAATGCCGTTCGGCAATAGTCAGCTGTTCAACTCCCCACGATTTTCCGCCAATGAATGTATCAAGCGAAGTTTCATCACCGGTTACACTCCAGTCTGTACATACCACGCCATCGTACTTATAGGTATCACGAAGCAAATCTGTGATAATGTATTTATTGTATCCGTTGCCTACGTTCTCGTTATACTTTTTGTCCTGATTAAATGAGATGGTGTAATAAGGCATTACTGCCGATGCCATTCCGGTTTTACCTTTTAGTTTAAAAGCGCCTTCGGTAAACGGAAGCAAATGCTCATTAAAATTATTGCCCGGATACACAGCATATTTACCAACTCCGTAGTGTGCATCGCGGCCTGCTTCACCCGAGCCGCCACCGGGCCAGTGTTTCACCATAGCATTTACACTTTCATAACCCCAGCCATCCGCAATCTCTTTCGTGCCTGTTGAGGTTTGGAAACCATCAATGTATGCACGGCCAATGTCTGTAGATAAGAGAGCATCTTCACCAAATGTACCACTGGTGCGATACCACCGTGGGTCGGTAGCCATATCTACCTGTGGCGACAAAGCTGTAGTAATTCCCAGTGCGCGATATTCTTTTCCGGCAATGCTGCCAAATTTTTCTACTACCTCCGGATCGAAGGTAGCCGCAAGTCCTAATGAACCGGGCCACATGGAAATTCTTCCACCCGAGCCCGCATTGTATTCGGCATTGGCAATGGTGCCATGGCGCGGATCGGAACTAGTGTTGGCCGGTATGCCTAACCCAATTCCTTCTACCAACGCCTGCATATTGTTATTCCAGATTGCCGCTACTTCCGGACTTTCCACAGATGTAATAAGTACGTGCCGCAGATTGTCTTTTGTAAGAAATTCTTTTTGCTGATCGGAAAGATCGGATGACTTAAGGCCACTTTCTTCCAACGACTTGCCATTGTAGGTAGAGGCCATAAAGCCACGGCTTCCGCCCGGAATAGATTGGTGCCTGCTGTACAACATTAACCCGGCAATTTCTTCTATGCTCATTTTAGAAGCCAGATCTTTGGCACGTTCATCGGCAGATAGACGCCAGTTTTCGTACGCATCCAACTGACCGTTTTTATTGAGGTCTTTAAAACCAAGTCTGTCGATAGTAAGAATGGTTACCCCGGAGGCTGGCGTGTACCCTAACGTTTTGCCGCCTTCATTAATTACCGTTTTAATTCCGTTGGTTTCAGTTTCAGTCCATTTAGGACCGCATGCCACTAAGGCAAAACCGGCTATACTGGCAAGGAGTGAGTTAAATTTCATAGGAGGTTCAATGTGTATAGGATACACAATAATATTTCATATTTATGGCAAATTCAATCCTTAGCGATAGATTGCTTAAAAAATTAGACTGAAGGCCTGTGGCCTCCATTTATGGCAAAACGAAAATCAGAATTTGGATTAAAACGACCGTTTCATGAGTTGGGCGAGAGTATGTTTTTACCTCACCTTTCGGTGGATTGCGTGATTTTTGGATTTCATGAGGGCTCATTAAAAGTATTGCTGTTACAGTGGAAGGATGGCCCCTGGTGTTTGCCGGGCGGATTTGTGAAACATGAAGAATCAATCGACCGATCGGCAATCCGGATTTTGAAAGAACGCACCGGGCTTGATGCTATTTTTCTCAAGCAGTTTCATACGTTTGGTGATCCTGATCGGGAAAAAGGAAAGCGCTTTAAGAAGGGATGGATTTCTAAACGGTTTGTTACCGTTGGGTACTATGCATTAGTAGAGTATTCAAAAGTGTTTCCACAACCCGACCAGTTGAGCAGTGCCTGTGTGTGGTGGGATGTACAATCCATTCCTGATTTGATTTATGACCATAAACAAATTGTGGCGTTAGCATTAAACACTTTGCGATTGAGCCTTAATGATCATCCGGTAGGATACAACCTGTTGCCATCTAAGTTTACCATGCCGGAGTTGCTGCGCTTATATGAAACTATTCTGGGGCAGGAGTTAGACCGTAGAAATTTTCAGAAGCGTATGTTATCGCTGGATATTCTGATAAAATTGAATGAACGCAAAACCGGAGGCGCGCATAAAGCTCCGTTTCTCTACCGCTTTGATAAGAAGAAATACGACCGCGCTATGAAACAGGGGCTTAATCAAAGTTGGTAATGGGGGATGCAGCGGGGGCCTTTTGTGTAGATTATTTTTCTATAACGTATTCAAAATTTGCTACTTTAATATTCCATAATTTGAGTGTTTGATTTGCTTTTAAATTATTCCTTTCTTCGCTTACAACCAGCTTATCTGTAAATGCTTTGATGTATTGACTCCAATAATTTCCTTTAGAATCATTAAGCAAAAAGTAAAAGCCGGCATCTCCAAATTTTCGCCCGGATGAGTCTAAAATAAGTTCGTTTTTCTCTCCAATGGAAGGCTTCAAAATTACTGTTGCATTTCCTTTAGGTAACGGAAAGACTGCTTTTATGCAAGTAATCCCTGACGCAAGTTTGCAAGTTGTGTAAATTCCGGAATAGATTACTTTTCCTATTGATTGAAATTTCCTTAACCATATGGTATATCTTATTTCATTATTTTCATTGGAGACCAATTCAATTATTTCACTGGTTAGGTTTTCAGATTCTTGAATATTTTGGGTTGGGATATTCAATTGGTTAATTCGTTGACTAAAAAGTCTGTTTACTATATAACCGAAGGGTTTAAGAAATGGATTCCATTTCACGTTTAGTTTCAGTTTGTAATCGGCAGTTTTTTCATAAAAATCAATAACAGGTGAGGATAGTTTTTTAATCTCGTTTTGCGATAGGTTTAGACTTGAAATTGAATCTAGCAGTCCTTTGGAATCAGAATTTCTTCTGATGATTAAATTTTCTTTTGCTGCTAATTGATGAATGAATGTTTCGCCAATTCCATTTGGTTCTCCAAATGGACCGATTAACCATAAGTATTCAGAAGGGTTAATTTTTCTTCCCCATAGAATGACCCATTGTTGCGTGAACCAATCCTGGAATTTTTGCATAGTATATGCTGAATTCATAAAAGTTCAATTTTAATAGGGAATAAAATTTTGCTTACCATTCCATTCTCCAAATTGGGCCAGAGGTCTAAATCTTAATGTTGTAAATTCAAAGTGAAAGTCTTTTCTATCACGCTCTTTCATTGCATTGATATGTCTTTTAGGTTGTGGCATTTTGCTATGACCATGAACCATATCTGTCATTGCCTGTTGGGTTCTCCAAATGGAAAAAGTTGAAATAGTATTTGGGTATCGAATAGAAGCCAAAGATAAAGTAGTGTTAGTGTTATCTCTTACTTGCTTTTCAACTGGCCTTCCCCAGCGAAGAAATCTGGGTATTTGTGTGTATTTCATTCGGGCGATTGTTATGGCCACCACAGGCTTGTCGTTATCGATTTCTGTTTCTGAAGTTGGAATTTCGAAACCTGAAATTTTTCCCCATTGCCTCAGAAATCCTAATCGAATATGCCAACCTCTTGCTATTTGTTTTCCAATTGAGTTTGACTGTAAGAATTCGTTTAAGTTGTTTTCATTTTCCCATTGAGCAAAAACTACAAGTTCCCGGTTAAAAATTCTGGACTTAGAGAAAATTGGCGAACCTAAAATCATTGCAGACATTGTTTCTGCATGAACTAACCCGTTTATATTTTTTGATTTAATTGGAAACAGTATTATTCTGAGCGAGGAAATGAAAGATGGTTTTATAAGATGATAGGAAAATACACTCATTTTTTAGTTTGCCAGTTTGATTGCGAAGGATCGATTAGTATGGAATAGATATTTTGTCGGGAGCAGTAGGGCTCTTCTCCACACTTCGTGCATAGGTCTGTCTTTCATCACCCGTTGAAGGCAAGTTGTACTAAAGCTAATTTTAAAATTCAAAAAGAATTATTTTTTAGTCAATACAGTCTTAATGGCCTGCTCAGCCAGTGGCCCCATTATCTTATACCCTTCGAGGTTAGGATGTACACCATCATATCCTAATTCACTTTTCAGTCCGTTTCGTTCATCTTTCATGGCGCTGTGATAATCGAGATACGTGATTTTGTTTTTATCACAATACGATTTAATCATCTTGTTTAATGCCACCACTTTTTCAGCAGGCTCCATGCCGGGCCTCCACGGAAAATCAAAGGCTGGTATAACAGAAGATAAAATCACTTTAATTCCGTTGGCTTTGGCGAGTTGGGCCATAGCAATAATGTTATCACGGGTTTGTTCCAACGTCATCGGGCCGGTGTTGCCGGCAATGTCGTTGATGCCGGCCAGTATCACTACCACTTTTGGTTTCAGATCGATTACATCTTGTTTAAAGCGCAACAGCATTTGGGGTGTAGTTTGTCCGCTTATGCCGCGATTGATATACGGTTTACCTTTCCAGAAATCGGGGTTAAGTCTGCTCCAGCCTTCGGTAATGGAGTTGCCCATAAATACAATCCGGTTTTCGTTAGCGGTTGGCATAGCTGTTTTTTTGTTGTCATCCTCAAATCGTTTCAGGTTAGCCCAATCTGAATTCGATTCAAAATTTTTCTTTATCCAGCGCAGGCAGGCATCTATCCATTGCGTTTTGGCCATTGGGTTATTCATACCAAACCCATGCGGCCCCTTCTCATATATAAAAGTTTCGACCGGCACATTGTTTTGTTGTAACGCTGCAATAAAAGCAAATGAATTTCCTACAGGCACTACGTTATCGGTTAACGGAGCGGTTATAAAAGTAGGCGGAGTTTTATAAGTTACCTGTACTTCGTTCGAAAACAGAATTACATCTTCTTTGGTCATGCCCGATTCCTGAAACTTAGTTGAACCTTTTACAGCCACGTCCGGGTTGCCAATCAGATTCATACGCGAGCCATGGTGCGTAAGGCTATCGGAAAAACTGATAACCGGATAATTCAAAATCATAAAATCAGGGCGCAGGCTCGTGTTGTTGGGATTGTCGATATACGCTTTTTCGAAATGGGTTCCTGCTGTAGAAGCCAGATGGCCGCCAGCCGATGAACCGAGTATTCCAATCTTACCCGGATGGATGTTCCACTGCTTTGCATTTTCGCGCACCAGCTGAATGGCACGCTGCGCATCTTGTAACGGCCCGATGCGTTTGTCCTGCATACTCTCTTTTCGCGGCAAGCGATATTTTAAAACAAAGGCGGCAATACCGGCTTCATTAAATTTTTTTGCCATGTCGTAGCCCTCGTGGCTGGTGGCAAGAATAGAGTAGCCACCACCCGGACAAATAATAACGGCTGTTCCGGTTGCCTTGGCGGGTTCGGGAAGATATACGGTAAGGATAGGTGTAATTACACCGCGCAGAATTTCAATTTTTGTGTTGCCTGTTTCATAATAGGTAACAGATGTATCAATGGGCGTTTCTACTTTACGTGAATTTGGTATCTCGCCTTTGTAGAGTGGAATTTCCTGTTGGGCAAAAGCTGTGGTTGAAAGAGCAAGAAGCGCGAATAAGATCCTTTTCATTATCAATAGGTTTCTGTTAAAGATAGAATTATTTTTATCTAACCAAAAGCTACACTATGAACTGCCGGTATATTCTTCTATTTCTGTTTATTGGTTTTTCTTGCTCGCCTGAAAGAGAGCTTACCTGGTACAAAGGCAACCTGCATACGCATACTTATTGGAGTGATGGCGATGAGTTTCCTGAAATGGTATTGGACTGGTATAAAACCAATGGCTATGATTTTATTGGTCTATCGGATCATAACACAATGGCACAGGAAGAAAAATGGAAGTTGATTGCTAAAAGCCCACTTTATCAGGAAAGCTTTGAGAAGTACCTGGAGAAGTTTGGTGCCGATTGGGTAGTATATAAAACCGACACGGGCCGCATCCAGGTAAAACTGAAAACATTTGCCGAGTACAAAGCCAAAATGGAGGCCCCCGGTTTTCTGATCATTCCTTCAGAAGAAATTACCAATTACGTAGCCGGAAAAATTCCGGTGCACGTAAATGCCACCAACCTGCAACAGTTTATTGCGCCACCCAACGCGGCAACCGTAGCCGAAACCATGCAACAGTCGGTAGATGCTGTATTGAAGCAACGCGAAGAAACCGGTGTGCCCATGTTTCCGCACATCAACCATCCTAATTTTGGCTGGGCCATTACGGTAGAAGATATGATCAGCCTTAAAGGCGAACGATTCTTTGAAGTATATAACGGACATCCGCTGGTGCATAATTATGGAGATTCAACACGACCGGGTACAGAAGCGATGTGGGATAAAATTAATATCGCTTACGCGAACCGCAATCAGCCACTGATGTTGGGTCTTGCCACTGATGACAGTCATAATTACCATCAGTTTGGGTTAGCCTTTGCAAATGCAGGACGTGGTTGGGTAATGGTGCAGGCTAAAAATTTAGATGCAGAATCAATCATTGAAGCAATGGAGGCGGGGCGGTTTTATGCATCAACCGGAGTAACACTTAGTAAATTGTTAGTGGAAGATAATGAACTAACCATACAGATAGAAGCAGAAGAAGGAGTAGATTATACCATTGAATTAATAGGATTGAAGGCGGGGGCACAAGATGCCGAAATTATTCAAACCAAAAGCGATACATACCTTCAGACTAAGATATCGGGCGATTATGTTTTTGCCCGGGCCAGAATCACGTCCACTAAAATAAAAATGAATCCCTTTCAGGAAGGTGATTTTGAAATGGCGTGGACACAGCCGATCTTAACAAAATAATTCAAGTTTAATAGGGTAGTACCTGTTGGCATCGTTAAACTAATTGTAATGAAGAAATTTTTATCACTGCTTTTGCTTGGTGTGGTTGTAATGTCGTGCAGCAGGCAACCAGAACAAATTTTTAACCCTAAACTCGACAAACTAAAATTGTTACCTGGTTTTAAAGCCGAACATTTGTATAGCCCGGGAGATCAAAATCAGGGTTCGTGGGTGGCTATGACATTCGATAACAAAGGCCGGATGATTACGTCCGATCAATATGGTGCTATTTACCGTTTGGAGTTACCTGTTATTGGGGATACAACTAAAGTGAAAGTAGAGAAACTCATTATCGGTTCAGATGCCGATCGCAACGCAGATACGACCACATTAAAAATAGGAATGGGCTTTGCACAAGGGTTGTTGTATGCCTTCAACAGTTTATATGTGATGGTAAATCACAACAGTGATAAAAATTTTGATAAGAATACCGGCCTGTACCGGTTGCAGGATACCAATGGCGATGATCAGTTCGACAAAATTACGTTATTAAAATCGTTTGAAGGTGAACCGGGTGAGCATGGTCCCCACAGTATAATATTATCGCCCGACAAAAAATCGATTTATATATCAGCCGGTAATCATGTAGATGTTCCGGAGTTTGATACGTACCGGTTACCTCCGGTTTGGCAGGAAGATAATTTGTTTCCACAGATAAAAGATCCACGCGGTCATGCTAATAGTCGTAAAGCACCGGGTGGATGGATAGCGCACATCGATTCGGTAGGAGAGAAGTGGGAGTTAGTAGGTGCCGGCTTTCGCAACGAATTTGATATAACCTTTAACGATGCAGGCGATTTATTTACGTACGATTCTGATATGGAGTGGGATTTTGGAATGCCGTGGTACCGCCCCACACGTATTTGCCATGTAACCAGTGGCAGCGAGTTTGGCTGGCGTACCGGAAATGGAAAATGGTCGGCTACTTATCCGGATAATCTTCCACCCGTAATTAATATCGGGCAGGGTTCACCTACTAATTTTATGAACGGGTACAACGCGAAATTCCCTGAACGATATCGCAAATCTTTGTTTGCATTCGACTGGAGTTTTGGAATCATTTATGCGGTTCATCTTACTCCTAATGGCGCTTCGTATAATGCCGAAGCGGAAGAATTTTTATCTGGTTCCCCGTTATCCTTAACAGATGGTGGTATTGGCCCCGATGGTGCCATGTATTTTTTAACCGGTGGAAGAAGATTGGAATCGGATTTATACAGAGTTACAGCAACAGAAAACATTAGCACAACTGCACTAGTTGCCCAAACGGGTAACGAAGCAAATCAATTACGGAAAACACTTGAGCAATATCATGAACAGAAGAAGGGCGCCATAGATATTGCCTGGCCAAACCTGAAACACGAAGATCGGTTTGTACGGTATGCAGCGAGGATTGCTGTTGAGCACCAACCTGTAGGTGAGTGGCAGGAGCGCGCATTGAAAGAAACAGATCCGATTGCTTTAACACAGGCCATGATTGCCCTTGCCCGCCAGGGTAAACCGGTAGTTAGGAATAGAATGATTCAGGCTTTAGTTAATGTAGATTTTGGTACGCTTACACCTTCTCAGCAGATTGACCTTGTACGGGCATTTGAAGTTTTGATTTTCCGTTTTGGAAATCCTGAGGGTGAAGTACGTAAACAGTTGATCGCTTATCTGGACACGCGTTACCCGGCTTCATCAAATGAACTCAATCGCCTGCTCAGCAAAGTGCTCGTGCATATTAACGCACCAGGTTCAACAGAAAAAACAATAACCTTATTACTACAGGCAAAAGATGAAGAACAGGAAAAAACGGTAAGCGCCTCAAGCGATTTGATTATGCGCAATCCACAATATGGTTTGGATATAGCCCGAATGCTTTCTAATGTTCCGCCTGCGCAACAAACGTATCTGGCTACTGTACTTTCCGAAGCAACAGAAGGCTGGACACCTGAACTTCAGGAAACTTATTTCAAGTGGTTTGCCCATGCGTTTACATACAAAGGCGGTGTGAGTTATATTGGCTTTATCGATAGAGCAAGAAAGAAGGCACTGGCGCATACAGTTTCGGATAAAACGGAATACTATAACAAACTTTCAGGTGCTGATTTGTTAACGCAGTCAGGAAATGATCTTGACGATAAACCTCAACCAAAAGGCCCCGGCCGCAGACGAAGCCCGGAAGAAGCAACCGCTATGGTAGAAGAACTTTCTAACCGGAATTTTGAACAAGGTAAAAATATGTACGAAGCAACCTTGTGTAGTTCATGCCACAGTATGCGGGGCGAAGGTGGTGCGGTTGGCCCCGACTTAACCCAAATCGGTACGCGCTTTTCAGCAAAAGATATTCTGGAACATACGCTTGATCCTAACAAAGAAATTTCTGATCAGTATGCCGCAACCGTTTTTACTATGAAAGATGGTAGTTCCATTGTTGGCCGGTTAATTAACGAAGAAGATGGGAAATACTTTGTTTCTCAGAACCCGTTTATGCCGCAGTCGTTACGCGAGGTAGCAAAAGCGGACGTGGTTTCCACTAAGCGATCAACGGTTTCAATTATGTTGCCGTGGCTGTTGAGCGGACTGAATGATGAAGAGATAAAAGACATTGTAGCTTATTTAGTAGCAGGTGGAAATCCGGATCACGAAGTATTTAAACAGAAGTGATGGGGATTTGATTATATAGTTTTAGGTGCCGGAAGAAAAGAAATCAGAAAAAATATGAGAAGAATTTTCAGGTTTTTAGTAATTGGGTTATTGATTAGTACTATTGGTATAGCCCAACAAAAGAAAGATGGGTTTGTTACAATCTTTGATGGCAAAACGTTGAAAGGCTGGGAAGCTGATGCAACATATTGGCGGGTTGAGGATGGAAGTTTGATTGGCGAGATAACCCCAGACAAATTAGTAAAGGCAAACACGTTTGTGATCTGGCGCGGAGGTACACCCGGTGATTTTGAATTAAAGCTTGAATACAGAATTACTAAAAATGGAAATAGTGGAGTCAATTACCGAAGTGTTCAGATAACCGAAGTACCCTATGCTTTAAAAGGGTATCAGGCTGATATTGACGGAATGAACCGGTACACCGGTCAGAATTATGAAGAACGCGGAAGAACAACGTTAGCCTACCCGGGCCAGATTACTAAAGTTACCGGGGGCGGAGCTGTACAAGACAATGCATGGACGAATACGGAAGTAGTTAAATCGCTGAACAGAGATTCTTTACAGCAATTTATAACGCCCGAGTGGAATGAAGTACACCTGATTGTAAAGAAAAACCGGCTTCAGCATTATATAAATGGTGTATTGATAAGCGATGTTACCGATAATGACACGGTTAACAGAAAAAATTCAGGCCTTATAGGGATGCAGGTTCACATAGGCCCGCCTATGAAAGTAGAGTATAAGAATATACGACTAAAACACTTGAAGTAGTTTATTCATAACTTCTTAATTGCAATGTTTTTGTAACGATGCCGGGCACCGGGTACCCACGAACTTAAGGGCATGCCTCCGCTTGCGGCAGGAGAATACACAGCAGTCCAGTGGCACTGCAAGGCAAGCATGCCTTCGGTGGCTTGCGCGATGAAGTCGTTTTTGGTTTGCTGTACGCTATACATTTCTACATCATTGATCCATAATGTAATGAGTGGAACCTGGCCCGTCATCCGAATGCGGAATGAATTCCAATCGCCAGCTTTCCACACTTCATTTAGTTTATCTGCTTTGCCCGGAGTGCTTACCGGTATTCTCTCGCCTAATAAATTTCCTGTATTTCCGGGTAATACCAATTCAATCTGGTAGGCTGCACCACCTTCATTGGATCGTAAAAAAATTCCGCCATTAGAAAACGAATCGATTTTAATTTCCATGTACAATTCAAAATCGCGAAAGCTTTGGTTAGTTAATAAAATACCACCTTGCCCAAACGGCTCCTGACTGGCTACTATAGCGCCATCTTCAACATAAAAATTTGGCGTAGTACCTTGATGTGTTGTTCTGCTTGCATGCCAACCTTTTAGATTCTTACCATTAAATAATGGTTTAAACCCTTTCGGAATTTGTGCCATACTGAGCACACTAATTAGACAGAGTGTAACAATAAACGTGAATTTCATTTAGTTGCTTGTTTCTTGCTATTTGTTTCTTGTTTTCTTGCCAAACTATCAATAGTGATTACTTACCATCGCCTTCAATCTCAACTACCAACCTAAACCCTGTATCATATCCGCTTCCCGGCCCACCGGCATGTGTCATGTAGGTTGCGTTTTTAACATCGCCATAAAAGCATGAACCCTTTAATACATGGTGTTTTGCTTTTTTAGGTGGAGTAGGGTCGGCAAAGATTTTCTCGTTGTAATAATCGTCCACCCATTCCCACACGTTGCCCAGCATATCGTACAAACCCCATGCATTTGGTTTTTTCTGTCCTACCAATTGTGGTGTTTGTTTTGCGATGTGTGCCGTTGCGTTTATTTCGGCCCAGCTAATATCATCGGTGTTACCGGCACGGGCTGCATATTCCCATTCAAATTCAGAAGGCAAGCGATAGACTGCTTTGCCTTTTTCAAGCTGATTCAGTTTTTTGATAAAGCGTTGTACATCTTTCCAGCTTACCGTTTCAACGGGAAAATTATCGGTATTGCTTTCTATGTTATTTCTTTGAAAATAGGAAGGGTTAGTACCCATTACTTTTTTCCATTGTGTCTGCGTTATTTCAAACTTGCCTATGTAAAAGGGAGACATTGTTACGGTAAATCCGGAACGGGCATCGCGCAAAGCAAGAGTAGGAGCAATTTTATACGTACTTGGTTTTAATTCGGGTAACCCCATGTTGTCGGTTGAATCTTTTCGATATTGTTCTAAAAATCCAAACCGGGAAGTAGTGGGTTGAAATTTGCCTACTGTAAAATTTCCGGCCGGTACGGCTACAAACTCCACCCCTATACTATTGGTATAGGTTTTAACAGGTTGGGCGTAACCGGTAAGGCTAACCAACAAAAGAATTAACAGGCGAATGTTAATCATTTAGCGCCTGGTAAACGAGCGTGTTGAATTTGTCATTTATTTCGCCATCATGGACGCCCCACATTTGCCGATAGAGAAGAACAACCATTTTTTCCTGAGGGTCTACCCAATAGGTAGTTGAGAAAGCACCACCCCATGAATAAGTTCCTTCGCGATGAGGTTGCATAGCCGAACCTTTTTCGGTTACCACCATAAAACCTAATCCGAATTTGTTGTCGCCCAGTGTAAGGTCATTAATCTGATTCATTGTCATTATGCGTACCGTATTGCGTGCAAGCAGCCGCACGCCATTGTATTCGCCATTATTCAGAAGCATTTGTAAAAAGACGGCATAATCGTAGATAGTGGAAGACAAACCGCCACCTCCGGAGAAATATTCTTTTTTCTTTAAAGGATAGCTCATGTCTAAAATGTCAAATACCTTATCCTGAACTTTAAGCCCGGTGGAATCTTCCTGATAAAAGTTCACTAGCCGATCGGCCTTTGCTTCGGGCACGTTAAAGTATGTATCGTGCATACCCAGCGGCACAAAGATTCTTTTACTGAAAAATTCATCGAGCGACATACCCGACCAGATTTCAACCAGGTAGCCCAGCAAATCCGTGTTCAAACCATACGTCCATTTTTCGCCCGGTTGGTGCATAAGGGGTAATGATCCTAACCGTTTCATGGCTTCATCCAATCCACTGTCATCCACATATAACCCTGCCGTGATATTGTGTTTGGCATAGATGGCATTGGCTTCGGGGCTGCCTATTTGTGCGTAACCAAGTCCTGAAGTATGGGTAAGTAAATCGCGTATCGTAGCCTGGCGTTTAGCCGGCACTGTAGTGTAGGTGGTATCTTTTGCGTTGAATTTGTCCAACACGGTTTCGTTGGCGAAAGCCGGAATGTATTTAGAGATGGGATCATCAAGTTGAAATTTGCCTTCTTCCCAAAGCATCATTACAGCTACACTGGTAATAGCTTTGGTTTGTGACGCAATTCTGAAAATACCATCAGCAACTAAAGGTTCTTTTGTTTCGAGGTTGTTGTAACCGGTAGCTTTATGATATACTATTTTTCCATTGCGGGCAATAAGTGCTACTGCGCCATTCATCCAACCGTTGTCCACCCAATCAGAAAAGGTAGAATCAAGCCGGGCAATGCGTTGAGCGGAAAACCCGGCAGCTTCTGCGGATGCCTGCGTTAATGTTTTATTAACCGGTGCGGGTTGCTGGCAGGCGAGGCTCAGCAACAGGAGTAAACCAGAAATACGTTTCATTTAGTGTTGGTTTTAAGTGCGTACACTAAAGATAAACAGCATTACGGTATTTTTAATGCCATAACGCTTTTTGGTAACGGATAAACCATTATTTCTCTTTTGCATGATACGCAGTATCCAAATCGGCAAGGGTTTCTGTTAAATCCCGAAGTTCCAGCATGACGCGCGTTTGTAACATTCCCATCCGGTTACCCAATTCATCTTTTTGAATGTCGGTAATCAACTCATCGAGGCTGTTGTTTAACAGGGCCTGAAGTTTTGTAAGGTGAGCATGAATGGCAATAGGATGAGTGGCTTCAATTGATTTAACAATGGCTTTTGTGTAGGCAATAAATTGTTTTTCCAATTCAAAGGTTAACTCGGCATATTTCTTTTTGGGTGGTGAGTGGTGGTTTACCACATGGCTCATAATTACATCGTTAATGAGTCGCGTACTTTGGTATAAATCCTGCATCAGATCGAATACTCTTATATAGAGCCTGCCGGTAAGCAGGTTGCCTTGTTCCATTTTGCGTACATACTTAATAATCTTTGAATCAAATTTTTCATTCTGGTTTTTTAGTTTCTCCAGCTCGTTATGAGCGTTGCGTAGCGATTCAGCATCTTCCGTTAACAGTGCATTTAAACTTTTTGAAATTACGCGCTGAAAAGTATGCAGGGCGTGAATAGTATTTTTCCGACTTTCTTCAATAGCCTGCAGTGTACTTACCTGTTTTTGTTCCAGTAATTGACTTTCTGACTTCTCTTCTTTTTCTTTTTTGTTAAAGACGATATGGCTGCGCACCAACAGGAAGGCGGCAACCACAGTAAGTGCCAATGGGCCCACTATGCCTGTATAGTACATGATAAGGGCCATCAACCCGCTGGCCAGCAAGGCCACAAGGGCTGTAACCAACCATCCGGCAATTACATTGATTACACCGGCTACGCGATATACTGCACTTTCGCGTCCCCAGGCCTGATCAGCAAAAGAAGACCCCATGGCCACCATAAAAGTTACAAAGGTTGTACTAAGCGGCAGTTTTTGCGAAGTACCATAGGCAATCAGCACACTGGCTACTACAAGATTTATGCTGGCCCGAATTAAATCAAACGAAGCCTGATCGGCTGCTACATCGCCTGCGCTCTCTTTTTCGAAACGAATGGATAAATTGCGCGACCATCTTTCGGGTATTATTTTGTTTGCCTGCTTGCCCACCCACATGGCGCTACCCACCAACGCACGCGACACCATATTCGGTTTAAATTTTTCATCGCCATCATCCTGCCTTCCCAACGATACTTCTGTTTCGGTTACCTTCCTGCTTTTTGAATTTGTCCAGAGAGTAGCCACCATCACCAACCCACCAATAAGCAATATCCAGGTAGGCGTAACAATTTTCTCGGTAAGAATTCCAAGCGTAAATTCAGATGCTGGTATGCCCGATGCCATCCATGCCTGGAATGAAACAAGCCCGGCTACCGATACACCAATAAAATTTACCAGGTCGTTTCCCGCAAAGGCCATAGCCAGCGAGAATGTACCCAGCAGTACTACAATTTTAAGAGGGTTAATTTTTTTCCACCACATTAAAATCTGAATGAGGATTGACCATAGCACCATGGAGATTAATATGATTACCACGGTATTGGCCGCGATCCATTTAACCTGGCTATCGGTTATAAACGAACTTCCCTTGGCTCCTTTAATCAATAAAAAATAAATGATAGCGGTAATGGCCATGCCACTAAAAATGGCTCCGTACTTACGCAGCGTTTTCTTTAATTTGAAAGTGAAAATGATGCGCGCAATGTGTTGTATAATAGAGCCGACTATAAAAGAAAGAAATACAGACAGAAATATTCCGCTGATAATGGTAATGGCACTGGAGTAGTTGATAATCTCGGGCCACTTTTCAAAACCCTGACCGTTATCAAACGCAAATAATAAACCCGTAACCAGGGCAGCCCCCAGTAACTCAAACACCAGCGAAACGGTAGTGGAAGTGGGCAGTCCTAACGAGTTGAAAAAATCCAGCAGGATAATGTCTGTAAGCATTACCGCCATAAACACAATCATGATCTTATCGAAAGGAAAGTAGCCGGGATTAAAAATTCCGCTTCGGGCTATTTCCATCATGCCGCTGCTGAATAACGCACCACACAAAATACCTACGCTGGCAACTCCTAATATTACCTGAAAAGAAGCCACTCGCGAGCCAATGGCTGAGTTCAGAAAATTTACGGCATCGTTACTTACACCAACAATCAGGTCGACCACTGCAAGGGTCATCAGAATTACGATCAGAATCAGGTAAAAATCCATAGCTCAGAATATCCCCAAAATTACGGATTTGATCTTTTTCAGAGTTGAAATCTGTTACCTTTAAAACCACAAGTTTGTGTGCAAATATGAAGGACTTTAAAAAATATTTTGTTATTACCACCACCCCCGATCAGGTGTACCTGGCGCTTACTACCGAAGCCACCATTCAGCTATGGTCGGGAGATAAGGCGGAGATGAGGGCAGAGCCTGGTACTGAATTCTCGCTATGGGATGGCAGCATTGTAGGTAAAAACCTTGAGTTTGAGAAGGATAAAAAGATTGTTCAGCAATGGCATTTTGGCGAGCAGGCCGAACCTTCTATTGTAACGATAAAGCTACATGTACACGATCAGGGTACTTCGGTTGAAGTTAGGCACACCAATATACCCGATGCCGACTATGAAGATATTACCGAAGGGTGGATACACACCTATATGGCTTCTTTGCAGGAGTTTTACGAAGACGAACCCGGGGATTTATGATTAATGATGATTGATTGCGATTTGATTTATATGCCTGCAACCCAAACAATCGCAAAGTAGCTGATCACAAGTCACTCATCATAAATCACTGTATCGAAACACTGATCACTCCCTTAGTTAAAATGATACAAGAACACCAGCAATCCAATAAAGGCGGGTTTCGGATTGTCCTTAATTTCTAATGTTACCTCTACTTCAAACTTGGTAATGCCGCGCAGGTTGGTAATGGAATGTAGTTTAGCCCGCAGGCGCACTTCACTGTTTACCAATACCGGTTGGTTGAATTTAAACTTTTCAATACCATAGTTGATCATCATTTTCACATTGCGAAACTCCGCAATCTGATCCCACAAGTGGGGCACTAAAGAAAGAGTAAGATAGCCGTGGGCAATGGTACTTTTAAATTGTGTTTCGGCCTCAGCCCGTTTGGGGTTAGTATGTATCCATTGGTGGTCTAAGGTAGCATCGGCAAACAGGTTAATCTGTTCTTGGGTAATCTTAAGATATTCTGAAACCCCCAGTTCTTTTCCTTTGTAGGTTTCAAATTCTTCGTAGCTACTGATGAGGAGCGGCATTGATTTAGTAGGTTTGTAGAGGCAGCGAATTTAAAGATTTGGTAACATTATTCATATCATGACAAAAAAGCAACGCTTTTTATTTGAAACCCGCCTGGTGGAGTATGACAATACGCTGGTGAACACGGTTGTTGAATTGCCGGCCGATGTGGTAAAAAAACTACCGAAAGGCCGGGTAAGGGTAGAAGGTAAACTAAACGAAGTATCGTTTAATCTGGGGGTTCAGTCAAAGAAGAGCGGAGCCCGGTACCTAAGTATCAGCCAGGCCATGCGGAAAGCCGCAAAAATAAAACCAGGTGATAAAGTAAAAGTGATGTTCAATCTGGTGGATCCCGATAAACTGGAGTTGCCCGAAGAAATGGAAGCCGTGCTGGCGCAGGATGAAGCCGGGGCTAAGCTCTGGAATAAACTTACGGTTGGCTTGCAGCGCAGCCTGGTACACTATATTAATAGTACCAAAAATATTGACTTAAGGATTGAACGTGCCTTGTATCTGATGAACAAAGTAAAATCGGGTGCGTACAACAGCCGGATGAAGAAGGAGTAAAAGATTATTGATTTGTGATTACTGATTTAAGACTATTGATTTGAGATGATAGATTTTTGTGTTTTGCCCGAAATGAACTCCTCAATTGATTTTTAAATGCCCGTTATTGAAGTACCCGTAATAAAACCCAGCATCGCAACCGATGTGCTTACGTCTATCGACTCGTGGACATTAGAAGATCAACACGTATATGTGCATTGTTATTTTAAAAATGAAATAGAAGAAATGCTGATTCGCGTGTGGCGATCCACTTTTCTGGCGGATAAAATTTCTGGCTCACGCAGCGAACTGGTTCATGCCGAAAACATTTCCTTCGCTCCGCAATGGACAATCATCAAAGGGAAACGGGTATATTCTTTCCTGCTTATTTTTTCTGCATTGCCTAAAGATTGTAAAGTGTTCGATCTGGTAGAAGATATTCCCCAAGCCGGTGGCTTTTTTGTTCCCAACATCAAACGCAACGAACTGGACGTGTATCATGTGGATATACTTTAGTTTCCGGTTACCAGTTTCCAGTAGGGTTTCGACCTAAAGGAAACTGATTTGTGACTATAGATTATTGATTTGTGATTTTAGACTTTACGTTTACCACCCAAAAATCGTCAGTCACCAATCACAAGTCAATCATCACAAATCACCTACCTTCGCGCCCATGCAGTATCCCGTACTTGAAATAGTTCCACAACTCAAAGCTCAATTTAAACAGCAGAAGATAATCATTCTGCAGGCACCACCCGGTGCAGGTAAGAGTACGGTATTGCCTTTGCAGATTATGAACGAACCGTGGCTGGCAAGCAAAAAAATCATTATGCTAGAGCCCAGGCGACTGGCTGCGCGCTCGGTAGCTATGCGTATGGCGCAATTACTGGATGAAGATGTGGGGGAGACTGTTGGGTATCGCGTGCGCTTCGAAAATAAAGTAAGTTCAAAAACCCGCATTGAAGTAGTTACCGAAGGCATTCTTACGCGCATGATTCAAACCGACAATGCATTGGAAGAAGTTGGCCTGGTAATCTTCGATGAATTTCATGAGCGCAGTCTTCAGGCCGATCTTGCGCTGGCCTTGTGTTTACAGGTACAAACTTTATTGCGTAATGATTTGCGCATGCTCATTATGTCGGCCACGTTGGATGGAGAGAAAATTTCTGGTGTGTTGAACAACGCACCAATTCTTACCAGTCTGGGCAGGCAATATCCGATCACCCATCAATACATTAATCCCGACAAGGATTTGAGATTGTCGCAAAACGTGGCACGCGTAATTCGTAAAGCATTGAAGGAACAACAAGGCGATGTACTTGTGTTTTTGCCCGGTGCCGGTGAGATACAACAAGTACAACAAGTACTGGAAGCTGAAAATATTTCGGGCATAGTACCTTTGTTTGGAGATCTGCCTTTTAAGAAACAACAGGAAGCGATACTTCCGCACCCGCAGGGGTTGCGAAAAATTGTACTGGCCACATCTATTGCAGAAACATCGTTAACTATTGAAGGAATAACCACGGTGGTTGACTGCGGCTATGCCCGTGTGCCGCGGTTTGATCCACGCAGCGGCTTAACGCGATTAGAAACCGTGCGCGTAACACGCGATGCGGCCGATCAACGGGCGGGCCGTGCTGCGCGATTAGGTCCCGGAGTTTGTTATCGCTTATGGCCTGAAGCAACACATCATACGTTGCAACCCAATCGCCAACCCGAAATACTGGAGGCCGATCTCGCATCACTCATGTTGGAGTTGGCAAACTGGGGTGTAAATAATTTGAATGAACTTTTGTGGATTACAACGCCACCACCGGGAGCGGTAAGTCAGGCGCGTGAGTTGCTGCACAATCTCGAAGCGGTGGAGGAAAATAAAATTACCACGCGTGGCAAAGAAATGTTGAAGCTGCCCACGCATCCCCGCATAGCGCATATGTTGTTGGCGGGGCAAGACTCAAAGGCCCAAACCAATTCTGTACGTCATACCGGACTTGTTCCGGTATCTCCGGTTGTACCTTTTGCATCTGGATCGCGGCACAAGGCCGCGATGACAGAAGGGCCATTGAGTCTTGCTGCGGATGTAGCCTCCCTTCTCGAAGAACGCGATCCGTTACCTAAAGAAGCCGGAGCCGATTTAAGTTTACGTATAGAGGTGCTGCGCAAGTGGCGTGCAGGCGAGCGCGTAAATGCCGATCGCAACGTACTGGAACGTATTGAACGCATTGCATCTAACTGGCGTAGAATTTTTAAGTTGACGATGGACAATACCATTCCACCCGATAGCGAAGTGGGGCGCTTGATTGCCGTAGCATATCCCGAGCGCATTGCACAACAGCAAGACAGACAAAGCGAACGGTACAAACTGGCCAACGGGCGTGTAGTAAAGTTGCCGGCACACGATGCCCTGGCGCGTGAACGTTGGTTGGCAGTAGCCCATTTAGATGCCGGCAGTGCTGAAGGAAAAATATTTCTGGCTGCACCGTTAGATGAAACCGATTTGGTCCATCGTGCCACTGAAACAGAAACGGTGAAGTGGGATGCCGCGCGCGGCATGGTAGTAGCCCAACTCGAAAAGAAAATTGGAAACACGGTGCTGTCAGCAAAACCGTTGACAAAAATACCGGAAGCTAAACGCATAGCCGTACTATTGGCTGCTTTACGCGAAGAAGGAATGAAGTTGTTGGGCTGGGATGACGCCCACACCGAATGGCAAAACCGTGTGTTGAGTGTACGTGCGTGGCGAACGGATGAAGCCTGGCCCGATGTAAGTACTGAACACTTGCTGACAACTGCCGATACCTGGTTTACACCCTACTTAAACAACATCACCAAACGAAGCGAGTTGCAAAAACTTGACGTGTTGAATATGCTCACCGGTTTATTGCCGTGGGATCTGCAACCGAAGTTGGATAAGCTTGCTCCTATAAGAATAGCTGTGCCCAGCGGCTCGCAGATTAAACTCAATTATTTTGCTGATGGCCGTGCACCTGTAATGGAAGTAAGGCTGCAGGAAATGTTTGGCTTACTGGAAACACCTGCTATCAATGAAGGACGTACCAAAATTTTGTTGCACCTGCTCTCACCCGGCTATAAACCCGTGCAGGTTACACAAGATTTAAAAAGTTTTTGGCAAACCACCTACCATGAAGTGCGCAAGGAACTGCGCATGCGCTACCCCCGCCATCATTGGCCGGAAGACCCGTGGACAGCCGAGGCAGTAAGAGGAGCGAAGCGGAGAACGTAGGATGCGCATAGCCTGACGGTATGGAGGTATTGTGTATGTTTTATCAAATGCTATATATAGGATATGTGTAATGGTGTATATATTCGGGTGGTGGTGTAATTTCGGGGCAATAAGGTGGAAACTATCTAACGAAAGGGCCTATGGACAAAATTAAACTTAACGACATTTTACAACTATCGGATTTAGCGAATGTAAAGGTTAGATTCATTACAAAATCTGGAGCTAAATGGAGTCCAATAGAGATATTCAAAGATAGCTCTGTTTCACATCGTTTACTGGGAGACCATTATTGGAACTATAAAGGACAGAAATCTTACAAAGAAGGGCAAATTACAGTCGGGCTTGCAAGAATTAGCAACAACTCATGGTTACTCTTTCACATTGGAAGGGTTACTAAAGATTTAAATAGACTCAGTTCAATTGGATATGAATATGAAACATTATCTGAATATCAAAAATTCTTTGGACGATTGATCATTAGATACAAAAACACATCACAAAACTTAGTACGCCTTGCAAGTTCAGTAATGCATGAATGTGAGGTTGAACAAATTTTACCAGACATTTTTGACAATGATGTATTTCCTGGTTATGATAAAGTAAACATTTCATGGAATGAATTATCAAGAGTAATTGAAAAAGATACATGGAAAACTGCATTGCGAAATCAAAAGGGAGTTTATCTGATTACTGACATTTCTAACGGAAAAAACTATGTTGGTTCAGCGTACGGAGAAAATATGATTTTAGGACGATGGCAATCTTATATAAGAAATGGCCATGGCGGAAACGAGGGACTTAAAATTTTAGATTTCGCCTACATAAAGAGAAATTTTTGCTATTCAATTTTAGATATTTATAAATCAACAATTGACGACCAAGTGATTATTGAAAGAGAAAACTGGTGGAAAGATGTTTTGAAGAGTAGAAATCATGGATATAATGAAAATTAAAAGTGATAGGAAAACTGCGACCAACCTTGCGTGCAAGCATTTCTCCTTTCATTTCCCAGCGGAGTCTTCGCACTGCAAATTCTAAATTATATAAGCAGGTTTTTCTAAATAATTGTCTTGTAATCGCGGAGTCTGAAGCGAGACTCCGCGTAGAAAAGGAGACCCGACAGCAATTCGACTTGTACAGTCATGTAAATTCCGTTCTCCCGGACTTAGGAAAGCGCAAGAAATTTTAATAATTTCATTGAACTCAAATTAAAACCGAACATGAAAAATATCAGAATTGAGATCAAGTGGGCAATTTATTTTACCCTTATGTCGCTGCTGTGGATGTTGCTGGAAAAACTAAGCGGGCTGCACGGAAAGTATATTGATTACCACCTTTACCTTACCAACCTGTTTGCTATTCCTGCTATTTGGTTTATGGTATTGGCTCTCCGTGACAAGAAAAGAAATTTTTACAACGGAACCATGAGTTACAAGCAAGGCCTGATCTCAGGCATTATTCTTTCGGCCGGCATCGCGTTATTGAGTCCTTTATCGCAGTGGATAACTTCTTACGTAATTACACCGGAATATTTTCCGAATGTGATCAAGCGTTCGGTTGAGTTAGGGTATTACAAAACCACTGCAGAAGCAGAAGCGAATTTCAACTATAAGAATTACGCAATCAATTCAACCATCTTTGCGTTTGTGTTTGGTGTGATTACCACTGCCATTGCCATGATCTTCATCAGAACGAAATCGAACAAATAAATTAGGCTATGTTAGACAATGCACGATGGACTAAGGAATTGGAAATGCTGGCTGGCATAATTTCAAAGCAACCTCTGGATAAAACAATTAAATGGGGAGGCGAGGTTTTCACCTATAACGGAAAGAATGTGGTAAGCTATGGCGGGTTTAAGAATTTTTTCACGCTGTGGTTTTTCAATGGAGTGTTTCTTAAAGATAAGTATAAAGTATTGGTTGCCGCAGACAGTAAAACCAAGTCGTTGCGGCAATGGCGCTTTACCGCTATTGATCTGATAGACGAAAAGAAAATCACATCATACATAAAGGAAGCTATAGAAGTAGAAAAACAAGGCCTGAAAATAAAACCCGAGAAATTCAAGCCCTTGCCTGTACCCTCTATATTGGTAAAAGAGTTTAAGAAAAGTGTGAGGCTGAAAGATAGTTTTAAAAAGCTAAGCCCGGGTAAGCAAAAGGAATACATCATATATATCAATGAGGCCAGGCAGGAGCAAACCAAGCTGGCAAGGTTAGAAAAAATCAAACCGATGATAGTGCAGGGAGTAGGACTTAACGACAAGTACAAGAAGTAGTGAATTGGGATTAGAAAGAATAATATTATGGTAAAAGGAATAAGTCTCCTAATCATTGCTATGTCATTTTTTCAATTGTTGACAGCGCAGCCGGAACAAACAAGAGACCAGCAAGAAGTACAACAGACTATTGTGAAAATGTTTGAAGCATTGTCAAACCGTGACACGGTTGCCTTAAAAATGCATTGCACCAATGATGTTACATTTTACGAATATGGTCAGGTATGGAATATCGATACCCTTATCCGCAGAGGAATAACCTTAAATCAGGCTGCCGATTTTAAACGTACCAATTCATTTAGTTTCATTTATACTGAATCAAATAAATCAACGGCCTGGGCTACCTACCGGCTAAATTCAGTTCTTGTTGTTGATGGCAAACACATTGTGGTAGATTGGCTCGAAACAGTACTATTAATGAGAGAGAGAAGGTTATGGAAAGTAAAACACCTCCACTCAACTCTGGTAAGCAGGAGATAGAAAAGAAATCGTGGTGTTAGACATGTGCCATGTCGAGCGATAGATAATGGGATTTTAAAATCCGTTTGCCTGGATTCGGATTACAAATCCAATGTCGTTTAGTTTACGGACAAATGTGTCACCCCTTCGGGGTTCTGCTTTGTGTCTCATGGCATTTCTATAATCCTGTCATCCCTTCGGGATTAATGAAAGCCTGAAAGGCTGATATGATTGTAGAAGGCAATCCAATAGCTATCGAAAGCCCCGAAGGGGTGCTATCTTAACTAAACGACATTGGATTACAAACCCCAAATAGCTTGTGGCAGGAAGTGAATTAGCAAATTCATTTTCTCAGGTTTAGTTCTTCCTGATAAAAATAAAATCTCCACCTTCATCTCCGGTGTCAAGGATAACACCATCCTGCGGCACAACCATACTGTTGTTGATTACTGCTTTGCGGATATGGTCGAATATCGCCTGTGAAGAAATGTACTTTTCAGTATTATTTTCTAATGTGCTCAACAGGTACTGAAAAAATACAGATTGATCGGGCACCGCGCTTAGTGATCCGCTCGCCATGGCTCTGCGGCTGGGGTGTTTGTATAACAGAATGATATCAGCTGGTGCATTCCTGATCTCGCCTGCATCGCGGGTTTTTAAAATTCCTCCACTAAAGCAGGCATCAGAAATAAGAAGGGTGTGCGCAGTTTTAATGCTTCTTATCTGGTCGCGCAAGTCGCTGTTTGAAAGCCAATAGGTTGGATCTTCGGCCGAGGCATCAGCCGGCCACCAGTAGCCTTGTTGGGCGTCTTCGTCCCAATATCCATGGCCGGCATAAAAGATCAACAGGTTGTCTCGCTTGGAAAGTTCTTTCCGTAGTTGAACCAGTTCTTTCAAAACCGATTGCCGGGTTGGGTTGGCCAAAAATTTAATATCACGGTTGTTGAACGTATAATCCCGGGTAAGTACTTCTCTCAATTTTTCTGCGTCTTTAACTGGCTTATCAAGTTTTAATTCCGGGTTTTGATAGTCTGATACACCTATTATCAAGGCAGTATACTTGCCTTCTTTCCGCATGTTTACGGTAGCGATGCTATCGTTTCTTCGGTGAAGCTTGTTAAGTTTCCTGTTAATTTTTTTTATACGGTCGTCCAGTTCATTCTGTACCTGCCCGAATTTTACATCGCGTTTTCGCTCTTTAAATAATGACCTGTACAGGTCTGCATTTCCTTTAAAATTTTTTTCATTGAATAAGCTAAAAGCTTTTTGATATGCATACACAGCCGAATCGAGCAGGACAACCGTAATATTGTCATCGTCCGAAATAAAATTTTCAACGGCTTTCTGATAATAGATATTGCCAAGTTCAACAAAAGCGGCCGGATTTGGACTGCGTGAGTCTTGAAGGTATTTTTTTAAAGGTGCCTCGGCTTCCTGATACCGGTGTTCTTTCAGAAGTTTAAAAATTTCAGAATAAGATTCCCCTGTCGGTTGAGAATAGACATTCTGAATCAGGAAACAGAGAATCAATACGCGAAGCATTGCAAATGAAAGCTACAGCAAAAATCTGTTTTATTCAATTTAATAAGTAGAATGAGGTTTAAAAATAGTTTTCCAGGTCTTCAGGGGTATTGATATTGGACAGTATTTTCTGATCAGGAGCTCGCAGCGAATGAATTGGGTTTGCTTCCAAAAATAAGCGGGGGCTTGTGTTTCCTGCAGCGGCATATTCGGTAACCAAAGGAAGGGCTTTTGGTTCCCACAAGGTGAGCAGAGGTTCGATGAAGTTTTCGGGTTCATGAAGAAAGCAAGTAGCTACTTTAGTTTTATCACGATTCCGTATGAGATAATCAAGTGTAGGTAAGGTCACTCGCGGCATATCCACAGCTACAATTAACCAGGCCTTTTCCGGGTTTGTTTCCATAGCACTTATTATTCCATTAATCGGCCCGGGATAATTATATTTATCTGGGATTGGGTTGAGGGAAGCTGAGATCAGTTGTTCCTTCCGGCACGAGGTGTGTACGCGTTCACAAACATGATATAACAGGTCAAAAAGAAATTCGCCATGAGGTTTTCCATGGTAGGCAAGCAGCCGCTTGTCGGTTCCCATTCGGGTACTAAGGCCACCGGCAAGCACTAAGCCATAAATATCGGTATAGATCATAGTACGAAGGTATTCAAGCTAACCTTCACCAAGGTAATTTGAGAGAGATTAATGATTTAGGCAAATACCATTATTGTAATGAATAAAATTTTTTGAGCCAATATCACACCTTGAATTCTCCCTTTTCTCTGCAGTCAAGTCTTTCGACCTGCCTGTTTTGGGTCTGTCGGTCTTACGACCCGACAGCAAAGATTAAGCAAGGATTTTTTTATTTTTGAATTGAACCAATATGAATCAAATGAAATTTTTACAAGGCCTCCTTTTCGTTACTCTGCTTCAGATAACGTTTGGGTGCAAAGAACAGCAACCAACCTTTCAGGCTCCGCTATTAAAGAACATCGGAGATTATAGCGTTCCGGTTACTACCCAATCAAAATATGCTCAGCAGTTTTTTAACCAGGGCATAATCATGGCAAACAACTTTAACCATGCCGAAGCGGAGCGCTCTTTTCGTGAGGCCGTGCGGTTGGATTCAACGTTTGCTATGGGCTGGTGGGGTATTGCCTATGTGTTAGGGCCAAACTTCAACTCAGCCGCCAACATGGGAACTATTCAGGAGATTCGAAATGCCGTTACAAGTGCAGCGGGCCTGATGGACCACATCTCGGATTGGGAGCAGGCTTTGATCAAAGCGGTTCAGATAAAATTTCCGATGGACACCACAGTTACCGATAGTGAAGGATTTGCTGTTGCGATGAAAAACGTATTTGAACAATTCCCTAACAATTCGTTTGTGGCAACATTATATGCAGAGGCCGTGATGAACTTGCACCCATGGGATTTCTACGCAGGCAAAGGCGGAGAACCCCGCGAATGGACACCCGAGCTCGTTTCACTTCTTGAAAAGGTAATTTCAATCGATCCTGAAAATCCATTGGCCAATCATCTCTACCTCCATGCCACCGAGGCAAGTGCAGACTTAAGCAAAGCCATGGTTAGCGCTGAGCGGTTGAAAACATTGGTGCCATCAGCCGGACATCTGGTACACATGCCTTCGCACATTTACATCAACACGGGCGATTATCACGAAGGCTCGCTGGCAAACGAAGCAGCCGTTGTGGCCGATAGTGTTTATGTAGCAGAATGTCAGGCGCAGGGATATTACCCTCAAATGTATTATACACACAATTATCATTTTCTGGCGGCTACTGCAGCGTTTGAGGGTCGCGCGGCCCGATCGCTCGAAGCGGCTTATAAAACCGCAGCACTCGTTGACAAAAAGTATTATCACGAACCGGGCTATGAAATGGTGCAACATTACCTCACCATTCCCAATCATATACTCATTAAGTTTGGCCAGTGGGAAAAGATTATGGTGTTGCCAAAACCAACCGATGACCTGGTTTATCCAACAGCTATCTGGCACTACTCAAGAGGTATGGCGTTGGTAAACCTTGGGAAGGTCGATGAAGCCTATGCTGAACTTGGCAAGCTTAATGAGTTGCGGCAATCGCCTTCTATCGCAAATCAGATGAATTGGGGTATTAACAAAGTAACCGATGTGTGCGCGATTTCATCTAAAGTATTAGAGGCTGCTTTGAAGGAAAAGGAAGGAAAAATGAATGAAGCTATTCAGCTATTGAAGGAGGCTGTGGCGATAGAAGATAACCTGAACTACACCGAGCCGCCCGATTGGTTTTTTTCGGTACGCCATGCATTAGGTAGTTTATTATTAACAACCGGTGACTACGTACAGGCGGAAAAAATTTACAAAGAGGACTTATTCTATTGGGCAAAGAATGGATTCGCTTTAAGCGGACTTGCTGAAAGTCTCGCAAGCCAGGGGAAGACAAAAGAGGCAGAAGAAGTGAGGGCTCAGTTTGCAGAAGCATGGAAATATGCCGACACTGAATTGAAGAATTCGGTGGTCGATCCGGAAAAGCGAAAGAACGTAGCGCTTAGAATAGATAAGACATCACCCAATATGCTGGTTTTTTTGAGTAGCTCAATTTGTATTACCAGATAATAAAGAAATGAAAGCCAATCATAACGACAGAATTTATAAAATAATCTTTGCCGGTGTATATCCGCATTACATAGCGAAGGCCGAGAAGAAAGGTCGTACCAAAGATGAAGTGGATGAAGTTATATGCTGGCTAACCGGGTACACCAAAAAATCTTTACAAAAGCAAGTTGACGCTAAAGTAGATTTTGAAACCTTCTTTGCGCAAGCCCCTCAACTAAACCCGAATGCATCAAAAATTACTGGCGTGATATGTGGCTATCGGGTAGAAGAAATTGAAGATAAACTGGTGCAAAAAGCGCGTTACATGGATAAGCTGATTGATGAACTGGCAAAGGGACGGGCAATGGAAAAAATTTTAAGACGCTAAATCTGATCGTCAGTATTAAGCTACATCAACTCTTCAAATCCATGTTTGGCATCTTCCCAAAAGCGATCTAAGGCAATAATGCGAGGCTTTAAAAATGATATCACATCAGGCCAGTATTCTTTATTTAATATCGATGCTCCCGGTAACGTGGTATAAATCCGGCTTATGATACGGTTGTTGTATTCATCATGTAGTTTCCATGTCCATTCTTCCTGTAACTCAACATGCAGCATATTTTTTAGCTGAACTAATTTTTCGAAATACAAACGTTGCACGGCAATATCCCGATGTTCCAGCGTAATGGCAATGCTTGCCTCATTACTATCGGCATTCATTCGGAAAAACAGATTGCGCACACCCGTATGGTAATTAATCCAGTTTACTTCTGTGCCGCCTGCCGATGGAACCGGACCCATGTACCGCCCGAATGTTGTCCAGAATTCCTGACGCAAACGGGATGAAACTTGGCGGTTGTACATGTGGTAAAGTAGCGTAATCCTGTGATTTCATGCAAAAAATAATGCAAACACATGATATCCTCTCAACTTGAATATTTTAATAAATCTCTTCATAAGAATTCCTGCCGGAAATGGTATCTTTCCTGTCATTCTCAAACAACGCTTCACGTTTAACACATACAAAAATTATGGCAACATATTCCATTACGGTAAATGGGGAAACAAAGAAAATTGATGTAGCATCCGATACACCCCTGTTGTGGGTATTGCGCGATTCCCTCGGATTAGTGGGTACCAAATATGGTTGTGGCATTGCGCAATGTGGTGCATGTACCGTACACCTGAATGGCACTGCAGTGCGTTCCTGCTCATTACCTATTTCAGCGATAGGTACAAGTAAGATTACCACTATTGAAGGTCTTTCAAAAGAAGGGGATCATCCCGTGCAACAAGCATGGCAGGAAGTAGATGTGCCCCAATGTGGCTATTGCCAGGCCGGGCAAATCATGAGTGCTGCCGCATTGCTCGCCAAAAATCCAAAGCCATCAGAAGAACAGATTGCAACCGCTATGAACGGTAACATTTGCCGGTGCGGCACTTACCACCGTATTAAAGAGGCAGTAGTGTTGGCATCATCGAAAATCAAGTAAGCCATGGAAACAATAACAAAAACAAGCAGACGCGATTTTCTTAAACTCGGGCTTACCGCTGGAGGTGGGTTGGTGCTGAGTTTTAACCTTGTTGATTCTCTGGCTGCTGTTGCGAATGCAGGAAGCGAAACGCGCGCAATCGCAAGTATTGATTTCAATAGTTACCTCGCTATCTCGCCCGATGATGTGATTACTATTTTCTCGCCTAACCCCGAGTTAGGGCAGAACATTAAAACTTCCTTTCCCATGGTGGTGGCTGAAGAACTAGACGCTGACTGGAAAAAAGTAAAAGTGGTACAAGCTGCATTAGATGTTAAAAAGTATGAACGCCAGTTAACCGGAGGCAGTGGAGCAGTTCCCCACTCGTGGGAACGCCTGCGCAAGGCAGGAGCTACCGCCCGGCAAATGCTGGTAGAAACTGCAGCAAAAAAATGGAATACAAATGCATCGACACTTACTACGAGCAATGGATTTGTAATACATACCGATGGTCGGAAATTTTCTTACGGATCATTGGCAGCAGAGGCGGGTACACTGCCAGTTCCCACAACCGTAAAACTGAAAGATCGGAAAGATTTTAAGTTGATTGGTACCGCAGTTGCGAATGTGGACAATAAAGAAATGATTACAGGCCAGCCGTTATATGGCCTTGATTTCTATCGTGAAGGAATGTTGCATGCCATGATTCAACGGCCACCTTCTTTTGGTACAAAAATTAAATCAGTAGATGCATCAGCAGCGAAGGCTTTGCCGGGTATTATTGATGTGGTTACGTTTAAAAATAATGTAGCCATCGTAGGTAAATCGACTTGGGAGATAATGAAGGCCCGTAAAGTGTTGCTGGTGGAATATGAAAAGGAAGGAAACATAGAAAGCACCACTGATCATGATAAACTATTCAAAGAATTACTCGATAAGCCCGAGGCAACAATAAGAAGGAAAGATGGTGATGTAGAAACAGCATTTAAAAGTGCTGCTACTATTATCAAGCGGGAGTACCAATGCCCATTCCTTTCTCATGCACCCATGGAGCCCATGAACTTCTTCGCGCATGTGAGGGCCGATGGTGTAGAATTAGTTGGCCCAACGCAAACACCCGATCGCGCCCGTATGGCTGTTGCTCAATTGCTGAGTGTTTCACCTGACACGATCACCGTAGAACTCACTCGCCTGGGTGGTGGATTTGGAAGAAGATTGCAAGCCGACTATGTGGTGGAAGCAGCCGAGCTATCCAGATTGATCAATGCTCCGGTAAAAGTTACCTGGAGCAGAGAAGATGATATGACAGGAGGAACGTACCGACCTGCAGTGCGCTACCGGTTTGAAGCCGCGCTTGATGCGAAAGGAAATATGATAGGATATAAACTTCGTGGAGCGGGTATCAATGCGGGCAACTCAACGCGCGAAGATAATTTTCCATCTGGTGCAGTAGACAATCTGTTGATTGAGTCGGTCGAACACCAGTCGCCCATTACTACAGGAGCCTGGCGTGCCCCGATCACCAACTTCCTCGCTTTCGCGGAGCAAGCATTTTTGGATGAAGTCGCATTAGCTGCCAAGAAAGACCCGGTACAGTTTCGGTTAGCGTTATTAGACAAAGCGAAACAAACGCCAACAGGTGCAATTAAATATGATATCGACCGCATGAAAGCGGTAATCAATCTTGCAGCCGATAAAGCGGGTTGGGGTAAAAAGAAAAATCTGGCCCAGGGGTTTAGTGTGTATTTCTCACACCGCTCGTATGTGGCACAGGTAGCCGAAGTTGAAATGGTAAGTGGCAACCCGGTGTTGAAGAAAATTTATGCAGCTTCAGATTGTGGTATTGTCATTAACCTGAGCGGTGCGCGACAACAGGTAATGGGAGGTATTGTAGATGGGTTGGGCCATGCGCTTTACGGACAAATTACTTTTATAGAAGGTGCGGCCGAACAACGTAACTTTAACAGCTATCGGTTAATTCGCTACAACGAAGTACCACAAATAGAGGTGCATTTTGTAGATAATGGAATTGATCCAACCGGGCTTGGCGAACCTGCCTTGCCACCTACCGGGGGTGCAGTAGCTAACGCAATCTTTAAAGCAACGGGTAAACGATTGTATAACCAGCCATTTACGTTGCAGGAGGAAATGAAAGGAGTGAAGCTGGGGCAGAAGATGTAAGAAATGCATTGTATTTTAAGAGCATTGAATTAAAATTATAAGTTGGGTGGTGTGTTAAATAGACCAATGGTTTTACTTTATAGTTAGTACAATCTTAAACCCATGCGCTTCTGCTTGTTGGCCGCATTGCTGTTTTATATTCAGGCAATTTTTGCTCAATCGCCAACCCAACGTATTACAGGTATGGTGATTGACAGAGCAAGTCAACAACCATTAATTGGCGCTACTGTCTTTATCAAAGTAGAAGCGGATAATAACAAAATGATCGGTTCAACAACCGATACAGAAGGCCGTTTTTTACTGGAAGGGGTACCTGTTGGCCGATACTTTATAAATTGTTCTTACGTAGGGTATCATTCGTGGGTATCTGCCTATCAGGAAGTAACCTCGGGCAGAAAACTGGATATGCGTATTGAGTTGGATGAATCTATAACCTTTGGCGATTCCATTGTTGTACGTGCTCCCCATGTGGCCAGCGAAGCCAGTAACGAGTATGGATTGGTAAGTGCGCGCTCATTCACACCCGAAGAAACTCAACGGTTTGCCGGAAGTATCAATGATCCTGGCCGGATGGCTTTGAGTTTACCGGGTGCACAAATCTCCACTCAGGATAACGAGAACACAATTGTAGTTCGTGCTAACTCACCGATCGGATTAATCTGGAGGTTAGAAGGTGTTGAGATTCCCAATCCAAATCATTTTGCTGAGGCAGGATCGAGTGGAGGTGGAATTAGTGCATTAAGTATTTATGTGCTTGGCGCTTCTGATTTTTTTACGGGGGCCTTTCCGGCAGAATATGGAAACGCCTTATCGGGTATAATGGATTTGAAGTTCAGAAAGGGAAACCGGGAAGATCGTGAGTTTCGTGTGCAAGCGGGTTTAATCGGACTCGAGTTTGCCTCAGAAGGCCCGCTCTCAAAGTCAAAGAAGAATGCTTCGTACCTGTTTAACTATCGGTATTCAACGCTGGGTATTCTTAGTCAGATGGGTATTAATGTAGTAAATCCGTTAACCAGCAATACGTTTCAAGACCTTTCTTTCAACCTGTACTTTCCATTGAACAAGAAATCGCACCTTACATTTTTTGGCTTTGGTGGAACGAGTGCAGAAAGAAAAAATTATCAGGAAGACCAAACGCAATGGGAAAGTTTTAACGAAGTATATACCTACGATTTATGTACAAACCTGGGCGTAACGGGTCTTACCTATACCTATTTAATCGATGATAAATCATATTTAACCGGCACGCTGAGTGTTGGAGCAAATGATATTAAGTCAACAGATGATACGATAAGCTATAGCCTTGAGCGTTTTAATATTCGCAACGAACGGTATCGCAATGGTCGGGTAAGTACAGCCTGGTCGTACAACACCAGGGTGGGTAAAGGTATGAATCTGAAAACCGGCTTTCAGGCTGCGCAACTGTTTTACAATGTGTATCGCAATGATTATGACAATGTAATAGATGATTTACGTGTACAAATGGATGGTAGTGGAAATGCCCTGTTGCTGCAACCCTATGCTGTGATGCGGGCACAAGTTACTCCCTCAATATTGTTGCAGGGTGGAATTAATACACTCTATTTTAGTTATACCAATGAATTCAAGGTTGAACCCCGACTTGGAGCACAATTTCAGTTTCCTTCCGGTTCTATTAATGTAGCCTATGGATTACATAGTCAGATATTACCTTTTCAAACTTACGAAGCGGTTACTACCGATTCGCTTACNNCGGGCTTTTGCCGGGCAGGTTCGGTTGAAGGTAGAGCCATACTATCAATACCTGTTCGATGTGCCGGTAAGTTTGCAATCCTGGAACACGTATTCACTTATTAATCAGGATAGGAATTTTTTTGCTGATAGTTTAAGCAACGCAGGCACCGGCTACAATGCCGGAGTGGAGATTACGCTGGAGAAGGCATTTAGTAACCGCCTGTTTTTTTTATTAAGCGGTGCTGTTTATGATTCGCGATACAAAACAAACAACGGAGGCGTGGATAAAGACTACAATACCAAGTATAATTCAAATTTCAACTCGGCCTTAACATTTGGTAAGGAGTGGGAGTTGAAGAAAGGAAAGCGCATGGAAGCCGGAGGCCGTGTGTTATGGAGCGGAGGCATGCGGTATACCCCATTTGATACGCAGAAGTCAATTGAGGCTGGGCGGGCGATTTATATTCAATCGCAGGCCTACGAAGAACAAAACAAGAATTACTTCAGAGTAGACGCGCGCATAGCCCTGCGCAAGAATGCGACTAAATTTTCATGGAAACTATCTCTTGATATACAGAACCTGACTAACCACCAAAACCCTCAGCGGCCATATTACGACCGGTGGACGGGTACTCAGGGCTTTGGCTATAATACGTCTATTATACCGGTTATCAGCTATACCCTGGATTTTTAAGCTGGCGTAAAAACACCCCTTAACTGGCATTTCTGTACACTATGTAATGTATTGGGGTCGCTTATTTTTATCCTATCAAACAACAGCAAAAAATACTTACCTTATGGAGACTATGACAAAAACAAAGATTACAGTGCAGGCATTGGTAAATGCCCCTGTAAAAAAAGTGTGGGAAGCATGGACAACCCCTGCTGCTATTATGCAATGGAATTTTGCTTCAGATGATTGGTACTGCCCAGGTGCCGCGAATGATTTACGTGTAGGCGGCAAGTTTACTTCACGCATGGAAGCAAAAGACGGCAGCTTTGGATTTGATTTTGAAGGCATCTATGATGAAGTAGTGGATCTGAAAAAGATAACCTATCGCATGCCAGATGGCCGGCAGGCAACAACTACGTTTACCGGAAAAGGTGAAAAAACTGAGGTGACAACCATCTTTGATGCGGAAACTGAAAATTCAGTGGAGCTTCAACAAGGCGGATGGCAGGCTATTTTAAATAATTTCAAAGCGTATGCCGAACGAATGGTTAACATGGAGACACTTTATTTCGAAATAGAAATTGAGGCTCCGGCAAGCAAAGTAGCCGACATTATGCTTGGTGAAAAAACATTTACAGAATGGACAGCAGAGTTTAATCCTACCTCAACGTTCAGAGGCTCATGGCAAAAGGGTTCGAAGGTGCTGTTTATTGGTGTAGATGACAAAGGCAATGAGGGAGGCATGGTATCGCGAATAAAGGAACACTTGCCTAACAAGCATGTATCCATTCAACACCTGGGTGTTTTAGACAAAGGCAAAGAAGTAACCGAAGGCCCTGCAGTAGCCGGATGGGCCGGGGCGCTAGAGAATTATTATTTCCTGGAAACAAAAGGAGGAACTAAGCTTTCAGTAACGCTGGATTCCAATGCGGAATTTAAAGAATACTTTAGCGAGTCCTGGTTGCGGGCATTAAAAAAACTAAAACAAATTTGTGAAGCTTAAATCTCAAATTCATGCAATCTATTCCCGCCAAAAATATAGACGAGTATATCGCCTTCTTTTCAGGTAATGTTGGGGAAAGACTGATTAAGCTTAGAGCTATTATTAAAAAAGCTGCGCCAATGGCTGAAGAGAAAATGAGCTATGCCATTCCAACGTTTACTGTAGGCGGAAAAAATCTGGTTCATTTTGCAGCGTTCAAAACCCACATTGGGTTTTACCCAGGACCTTCAGGCATTGCGGCATTTGCAAGAGAACTGAAAGCGTATAAAACATCTAAAGGTGCAGTTCAGTTTCCATTAGATAAACCTTTGCCGTTGGCATTAATAACCCGTATTGTTAAATACCGGGTTAATGAAAACACAAAAATTTTGGCAAAGAAGAAGGCCAAGGCATAATTTTTTATTTTTCGTACAATATTATCTTAAGCTGGTCGACTATAGCTTTATAGAACCACTGGCCTATGGATCTGGCAATGCAAGAGTTAAAACAAAATACGTTTCTACGTGAAAAAGACAAGTTGCTCGGGTTTATCCGTAGCCGGGTTTCTAGCGTAGAAGAAGCAGAAGACATTCTGCAGGATGTCTTTTACCAGTATGTTTCCGGGTTTCAAACGATCGGGCAGTTGGATCGGGTAACTTCCTGGCTCTATAGTGTAGCCCGCAATAAAATTATTGACCGGTATCGCAGAGATGCCGTTAGACCAAAGCGAACAGATTTTGAATTGCAGGCGGGACGCGATGAAGAAGCACCGCTAACCTTGCAAGAGATTTTACCCGATCTGGATAATAGTCCCGAAGCAACCCTTTTACGCGAAGCTATCTGGGATGAGATTTCAGAAGCACTTGCCGAGCTACCGGCCGAACAACGTGAAATATTTATTCTGAATGAAATTGAGGAAAAAAGTTTCCGGGAGATAGCTGAAGAAACGGGTGTGTCAATAAATACCCTGCTCTCGCGAAAGCGATACGCCATTATTGCATTGCGAAAACGGTTACAAGGATTTTATGATGATTTGACAGCAAATTGATTTAAAAAAAACATAAAGATGAATAAGAGTACGAAAATAGTTAAGGGTATAATCTTTTGCATAGTGGGGGCAGCCATAGTGCTAAGTATAATATGGAGTACCATGTACTTGTGGAACTGGCTGGTGCCGGATTTATTTAATGGCCCGGTAATTAATATCTGGCAAACAGTGGGTTTACTTTTGCTTTCGCGGATATTGTTTGGCCGCTGGAGCCGAGGCTGCAAACCCGGATTCGCGCCACGCCCGTGGAGGCATTATACAAAGGAGCGCTGGGCCAATATGAGTGCCGAAGATCAGGAGAAGTTTAAACAGAAACTTAAAGATAAGTGGTGTTATAAAGAACAAAACACCCAAGCCGCTAATTCTGGCACTTCAAACGGTTGAGGAAGATAGTTTTTTAAAACTCTTTTAAAAATTCTATCAAAAACCCCAACAAAATGGAAAAAACAGCCGTTGAAGGAAACTATGGAAACTTTTGGCAACACGCTAAGTTTCCATAGTTTTGCCGGCCATATGGAAGAATCACAGACTTACGAGAAAATTTTAGAAAAGGCCGAGGCGCTTTTTATGAAGTATGGAATCCGCAGTGTTACCATGGATGACATTGCCCGCCATCTGTCCGTTTCTAAAAAGACATTGTATCAGTACTTCGCAGACAAAGATGATCTGGTGTACAAAGTGTCCACTGTTTTTTTGGATCGAACCTTCAGGCAGTACGATTCTATAGCACGAGATTCTAAAAATTCGGTAGAAGAGTTAAGCAAAATTTCAGTTTGCATGAAATGCGATATGGAGAATATGAATCCATCCATGTTGTTCGATTTGCAGAAATATCATCCCAAAGCCTGGGGCCTATGGAATGAGCACAAAAGAAAAGTGATTAGCGAAGCGGTGATCGGTAACATTCGCAAAGGTATTGAAGATGGTTATTTCCGCCCTGAAGTTAATCCGGAAATTCTGGCCATAATTCGTGTTGCCTTAATCGAAGTTGCATTTGATGCAGAGGTTTTTCCACGCGATCGGTTTAACATGGCAAGTGTGCAAACGCAGCTCTTCGATTTTTTTGTGCATGGCCTGTGTACTGAAAAAGGAAAAAAATTATATCAGAAATACAAAGAGAACACCCCCATAACCAACCAACCCAATGAAGCAGTTTTATAAATTTTATGTCTTAATAATAGGTTTAGCCCTGGCACCGGCTGTTCAGGCTCAAACTACGTTTACGTTACAGCAGTGTATTGATTATGCGTTAGAGAATTCGGTACAGGTGCAAAATGCCAGACTGGACGAGGAAATTGCACAATCAAAAGTTAATGAAACAATTGGCATCGGGTTACCGCAAATAAGCGGAGGCGCTACCGTAATGCACAATAGTAAGTTGCCTCGTTTCTTCAATACGTATAGTGGCGCTGGTGGTTTTTTTGATTTTAGCGCAATACCAGGCATACAATTAGGTGATGTAGTTGCGGCCGAAAACTTCTTCCAGTTAAAAAGCAGTGGCGATGTAAATGTTGGGGTTAATCAGTTGATTTTTAGCGGCTCATACCTGGTTGGCCTTAAGGCATCTAAAACGTATAAAGAACTTTCGTATAAAACCACTACGCAGTCAAAAGAACAGATTGTACAACAGGTAACCAAAGCCTACTATACCGTACTGATAAATAAAGAGCGTGCCACGTTGTTTACCAGTAACATTGCACGGGTAGATTCTTTGTTCAAAAACACAAAAGCACTTTATGAAAACGGTTTTGCAGAAAGTATTGATGCTGACCGAATTCAGGTAACACTCAATAACCTTATTGTAGAGCGTGATAAGTTTTTAAATATGAACGAACTGGGTGTTGCCTTGTTGAAATTTCAAATGAACTATCCTATGAATCAACCTATTGATGTAGCGGGTAGTATTAAGGATATTAATGTAGAGCAAGGGTTAACCCCTGAAGCGGTTGATTATACAAATCGGCCCGACTATCAATTACTGGAAGTAAACAAACAACTTCAGGAGTTGAATATAAAAAACAGATTCTCGGCTTCTTTACCTACGCTTTCGGCATTTGCCAAGTATGGCTATTCAACACAATCGCCTACAATAGGAGGTTTGTTTAAAACCAACTCAGGATTTGACGAAGTGCCGGGTGTAGGCCCTGACAAATGGTACAATTATTCAAACTATGGTCTTAGCCTTAACATTCCGATTTTTTCCGGACTTCAGAACAAGTTTAAGGTTCAGCAAGAAAGAATAGCACTGGAAAAAATCAACAATAATTTCCGGGTACTAAAAGCAAGCATCGACCTGGAGGTTCAGCAAGCCGGATTGAATTATGACAACGCCCTTAAATCGCAAAGAGCGCAACAACAAAATATGGAGCTGGCTGCCAAGGTGGCAAATGTTACCAAAATAAAATATGAGCAAGGCGTAGGATCAAACATTGAAGTGATTGATGCAGAAGACGCCCTCCGCCAGGCACAAACAAATTACTACAACGCATTGTTTGATGCTATTGTAGCTAAGGTTGATTTTGATAAAGCCTATGGCAAACTGGTACCATCCACAAACGAAAACAAGTAACCAAAAAAAATTTCCTATAACTATGAAATCATTATATACTAAATTAATATTCGCATCGGCTTTTACCAGTGTATTACTGGTAGGCTGTGGTGAGCCTGATAAAGTTGCACAACTTGCCGAGTTAAAAAAGCAACACAGCGAGCTGGCCAAACAGATTAGCGACCTGGAGAAAGAATTAGTAAGTACAGGTGCGGTAGCTGAGGGTAAAAGTAAGGAAGTGGTTGCTTTAGAATTGAAGCCACGTGCATTCGATCACTATGTAAAAACACAAGGTTTTATTGAAGCCGAAGACAATATTTTGGTAAGTGCCCGCGGTATGGGTGTAGTTACTCAGGTATTGGTTAAAGAAGGTCAGGTTGTAACCAAAGGTCAGGTATTAGCGCAGATTGATAATTCTCTTATTGCGCGTAATGTAGAAGGTCTTAAGTCTCAGCTAGAGTTAGCCTCTTCTGTTTTTGAACGTCAGAAAAATTTATGGGATCAGAAAATTGGAACAGAGGTTCAATATCTGCAGGCTAAGACTAATAAAGAGAGTTTAGAGAAGCAATTGGCCGCATTACAGGAGCAATATGATCAGGCCCGGATTAAAAGTCCTATTAACGGAGTTGTTGATATGATTAATGTGAAGGTGGGTGAAAATATTTCTCCCGGTATGCCTGCGGTGCGCGTAATCAATAATTCAGAGTTGAAAGTAGTAGCGAATGTTTCAGAGTCCTATATCACACAAGTAAAGAAAGGAGATAAAGTATTGATTAATCTTCCTGATTTAAAGAAAGAAGTAGAAGCCAATGTTACGTTTACAGGACGCAACATCGACCCGCTTTCCAGAACATTCGTACTGGAGGCAGAGCTACCCTCAAGTGCCGAGTTTCGCCCTAACATGACAGCACTAATTCGGATTGTGTATGCTTCATTTCCCGCTGTGATTGTTGTACCCGTTAATACAGTACAAGATATAAAAGGTGAAAGAGTAGTGTTCATTGCAGAAGCAAACGGTAACCAAACGATAGCCCGTAAAAAAGTAGTTACGGTTGATGGTGTGTTTGACGGTCTGGCACAAGTGAAAGGCCTTGCCGCTGGCGAACGTATAATTACAGCTGGCTACCAGGGTTTAACCGATGGCCAGTTTTTGAAAGTACAGTAATTCGTACACACCCCCCAAAAAAGTCATTCATATGCAAGACGTAGAGAAAGAATTTAAACCAACCAGCTGGTCTATCGATAATAAGACCAGTATTTACGTGGCTACTGTAATTATTTCACTGGCAGGAATAATGAGCTACCTGGCTATGCCAAAAGAACAATTTCCAGAGGTTGTTTTCCCACAAATTTTTGTAGCCACATTTTATCCGGGTCCACCCGAAGATGTAGAGAACCTGATTACCAAAGAAATTGAAAAAGAAGTAAAGTCTATTTCGGGTATAAAAAAGGTAAGCAGTAATTCGGTGCAGGATTTTTCAAGTATAATAGTTGAATTTCAAACCGATGTAGAAATTGATAAAGCGAAACAGGATGTTAAAGATGCTGTAGATCGTGCCAAACAAGAGTTACCAAGCGATCTGGAGAACGACCCGCAGATTATCGAAATGGATATCTCTGAAGTACCGATTATGAATATCAACATTTCGGGCGACTTTAGCCTGGAATCATTGAAAGAGTATGGTGAAGATATGCAGGATCGTATTGAAAGCCTTACGGAAATAAGACGTGTAGATATTGTTGGGGCACTGGATCGGGAAATTCAGATTAATGTTGATATGTACAGACTGGCGCTGGCCGGTGTTAGCCTTGATGATATTCAAAATGCAGTAGGCTATGAAAACCGCATTATACCCAGTGGTCAGATTTCAGTAGATGGAATGAAGCGCTCGTTGGGTGTGAATGGCGAATTTGCCGATGCCGACCAACTGGGTGGGCTGGTGATATCCTCAATTAAAGGAGGTAAAATTTATTTACGCGATGTTGCCGAAGTAGTAGACAGCCACAAAGAACAGGAAAGTTTTGCACGGTTGGGTGGCCAAAATGTAATTACATTAAACGTGATTAAACGGGGCGGACAAAACCTGATTGATGCCTCAGATAAGATTAATGAAATTGTTGCCCAGTTCGAAGCCAACGTTCTGCCCGAAGGTGTAGATATTACCATTACCGCAGATCAATCGGAAAATACGCGTTTGACACTGCACGACCTGATTAATACTATAATTATCGGATTCGTATTAGTAACAATAATTCTCATGTTCTTCATGGGCGCTACTAACGCAATCTTCGTGGGCTTGTCTGTTCCAATATCAAGCTTTATTGCTTTCATTGTGATAGATCAGTTCTTTGGATTTACCCTGAACATGATGACATTATTCTCGTTTCTGCTTGCTTTGGGTATTGTAGTAGACGATGCGATTGTGGTAATTGAAAATACACATCGTATATACGACAATGGTAAAGTGCCGATTAAGAAAGCAGCCAAAGTTGCAGCTGGTGAAGTATTCCTTCCTGTATTAACAGGAACATTGGTTGTGCTGGCACCCTTTACGCCCCTGCTTTTCTGGCCCGGTATAATGGGTAATTTCATGTACTTTCTTCCGGCAACCTTAATCGTGGCCTTAATTGCCTCGTTGATTGTGGCCTACATTATGAACCCTGTGTTTGCGGTTGATTTTATGACCGAGCACGAACACGACCATTCAGAGTCAAAGATTACCCGTGGTTTTAAAATTACTACGGTTGTAATGGGATCCGTAGCGGTAGTATCATACATAACCGGGCTTTTTGGTATGGGTAATTTTGTAGTGTTCCTGTTTGGGGTGTATGCATTGTATCACTTTGTGTTAGCACGTGTTATCAGCGCCTTTCAAACCAATACATGGCCGCGGGTACAAGAATGGTATAAGCGCAGGCTTACCTGGTTATTGAAAGGCTATCGCCCCATTGGTGTGGTAGTATTTATGATTGTATTGTTTTTCGTATCGATAGCATTTTTTATTTCGCGCGATCCAAAAGTTGGATTTTTTCCGCAAAGCGATCCTAATTTTATTTACGCCTACATTCGGATGCCAATCGGTACTGATCAAAGGGTAACAGATTCGGTAACGCATATTGTAGAGAATCGGATAACCAATGTAATGGGTGAGGGCAATCCGCTGGTAAAATCTATTATCAGCAACGTAGCAATTGGTGCTAATGAAGATCCATTTGAAGCAGCCGGTACGCAAAGCAGCCCCCATCTGGGCAAAGTAAGTGTGGCATTTGTAGAGTTTGCCAAGCGCGATGGCCAAAGCACTGCGGTGTATATGGATAGTATTCGTACAGTAATAAAAGGAATTGTAGGAGCAGAAATAACGGTAGCACAGGAACAAAACGGACCCCCTACCGGTAAACCGATTAATATTGAGCTTACCTCAGATAACTTCACAGACATTGTGGTTACAGCTGAGAAAGTAAAACGATACCTCGACTCCGTTCAGGTAGGAGGGGTAGAAGAATTGAAATCTGATTTCCAAAGCGATAAGCCTGAGATTGTAATTAATATCGATCGGGAAAAAGCAAACCGCGAAGGTATTTCAACCGCACAAATCGGTATGATTTTACGCACGGCTATATATGGTACAGAAATTTCTAAATTCCGCGATGCGAATGATGATTACCCGATTCAATTGCGTGTGGCCGAACATCAACGCAACGATATCAATAGCTTGTTAAATATTCCGGTTACATTCCGCGATATGAGTTCGGGTGGTCAGGTACGCCAGGTTCCGTTATCGGCTATTGCTAAAATAGATTACACAAACAGTTATGCCGGTATTCGCAGGATTGATCAAAAGCGTGTCATTACACTTTCGTCTAACGTATTAAACAATTATAATGCAAATGACGTTGTGCAGGAAATACAGAGTCATCTGAATAATTACCAGATGCCTGATGGTGTAACGTTTAAGATGACGGGAGAACAGGAAGAAATGGCCGAGACCATGGCCTTTATGGGAAAGGCATTTGGCATTGCAGCCATGCTCATCTTTATGATTCTTGTTTTACAATTCAATTCTATAAGCAAACCATTTATTGTGTTGGCCGAAATTGTGTTTAGTGTAATTGGTGTGTTACTAGGGTTTTCCATATTTAAAATGGAGATGTCGGTGGTAATGACTGGTGTGGGTATTCTTGCCTTGTCGGGTATTGTGGTGCGCAATGGTATTTTACTGGTTGAGTTTACCGATATACTTATTGCTCAGGGTATGGAATTGCGAGCTGCTATTATTGAAGCTTCCAAAACCCGTATGACTCCTGTTTTGTTAACCGCAATGGCCGCAACCGCAGGTTTAATTCCGTTGGCAGTTGGATTTAACATTGACTTTATAAAAATGTTCACTGAACTCAATCCTCATATTTTCTTTGGTGGCGATAACGTGGCCTTTTGGGGTCCGTTGTCGTGGACGATGATTTTCGGATTGATATTTGGAACAATTCTTACCCTGGTGCTTGTTCCTGTATTGTATTTGTTGGTTGCAAAGCTAAAAGTAAAAGTACGTAAGCAGGAATTGGTGCCAACTAACGGAGAGCCTAAACCGGCAGTAGCGCATTAAACAATGCTGTGCTTGTATCCGTTCTAAATTTTCTAGAACGGATACAACAATAAACTGAATTCATTTTGCGTCAATGAAAGACAAGATGGATTTTAATAAATGAAAACCCGCATTATGGCCTTATTTATTGTATTTGCCTTATTGTTATTGGTAGATGTTTACTTTTTCCAGGCAGTACTTGCTGTAAGTAAAAATTGGTCACCTGCCTGGAAGCAAGGTGCCCGTGTGGGCTTTTGGGTACCTACCGTAATAAGTTTTATAGCCTTGCTATGGTGGCAATTGGGCGATCCCTATACCATAAAAGCAAGCGTACGTACGTGGATAATTACCGGTGTATTTGTAACCTATTTTTCAAAACTTATTGGGATTGTTTTTTTATTGATTGATGATATTCAACGACTGATACGTTGGGGAGCAGGGTTGTTTCAAAAGAAGGCTGAAACTTTGCCGGGTGTACCGATTACCCGATCGCAATTTTTAACACAAGCTGCAGTAATAGCCAGCACAGTTCCGTTTGGCGCGATGGTATTTGGTATTGTTTCTGGCGCACATGATTACCGTATACGTAAAGTGAGTGTAAAGTTACCCAACCTACCCAAAGCATTTGATGGCTTGCGTCTGGCACAACTATCAGACATTCATAGTGGTAGTTTTTTTAACAAGACTGCCGTAAAAGGTGGTGTAGAAATGGCCCTAAACGAAAAGCCAGACTTGATACTTTTTACAGGCGATCTGGTTAACAACGAATCAGCTGAAGTAAAGGAATACATTGATGTATTCAATAAACTAAAAGCGCCATTGGGTGTGTATTCTGTTACCGGTAATCACGACTATGGTGATTATACCAACTGGGCAAGCCAATCTGCCAAACAACAGAACTTTAAAGATCTGATAGAAGCACACCGCTTAATGGGTTTTGATTTACTGATGAATGAACATCGGTTTATAGACCAAGGAGGCGAGAAACTGGCGATTATTGGAATTGAAAACTGGGGAGCTGGTCGGTTTTCCAAGTATGGAAAATTGGAACAGGCGCATGCGGGCACAGAAGAAGCTGCTGTGAAATTATTATTGAGCCACGATCCAAGCCATTGGGATGCACAAGTACGACCTAACTATAATGATATTGATATTGCTTTTGCCGGACATACGCATGGTTTTCAGTTTGGAGTAGAACTTGGCAATTTCAAATGGAGCCCATCGCAATATGCCTATAAGCAATGGGCTGGTTTGTATACGCAGGGCAACCAACACTTGTATGTAAACCGCGGCTTTGGCTACTTAGGCTATCCTGGTCGCGTGGGTATGCCGCCTGAGATTACAATAGTGGAGTTGAAACGAGCGTAAGTCTGAACATCTATCCATTCTTATTCTGAAGCGCTTCCCGTCTTCGCATTTCATCTATTGAAAATTTGCCAGCTCCAAATACCATAAAGGCGAGCAGGCCAATCAACACAATAATGGATACTTCCAATTCCATGTGATTGCCTACCGATAAAAATCCTTTGGGAAAATTAACCAACAGAACAGCGCCAATAAGAATAGGGAGTTGAACTGCGCACATAATGCGGGTTAGCAATCCGAACATAATAAGCGGACCGCAGAGAACGTGGGCAAATACAACATAGTGTGCAATTGATACAGCCAGGAAACTCATATTCATTCCATTCAATGTAAGTTTTAGTTCCTCCAGATTGCCCAGAAAACTAAATCCTTTGTAGGTAATGAATATGCCTAAAACAATCCGGAAAAGATCAAGAAAACCAGGGCGGTGTGCATTACCCCAGTCCTCAATTTTAGTGATGACACTCATAGTAATAGGGGTTAAGTGTCAACAAAGTTTAAGTAAAATTGTTGAAAAAGGCAAGCGTAAAACTTTACCTATTGCTCGCGGAGCATGCGTATTGTGAAAAAACCGAGTATAACAACGATAATACCGAGTGCGCCCCACATCCAAAGTTTATTTTTAAACCAGGGTGATGTTTCAGGTTCTGTAATTTGTTGCGGTTTTAGTTCACTACTAACCTGAAGTTCTGGTAATGAGGCCGGTATTTCTTTTGTAAAGTGTTCAATGTCATAATTAGGAATAAACATTTTTTCATTGCCGTAGCGAAGGGTATAAGTACCGGCTTGAAGGTTTGTAACAAGATAAACCTGAGGAGCCCAGGCATGAATACGCTTTATCTGAACGGGAGGGTTATCCTGATTGTAAACGATTACTCTTATTTGTTTTACAACCCGGGGATTAAAATGAAGTGTGTCCTGCTTGAAAGAACTGATAACACCGGTGTAAAGCGGTTGATATTGATAATGTACTCCTTTTTCAGATTTAATACTATCGTAAAGCCAATCAATTGAAACGCTTCTGTAAAATTGTTGATCAGGTGAAGCCTCAAGACTTAATCGCGAAAGGAGTACAGGCTGGTTAAAGACCAGGTTAAATTCACTTCGTTTATCTATCGTTTCACTTAACAAAGAAGAAGCAATTTCTGTAAACACACCTTTTACTGTTTTGTTTTGATGGAAATTTATTTGATCAAGGGTAAGGTGGGCACCTTTATGAATAGTAAACCGGAGGTACGTATAGGTGGATGATGGGAAGGTGATGTGATTATAGATATAGTTTACGGGTGTGTTTGCCAGAGAGATAATCCTGCTGGTTTGAATTTTAAACCACTCGCGTTGATTAAAGCTGCCCTCTACTGTTACTTCCGAATCGTAATTCTGTTGAGCGAAGTTTAATGTAATGCTGTTGATAGGTTCATTTGGATTTAGCTTGACAGTAAAGAATAATGCGGCTCCCTGGCGTGAGAGGTTGAAAGGTTCTAATGAAACGGGAGTTTGTGAGATTTCATCTTTTGCAATTTGTAACAAGTATGGAATTTCTGTGGTATTGTTGGATGACGAATAGAGTCGAATATCTGCAAAATCGGTTTTTAATTTTGGTAATAGTTCAGCAGGCAGCGAAATACGGTACCAACCCGATTGGGTAACTTCCGAAACCTTTCTTTCGTAGGTAAATTGAGCAAGGCTGCACAAGGGAAGCAGCAAAAATGCAATCAGGCTATTCGTTCGGTTCATCCGTTGGATTGTTTTTTTTTCTTTTGTTATAGATAAATGATGCCGTAAGTAATAAGGCGCCCAGTACCATAAGTACAATAGTTTTGGCAATTGTACTCATTCCGGTAAGGTCGTATAGAAATAACTTGGCCAGCGTAATTCCAAAAAGTACAATGCCACTAATGCGTAAAAAGGCAAAGTTCTTGGTGAATCCCCAGACGATAAGATAAAGCGCGTAGGCACCCCATAAAATACTTAAGGCTAATCGTACTCCATCGTGTATATTATTCAGGGCCAGCCAGGAAAGCAATTCTGAACTTAGAATAGTAAGCAATGAAAAATGAAAGAACAATCGTTCCCATCGGGTAAGTAATGTTTTGTTCTCATGCTGAACAACCGAGTAGATGAGGTAGAGTATTAACCCGATAAACAGATAACTGATATACCTGATGACTATATTCCAAAAGCTGTGCACAAAGTAGATATCTTCATTCAGGTAGGTATTACGAAGTGCTTCCAAAGCCACTAAACCACCCGATAAAAAGGTAATTACAAGTAGTATACTTGCTCCGGCCGCTACTTTATTTAAAAGGATATTTCTGATAAACTTTTGGTTAATGAACCACATAATTAAAATAAATGCCGCACTGTAGATAATGAGCCATATTGCTTTGAAGGAAGGCCAATCGTAATTGTATTGATTAACCTCTTGCTTGATAGAAGTTAGATAATATTGCTGATTGAAATACAGACTTATTTCTTTCAGAATAGATGTGTATAAGACTAGAATAAAACCGGCTGGCAGTATAAACGCCATTAAGGGTACAATTTTGTCGAGCCAGGTATGTGGTTTTTCGTATGCAGTTTTAGAGGAAAGCCAGTGGGTTGCCCCAAACATTACTGATACCAATATTCCAGTAAGAAAATAGACATTTATAAATGATGCAAAGGTGATGTCGTTATCCGTATAGTAATAGTAATCGTTGTAAGCAAAGCTCAGCGCACTCCAATCATGCAACAAGCTTAATAGAGCAAGCCCTATTAATGGGTAGGAGAGAAGTTCGTACACCGGAAATTTTTTAGTGCGCCCAATCCAGAAAAGTAAAACTGCTTCTAATGCCCATGTAACGGTTACCCAGTTACCTTCCAGTTGTACGGGTACCGCAAGCGTGAGAAAAGTAAGCACCATACCGGCTACGAAGTAGAAGACATCGCGCACTTGCCTAAGTTTATAATACAACACCAGGCATATAGCAAAATGAATTATTGCATTAAATGCAGTAAATAAGCCTAGAAAATATTCGCCATTTGGATGATCGCTAATGGCGCCATATCCTAAACCATAATAGATGAAGCTGTTGCTTAAGATAAGGGAGATGTCGCCAATTTTTAAATTTTGCTGTGCCGATAATTTAGATACGAGGAAGGCCAGATAAAACTGAATAAAGTAAACAAGGGTAAAACCCAATATTATCCATAAATGCTTTTCGTAGTAGTAGTCGGTTATAAGCCACGAAAAAACTATTAACCATGTAAGGATAAAAGCAAACCGGAATAGCCCACGCCAATCTTGCTTAAAAGAAATGAAGAGTATGCCGGTGTTAATAACCAGTACATAAGAAAGTAAAACCACCACACGACCCGAGCCATCGCTTAATAAAAACGGAACCGCATAGGCACCTACCAACCCGATGATGGCAATTACTTGTTGTTTATATTGAAGCGCAGCAAATACGGTGAAAGTAGTAAATAAAACCATTAGCACAAACGCAACCAATTGAGGAATAAGCTGGTAAAAATCGTATGCTGCATAGGTAATGAAGTACAGGCTTGCCATGCCACCACTCAATAATACTGCGCTGAAAGCCGCATAATTTTTTTTAAGTTTTAGGGCAATGCCCAATAAGGCGCTACCGGCCAGATAACCCAGAATAATTCGGGTTAACGGATTAAGCATTTGATGATCGATAGCATACTTTACGCCAAAGCCAATACCAATTACCAACACAACAATGCCAATTTTATTAAGGAGATTGGTGCCAATAAAGTCTTCCCAGGCTGTTTTTTGCTTAGGCTTTGAAGGCTTTGGTGTTATTTGTTGAATTTGTGTCTTCTCCTCCTGTATCACAACAGGCGCAACAATTGGTTCAACTGTTTTTACCTCTGGTTCTTCTTTGGGTTGGAACGATTGTACTTGCCTGCGAAGTTCTTTGATATCGAATGCCAGTTGCTGCTGCCGCATTTCAGCAGCTTGTAATTTTTGAAGGAGCTCGTTTAGGTTGGGATGGTCTGCCATAATAGGGTAAATAACGTCCCCAAATTATGCAAATGAATTGGCTGCCCGGTTAGGTAAACAGAAAAAAACTAAACTAATTAACGAGCGTAACCAGGGGAATTGTTTTGATTTTAGACTCAACCCCGAAGGGGTGTTATATCTTTAGCACCGGGTAACAACCCGGTGCTAAAAGCTCTGGGCGAATTGTGCTGACTACCCGCTGCATTTGAAGTGCTAATTTTTTTCAGCGCGCAACCTATAACCGCGATAGAACGGGTTTCCTGATGCTTTCTTAAGAAGGCGCATCGGGTTCGGTGTCGAAATCATTCATCATTTTAAATTCTGTTAGCAGTCGGCACGACTTTACTTATTATTGAAATTAGGTTTTACCGGACACTAGTATTTCACAATCAGAAACTCAGTACGTCTGTTTAGTTGATGCTCTGCCTCAGAACAGTCTGACTTTACGGTGCATCATCAATCAGGTTGGTACAATTCTCTTGCGAAAAGGAAGCGAAAGAGGTAAGGATTGCAATAAAAAAGCAGAAGAAATACTTAACCATAATTTGGCGGATAGGCAGGTTAGAATAAAAATTAAACTCAGCAGGTAAGTTAGGTGGTTGATGTTGATCAGAAAAATATTCCAGGTTAATTTTTAACTAACCAGTTACCGCCCTGCTTGTCTGTATATATCGTGATGGCGTTTTACCGGTAACCTTTTTAAACTGCCGGTTAAAGTGCGACAGGTTTTGAAAGCCCGAATCGAAGCAAATGGATTGAATAGAGAAGTTTCCTTCAATCAGCATTTTGCAGGCCTGGCTAATGCGAACTTCATTTAAAAAATTAGTATACGTTTTTCGGGTGCGCACTTTAAAGTACCGGCAAAAGGCTTCGCCCGACAGGTTAGCGATTGAGGCTGCTTCACTTATTTTTATTTTGCGATGGCTTTGTCTGAAGGTAAACTGTAGCACATCGTTCATCCGTTTGTCTTCGTCCAGGGTTCCGGTATTTATGGGGGCAACCGAAAGGGATTTTAATTTTTTTGATTGAGCACAGCGTGTAAGCAATTGAAGAAATAAAATCAACCTTGTGGTTTTTTCAGCCGATGAAATTTTCTGAATCAATTCACTAACTTCTTTCTGTAAAATGTCTTCGGCCCGGCTTGTACCCAGGCGCAACAAAAACTGATGAATGTCTTTTACCTCGTTCAGATGCCAGAACGATTCACCCATATAATGCTTGTCGAAATAGAGTGAAACAGCCTGAACCTTTTTTTTACTACGTGGGTGGTAATAGTTTTCATCGCAGCGAAACACATGGGGTTGGCCACTGCCAATCAGGTACACTTCACCAGCTGTAAATCGGCCAACATAATCTCCGGCAATCAAGGTGCCTTCTCCTTTTTCAATCAGCATAATCTGTATTTCTTTATGCTGATGCAAACGATCATAGAAGTAGGGTAACCGGTCGATTTGCAACCGGAAAGCCTCTTGTTCTGTTTTTGGTACCTGAAAGGGGATAACCTTCATGTAATGTGATTTTGATATAATTGTATTTCAAAATCTTTTAAAATTAGTCAAAATAGTATCAGATTAGGGTATTATGCGCGAATTAGACAAATGCTTTAAAAGCTACTTTTGCCTAACGATTTCAGGTATTTAAACAATTACGACTATGGCTGTTTCATGGCAAGGTATTTTTCCGGCACTTACAACTAAGTTTACCGCTGATGACAAATTGGATTTTCCATTATTCGAAAAAAACCTGAAGGCACAGCTTGATGCCGGTGTGGAGGGTGTAATTCTTGGCGGCACGCTGGGCGAAGCCAGTGTGTTAAGTAATGAAGAGAAATTTGAGCTGGTACGGTTTACGGTTCAGAAAGTAGCAGGTAAAGTACCGGTGGTGATGAACATTGCTGAAGGCAGTACCCGTGAAGCAATTAAGCAGGCAGAGCAGGCAGAAAAATCAGGAGCGACAGGATTGATGATGTTGCCGCCCATGCGCTATAAATCCGATCACCGCGAAACGGTAACATATTTTAAGACCGTTGCAAAAAGTACCAGCCTGCCGATTATGATTTATAATAATCCGGTTGATTATAAAATTGAAGTTACGCTGGATATGTTTGCCGAGCTGGCCGAAGCAGAAAACATACAAGCTGTAAAAGAATCAACCCGCGATGTAAGCAATGTTACCCGCATGATTAATCGGTTTGGCGACCGGTTTAAAATTCTTTGCGGTGTAGATACCATTACTATGGAAGAGTTGATGCTGGGTGCTAATGGTGTTGTGGCCGGTTTGGTTTGCGCATTTCCGAAAGAAACGGTTGCCCTTTATAAATTAACCAAGGCAGGTAAAATAGAGGAGGCCTTAAAAATTTATCGGTGGTTTTTGCCTTTGCTGGAATTGGATATTCATCCGAAATTGGTTCAATATATTAAACTGGCCGAGCAGGAAGTTGGGCTGGGTTCAGAATTTGTACGGGCTCCGCGATTAACGTTAATAGGCGAGGAGCGGGAAAGAGTCCTAAAAATTATTCGCGAAGGAATTGCTACCAGGCCCAATTTGTAATTCGAAGGTTTAAATTCCCAATCTTAAATTTCAGGTTATGGAAACAGTTGACGAGGCATTGAATAAAGCGCAGGTTGCTTTCTTGGCATATAAAAATTTTTCTGGCAGGAAGAAGGCAACATTTCTGCGTGCTATAGCAGACGAAATTGAAGCGATGGGAAAAGAATTGGTTGAAACCGCTATGCGCGAAACTAATTTGCCGGAAGCGCGCATTGTTAACGAGCGTGGTCGTACTACCGGCCATTGTCGCATGTTTGCTGATTTAGTAGAAGAAGGTTCGTGGGTAGATGCGCGCGTAGATACAGCATTGCCCAATCGCATGCCGGCCCCTAAACCCGATATGCGAAAAATGTTGGTGCCCATAGGGCCGGTGGTTGTGTTTGGCGCAGCAAATTTTCCATTAGCTTATTCAACAGCCGGAGGCGATACTATTTCTGCATTGGCAGCGGGTTGCCCGGTAATTGTAAAAGCACATCCTGCCCATCTTGAAACTTCAAAATTGGTGGCGGGTGCCATTGAGAAGGCAGCTTCAAAAACCGGTATGCCCTCAGCGGTATTTCAACATGTGCATGGCCATGGTTTTGAAATAGGACAAGCCCTGGTAAAACATCCGTTTACCAAAGCAGTTGGGTTTACAGGTTCATTGGCTGGAGGCAAAGCATTGTTTGATCTGGCCAATCAACGCACTGAACCCATTCCGGTATTTGCCGAGCTGAGTAGTATCAATCCGGTAATCTTACTTCCTGATTCGCTTTCGCGTGATTCGGCAAAGACAGCAAGTATGTTAGCTGCCTCTATAACATTAGGCGTTGGGCAGTTCTGTACTAATCCCGGTTTAATCATTGCCATCGAAAATGAAGCGCTTCAAAATTTTATTTCCGTGCTTTCAATCGAAATACAAAAGGCATTACCCGGCACTATGCTGCACCAAGGTATAGCCGATAATTATGCTAAGCGACTTGCGATTGCGCTTGAACAAAAGGGAGTAAAGGTTGAAGCACAATCCATTACAAGAGGAGATACAACACAAGGAGCTCCATTCATTGCATCCGTATCGGCAGATGCATTTTTGAAAAACTCAACTTTATCGGAAGAAGTGTTTGGCCCATTTTCATTGATTATAAAATGTAAAGACATTAACGAGTTGTATGCTGTTGTAGTTAAAGGGCACGGACAACTTACTTCCACCCTGATAGGTGATGAAACAGAGATTGCCAAACATAAAGCTTTATTGAATGTGTTGGTAGAAAAAGCCGGCCGGTTAGTTATTAATGGTGTGCCTACGGGAGTAGAAGTTTGTCCGGCACAAATGCATGGCGGTCCTTATCCTGCCACAACCGATTCGCGGTTTACGGCTGTGGGGGCAGATGCCATTAAACGCTTTGCGCGACCAGTTGCCTTTCAGAATTTTCCTGAAGCATTATTGCCAGATGAGTTGATAACCGAAAACCCATTGGGGATTTGGAGGATGGTTAATGGAGAATTTAAAAAGTAAGCAGTAAGCAGGCGGCAGTATGCAGTATAGAGTCTTTTATGTTTTTCAGATAAGTATATAAAACGGATTTTTAGATACTTGTTATTTGTATTACTCGCAATTTCAAATAAAACAATCAAGTAATCTTATAAAATGGAAGTAAGAGAATCAAAGCGAAATTTGGAAGATTGAATTTTAAGCGTAAACTGATTAAGACCTAATTTTAATATTACAAACTGCCAACCGCCTACTGCCGCCTGCTTACTGCTTACTATTAGTTAATTATGATACACACATTCAAATGCATAGACGCTCACACCTGCGGCAACCCCGTTCGTGTGGTAGCCGAAGGCGGGCCTGAGTTGATTGGTAAGAACATGAGCGAAAAGCGTCAGCATTTTTTGCGTGAGTATGATTGGATACGTAAAGGATTGATGTTTGAACCACGCGGGCACGATATGATGAGTGGAAGTATTTTATATCCGCCATCCGATCCGGCCAACGATGTGGGTGTGTTGTTTATTGAAACCAGCGGTTGCCTGCCCATGTGTGGCCACGGAACAATTGGTACGGTAACAATCGCCATTGAAGAGGGCTTAGTAAAACCAAAAACGCCTGGTGTACTAAACCTGGAAGTGCCTGCCGGACTGGTACGTATCGAGTATAAACAGGAAGGTAAAAAAGTAAAGTCAGTAAAAATCCGGAATGTAAAAGCTTACCTGGCGGCAGAAAATATTACTGCAGAATGTCCTGATCTTGGCGAACTTACATTAGATGTTTCCTATGGTGGGAATTTTTATGCCATTGTAGATGTGCAGAAAAATTTTCCTGGACTGGAACACTACACGGCCGATCAACTGATTAGCTGGAGTCGTGCCTTACGAAAGAACATCAACGCCAAATACACTTTTGTTCATCCCGATAATCCGACCATTAATGGGTGCAGTCATATTTTATGGACGGGTAAAGTACTTGACCCAACTTCCTCAGCACGCAATGCGGTGTTTTATGGAGATAAGGCAATTGATCGTTCGCCATGTGGCACAGGAACCTCGGCACGATTGGCGCAATGGTTTGCGAAAGGTAAATTGAGAAAGGGTCAGGACTTTATTCACGAAAGTATTATTGGTTCGAAGTTTATTGGTCGCATAGAGGAAGAAACTGAATTGCATGGCAAGCCAGCTATTATCCCGAGCGTAGAAGGTTGGGCCAAGGTTTATGGACACAATACTATTACCATCGATCCGGACGATGACCCGTATGCATATGGATTTCAGGTGATTTAGACGGTTGCTTGTTTACTTTTGTGTTTCGTTAGCTTATATCTGTTAAATTTGAATATGGAAACGATTTATAGACTTAATGCAAAAAACCTAAATGCTGATTTGATAAAATCAATTCAAGAAGCTTTTAAGGATAAGGACATTGAAATTACTGTTTCAGAACAACTTGATGAGACAAGTTACCTTTTGTCAACGAAGGCAAATGAAAAGCAACTTTACCAGTCGATAGAAGATTTGGAGAAGGGTAAGGGAGTGCCCATGACGGTAGCTGAACTTCAAGCCAAATATCTGAAATGAGAAAAATTGTTTTCAGTCCTACAGCCCTTCAGCAACTGGATCACTGGAAACAAACAAATCCCAAGATTTCAAATCGTATAGTTATTTTAATTACTGCTATAACCGAATCCCCCTTTTCCGGAGTAGGCAAACCAGAACCGTTAAAGCATTCGCTTCATGGAAAATGGTCGCGAAGAATAACACAAGAACATCGTTTAGTTTATGAGGTAACAGATTCTGAGATCAGAATCTTATCCTGCAGGTTTCATTACGATTGAAGAAACGAGCAACATGCACATTGGAATAATAGGAGGCGGCATCATTGGATTAAGTTCAGCTTATTACCTCAACCGGGCCGGACACCAGGTAACCATCATCGATAAAAGCGACCTGTTGGATGGATGTTCGTTTGGAAATGCAGGGATGGTTGTACCCAGTCACATTTTTCCATTAGCTGCACCGGGCATGATCGCTAAAGGCATACGCTGGATGTTTAACGCAAGGAGCCCGTTTTATGTGCGCCCGCGCTTAAGTGGAGAGTTACTAAAGTGGGGTTGGGAGTTTTATCGCCATGCTAATAAAAGCCATGTTTCAAAATCAATTCCTGCATTAAAAGAGCTAAGCCTTTATAGTAAAGCCTGCTACCAGAATTGGGTTAATGAGTTGCCGTTCGACTTCGGGTATCACGAGCGCGGCCTGCTCATGCTCTTCCAAACCCGCGAAACAGAACACGAAGAAACTGAAGCGGCTACCATTGCCAACGATTATGGTGTTGAGGCGCGGATTCTTTCACCAGAAGAAGTTCAACAGCTTGAGCCGGATGTAAAAGTAACGGTGCGGGGCGGGGTTTATTTTCCAGGCGATGCACACCTTACCCCGCAAGTATTGGTGAAACAACTTGTTTCCCACCTGAAAGCAAAGGGAGTAACTTTCGTGCCCGACACAACCGTAACCAACTTTTATGTTGAAGGAAAAAAAATCAAATCCATTGTAACATCAAATGAAAACTTTGAGTTTGATGAAGTAATCTTAGCAACGGGTTCATGGTCGGGTGAGGTAGCTTCGCGATTAAAATTAACCTTGCCCATGCAGGCGGGGAAAGGATATAGTTTTACTCTTTCAGATGTTGAAAAGAATATTCGTATTCCTTCCATCTTTCTGGAAGCGCGTGTAGCGGTAACCCCTATGGGCAATACCCTTCGTTTCGGAGGTACCATGGAGATAACCGGTGTGGATCATCGCATCAGCATGAACCGGGTAAAGGGGATTGTAGATTCGATACCACGCTACTATCCCGACATGAAGGTGCCGATGCCGGAAGTAAAGCAAGTGTGGCATGGGCTACGGCCTTGCTCACCCGATGGGTTGCCTTATATTGGGAGATCACAAAAAATCAAAAACTTAATTTTTGCGACTGGACATGCCATGATGGGTTTAAGCCTGGGGCCCGGCACAGGAAGAATTGTTGCGGATTTGGTTTCGGGTAAGCATCCTGAAATAAAAATGCAGCCGTTTGATCCGGAGCGTTATTCCTGAGATTGCTTGTTTTTTTACTGTAATTTCGAAGTATCAATACAGTGCGCTTAGGTCTTTCGACCTGACCGCTTTAATCAAAATCTTATCTTTTTAGGAGCAGTCAGGCCGGAAGACTAACATCAGCGAAAAAAAATACTAACTTCTCCAATACAATTTGGCCTTCCATCCCGACTGCCTACTTAAATGATTACAAGAAGTCAGGTTGAAAAACCTGACTTCAAAGAGCTTTGAACTAATCAGCTGGTTGCATAATTTAGTGAGATTAACAATAAGGGGATATAGGAAACTTGTTTCTTATATTGATTTGTTGGCGCCAATTTGTTTATGGACAGAGAATTTCATTTAAGATTTTGCTCACTTTGTACTAATCGTCATTTCAATAAGGACAAAGGATTAATTTGTTCAATCACAAAAAAGCAAGCTGACTTCGAAGACAACTGTAATAATTTTCACTTGGACGATAACGAGTACAAAAGAATTATAGTTGAGAAAATTCAAAAGTATGGATTGACTGAAAAAAAGGGGATAATAAAGAAACTATTAGGAGAAATTACTGAGTATGAAGTTACTAAAGTAACGAAGTCTATAAAACCCAATTGTGAAAAAGACCTCCCTTCTAGTACATACGTAGGTAAATCATATTTAAATTATGGACTTGGGATATTAGCCATCATTTTTTTAATGGTATTTGGGTTTATCAACACAGAATTTAAAGGATTTGATTTGATAGTTATTGGAGTTAATGCTGCTCTTATTGGAGTTATTACCTGGTTAGTTATTGATTTTAAAACAAACAAAAATGACTTTACTATCAGTGAACACGGAATCAACAAATCTGGAAATTTAATTCCTTGGAAAATCATTTTGTGTACATTAATAAGAAAGGTACCATCAAAGTCATTTTCTGAATACTACTTAATATTAATAGTCGGAACTCGAGAAGATATTGAGATAAACCTGACAGGTCTTAAGTACCATTTTGACAGAGTGGGTAATTTGGTTGAATTATACAAAGAGCGAAATAAGAGTAGACTGCATAATGTAGATTAAAACAAACTGGCGCTAACAAAAAGTTTGATGCCAGCTGCGGGTTGACGTGTAAGTATGAAGTTTAGTTTTCTTAATTTCTTTCAGCCACATGGGACAAAGACACACTTCGAAAGCCGCAGCCGTCTTCAGTACGGTCAGGTATTTCGACCTGACCCTTTATTAAAAATCTTATCTTTTTTAGGGTCAGCAGGTTGGAAGGTCCGGCAGCAGCGAAAACTGTGTTGATAAAACTAAATCCTTTTGGTAACCATCTCCGTTTAAAGGAGTATTCCCAATAGCCTAAAATCTTCATCATGCTCTATAACAACCTGAAAATTGCGATTCGCAGTTTACTTAAACAAAAAGTTTACGCTTTTATAAATGTAACAGGCCTGGCCGTTGGTATTGCCAGTTGTTTGTTGATTGTGCTGTTTGTACAGAATGAATTTTCGTACGATAAATTTTTTCAGGATCATGAACGTATCTATCGCATGGTGCTGGAGAGAAAGTACCCCAATCACTCAACATATTATGCCGTTGTGCCCCACTCGTTCGAAGGTGTTATTGGTCGCGATTTTCCTGAGGTGGAAGAATCGGTGAACGTGTTTGGCTTCAACAATTTCAGGTTAGCTTATAAGAACGAGCGTGGAGAGCGTATTCAATTTGATGAGGAATTTGTGCTGGCAACAGATTCCAGTTTTCTCCGTGTGTTTAGTTTTCCTTTATTAAAAGGAAATAGGGAAGAGGCACTTAAGTCGGCCAACGAGATTTTGTTAACCGAGACAGCAGCGAAACGTTACTTTGGCGATGTTGATCCAATTGGAAAAATTCTTACGGGTGGCGAACTGGAATTTAAAGTAGTAGGGGTATTGCCCGATGTTCCGCCCAATTCGCACTTCAGGTTTAATGCAGTATTGGCTATATCAACTTTTCCATTTGCTGCACAAGAGAATTTTACAAGCTTCTCTACGTTTACTTATTTCAAATTAAAGCCCGGCTCTGATGCAGCCGCTACCGAAGCCAAGATTCCAAAAATGGTTGATACGTATGCGGCCGCGCAGATTGAACGCAACCTGGGCAAGTCGTGGGCCGACTATACGAAAGAAGGAAATGGTTATCGTTATTTTCTGCAACCACTCGCGTCCATTCATCTGGATCCAACCAATCTGGAAGCTCAAATGAAACCTTCCGGTAACCGAACTTCAGTTTACATTATGATTTCGGTAGCTATACTCATTTTAATTATTGCTTGTATAAACTTTATGAATCTGGCCACAGCCCGCTCGGCAGAGCGAGCCAGAGAAGTTGGCGTACGTAAAGTAATGGGTTCTTTCCGCCAACAACTGGTAAGCCAGTTTTTAACCGAGTCGTTTGTGCTTAGTGCAATAGGAGTGGTTTTGGCCGTGGGTATAATTTATATCTCTTTGCCATTTTTCAATAACCTTACAGATAAGATACTGGTGTTTCCCTTCACAATTCAGAGTATAGGTGGCCTGCTTGTTCTTTCGCTGTTTGTTGGCTTGCTGGCCGGCAGCTATCCCTCTTTTGTTCTTTCTTCCTTTAACCCGGTAGTAGTGTTGAAAGGGAAGTTTACCGGCAGTAGCAAGGGAAAATGGATCCGAAACGGATTAGTGATTTTTCAATTTTGGATTTCTATAATTCTTATGATTGGTACAATGGTGATCTATCAGCAGATGAAGTTCATGTCAGAAAAATCGCTTGGATTTAATCGCGATCAGGTTTTAGTTGTTCAAGGTGGTTTTAGTCTTACTCCGCAAATGGGTAAAACGTTTGTAGAAGAATTGAAACGCATGCCCGAAGTAGCCGGAGCAGCCGGTTCATTTGCTATTCCGGGCGAGGAAGGCGATTTCTTTGGTATTCAGTTTCAACCGGAAGGATCATCAGAAATTCTTACAACCAAAACCATGATTGTGGCCGATAACCTGGCTGAGGTGCTGGGTTTTGAATTAACCGAAGGCAGGTGGTTTTCTGAGGACATGAATGATTCGTTGAACGTAATTCTGAATGAAGCGGCAGTAAAAGCCATGGGTCTGGAGAATCCAGTGGGAAGAAAGCTAATTGACATGCAGGAGCGCGATGGGCAAAATGTAGGCGTTCCGTTTGTAGTTGTAGGCGTAGTAAAAGATTTTAATTTTATGTCGCTGCGCGATAAAGTAACTCCGTTGGTTATTCAAAGCAATGAAGCCTTTGGCGGGGGCAATCAGTTTTTTGTTACTCGTATTAAATCCGGACAAATACCAGATGCAATAAAATCTATTGAGGCAAAGTGGAAGGAATTGCAACCGGAAGAGCCGTTTAAGTTTTTATTCCTCGATGAGAACCTGAATGCACAGTATATGAGCGAGCAGCAATCGGGCAAACTGTTTGCTGTATTTTCCGGATTAGCCATTTTGGTTTCTTGTATTGGTTTGTTCGCCCTATCCGCATACATCACGAGCTTACGTACAAAAGAGATTGGGGTTAGAAAAGTGTTGGGATCATCAGTGGCTAATGTTGTATTGTTGCTATCGATGGATTTCACCAAAATGATTTTGATTGCTTTTGCATTAGCTGTTCCGGTGGCCTGGTATGTAATGGAAACCTGGTGGCTTCAAAATTTTGCTTACCGGATTACGATTGGTGTTTGGATTTTTCTGGTATCGGGAGCCTCGGCTTTGGTTATTGCCTGGCTTACCGTAAGTTATCAGTCCATTAAGGCAGCTATTCAAAATCCGATTGGAGCGTTGAGGAGTGAGTAACTTGAATAATGTCTAATTATGACCCAAGCGTTACGCTTGTGCATTTTATTTTCAATAGATAAATAACAAAATACTATCTTCATGCTCTATGAAGACAAACTTTTTTCTACTTATTTTTTTGGTGTTGATCGCTTGTTCCAAACCAGAGACTCATCTCTATTTTGTTCCATCTCAACCCGCTATTACCGGAAAGCCACAATACCTGCCGTCTCCCTTTGTAACGGCTGGCGATCGGGTTTATATGGTAGGGCATCAGGATGGATCGTTCCCTGATCTTGGTTGGCATATAACTGGTGAAATGGGTGGTATCTGGAATCACCCCATTAAACTGATGGACGGATTTACAGCAGCAATTACATCACATACAGGAAATTCGATTTGCCTTAATCAGGCTGATAGTTTTGTGAATTATCCCGTAGGTAACAGACACCACTTTACCTGGCAGGAAGAAGCTATTGAGGTAGAACGTTTCCAATTTGTGCCCGATAGTTTGGAAGGGATGATTGTAGAATATAAAATTTTAAATACTGGAAGCGAAGCAAAGCAACTTGAGTTTTCTTTTACCGGCATGGTTGACCTTAGACCTACGTGGCTGGGAGAACGCACTAATATGATAGATGCCGAAGACGAAATCCATTTTAATGAAAAGGTATCGGCTGCGGTGGCGAAGGATAAAAGTAATTCCTGGCACGTCATGTATGGATCTTCCCTGAAAAACAACAAGTATTTAGATACCCCCGTGTGCGATACCGAAAGAAAGGGATTAGGTGTAAATGGAACATTGGTTTATGAGATAAAGATTCCACCGGGCGAAGTGAAAACAATTCCATTTTTTATTGCTGGTTCATATCAGTCTGAAGACGCCCTGCTCGAAACTTATTCGCTATTAAAAACTACGGGTTCAGATAAGCTGGCGCAGAAAATTAAGCACTATAATCAAACCCGAGCCACAGCCAATCTTATCATTCCCGATAAAGAAATTGAGCAGATGTATGAGTGGTTGAAGTACAATACCGAATGGTTGGTGCGTGCAGTACCTGAACAAGGCCGTGCAATTTCAGCCGGCTTACCCGATTACCCGTGGTGGTTTGGTGCCGATATGACGTACGCTTTGCAAGGTGTGCTGGCTACCGGCAACCACAATCTGGCAAAACAATCTATTCAATTGCTCAGTAAAATTTCGCAGCAGACAAATACCAATGGGCGCATCATTCATGAAGTTTCCACCAACGGGGCGGTGTTCAATCCCGGCAACGTAAATGAAACGGCACAATATATTACCATGCTTAAAATCTATGCCGATTGGACCGGTGATAAGGAATTGATTGCCCAACTTTTTCCTGCTGTTAAGCAAGGTGTTGAGTGGCTGACTAAAACGATGGACCCCGATGGAAACGGATATCCGAACGGAAATGGCATGATGGAGATACATGGTTTAGATACGGAGATGATTGATGTAGTCGCTTACACGCAACAAGCAATGGCCAGTGCGGCAGCTTTAGCAACCTGGATGGGAGAGAAGCAACTTGCTTCTGAATATCAAAGAATGACCGATGAATTAAAAAGTAAGATTAACACGGAGTGGTGGAATGAACAGGAGCAATCGTTTGGAGATTTCAGAGGAACAGTTACAGAAGCTAAACCCATTGTAGCAGCAGCACTTGTTCGTGCTGATACGTTGGGCAAGCCTTGGGCCGTTAAAGAATTGAAAACTACTGAACAGAAAATGAAGACGTATGCAACCGGAAAACATTTTCCGTTTGTAGTCTATCACAACTGGGTTGTAAATACCCCAATGGAAACCGGAGTAGCGGATAAGCCGAAAGCCTTGGCCGCATTGCAAACCGCTAAGAAGTACGAAAATCCGTTTGGTGTATATGTTACTGGTATTGATCGTAGCGATGAACCGGATAGCGTAGTATTAAAATCCCGGAAGAAAACATTCTCGTACACCGGTGCAGTAATGACAGTGCCTACCGGAGTGTTGGCCGTGGCTGCCGCGAACTATGGTAAACCCGATGAAGCGTTGACCTATATTAAAAAACTTCAGCAGTCATTTAGTTATGCATTGCCGGGTTCGATGTACGAAGTCTCGCCCGACTTTGGTATGGTAGTGCAAGCCTGGAATATTTATGGNNCGAATTTTTATTTCGCCTAATTTACCTGATGCCTGGAATGAAGCGGTTCTGGAGAATGTGAAGGTGGGTAACAATACCATTAACCTTAAAATTGTACGCAGCGCAGAGTATATTGAATACCAGATTCAACAGACTAAGCCCGAATGGCAGGTGTTGATTGATGTAAGCGGAGCGAAGAAGATAAGTGTTAATCAGGAAGTAGTGAGCAATAATACCAGGACACTATCGCTTATTGGCGAACGCAACATAATTCAGATTACCAGATAGTATAAATGAATGTATAGAGGTCTGAAAAAAAAGAAGAGGCTGTCTCAAAAGTCATTCTGTCATCGCGGATTTGTTCCGCGATCTCGATTTCGTGGTACTAAACGAGATTCCGGCACAAGGCCGGAATGACATTCCAATCTTAATTTGACTTTTGAGACAGCCTCTTCTTTCTTTGAAAATGAGTAGTTGGTTTTTATTCTAATGCTTTAACCCCTGGCAATACTTTTCCTTCAAAGTATTCCAGCAATGCACCACCACCGGTAGACACATAGCTTACCTTTTCTTCAAAGCCAAACTGTGCTACGGCTGCAGCCGAATCGCCCCCACCAATTAATGAAAACGCACCTTTGCCAGTTGCCCGTACAACGGCTTCGGCTATGGATTTTGTGCCTTGTTCGAACTTCTTCATTTCAAACACACCCATTGGCCCATTCCATAAAATAGTCTTCGAGTTTTCAACCACTTTACTAAACACGGCAATAGCTTGGGGTCCAATATCCAGTCCCATCCAACCTGCGGGTATTGCATTGTTGGTAGCGGCTTGTGTATTGGCATTGGCATCAAATTTATCAGCAATAACAGAGTCAATGGGTAAGTGTAACTCAACACCTTTTGCTTTTGCTTTTTGAATCAATTCTTTGGCTAGCTCGAGTTTATCTTCTTCTACCAGCGAGTTACCAATGTTTCCACCCAACGCTTTGAAGAAGGTGTAGGCCATGCCTCCACCAATAATCAGGTGGCTTACTTTGTCTAATAATTTTTCAATAATTAAAATCTTGTCGGATATCTTAGCGCCACCCATAATGGCAGTAAATGGTTTGGCAGCATTCTCCAGCACTTTTTTAGCGTTGTCTAACTCAGCAGTCATAACAAACCCGGCACATTTGGTTTGAAAGAACTGGGCTACAATGGTGGTTGAAGCATGAGCGCGGTGTGCGGTACCAAAGGCATCGTTTACATAAATATCGCCATGTTTGGAAAGTTTTTCGGCAAAGGCTACATCGCCTTTTTCTTCCTGTTTGTAGAAGCGCAGGTTTTCGAGCAAGAGTACTTCGCCTGGCTTTAAATCAGCTGAGAGTTTATAAGCCTCATCTCCAATGCAGTCGTTTGCAAATTTCACTTTTACACCCAGCAATGCTTCAGTAGTTTTAAGGGTATGCTTTAAGGAGTATTTTTCATCAGGTCCTTCTTTAGGTCGGCCCAGGTGGCTCATCAATACACAACTGCCGCCATCAGCCAGAATTTTTTTTAGGGTAGGGATGGTGGCGCGTATTCGGTTATCATCTGTTACTTCAAACGATTTATCTAAGGGTACATTAAAATCTACGCGGATAAGGGCGCGCTTGCCTTTAAAATTAATGTCGGTAACAGTTTTCATAACAAATGGTTTAGAGCATGATTTTTAGAGGCGGCAAGGTAAGAAAAAGAGATTAAGGCGCCTCATCCTCTAAAACCAGAAGAATGCATTTTTGCACTACACTCTCATTTTGGAGATTGAAGGCTGGTGTAGGTTGAACGCTTCCGTTGGAGCCTTACGTTTAGATAAGAGATGATTGTAAATAAATAGCTGCGGCTTAAATTAGGTTGGGCTGCCATCTGTCTTTAGAAAGCACCCTTTGCCAGTCATCGCCCTCTGCATACTTTTTTATAACAGCGTTACGCTGAGTAAGCAATCGTGTTAAGTAATTTTTCAATACCAACGAATCGGTTAGTTCACCTACCAGTCCAAGGGGTGATTGAAAATAAAAATGATCGATCATGATAGTACAATTTTCCTCGCTGTAGAAGAAATGATCGTGCACCATTGCGCTAAAAGGTCCACGCACCATCTTGTCCGTAAAAGAGAAGGGCCTCGTAAATTTTGTAATGGCCGATTGTAACGTAAACCGGATGCCGAAGTGTGTGGCTTTCCAGGTAACGGTATCATTTAATTTCATTAAACCGGTTTCAACGCCTCCGGCAATTTCTTCGCGCGCATGTTGCATAGAGAGTTTATGCAGATCAACACTCCGCGCTAAATCAAAGCATCGATCAATAGGTGCTTTAATGGAGGTAGAAAGTTTAATTTTTGTCATACCAGTTAATCTCCAAAACTTATTCCTAACCCTTTGGCTGATTTAACAAGGTACGAATTCTGGCTTAAGAAATTATATTCGGCCGTTGCCTCTTCCAGGCTTACCGATGTAACAGTGTTATTTTTGAATGCAACCATACGCCCAAACTCTTTGTTGAGGACAAGTTCAAAGGCTTTTACACCAAACAAAGAGGCCAGTACACGATCAAATGCAGTTGGTGTTCCTCCGCGCTGCACATGTCCCAAAACGGTTTCGCGAATTTCAGCCTTGCAGCCGGCATCTTTAAGTTGTTTCGAAAGTTGGTATGCTACGCCACCCAGGCGTACATGCTCCGAACCTTTTTCACCAGCCGATGATGTAATAGACCCAGCTTTCGGTTTGGCTCCCTCGGCAATTACAATATTTACAAACCCTCTTCCTTTTTTATAGCGGGCTTCAATTTTCTTGGCCAGTTTATTTATATCATAGGGAATTTCGGGGATAAGACAAATTTCGGCACCACCGGCAATAGCGGTGTGTAAGGCAATCCAACCGGCATCGCGCCCCATTACTTCCATAATCATTACCCGATGATGACTTTCTGCTGTAGTAACCAGCTTATCAAAACTATCGGTTGCAATCTGTACGGCTGTTTGAAACCCAAATGTTACGTCCGTGGCGGATAGATCATTATCAATGGTTTTAGGAACACCAACCATTGGCAATCCTTTGTCAAAAAGTGTTTTCGAAATTTTTTGAGAACCATCACCCCCAATATTTATAATGGCATCAAAGTTTAAGGCCTTTAATTTCTTAACCAGTTCATCCGACCGATCAAAGAATTTTGTAGTGCCATCGGGTTGCACAACCGGAAATTTTATTGGGTTTGCTTTGTTAGTAGTCTTCAGAATAGTACCACCCTTTACGTGAATGCCCGCTGTTTTCCGGGTGGTTAATTTTATAATTTCCTGAGGCTCATTCAACACGCCATTAAAGGCCTCAATGCTGCCATATACTTCCCAGGGTTCGCCTTGTGTGCTTTCTTTTCGGGCACGTTTACATACCCCGCGAATAACTGCGTTAAGCCCGGGGGCATCTCCACCTCCTGTAAGGACAAGAATTTTTTTGCTCATAGATTGTAAGATTTCGAAATCAATGCATCATACCTGAATTAGATGACATCAGGTGTATACAAGTAATGGAAATATTTTTGCTGATACAAATTTATTTTAATGGGCAGCTCTGCGTAAACGATCATTAATAGCACGGCCAAGCCCTGTTTCCGGAACAAGTTCTGCCAGAATAATTTCAACATCTGTTTTGTCTAATTGGCGCAAAGCAGCAAACAGATGTTGTGCAGCTTCTTCAAGATTTCCGGAAGGAGAGAGAATAACCTGTTTAACATCCGAAATACCAGGTAATTGATTTTGAAATACAATAGTTCCGGCCTTTAGATAGGAGTGTGCCAGAAGTTGTTCTCGTGTGCCCAGCAGAATTTTCTTGCGGGGGGCGTAATGGCTTTGTAGCTGGCCCGGTGCGTGTGGGTTTGAGGAAGAATTAAGTTGTACATGAAGGAGCCCGGTAATAGGTTCCAGTGCTTCCAGGGTAAGGCCGCCTAACCGATATACAGTTGGTGTGTTTTCAAAACCTAATATGGTAGACTCAATACCTACCCGGCATTCGCCACCATCAAGTATGTATGAAACTTTATCGCCCAGTTGCTCATTTACATGTTGTGGTGTGGTGGGGCTTACGTATCCGAATGGGTTAGCACTTGGTGCGGCCAAAGGGAAGGGCAGGTTTTTTAACAACTCCAAAGTAAGGGTATGATCCGGACAACGTAACCCCACGGTATTTAAACCGGAAGTAACCAGGTCGGGTACAATTTCTTTTTTAGGAAGTAACACCGTGAGCGGTCCGGGCCAGAATTTTTGAGTGAGTGTCTTGACTATATCGGGAATTGATTCAACTAACGTTTCGGCTTGTGCGAGGCCAGAGACATGCACGATAAGCGGATCGAAGTGCGGACGGTTTTTGGCTTTGAAAATTTCCAGCACGGCTTTTTCATTCAAAGCGTTGGCAGCAAGACCATATACGGTTTCGGTAGGAATGGCCACCAAATGTCCATCCAGTAAAAGTTGTTGCGCTCGGGTTATATCTTTGCCTATGTCAGCCATTTTATAAGGTAACGCCTAAGGAGTTTTCCACAAAGACACCCGGGCACGAAGAAATGATCTATTAAAAAAAGTAGTGCCTTTGTGTCTTCGTGGCATTCATGGTAAGTCTTATCTAAATACAAAACTAAAATTTATTTGTCACGAAACCCTAAACGCAGTAAGTTGCAGTAAAAGGAAAGCTATGAGTAATAAAACCCGTTCAATCTTAAAGGCAATAGCTGTATTATTGGTGTTGCTGGCTGTTTTGATGGAATTACAGATCATCATTATCCCTGCTATAGTGGCATACAAATTCTGGATTGTGGTGATTGCATTTGCCGTAATGCTAATCAGTACGAAGTAGTTTGGCTTTCATCCGCATTACAGATTGTTCGGTGGTGTAGTGCTCCAGTTGACTAAGGGCAATCCACTTTACATCGTGCGATTCTTCACTTACTATAACTTTTTCATCGCGCGAAGCCTCCATTAAAAAACGGATATCGTAATGGAAATGAGCCGGAAAGTCTTTTCGTTCGGGTATTAAATGAATATCTACATCAAATGGGAATTCATTTACCAGTTTAAAATTCTTTAAACCGGTTTCTTCTTCTGCTTCGCGCAAGGCTACGCGTAATACATTTTCATCGCCATCGGCATGGCCGCCTGGTTGCAGCCAGCGGTTTAACTTGGCATGATGGACCAGCAAAACATAGTCGCGTTGAGGGGTTGTTATCCAGGCTGATCCCGTAATGTGCCCCGGTAAATGAGTTCGTTCAAAACAGGCTGGGGCCTCCAGTAACTTTAAAAAGTCTGCGATAAAGGGAACCTCTTCGGTATAAATGCTTTTGTATTCGGAGAAAAACCGAGAAAGGTCAGCACGGGTTTGTGCCATGCTATTGAATTACAATCGTAACCTTATTAAATTTTCCTTCTTCCAGTTTGCCGATTACCTCGCCACCTCCCGAATTATCCTTGTCATCCTTACGCACAATAACGTAATAGGAAAGGGCCTCCATCTTTTTCAGTTTTACCAGACCTTTTGCATCCGAAGTGCCCTCCATAACCACGTTTTGTTCTTTCAGGTAATCCTGTTCCGATTTAAAAAGTTTTACTTCGGCACCTTCTATCGTGTTACCGGTTTCATCGCGAACGGTAATAGTTAAAGAGGTGTTGAATAATTGCGCAGAGGCATCGGTAAATACAAATGCTAATATTAGAATGGCACTTAATAAAAAGACTTTTTTCATGATACAGGAATTTGTGAATACATAGTTACACAAACCAGTTTAAAAAGGAAAGTTTGAAATAAGAATGAGTTACCGAATCAGCACAACCCCGCCTCTTTGTTCCTGCAAGCCCTTATCGGGTCTGAAAGAGCTTTCGTACTTAAATACGTAGGCATACGTGCCACCCGGTAGCGGCTGGCCTGCATTGTTGTTATACCCCCCATTCCATTTAAAATTCTTGTCCTTCGATTCGAACACCAGCTCACCCCAGCGGTTGTAAATTAACACCTGAAAATTATCGGTAATGAAGAAGGTGTAAGCAAAGAAATCTTTGTTATCATTTACGCCACTGGTGGGGCGAAAAGCATTAGGGGCTACAATTTTTGGAATACAATCGTTAATCACTTCCGTGCGATCGCGTGCAACACATCCAAACGAGTTGGTAATATCCACATCGTAAAAGCCTTCGCTATCGGCTGTAAATACTCTATCGGTATAGGAGAGGCTCAGTTCATTCTTAAACCAATCGTAGGTAATAAAATTACCAGGGTCAAGGTCCACAGTGGATGTTGCGGGGTCGTTATTATCAGGATCATTGCAGATAACAACACGATCGGGCAGGTTACCCTGTGGTAATGGCGATTTGATTACCTGTATCTGAGCCGGAGTCATGCATCCATTCTTGCTAATCTCTACCCGATAAATGCCAGCTGCAGTTTGATTAATGCTGGATGTGTTTGCTCCACCTATCAGGGTGTTGTTCAAAAACCATACATAGGTTTCGCCAGTTGTATTGGTAGTAGCAGTAAGGGTGAAAGGTTGATTATCGTCACAGGCCGGGGTACCGGTTAACCCTGCGGTAATTAATCCTGTAATAGAAACGGTTTGAGTAGCAGAACGTACAATACATCCGTTTACAGTGTTTACTATTTCCACCACATACGAATCGCCATCATCGGCAAATGAAAGGCTTATAGATTGACCCAATGCAGTTGGTGTAACACTTCCATTGGCAAACCAGCGGTATGTGAAACTACCCGAAGGTTGTGCAGTTAAAATTACCTGATCGGCACAGGCATCGGTTTGCGTAAAAGTGGGGATTATGGTTGAAGGAACATCAATTGTAATATTTTGTGTAGCCGGGCAACCGCCAGGGCCCGATCCGGTAACGGTAAAAGTAACTACACCTGCACCGGGTAATAACTGAATGGTTGCACCCGTAGTTGGGCCAACAATACTGCCGGGCACATTAGTAGACCAGGTGTATGAAGTGGTTCCCGATGCGGTAAGCGATGGTGTGGCATCGCACAGGTCGCTTGCATCTACTGTAAAGGTTACAGGTGGGTTAGGTGTAACTGCAATATTTTGCGTGTCGATACAACCACCTGCATCTTCTACTTCCAGTATGTAATTACCTGCTGGTAAAGTTGGGGCAATGGTTGTTGTTACAAATGGCGAAAGGGAAGGTAATGAAGGACCAAATACCTGTCCTGTTCCGGAATCCGTAAGCGTAAACTGATAGGGGCCTGTTCCACCTGCTACTGTTATGGAATAGGCTACAATACATGGATCGGTTACAACGGGTGTTATGGTTAAGGCAACATCATTCAAGGCAAAAGAACTCGATAATGTACACCCTGAAATCTGGTCTGTAACAATAGCTGAGAATGTTCCTGCGCTTTGTCCGGTAATTGGGCCAACGGTTGAAGGGGCAATTTGATCAATTCCTTGTTGATTGAAACTATTTGGTCCGGTTAAAAAGTAAGAGTAGGGTCCTCCTGTTGGAACAGAAGGGTTTAGCTGTAAGGAAATGGTACCATCGGGTACACCGCACGAGGTTGGATTGGTGCCCGAAAACACAAATGCAGGAGATACATTTATGGTAAACACTTTATCTTCAACAGTGAAGCACGTGGTGAATGGATCGGTAACGGTTACTTCGTAAGTAAATACTCCTGGTGTAGTTACATCTACGCCTTGTACCTGTGTAGTGCTGGCATTTACTCCATTGATAGTCCACTGGTAAGTAGCACCGGGATTTAATGCGTCTAAGGTTGGGGTAGCATTGTCTTCGCATATGGTAAGGTCGGGCCCAAGATCAACCTGCGGTCGGTTATCGGCTACAATACTTTGTGCGGTAGAAGTACAGCCATTTATACTGGTATTAATTACAGAAATAAATGCCGGATTATTGATGGTAACAGTTTGTGTAGTTTCCCCGTTCGACCACAAATGTGTAATACCCGGGGTGTTTGGAATGTTGGCATCTAAAATTACCGATCCGGTGCATAAAGCAATGGCACCAGGAATAGAAGGTGCTGCTGGCGGATCAAAGATTTCTACTTGTTGAACAAGGGTTGTATCTAATCCGCAACGATTGGTGAGGCGCATGGAAACGGTGTAAACACCGGCTGCAGCATATAAGTGAGCTGGCGAAGATTCTGTACTGTTGTTACCATCACCAAACGACCACATAAAATTATCAATCGGATCAGTAGCGGTTCCGGTAAAGCGTGTAGAATCACCAACACAAACTCCCGCAAAACTGAACCCTGGTCCGCCAAAGGCATTTGCCTGAAACTGAATAAAGTTCGGTAATCCTAACCGGCTGTTGGTTCCACCTAATAACGTAAACCCCGATGGATTGAAAACGGAAAGTTGTGTGGTGTCTTCATTTGCCTGAATAGTACCCAATACGCTGCTTCCGTTAATGGCTACATAAAGTTGATTGTCGGGTGCCCGTTGAATTGCACCAAGCTCTAAGTTTTGATTTATACGCTGACGGAAGAATGGGCGATTTAACGAATCCAGAAAGTATTCAAAAATCTGAGAAGGAGTTGGCGAGCCTTTTACGGTTGCAAAAACTTTATTGCCACCTGGCGAAAACTCTATACCATAAACTTGCCCGTTGGGTTCGTTCAGGTTGATCTGCCGGAAATTATCCAGCCTGCCGGTAAGATCATTTAGTGTAAACAATTCTATCAGGTTACTTGTGCCGGGTGTTGATAATGCTACGGCTACATTGTTGCGTGGCCCGATCTTCATATAGCCCTCTGCATTTACAGCCGATTGAAACGAATGAACAGAGCCTACTTCTGAATACACCGGTTGCCCTATTCCTTCAGCCGTTATTGGGTAAGATCTGAAAATATTGTTACCGTATTCATGCACAATCAACCAGTTTTGATTAGCGGTAATGCGTTCTGTGCTTTTGGAAAACAGCAACACATTTTTTTGTTGCAAGGCACCGTTACCTGCGTTAAGTTTTAAATCGAAGAGCGAATACCGTACTTCAAAAAGAGCGGTTCCGTTAACGGCTTGTGTGGTAAAAATATAGTACAGTGTTTCATCTCCGGGCACGGGCACAATAATGGCCGATTGCGAAGAAGCCGGATCGCCCCCAATACCATTATCAATTTCTGTGTCTGTCTTATCAAAAACTTTATCGCCATCGGTATAGAAAATAGCATCACCATTTCTGTCGCACACTATGGCACAACCTTCAGGTGCATTCATGGCACTGTTATTAAGCGCTATAGGCGGAGCTTCGTTAAAATCGATCCCGGCCAGGTTTCCAAAGTGCCAGACATTCGATCGTTGATCCTGTAATCCGTACTCTTTTACATTTACACCCGCATAGGCCGAGCATCCTGAAACATCGGTAACAACCACATAATAATACCCGGCCGAATCGGGGGTAAGGGTTGCACCAATATCTCCATTAGACCAGACAGTAGATGCGGGAGTGCCTCCCTGAATAGTTACCGTAACGCTGAATTGTGTAGCCGGTGTAGCGCTACCACGTGGCGGAGGAAACTCATCGCGGCAAGCGGTAGTATCCTGAACCAATTGTAATGTGAGCGCAAATGGATTGATGGTAACCGGCAATGTGGTAGATTGTGTTTGCCCGCGATAAAAAGCGTTAAGTGTTACATTGTAGGTTCCGGCAGCAGGGTATGTATAAACAGGAGCCCAATTGCCAGATCCCGACCCATCGCCAAAATCCCAACTCAAACTATCGGCATTAGGTAATACTTCAGGGAAAAAACTGGTTGGTGAATTCTGGCAAGTACCTTGTGCGGTAAACGTAACCTGAAGTTCTACACTATCGCGGGGTTTGAATGACGGAAACTGTGTGCCGTTAAAATTTAATCCGCCAAATAACGATTGTGTATTAATCACTTCACTTGCAACCGTATCGGTTTGGGTAAGTCTTCCGGCCAGAAATGGCCCGCCCGATACAGCCTGATATAAATGGTAGATAGCACTGTCGGGTGCTAGTTGTAATCCATAACTTCTAAAAATAGCGGGTGCAATTACGGGTGCAAGGGTAGTGGTTGGGTTAAGATAATCATACTGAAACACGTTTGCCGTAATTCCGGTATCGCCATGGCGCGATAAGTATAAGTAGCGGCCCTGGTTATCCCATTCAATATCATAAATAGCCTGATTATTTGTAGCACCTGCTACAGCTGAATTCACAATTAACCGATCGAAACTAAATAGCCCGTTTGTATTATCGAAATTCAGTATCAGGGCATCTACATTATTGTCCTGCGGGGCAACAGCCAGTTTGCCGGATGCTGCATGGTATGAGAAGTTGGCTACCGACATGGGGAAACCTAAGCCCGATGAATTAATACTGGGAAACGTAGCGGTGGCATCAATACGTGTGGCGGTAAACGTTTGAGTACCATTCTCGTGTGTAATTAACCAAAAATCAATATTGTTAGAGTGGGGTACAACAATCATCCCTTCCGACCGGTTGGTTAACACGGGCATAGCTACATTTTTGGCTGCTTCCACTTCACCCAAGGCTGGTGCTGGAAACACGGCATTACCAAATTGATTCATATCAACAGCCGAGCGACTGATACTTCCTCCGGTTGTAAAGCTTGCTGTATTGGTAAATATAAACCAGCGGTTAGTCTGGCCCGGCATGGGCGATAGGGCTACAGGTTGGTTGGTATTTGGTTGCGCATTTAACCCGGTGCCATTAGGCATTAAGGCATGGGTAGCATCGTATACCCGAATACCATCGGTATAGAATAATAAGTTGGCTGTACCCGGATCGGTTGCCACAGCTGCCCCCCCTTGTGCAAATGGCATAGCCTGATTGGTAACAGGCTGAGCTACATTTGTTCCCCGGTTAAACCGGATACCGTTTGCAGAATTTCCAAAATACCAGTTGTGCTTGGAGAGGTCTTGCCCCAGAATTGAAAAGGGAAGGATTACTATCAATAATACAAACCCCCACTTGTATGGCCGATTGCCGCGGTTTTCGTTCACACCCTTTACACACACCATGTTTGAATATATTGAGATCGAAATTTAAAACGTCAAACTCCACTAAAGTAATACAATTTGCTCTAAAATTTCGTTTATCAGATCAAACTGCCCTATTTGTCGGTAAATGTTTTTTTTAGTGTTCCGAAAGAATTTAATTTGCCTTGATTGCGCTTACTAAAAACTGAGTTGATGCATCGCGTTTTACTTCTTGCTTGTTCCTGTATGCTTTTGGTGGTGGGGTCGGTAACTGCGCAAGACCCGCAGTACTCTCAATTTTATGCCGCACCACTTTACCTTAATCCGGCCTTTGCCGGTGCTACGGGGCAAAACCGTGTAGGTATTAACTACCGTAATCAATGGCCGGCTATCGATGCCAACTTTAACACGATTTCTGCATTTTACGATACCTATATTGAAGATAAAAACAGTGGTGTAGGTGTTTTGCTTACGCGCGATCGCGAAGGGATTTTTGGGTTGCAATCCATGAGCCTTGCGTTTCAGTATTCATACGATCTGAGAATTTTAGAAGGGCTTTCGTTCCGGCCCGGGGTTCAGGTTGCTATTTATAACCGATCTATAAATTTTAACCGATTGGTTTTTGGCGATCAGATTGATCCGGCCACCGGAAACCTGATACCAGGCGCATCGGCAGAAAATTTGAATACCGGGCAGTCTAAATTTTTTCCTGATCTGGCTTTTGGAGGATTGTTGTACAGCAAACGGGCATGGCTGGGTTTTGCGGGTCATCACTTAACTCAACCTAATCAATCGTTGATAGGTGAAGAAAGCAGATTGCCACGTAAGCTATCCGCCCATGCTGGTTTTAAATTTTATTTTGAACCGGGCGAAATGGGCGATGGATTTTATTCGCGGCCACGCGAGCGGAGTATTGCTCCAGCCATTCAATATCGCCATCAGGGCGAGTTCGATCAGATGGATGTAGGTTTCTATTTTACATTCGAACCTTTGATTATTGGTACATGGTATCGCGGAGTGCCCTTCAAAAAAGTGAATGGATTTACCAATAACGAGTCGGTGGTGTTGCTCATCGGGTTTACAAAGAGGGGAGCAAAAGATATAATGAATATTGGCTACAGTTTCGATTATACCATTTCGAAACTTGGCCCGGCCAGTGGGGGTGCGCACGAATTTAGTTTAGTATATTCGTGGTCGAGCCGAAATCCGCGCAAGCCACCCAAAGATAAGTTGATGATTCCGTGCCCGGATTTTTAGATAAGTAGTTCCTTGTTCTAGATACAGGATAAATTTATAGAATATGAATAGTCAATCAGAAAACTGGTATTACAACCCTTCACTAAAAAAGGTACTGATTTTTTCTGCTGTTTGGTTGATAGGAAATGTTTTGTTGGTATTGTCTACAACCGATTTTCTTAAGGATTCTTTTTTTGGGAATGTTTCTTTTCTGATCTTATTAATGATGGTTATGTCTACTGTGCAAACAGGAAAACTGATTCATAATTATTTGAGAACACGAACCACTGGCAACTAGAAACTGGTAACCAGCCACTTTAATCTTCCCCACTGCCATCAATCTTACAATGGTTATCCATGCCAATGTGGAGTAAGGCATCGCCTGCATTTACAACCGGGTGATTGTTCAAACCAACTACATAGCCAGTTGTTGGCGACTTAACGGTTTCTTTAAATTCACCAAACGGATCGGTAATGGTACCTACTATTTGGTTTTTGTTAATCAGATCGCCACAATTAATGGCAGATTGAAAAAGTCCTGCATGTTGGGCACGGGCCCACGAAGAGTTCCAGATAACCTTGTTGGCCTCTTTTGGTTCGGGTGCCCAGTCTATCATATTCAGATGTTTCATTAAACGGAGGGTTCCGTTAATACCATCTTCAATAGACTGCTGATCGAACCGTAACGATTCGCCACCTTCATACACGATAATGTTCTTTCCTAGTTTGGCTGCCTGCTGACGAATGGAGTGCGGACGAAAAGGAGAGTCGATAGTGAATGGAGCATGAAAGGCGTTTGCCAGTTCTACGTTTTTTTCATCGGCCATCACACACCGTATTTGCGGATAGTTGGTGCGCATGGCGCCACCGGTATGAAAGTCTATACCATAGTCGATATACGGAATGATGTCATGTGTAATATGATATGCAACTCTTGATGCAAGCGAACCATTTTTACTTCCCGGAAAAGAACGGTTCACATCTTTGCCATCGGGTACTTCGCGCGAGTAATTCAGGAAACCATAAATATTTATTATAGGCATACAGATTACCGCGCCACGCTTTACACGATTGTAACCCATGTCTAAAATTCTGCGCACAATTTCCATCCCGTTAATTTCATCGCCATGCATACCGGCAGTAAGGGCCAGCACCGGCCCGTCTTCCAATCCGCGAAAGGCGTAAATGGGTGTATCAATTTGCGTGCGCGAAGGAAGGCGTGCAATGTTAATGATGATCTCTTTAAATTCACCGGGGCGAATATGCTGACCGGCTATGGATATGTCTTTCATAGAGTGAGAGTAGTAACGAGTAAATAGTTGTAAGTTAAAAGTATAAAGGAAATGCGGACTTTATACTTTTAACTCTGTACTTACTACTTTTTACGCATTTATTTTATCCTTCTGTATTTTCTTTTTACCAGCATGTTTCTCTAAGTACTGATAAATTTTACCGGCAATATCTACTTTGGTTGCTCCTTCAATACCTTCCAGGCCTGGTGAGGAATTTACTTCTATTATGAGCGGGCCTCTTTTAGAGGGTAACATATCTACACCGGCCACACCAAGACCCATTTTTTTTGTTGCTTCAAGAGCCGCATGTTTTTCGTGGCGATCGAGTTTAACCACGCTTGCCACACCGCCACGGTGAAGATTGGAGCGAAATTCACCTTCACGTGTAGCTTGCCGTTTCATGGCACCCACCACTTCTCCATTTACTACAAAGGCGCGTATGTCCGAACCCTTAGCCTCTTTAATATATTCCTGCACAATAATGCGGGTCTTAACACCATGAAAGGCTTCGATTACCGACTGTGCCGCTTTTTTATTTTCGGCCATTACCACCCCAAGGCCTTGTGTTCCTTCTAATAACTTTATTATTACCGGTGCGCCCCCTACGGCCTCAATTACTCCCTCTGTATCGCGCGAGTAATCCATAAAAATAGTTTTGGGCAACCCCAACCCGGCACGTGAAAGAATTTGCAAACTTCTTAGTTTATCGCGCGAGCGAATTAAGGCTTGCGATTCTACGGCAGTAAATACTTTCATCATTTCAAACTGCCTTACTACGGCTGCACCATAAAAAGTTACCGAGGCACCAATACGAGGGATAATAGCATCAAAATAGTCGAGCCTTCTACCATTGTACCACACCATCGGATTTTTCTTTTCAATCAGCAACACGCATTTCATGTGGTCGATGATCTCTACCTTGTGGCCGCGCTTTTCGCCTGCTTCTTTCAGTCGCCTGGTAGAGTACAACTTTGGGTCTCTGGAAAGTATGGCAATATTCATATGCCCTGAGTTTTATGTTGGTAAGATAAATCATTTTTAGTGACGTCAATCAAGAAACGATCGCGTAATATTTTGCGGCCCATTAATACCGGAAATTTAAGGTTACCCCGGTTGCTTAATGAGAACTCTGCCCGGATCAAATGATGATAAATTTTTATTGTGGTTTTAATAACATATCGAAGTTCGGCTTCACCAAAGGAGTTTTTGATTTCGCGTTGCTTAAATTTTTTAAATACGAATTTCATTCCCGTGAATTCGGGATGTTCTTCATCCAGTAGTACGAATTCCAGTTTTCCGTCTATTACCTCTACACGTGAGCAATGTAAACTACAGTTGTAGGCACCGGTATCAACTTTGGCATGAATATCATAGAGCCCCAGTTTGGGTAAGTCCACACGATCTGATCGGCCCAGGGTATACATATCAATACTTAATCTCCACAATTTAAGTAAATAAAAAAAACCGGGCGAACCCGGTTTTAAAATTATGATCTGAAAATAATTAGTATTTCAATGGTACCTTAACTAAGGTATTTTCCCAGGCAATAACCAACGATGCGGTTGCATCTTTGCCATCAAAAATCATAGTGAAGGCCTCTACTTCACTTTCGGAATTACCAGCAGGGACTTTAACCCGGGCCACATCTTTCGATTGGTCGTATTCAAAAGCACCCCAGGTATCCAGTTTGCTGTTGAAAATAATTGTCCATTCGGTTTTATCAGGAATGGCAAATACCGAGTATGTACCTGCTTTGATCAATTTATCACCAAAGGTGATGTCCTGATAAAGTTTAATTTCGGTTGTTTCATTAGCGCCCAAACGCCAAACCTTGCCAAATGCCTCCGTGCCGCCCAACATGGTGCGCCCTTTTTTAGATGGCCGGCCATAAGTTACTTTTGCTAAAGGTGCTGTGCCCCGCCCGTTAGGGCGGAAGTAGGAAATGTCTGTCGGACTTGCGTCCAGACCCGGTAGTTTTTGTGCGGTTGTCTCCAATGCTCCTATCATAAGAAAAAAGACCATTGCGAACAGGGTGAAATACGGTGTTTGCTTTTTCATAATGTTGTTGCTGATGTTACTTAATAGTTCAATTTACAAAAAAAAGCCCCTGATTGTTTAGGGGCTTTCTTCTGGTTAGCGCTTAGCCTTTTGTAACTTTAAATGCTACCTGGGTATTTTCCCACTTTAACACCACTTGATTTTTTTCAACAGCAATGGTAAAGGTTTCAACAAAGCCTGAAGTTTTTGCCGGCTTCACTTTTACGCGAATTGCATCTTTTGCATCGGAGTAATCATATGGGCTGCCATCCGCTTGCTTATTGATAATAATTACCCATTCGTTTTCGCCAGGAATGGTATATAACCCGTATTTACCTTTCGCCAATGCCTGACCTTCAAGTTTTACATTATTGCCGAATTCGATGCTTGTTGTGGCATTGGCGCCTGTACGCCAAACTTCACCAAAAGGAACAAGGCCGCCCATAATCTTGCGTCCTTTTGCAGAGGGCTGGTGATAATCAACCGTAACTTTTACACCATCAATAGTTCCTTCTGCCTTGGCGGGAGGACTGGCCGGTTTTTCCTGTGCTACCAGGTTTGTAAATAGAATTACTGCGAATAGGGTGAGCGCTAAGCTCATAATTTTTTTCATAGAATGATTGTTTAATGACCGTTTAACTTAAACCTAAAAATGCAAGTCAAATATAACGCACTATTACAATCTAATACGGTTCAAAGTCGAATTGTTTTCTAACGCTGAACTTTTCACACAAAATTAACACTTGGAGGATGTCGTCAGGCAAATTGTTCTACCTGTTGCTTTAAATATTCGGTAGGAACCACACCTGACTGGCGCCATTTTATTTCGCCATTTTTGAAAATAATAAGGGTTGGTACTCCCTGCACCTGAAAGCTTTGTGCCAACTCAGGATTTTTATCTACATCAATTTTAACTATACGTACTTTATCGCCCACTTTTTCTTTTACTTCCTTCAGAATGGGGGCCATCATTTTGCATGGCCCGCACCATTCTGCAGAAAAATCTACAAGCGTTGGTATTTCGTTGTTTATAATATCAGAGAAACTTCCTTTAGCCATTATACCTGAATTGGTTCAGCCGAATTTACCACAATGCGGGGATTCATACTAACTTTTGATTTAATGGAATTGGAAATCAGGCAAGCTGCTTCAGCCTTAACCAATACACGCTCTGCGCGTTCCCGATCTTTTTCATGCACAATTGTTACGGTTGGCTCAAGCAAAACTTCTGTCATCAGGTACTTTCCTTCTACCTGATCCAACTTTCCTTTTGCATCGCATGCAAAACCGGTAAACTCCAGTTTCGAATTTTCTGCAATAGCCAGAAAAGTTGTCATTAAACAACTGCTTACGGCAGCGGTAAAAAGATGTTCGGGCGACCAAATGCCGGGCATTCCTTTCGGAAACTCAGGCGGGGTGGCTACTTCAATACATCCACCACTTTGTGCGGGTACATTTAACTCGGGCGAACACATCATGCCTTTGCGATCGCTGTTCCAGGCTACCGATACATTATAAATATGTGGGCTCATGATAATAGAAATTTAAAGTTTGTTTTGAAGACTTATCCAGCTACCACCGTTATACACGTGTGTATAGCCTTTTGATTTGAGAATATTTTTGGCCATGCCACTGCGCATGCCCGAGGCACAACAGGTAATTATAGGTTTACTTTTATCAGAAAACCGGCTGGTGTTGTTGCTCAGCGAATCAACCGGAATATTTACTGACCCTTTAATGTGGCCACCAGAATATTCGCCTTTGCTGCGTACGTCTACAATTACAGCCCCGCTTTTCATAAGTTCCGGATAATTTACTTTTGGCCCAAGCCCGAATAAATTTTTAAGTAGTTCTATCATACGGTTTCAACATTTTGAGAAAGTAAATAGTTTATGGATAACCAACTGCCGGCATCTACACATGCATATTTTTGTTCTTTAAGTACATGGGTTGCCATTGCGCTACGCCCACCCGATGCACAGCATAAAATAAGAGGTTGTTTTAATTCAGAAAGTTCATGTACACGTTGCAAAAGTTCGTTAACCGGAATGTTTACTGAACCGGGAATATGGCCGCCTTTGTATTCAGCTGGGGTACGCACATCTACAATGGTACCCTCGTTGTTTTTAAGAAGTTGTTTGAGATTCATAATTTATGTGTTTGTTTTTTCTTTCTTGAACATATTTACCACAAGGCCCCCCATAAGTGCACCATAGAGCGAAGAGTTTACCGGACTGGATGTGATTGGACATGTGCCTGAGATACAACCGATTTGCTGCCAGTACAAATAGCCCGCACCTAAACCTAGTGCAATGCCTGTAAGGGTGAGCCAATATTTTTTAAGGAGAGCCATCTGCTTTGTGTTTGTAATACAAAGGTAGGTGGCAGCCAGGTGTTGGTTTGTAACAACCGTTACAGAAGCGTTATTTTATTTCGGGCTAGTTTTACCAGGCCCTCATTTTCCATTTGTTTGATTACGCGCGATACAGCTTCGCGGGCAGTACCTAATTCATCGGCCAATTGTTGATGCGTGATGGAAATTTCTTTGCTTTTGTAAAGTTCTGATTTCTGTTTCAACAGTTGAAGCAGACGTGAATCGAGTTTTTGAAAGGCAATGGCATTAACAGCCGTAAGCAGTTCTTCAAACCGTTTGTGGTACAATCTGAAAATAAAATCAGACCACTCCGGAAATTTTTTAACCCACTCACTGGCTTTGTCCACCGGTATAAAAAGAATTTCCGCGTCTTCTTCTACAACTGCTTTTACTTTACTGGTTTCGTTGTGAATACCACCCAGAAAAGACATGATGCAGCTTTCGCCCGGAGTAATATAGTACAAGAGTATTTCGTGGCCTTGCGGATCGGTGCGCATTACTTTCAGGCTGCCCTTAAGTACTAAAGGAATAGCTTTGATGTAGCTATCTTCCTGAAGTATTTCAGTGCCGCCCGGAAATTTTTTTAGCTGACCGAATTGCGATACCTCTTCTTTGAGCAGACTTTGAAACATGAGCTACGATAAAAGGAACAAGAAAATTAAAGGAAAGATGATACCAACCAAAGCAAGTTTCCACCCACGCCCCCAAAAACTGTTTTCTCCTTTTTGAATAAACATTCCGGTAACGGCAATTACCAGCATGGCTACTCCAAAAATATCGGAGTAGTAAATCCACCACTTACTGGTGTCTACATGTAGCTTAGTCATTTGGCCCAGTATGGGTGTTGTTCGGTACGATTCGATTTTGCCTTTACCGGTAGAAAGATCAATCTGAACATCGTTGTTCACGTACGAAATACGCAGGTTGTTGCCGTCAACAGAAAACCGTCTTAGCTGATCGCCAATTTTAAATTGCTCTGTAAAGGCAGAAATAAATTTATCGTTAACCGAATCTTTCAAAACAGTTTGCTTCAACTGAATTTCCTGAGCATTGTAGGTGTATCTGCGTGGATGCCATACCTGGCGGTGATTCAGAAAAATTCCGGAAATAGAAAAGGCGATGATTAAACCTAAATAGAAATAGGCGATGTCGCGGTGGGTGTTGCGGGCGGTAAGCTTCATGTAATATTACTTCTTCTTATAACTGATCATTATTCCGGCTCGGCTTGTACGATCGATAGTGGTGGTAAACTGAGCATGATTTTTTACATAATTCATAAAGTCAGAATCGGCCTGGCCATCGGCTACATTGTGGGTTGTAAAGCAACCGCCTGGTTTTAGTTTTGATTCCAGATCGATGAAGTATTGTTTGTACCAGTCTTTATCAGCATCGGAAAAAACAAAATCGAACGGTCCGGGTAATTGTTTCACCAGGTCATGTGCATTGCCCAGGCGTGCATCTACAAATGCCGAAAGTCCGGCCTCCTCAATATTTTGTAAAGCTTGTTTATATCTGCGTTCATTTAATTCCAGGGTAATTACTTTACCACCGGTTTTACTCATGGCCCAGGCCAGCCAAATAGTGGAGTGGCCGGTGGAGGTACCAATTTCAAGCGCAGCGGTGTATTTATTGTTGATGATTAAATCATGAAGTATTTTACCGTCATCGTAAGGCACATTCATATCGCGCCATTCGCCCCGGTGTTCTTTTAAAAATTTTTCAACGCGGGCATCTAGCGCAGTATTCTGAGCAATTGCCGATACTGAGATAACCAGGACAAGGAGAACAAGAGTGGTTTTCATATTGCGCTCAATTTTAGGTTAAACAATACTTCTGTCTGTATTTTTAATGATTAACGTCCAAACGGATTCAATGCATTTAATGCGCGCTTGCCGCCTCCCATCTTGTTCATGGTCTTCATCATTTTTCGCATGTCTTCAAATTGCTTCAGCAATTGGTTTACCTGCTGAATGCTGGTACCACTACCTTTCGCAATCCGGTTCTTACGGCTCGAATTTAGTTTGTCCGGATTCTGCCGCTCGTCCAATGTCATAGAGCGGATAATGGCTTCAATAGGTTTAAAAGAGTTATCGTCAATATCTACATCTTTCACTGCTTTACCCATGCCAGGTATCATGCCCAACAGGTCTTTCATGTTACCCATCTTTTTGATCTGATCCAGTTGCGAAAGAAAATCATTGAAGTCGAACTGGTTCTTGCGCATTTTGGCATTAAGCCTGCGTGCTTCTTCTTCATCAAAAGTCTGTTGTGCTTTTTCAACCAAACTCACCACATCGCCCATGCCGAGAATCCGGCTGGCCATACGATCGGGATAGAAACGATCAATGGCTTCCATCTTTTCGCCCGAGCTGATAAACTTAATAGGTTTTTCTACTACTCTGCGAATGGATAAGGCTGCCCCACCGCGTGTGTCGCCATCCATTTTGGTAAGCACCACACCATTAAAGTTCAGGCGATCATTGAAGGCCTTGGCTGTATTTACGGCATCCTGCCCCGTCATGGCATCTACCACAAACAAAGTTTCAGAAGGTTTGAGGGCTTCTTTCAGCTTTGCTATTTCATTCATCATCTCCTCGTCAACCGCCAGGCGACCGGCTGTATCGACAATTACTATACGATGATTATTTTTCTTAGCGTGTTCAAGCGCAGCTTTCGCGATTTTAACTGCGTCTTTATTTTCAGGCTCGGCATATACTTCAACGCCCACTTGTTCGCCCAATACTTTTAACTGATCAATAGCCGCGGGTCGATAAATATCGCAAGCAGTTAATAAAACCTGGCGGCCCTGGCGTTTCAGGTAGCTGGCCAGTTTTCCCGAAAAAGTAGTTTTACCCGAACCTTGTAAACCGGCAATCAGGATAATGGCCGGATTGCCTTCTATTTTAATATCTTCACTTTCGCCTCCCATTAACAGGGTTAGCTCATCGTTGGTAATTTTGGTAAGCAATTGCCCGGGCGAAACGGAAGTAAGTACGTTCTGGCCAAGGGCTTTTTCGCGGATTTCGTCCGTTACTTCTTTGGCTACTTTATAGTTAACGTCCGCATCAATCAGCGCTTTGCGGATTTCCTTTACCGTAGTGGCAATGTTGATTTCGGTGATTCTTCCCTGGCCTTTTAGCGTTTGAAAGGCCTTTTCCAGCTTGAGACTTAAACTATCGAACATGGTTGTGAATTAAAAAGCCCACAAAGGTAATGGGTATTTTGAAAGACCGAAACAAAAGATTTTTGACTTAACGGTAGGTGGTTTCGTTAATCTTGCTCACCGGGTTCATCATGTAAGTTTGAATGGTATTATCCTTCAGAACTTCCACAATCCTAAACCCTTTGTATGGAGTGCCCCAACTGCCACCGATGTGCGAATCAAACAAATGCGGAACCACCCCCAGCATTTTTTCTCCGTCCTGGTCATGATCATGGCCGTGAAAAACTGCTTTTACGTTGCTATACTTTTGAAGTAAATCAGCGTAAGCCGTATTGTCGATACCATTCGCTGTCCACTTTTGCTGACCGATGTGCAAAAAGAGAAATACGTTTTTATTTTTATGTTGATTCAGTTTCGATTCTAACCAACTCAGATCGGGCGAAAGATATTCTCCCTTCTCGTTAGAGGTGGTCATCATAAGCAACACATTGTTCCCTAAAATCTTTTCGTAGTTAAATGGCACATCCCAGATTTTCTGCCAGTATGCTGCGCTCACGCGATCGTGATTGCCCTGGGTTACGAAGTAGGGCACGGCCAACTTTTGAAGATAAGGTTTAAGTTGATTCATCAATTCGGGTTGATCATGAATCAAGTCTCCGTTAATCACACAAACATTAAGCGGAAGCTGTTGATGGAAAGAATTAATGTGCGAAACAAAATCGCTGATGTATGTGTCTGACGCTGTATTGGGTTGCCCGTAGTGGCTATCGCTGCCTACAGCAAACCGTAAAACTACTTTTTTCTTCTTTGCCAGAACATCGGCAGCCGAAAGTGAGTGACCCCCCCCGGTTATCAGATACGCTGATGTGAGAGCAAATCCTTTCAGGAATTTTCTGCGCGATGTTTTCATTTCAACTTCCCTGTTTAAATCCAACCAAAGTTAATTCCACTACAATCAGGTTTTTGTTAAAATTAGAATAAAGCAACTTTACCAAATCTTTATTCTGCAGGTTGTTGGCAAACGCAAAGGCTTTGTCAAATTCTTCTATAGGCCATTGCAAAAACTCCTGCACATTGCCCATACCGCCTTTTTTTACAAGACTTTGTAATACGCTTATTTCGGTTTCAGTCAGATTCATTTGCCCAAGATACTTATTGATTGAATTTTATTTTGTTTCTTCGGTGTGAAATCTTTAGTAAAAAGTGAACATGAGAATATGCATAGTTCTTATCGCTTTTATTTACGGGTTTGAGGCTAGTGCGCAATCTGCTAACGACCTGTTCTGGCTTACCGGAATGTGGAACCGGACTAACGTTAAACCCGGACGAACTGCCCATGAGCGATGGATAAAAACCAACGAGGGCCTGCAGGGCTGGGGGATAAGTATGAATGGAGCGGACACTTCTTTTGTAGAGAAGCTGCGCATTGTTACCAAAGACAACAAGCTATACTATGTGGCCGATGTTCCTGAAAATAAAGAATCAACTTATTTTTTGATTACTGGTGTTACGGCCACTTCTTTTATATGCGAAAATCCTGAACACGACTTTCCGAAGAAGATAGTTTATCAACACGAAGGTAATACGATGAAAGCCACCGTTTCGGGCAATGGTAAATCGATTGATTATTTTTTTGAACGCAAGTAGAGGCTAAGATGTTCGGTAACCCGTTGCTCAATCAAATCTTTGGTTTGCTTCATCGCTATTTCCACGGAAGTGTTTTCATCTACCAGACTAATCACCAGGCTTATTCCGGCTTGTTTCCATTCGGCTTCACTTAATTCATTTTGCCCTGCAATAACAATAACCGGTTTGTTTAGTCGGCTTGCAATAGAAGTTATACCGGCCACTACTTTACCGCGTAGTGTTTGAGCATCCAGTTTGCCTTCTCCGGTGATAACCACATCGGCTTCGCGTATAACTGCTTCCACATTTAATTCTTGCATTACATAATCAATACCTCGTGTAAACGAAGCATTCAAAAATACTTTGGCTCCGGCACCCAAACCACCGGCAGCCCCAGCCCCGGCAAAATCAGTAGATAGTTGTAATTGTTCCTTTACAACATTGGCAAAATTCTGTAAACCCTTGTCCAGCCGAATTACATCTTGCTCGGTAGCTCCTTTTTGAGGAGCAAAAACATAAGCGGCTCCATTAGGGCCGTAGAGCGGATTGGTTACATCGCACAGTACCAATACTTCTGTTTGGGCAAGACGTGTGTTACCAGTTGTTAAATCTATATGATGTAACAACTCCAGGTTTTCGCCAACCGGATGCAGTACCCGGTTTTGATTATCGTAAAACCTATAGCCCAATGCAGAAGCCATACCTATTCCGGCATCGTTGGTGGCGCTGCCTCCAATAGCCAAAACAATTTTTTTAACTCCGCGATGCAGGGCATCGGCTATCAATTCACCGGTACCAACAGTTGAAGTTTTTAATGGGTTGCGTTCGTGCTGGGTTAATAATTGCAGCCCCGATGCTGCCGCCATTTCAATAAAGGCGGTTGTGCCATTGCCCGAAATTCCATAACCAGCCTCTCCTTTGCGAAAAAGCGGATTGTGAACCACACAGGTTACCCATTTGCCCTTTGTGTGTTCGGTTAACAATTGCGCGGTACCTTCGCCACCATCGGCAAGTGGTAATGATTGAAATTGAAGCGCTGAATCAGTTTTTTTCAATGCACGCCCGATGGCCTCGCAAACTTCAACTGCCGAAAGTGAGCCTTTAAACTTATCGGGTGCAATCAGAATTTTCACAATACATAGATTATGATGGCTGTACCAAAAGCCGTTAACCCCTGTGCAAGTGTTATAACGGTATAACTTTTATAGGCATCGCGTTCGCCAATGCCGCCAAACTGCGACACCACCCAGAAGTAAGAATCGTTGGCATGAGAAACGGCCATAGCCCCACCTCCAATGGCCAGCACCAGTGTAGCAAGATCCATTGGTGAGGTAAACCCGGCACTTACTGTAAGCGGTGCGAGCAACGAACTGGTAATAATGATGGAAGATGTGGATGAGCCTTGTGCTGTTTTCAAAATTGCTGCCAGCATAAAGGCAACCGACAAAAAGGCAATGCCACCGGCCTGTGATGTGGCCAAGGCATTGGCCGGTAGTGCATCCAGTCCGCACGATTTAATTACACTACCAAAGGCACCACCGGCTCCGGTAATCAACAGAATAATACCGGCATCTTTTAATGCTTCCGCTATCCAGGCAGGCCACTCCTGTTTTTGCTTTCCGCGAATAAGCAGCATGGAAAAAATAAAACCAATCAGTAATGCAATAGCCGGGTTCCCCACGATCAACAAAACCTTAAAGGATTGTAAAGCGGGTACAAGCGTGGGCAACGAAGCCATTGCAATTAGAATGATAGGAATAATCAGGGGAAGAAATATAAAAATGCCAGCGTGTTGGGGAGCATCTATAATAACGACTGAATGAGCCGTTGTGGGTATTCGCAATCCTACCTTACGGGATAACAGATAGGCCACACCAGCAACCGGAATACTGCCAGCAAGACCAATAAGCATAACCAAACCAAGGTGAGATGTAACACCCAGATTAGCGGCAGCGGCCAATGGCCCCGGAGTAGGAGGAACCAGCGTGTGTGTAGTGTAAAGTCCGGAAGAGAGAGCAAGGGAAAGTTGGGCTGGTGTTGCCGATGAAGAAACCAGTGCAGGTATAAGTCTTGAAAGAATAATAAATCCCGAATCGCAGAAGACAGGAATGCCTACCAACACACCAATTACAGTCATTGATAAAATGGTGCGTGATGGGCCAAATGCGTTAACAATTTTAGTTCCAAGTGAAGCCATGGCCCCGGTTTTTTCCATTACCATACCGAGGCACGATCCGATGGCAACCAGAAAGCCAATTTGTTGTAACAACGAACCAAAGCCTGCCTGCATCGTTGTGAAAATTTCGGGCAACGGTTTGCCCATAATTACTCCAAAGAGTAATGCGGCCAGCAACAAACCAAAGAATGCATGCAACTTCAGATACCGGGAAGCAGCGATGAGCGCTGCAATGGAAATGACTAAAACAAATACGATTTGAATCATTACGAACGAAACGGAAAGTAGCGAAACACTTGTCCGGCTTTGAAATCGGTAACTTCGGCAGGCAATTCGATAAATCCATCTACGTCTTTCAGGTTGGCGAAATCGCCCGAGCCTCCACCGGCATCAGGATAGGCTTTGAGTTGGCTCATTTCGTTTTTCACTTTCACCTGCAGGAAGTACGTTAATGATGGTTTGAAAGTGAAATTCTGGGCCAGCACAACTTGCTGAACCGGTACATCTGAGCCAAGGCTTTTCATTAACCATGGTTTAATGTAGCGGTAAAAACACATATAGGTAGAAACCGGATTCCCCGGAAGGGCAAAGACCACATGCTTTGCCGAGGTACCAAACCAAATGGGTTTGCCCGGCCGCTGGCTAACCTGATGAAAGCGTTTCTGAATTCCGTTTTGTTCCAGTGTTTGCGGAATGTAATCGTATTTGCCTTTTGATACGCCACCCGAAAAGATGATGAGCGAGTAGTGTTGCAGAATTTTTTTTACTTCAACATCCAGCATATCGGGTTGATCGGGTAAATGAAACTGATCGGCCGCACAACCCAGTTCGGTTAATGCTGCCTGCAAGGCATAACTGTTTGATCTACGAATTTGATAAGGCAGGGGAATAAGGTCAACCGGAATCAGTTCATCGCCAGTTGAAATAATTGCTGTTTTTGGAAAAGCAGCCACCTGCACTTTCTTTTTGCCAACCGAAGCCATCAGGGCAACTTCGGCAGGCGAAATTTTAATTCCGGGAGTAAGAAGTTCATCAGCATTTCGCGCATCAACACCTTGGCGGTGAATATTTTCACCAGGCTCAATTTTTTCAACGGTAATGTTTGCTTTATCCTCTTTTATGTTCAGACTCTCATACGGTATAACCGTATCAGTACCCAATGGCAACATGGCCCCTGTCATTACTTCGATACAGGCCGATGGATCGGAAAGTTGTTTTTGTTGCTGGCCGGCTGCCTGAATACTTTCTATTTTAAATGTGCGCACGCCTTTTTGCCAGGCCTGAAATGCAATGGCAATACCATCCATAGTAACGCGATCAAAAGGCGGAAAATCGCGATCGGCCCGAATGGGTTCTTTCAGCACACGGCCGCTGGCTTCCTGAATGGAAATCTCTTCCACACCGGTTTCGATGGAGTGGGAGAGAATAATGGCTGTAGCTTCCGTTACATTGATCATTTATTACCTTTGAAGTAAGACAAATGAAAAAACAATTTACACATATTGATGCATCGGGCAACCCCCAAATGGTAGATGTATCGGAAAAGAAGATCACCAGACGAATGGCAAAGGCCCAGGCTGTGGTGGTGCCGGGCAAAGAAATCTTAAGCCAAATCAGGAACAACGAACTGATCACCAAAAAAGGCCCGGTATTTCAAACCGCTATCATTGCCGGAGTAATGGCAGCCAAGAAAACTCATGAGTTAATTCCGTTTTGTCATTCGTTAGCCATTGAAGATTGCCAGGTTAGGATTGAAGTAAAAAAGGAACGTATTGTAATTACATCAGAAACGGTAGTTACCGGAAAAACCGGAGTGGAAATGGAGGCTCTTACTGCTGCTTCGGTGGCTGCGCTTACCGTTTATGATATGTGCAAGGCACTTTCGCACGAAATAGTGATTGAAGACATAAAATTGCTGGAAAAGCGAGGGGGTAAGAAGGATTTTTCAAGAAAAAAATAAGAAAATCATCACATCCTTAAGTAACCAATTATTAACCACTTACAGGTTTAGAGGTTAACTAATCTGGTAAGTACAATCAGCAATGTGTACGTTAGTATCAAACCAATTTTGAGCTGTTGGCGTTATCTTTACAGTGTCTATTAATAAAAGTTGGTATGAAACTAATTGATCGAAATTTTCTGCTGAACCCGATTAACCGCGATTTGATGCTGGTGTTTGGTTCGGCATTGGTTATTGCCGTAGCGATCATTACTCTTGGAGTGATGATTGTGAGTCAGCTCTAAGGATGTGCTGACACCCACTGGTCCCCGTCTTGGAAGAATTCTTTTTTCCAGATGGGGACAGTTTTTTTAAGGGTATCGATAATAAACTGACATGCCTCGAACGAATCTTTACGGTGTGGTGTAGAAACGGCCACAACCACGGCAATTTCTCCGGGTAATAGTGTGCCCATTCTGTGGCTAACGGCCCAACCGGTGAGCTTCCATTTTTCGCGGGCTTCGTTTATAACCTTTTGTATTTCGGCAATAGCCATGGGTTCATAGGCTTCGTATTCTAATTTGGTTACCGGCTTATTTGCAGTACTATTTCGTACCGTTCCGATAAAGGTATTCACAGCCCCGGCTTCCGGCACACTGGCAGCGGCTATTACGCGGGCAACATCAATGGGTTGTTCGGTTAGTTCAATCATTTCGCAATACGCTAAAAATATTCTTTTATGCTTTGGGTATCAAAATAGTAGAATCAACTGTTTGATTTTGTAATTTTTTGCTTTGAATTTTGTTAAGACAAATTACACTGCCTCTTTTTTTATTGTAAGATTCTGGTTTTCAATAATGGAGCTAACTGAATAAATATGAAGGTACTGAAAATTTTAAGTTTGGTTATGCTAAGCCAGTTACCCTTTCAGGTTGCTGCTCAGGAAAACGTTCAGTTGGTACGGCTGGCAAAATTGGTAATAGATTCAGCGCAGCTGGATGCCTACAATACTTTTTTAAAAGAAGAAATTGAAGTTTCCGTTCGGGTTGAACCGGGTGTACTTACCTTGTATGCGGTTGCTGAAAAGAACAGACCAACTCATATAACCATTTTAGAAATTTATGCCAGCAAGGCTGCGTATGAAGCTCATATTAAAACACCGCATTTTTTAAAATATAAAAATGGAACGCAAGCAATGGTTAAAGCTTTGGAATTGATTGAGACAACTCCGTTGATTCCGGATATGAAAATTAAATGAGGGATTCGGTAATGCGAAAACTTATTTTGAGTTGACTCATTGCAGATTTAAGATTTCAGCTGCTTACTAATTATATCTCTTTAATAAGACTTCCAAACTCAGCCCAATCAAAACCGGTCTCTACACGGTTGTGCCGTAAGGCAGGGATTTGGGTAGTAATGATCAACTTTGTTTCGTTAATATCCGTGCGGTGATGTTGTGGTATTTTTAGTTTGATGCCCTTGGCCGTAGTAAACTGAACGTTATCAAAAAAATCTTGTACGGATTTTTTCAAACCACTAATATTTTTCATTCCGTACATAATCACCACCTCAGGTTTATGTTCTCTGATTTTTGAAAGAATGGTTTGTATGCGTTGCGGATAAACATATTCTTCGTACCGTTCTTTACTACAGAGAAAATCGCATCCCGTAAGGGAAAGCCAGTTGTAGTGCCACGAATGTGTATGCGATCCCGGCAAGGGATAAAATGAAATTAGTGCTTCGCGTTTTTCGTCAGGTTGGGCAAAGTGTTGTTTTTGGTAAGTAAGACTTTCAGGCATTGCTCCTTGATCATAGCCATGCACAAAGGCTGTCAGGTTTTTCCAGATCGTGCTTTGAATAGCTGCCTTGCCAAAGCGGTAATCAAACCGGTTTGCAAATGCTTCGGCTTTTGGATTTTCTGGCGTTACGGTAACATGCTTGTACAGTTCGCGGATGTTGCATAGGGTAGGGCCAGCGTGTGGATGGATATCAAAAAAATAATTGAACTTGGCGGCCACCTCTTGCGGTATATCGCCACCGGGTTCCTCATAACCAATAAACCAGAACCGGGCATGCCACGAGCCATAACCGTAGAAATTAGTAAGCCAATGGGTAAGTTTCTGTTCAGCGATCAGCATAGTGGTAAGGTAACGACTTGTCGGGCTTTCGGTAGAGCATGATTTTAACAATTTCTTTAAAAATCGTTGAACCACCTAAACAGCAATTCCGTAAATAAACATTTTCAATATTGAAATTTGTAATTATTCTAGACTACAAAATGTGTAGCTTTATTCATTGTAACCACTAAACTCTAAATCATTCCGCGTATGGCAACCTTCAGTCTAAACGTAAATGGCAAGAATCAAGAAGTAGATGTCGATCCGAATACACCGGTGTTATGGGTATTGCGCGATCATCTGAACCTGGTGGGCACCAAGTTTGGTTGTGGTATAGCGCAGTGCGGTGCCTGCACCATTCATATAGATGGTGTAGCAACCCGTTCCTGTATGTTGCCCATTTCTTCAGTGGGCAACCAGAAAGTTACTACCATTGAAGGCCTTTCTGAAAATGGCGACCATCCGGTGCAAAAGGCGTGGTTGGAACACGATGTGCCTCAGTGCGGGTATTGCCAGGCAGGGCAGATTATGAGTGCGGCTGCATTGCTCGAAGAAAATCCAAATCCATCGGACGAGCAGATTGAAACCGCTATGAACGGAAACATTTGCCGGTGCGGAACCTATGTACGTATTAAAGCGGCCGTAAAGACAGCTTCTAAAATTATAAACGCTTAACCTATGACAGTAGTAAAGACTTCAATTGGCAGACGTTCTTTTTTAAAAACATCTGCGCTGGCAGGCGGTGGGTTTATGTTAAGTTTCAGTTGGCTGGCGGGTTGCAAGCCCGCAGTTGAAACACTTGAACTTCCCAAAGAATGGTTTGAACTGAATGGCTATTTGAAGATTGGTGAAAATGGTTTAGTTACCATTATGTCGCCCAATCCCGAAATAGGGCAGAATGTAAAAACATCTATGCCTATGCTGGTGGCCGAAGAGCTGGATGTGGATTGGAAAAATGTTATCGTGGAGCAAGCTCCTCTTAATACAACGGTATTTACCCGTCAACTTGCCGGTGGCAGTCAATCTATACGGCAAGGATGGAAAAGTTTGCGCATGGCCGGAGCAACGGCCCGCAAAATGTTGCGCGAAGCGGCTGCAAAAGCCTGGCAGGTATCGGCAGATGAAATTACTACCGAAGCCAGTATGCTTTATCATAAGGCAAGCGGTAAGTCAGCCAGCTATGGCGAAATGGCATCAGCCGCAGCAAACATTGAAGTACCGAAAGAAGTTGAATTAAAAAACAACAATGATTTTAAAATCATTGGCACTTCGCGTAACAATGTTGATGGCAAAAAGATAGTTACGGGTCAACCGTTGTTTGGATTAGATTACCGTAAAGAAGGTATGTTGATTGCCATGATTGCGCACCCACCTGCTTTTGGTATGAAATTAAAAAGTGTTGACGATTCGCAAGCCCGTTCTATGCCGGGAATTAAAGATGTGTTTACAATAAAAACCTATCCGGAAGACTATGCCCAACAATGGTGCGATGTTGATTCTTTCCCTGATCTGGTTGTGGTAGTAGGTAACACAACCTGGGAGGTAATGAATGCCCGTAAAGTTTTGAAGCTGGAGTGGGAGAATTTTTCAGATCATGAAATTTCGTCTTCTACATTTTGGGGCACTACGGTAAAAGTTAAAGTTCCCGGTGGGTTAGAGAATACGGCAACGCACAACCAGGTAATGGCTGAAGCTTCAAAGCTGGCAACCGTTGCCCGCAAAGACGGTAACCCCGAAGCAGTTTTCAAAAAAGCAGCGAAGGTAATTGAGCGTTCGTATTCTGCACCGTTTCTGGCGCATAACACGATGGAGCCGATGAACTTCTTTGCACATGTTACCAGCGAAAAAGCTGAGTTAGTTGGTCCAACTCAAACTCCGGAATTCATGGAGAAAAGCGTGGCAGCCCGACTCAACTTGCCGGTAGAGAAAGTGGATATTCAAATGACCCGGCAGGGTGGAGGCTTTGGCAGAAGATTGTATGGACACTTTATGGTAGAGGCGGCTGTAATCTCGCAGAAAGTTAATGCACCAGTTAAATTGATTTATACCCGCGAAGACGATATGTCGTTTGGTGTGTACCGTCCGGCTTACTTAGCAAAGTATCGGGCAGCATTGGATGAAAACAACAATTTGATTGCTTTCCATGTAAATGCAGGTGGTATTCCGGAAAGCCCGTTGTTTGCCAATCGTTTTCCGGCTGGCGCAGTTGAAAATTACCTGGCAGAATCATGGACTGCTCCGTCCAATATTAGTGTAGGAGCCTTCCGCGCACCGGCTTCAAACTTTATTGCCGGTGCCGAGCAATCGTTTCTTGATGAAGTAGCCGAGGCAGCAGGAAAAGATCCGATTCAATTCAGGCTTGAGTTGTTAGAGCGTGCTTTAAATAAACCTGTTGGTGAACGCAACGACTACGAAGCCAAGCGCTTAGCGGGAGTATTGGAATTAGTTCGAAGTAAATCGAATTGGGGGCAGGATGTGCCCAATGTGCATCGTGGAGTATCGGCATACTTCTGTCATGATAGTTATGTAGCTCATGTGATTGATCTGAAAGTAGATAATGGTAAGCCCCGCGTAGAGAAAGTGTATTGTGCAGTGGATTGTGGTATTGTAGTAAACCCGGTTGCGGCCACTAACCTGGTAGAAGGAGGTTCGGTTGATGGCATCGGGCATGCGATGTTCAGCGGACTAACCTTTACCAATGGTACACCCGATCAGAATAACTTTAATAAGTATCGTTTAATCCGGCACAGGGAAGCGCCTAAAGCTATCGATGTTCATTTTGTGCAGAGCACCGTTGACCCTACCGGTTTAGGTGAACCGCCTTTCCCTCCGGTAATGGGAGCATTGGCCAATGCTTTGTATAAGGCAACAGGTAAACGTCATTATTCACAACCGTATTTGGGTGAAGGGATTGAGTTGGGATGATTTAATTCAGTATGAGTTGAGTCCGCAACATTATAGTTTTCGTGAAGGACGAATCAGAGGCACCAAGTGGTGCCTCTGATTCTATACATTATTTTGACTCGGACCATTTATCATTAGCTTTTCTTCCGCTTTCCTTCTCAACGGAGCCTCTCGTTTTCGGGGACTTTGAGTTAAATAAATCCAACCCACAGAGCTATATTTACGGTTTAAATACTGTAGTAATGCATATGAAAATTTTTTGGTTGGCTTTTGGGTTTTTTATCTCTATACAAACCACTCAGGCGCAACTTTGGACTGAAAATTTTGAATCTTATGCTGATGGAGTAACATCAGGAGTGGCCGGTGGAACTGAAGGCGGAAACTGGAGTTCGACTGTATCCGGTGGAACATATTCTAAAGGATCTACCTTTGGAAACCGGTTTTATTCTTATCAAACTACAGGCGAAGGCGTTTGGTCTACCAGCCCAATTAATATTTCAGGAACGGGTCGTGCTATTGTTGAAATGAATGTTTTTGGAGTTTTAGTTGGGGCAGGAGATTACATTCGTTGCTATTACCGGGTTGATGGGGGGCCGGAAATTCTTTTTTTTGAGCAAAATGGAGGAGTGCTAAACTTTTCTCTTCCTGGATCCGCAATTATTACAGGCAGTTCCATGCAATTGGTTGTACGGTCGGCTGTTGGTGGATTCTTTTCAACCTTTTCATTCGATGATATTGTTGTTTCGGCCATAAGAACCCTTTACTCCAGAAAGAGTGGAAATTGGAATGATATAACCCCAGGCAATAGCACATGGTCTGCCGTAGGACTGGGTGGAGGTTCCTGCAATTGCTCGCCTCTTACCACCGATTATCTGATTATAGGAAATTCAAATACGGTAAATATCAACGTTGCAGCCACGGCTGGGGGAATTGAAGTGCGAAATACCGGAACCTTGCAATGGACAGCTCCCTCTATAGACCTTAATATTGATCGGGGAATTTTGCAAGTAGATGCGGGTGGAGCAATAAACAGAAATGGCCAAACCGGGGTTCAGATTGATTTTGACCGTGGTGTAATAACTTCTCTTATTGTAAATGGTACAATAACTACCGAAGATATTGAACTTACCGTAGCCGATATTACATTAAATATTTCGGGATCAGGCTCTATTGCCACAACCGGAGACTTTCGACTGCTAGAAGATGATATTACAGTTAATAATAATTTAAACGGGCCCTTCATCATTGGTGACGATCTGATTTATGATCAGCCTAGTTCCGGAGGATTTGACAATTTATTTGCTGATAATGCCCGTTTCATAAATAACCGTACATTAACAATAACATCGGATATTTTTGTAGGGAACGATACCGATGATGATAATGGGTTTACAAATTCGGCAGGGGCAGTTTTAAATGTGGTTAATCTTAATTTTAATGATGGAGATTTTGATTTCTTTAATTCCGGTACCATTAATCAATCGGGTAATTTTTCAGGAATTTCTACAGGAGATACAAATGTAGATAACCTGGCTGGTGGGGTGTGGAACTGGACACTAACACCGAATACCACCTTTGATGCCAACATTGCCACGGTAATGAATCTTACGGCTGTATCCAACACCTTCAACTATTCGGCAGCTGGGGCCCAGCGCATTATTCCTACATCCTATAATAACATTACCTTGTCTAACTCAGGTGCAAAGGATGCCAACAATGCCAGCTTCTCTGTTTCCGGCAACTGGCTGGTTTCCGGTACTGCAACTTTTACGGAAGGAACAGGAACAGTAACATTAAATGGAACTACAGCGCAAACAATAACTAATCCGGCAGGAGAAACATTCAATAACCTTGTTGTTAATAATTCCTTTGCCACATCACCACAGGTTACTTTAGCTAATAACATTACAGTTTCTACTGTTCTTACCATGACTGATGGTAACATAAACTTAAACGGCAATACGCTTGCCTTAACTGCTGCTACCGGGGCACTCTCTAAATCGCTAAGTTCAACCAGCGGTTGGGCCTATGGAGGTTCTTTCCGGAGAGCATTTCCAACAACGGCAATTGCAATAGGAACTGTGGACGGATACTATCCCTTAGGATCAGCAACAGATTACAGACCTTTTTTTGTTGGAAAAAATGGTGTAGCAAGCAGTAATGGAACAATTACGGTTTCGCATACCAACTCTACCAGTACAAGCATTGTTAATATTAATGATGGGGGAGGTAATTTTATAGTAAGAAGACATGACTCTTTCTGGACACCGGTTACTTCCGGAATGTCTGCCGGTACATGGAGTGTACGAGCCGGGGGTACAAATTTTGGTGTGATTGCCTCGAATGCTCATTTAAGGATGCCAACTTCGGCCGGTGTAGTTGGAACGCATGGTGCGGGATCTGGTGGACCTACAGAGTGGTATGTCAACCGAACCGGTTTGTCCGTGGCTAATCTGAGTAATAATTTCCATGTGGGCTCTACTAATGCAACCAACTCTCCACTTCCTATTCAATTACTTTCATTTGATGCCCTGCCAGAAAAAGAAAGCGTGAAATTAAATTGGAGTACAGCATCGGAACTGAATAATGATTTTTTCACCATAGAGAAATCCAGAGATGGCGAGTCTTTTGATGAGGTTTCGCAAGTGGCCGGTCAGGGTACCACAAATGCACAATCAAAATATGTTTCTTATGACGATGAACCATGGATTGGTAAAACGTACTATCGTTTAAAACAAACCGATTACGATGGTACTTATACCTATAGCAATCTGGTATTAGTTGTATTTGATGAATCTCCGGGTCTGCAGGTTTTCCCTAATCCAGCCACAGACAAGTATTTTAAAATATTGATAAAAGGCTTAACACCAAATCAACAAGTTGAAGTTAGTCTTACGGACAGTCGGGGAGTATTGGTGTATGGTTATTCAGAAACCAGCAATGAGGGTGGAAAGGTTGAGATTACTGTGGACATGACTGAGAAACCGGCAGGTATGTATTTGATCCGGGTAGTGGGTAGTATCTTACCCGCATCTAAAGTGATTGTTAATTGATTAATTCTTCTTTATGTAAGAAGCAGCGGTACTCCTGCAATCGGTACCGCTGCTTTCAATAATTTTGGCCTGACTAATTATCACTCGCTTCCACTTCCTCTTCTTCCTCTTCTTCGGCTATTTTATCCATTGTTTCTTCTGCCCATGCTACTATGCTGGCCCGTTGCGTTTCATCAAGTTTGGCGGACGGATGCATGAGGGTATAAATTTTCATTGGCATCCGGCCCTCTCCAACTTCAGATGAAATATCGTCCAGCTTTCCTAGCATTTTGGTTGTGTCATAATCCAGCCAGGTAGAGAAATTTAATTCTTCACGCCCTTCGCTCACATCCTTCTTCATCAGCCAGGAAGTAGGCGCCACGTACGAATACCACGGGTAATTGGTTTCGTTGCTGTGACAACTATAGCACGAAGTTTTAAGAAGATCGGCTATCTCTTTACTAACAAGACCAGATGTACTTATATCACCGGTATTTTGCTGTGTTGTAGGAGGCAATTCATTTGGGATAAATTGAATGACCACAAACACCAGACCGATGCCACCAAGAATGTATTGCCATCGTTTCATCGCTGCTTACTATTTCTTTTTTCCAGAACTCCACTGTGCCAGCGTAGCCAATTCTGCTTCGGTTAGTGCACCCTCAGGTTTGTTTTCGAGGAATTTTTTAGGAGGCATTTCACCTTTCTCCAACACTTCAGCAATTTCGCCCATAGCCGCTTTGCGTTTGGATTTTTTCATGCCATCAAGTGCATCCCAATCGAGTTTGGCTTTACCCTTCTCATTTTTAGAGTTTGCATTGTGGCAGCCATAGCATTTTTTGTCAACTACAGCTTTCACATCATCGGGCAATGCTGCTTCTGTGGATAAAATGAGATTGGGTTCTGGTTCTTGTTCTTGTTTAGAAATACCCTGAAAGAACAAAGACCCCGTTAGGGTTAATACTGCAAGGAATAGTAATTTTTTCATAATGGTATTTAAGTTAGTGAAGGGAATTTCCGCAAGTTTTTGCAATTCATCAACTTCATTTGACAAAAAGTGCAAAGTATTAGACGAATGGGTGGTTTACTTCGGTACTTTATGCCACCAAGAGACTGTTAAATCCATTTGAACCTAACCGTCCTCCACGCATTTTGGATGAGTCTCATCCTCCGCTTACAGGAGGAATCAATGCCACCTCGTCTTTTTCAGTAAGAAGGTATTCATCTGCCGCATATTCCAGGTTAATGGCAATAAAAAGCGAATTAAGTTTTTTAAGATCAGGATAAGTTGCATGGAGTTGATTCCTCAGGTCGCCCACCGAACTTCCGTTCAACACAAATTCAACTTCACGATTGCCCAGAATATCGCGTGTAATGCCAAAAGTTTTTAATCTCAGAATCATTTAACAAATATACACTACAGAATCATGCGAATATTCCTTTCTGCATTCTAACTTACGGTTGTTTTACCATGAGTGCATCCAGTCTATACGATAATCACGGTCGCCCGATCAACTACCTGCGTCTGGCAGTTACGGATCGGTGTAACCTAAGGTGCTTCTATTGCATGCCCGAAGAAGGTATTCATTACCTGCCGAAGAAAGAGCTGCTTACGTTTGAGGAAATAGCGCGATTAGTAGAAATTATGGCTTCCCTTGGAATTTCGAAAGTCCGATTAACCGGAGGCGAGCCGTTTGTTCGTTCAGATTTGATGCAGTTGATCCGAAAGATTATTTATATTAAAGGAGTAGAAAGCCTTCACCTTACCACCAATGGAGTCCTTACCGCGCCTCACATTACCGAGTTGAAGGCATTAGGAATTGCCTCAATCAACTTAAGTTTGGATACTTTGAATCCCGAACGATTCAAAACAATTACTCGCAGAGATGAATTTCACGCAACCTGGCAAACCTTGCAACAATTGATAGCAAGCGAAATTCCGGTTAAGATTAATACCGTTGTGATGGAGGGAAAAAATATTGACGATATTATTCCTATGATTGAACTTACCCACAGCCATAATATATCTGTTCGGTTTATAGAAGAAATGCCATTTAACGGAGAAGGAAATCATTACCCAAAGCTTACCTGGACGTACAATAAAATACTGGATTGGATTAAAAGGTATTACCCGGAGTTGAAGAAAATCACGGATGAACCTAATTCAACTTCCTATACGTATCAGGTGCCCGGGTATAAGGGCAACGTTGGAGTGATAGCTGCCTTTAGCCGTACCTTTTGCGGAACCTGTAACCGTATTCGGGTAACTGCACAAGGTACGCTTAAAACCTGTTTGTACGATGATGGCGTGTTAAACATTAAAGAACTAATGCGAAGCGGAGCCACTAATGATGAGGTGAAAGAAAAATTACTTCAGGCATTTGCAGACCGTCCGCGCAATGGATTTGAAGCAGAGGCGCATCGTAAAAACAAATCAATAACGGAGTCTATGTCTACTATTGGGGGTTAATGAAGATTAAACTATTGTAACAAAAATGGAGTCTTATATTTTAGTCAGTGCTTTTTTTATTATTGCTCTTATTTATTCATCGGTAGGGTTTGGTGGAGGTTCCAGTTACCTGGCTTTATTGGCTCAGCCTTTTTTTGCTTTACTGCCCGAAACAATAAAACCTATTGCGCTGCTTTGCAACATTGTGGTGGTTACCGGAGGAGTTATTATTTTTTACCGGAAGGGTGAATTGAAATGGAAAGAAATCTGGCCATTTTTAGTGCTGAGTGTTCCGGCTGCTTTTATTGGTGGTTACTGGAGGTTGAAAGAAAGTACTTTTTTTATTTTATTAGGTATTACTCTTTTGCTGGCAGCAATTTTTCTTTGGATAAAACCAAAACAAAATGTTTCTAAAGAGTTGTCTCTTACCACACTGGCAGGGCTGGGGGGTGGTATCGGTTTGCTTTCGGGATTAGTAAGTATTGGAGGTGGTATTTTCTTATCACCAATTCTTCATTTAATAAATTGGTCAACAGCGAAAAAAATTTCGGCTTTAGCCAGTGCGTTTATCCTGGTTAACTCAATCAGCGGGTTGGTCGGGTACTTTTCAGCGGGTGGGCGCGCAGTTAATTGGGGGTTTGCAGGGCCGCTACTTCTTGCTGTTTTTGTTGGTGGGCAGATTGGCTCACGTTTAGGTTCGCAGGTTTTTAATGCAATTTATATTCGCAGAATAACCGCTATTGTAATTTTAGTTGCTGCCGTAAATATATTAAGAGATCATTTATAAAAATTTTCCATATGAAACGACTGCTTTTCTTTTGCCTGACGTTGTTAACTATTTCCGCGTTTTCTCAAACCCGGGTTAACCCGATAATCAAAAGTCAGGGTGGAGTTTTTCCCGTTCCTTATGCCGATGAAAAGCCGGATCCAAATCTGGAGTACAACATTGTTATTGAAATAGAACGCCCAAGCGATAAACCGGATACACTAAGCTGGGCGCTTAACAATGTGGCCCGGTTACTTAACCTGCATGCTTCGGGTGGAGTGCCAAAAGAAAAACTTCATGTGATACTGGCCATTCATGGCGGGGCTGCTTACACCGTAATGAATAACGAAGCACATCGAACAAAGTATGGTGTAGATAACCCTAACCTTAAACTCTATCAGGAACTGAGTGATGCCGGGGTAAAAATTTATGTTTGCGGTCAATCGCTTATTGCCCGAAATATTGACCGGACTAAGATGGTGCCTCAAATGAAAGTTGCTACTTCTATGCTTACCGTATTAACTACCTACCAACTAAAAGGATATGCGGTTTTAAGATTTTAAATTATTAGTGTCCGGTTAAAATTACCTTAACGCATCGCCCTGTATGAGCGATATATTGTTAGCACCGGGTGCCAGCGCGGTGCTAATAAATAATAAGTAAAGTTGTATCAACGTTAACTGGTATGATCATAAACGATCACCCACTTGTTATTTATCTTTTTGAAAATAAGTGTAAACGGTCCGCTGGGCTGGTCGCTCTCGCGAAACAAAGTGTACTTGCCGGTTAGTAAATAGGTGTCGGGTGCATGCGGAACAATCTGCCAGATTTCAAATTGTAGCCGGCCCATCAACTCGCGTGTTGAATAATTCTTTTTATAATTATCCAATGTTTGCTGCCACCCATACCGAATAGAGGACCCGATAAACTGTAACGAATCAGATTTCCAGTAGCCTTCCATAAACAGATCGAGATTCCCTTCATTCCAGGCAGCTTGTTGGGTGGTTAATACTTCGCGGATTTTTGCTTCGTCTTCTGCTTTCGGTGTTTTTGGTGGAGCGCATGCCAAAGCAACAAATAGAGCAGGTAAAATATATTTCATAACGGGTTAATAAAATGTTAGTTGTTCAAGGGTAAAAGTTTTCCCTATTAGGTAAGCGCATAGAAATAAGTACGGGTGAAGATACAAAGTCAGGCTGTAATTACAGAGAGTTGGTTGTCAACCTAGGTAATCCTTCCTATTTTGCGCGACTTATCGCAATTAAAATGAAAAGTATCCGATTTTCTGAACATGTTCTTCCGCACGCCATAGCTGTGTTGATATTTCTGGCCGTAACGATTCTTTTCTTTCGGCCGGTTTTTTTCGAAAACAAGTCTATTCAACAAGGGGATATTCAACAATGGAGCGGATCATCGAAAGAATTACGCGACTACCGCGCCAAAACCGGAGAAGAGGGTTTGTGGGCAGGTACTATGTTTTCGGGTATGCCGGCTTACTTAGTGAATATTAACTGGAGCGATGGAGTAGTGGTAGGAATAAAAAATGTGCTTTCGTTTTTTCTGCCACACCCGGTTAGGCATATTTTCCTGGCATTTATTTGTTATTACATTATGCTGCTTTCGTTTCGGGTGCGACCGTGGCTGGCAATTGCCGGGGCATTAGCATTTGGTTTATCTAGCTACGTAATCATTGGACTGTCGGCCGGGCATAACGCACGCATTGGCGCCATTGCTTATATGCCGCTTATACTGGCAGGTATACATCTGGCATTTTCGGGTAAACGTATTTTGGGTTTTGGCGTAACGGCTGCTGGTATGGCGTTACACCTGCGCGAAAACCATTTACAGATAACATATTACCTCATATTAATAGTTGCCGGATATGGCCTGATGCAATTGATACTTTCCGCACGTGCAAAGCAGATCGGAGAATTTTTTAAAACATTACTGATACTTGTTCCGGCAGTAGTAATTGCAGCAGGTACTTTTTTTGGTCAATTCTGGGCTATTAGTGAATACACCCAATACTCCATTCGTGGTCCGTCTGAAATTGCCAGCAAGACAACAGCCGATGCTTCAGGTTTATCTAAAGAATATGCATTCCAGTACAAGTATGGTATTTGGGAACCTATGACTTTGTTTCTGCCCAATTTTTATGGTGGCAGCAGCCGCCAGCTTTTTGTGCAAGATCAGAACAGTGCTTCGTATAAAGCTTTGGTGCAGTCGGCCGACAATGAAACAGCTAACCAGTTAGCAAACTACACATCAGCTTATTGGGGGCCTCAGGGTTTTACAATCGGGCCCTACTATGCCGGGGTGTTGGTGTGTTTTTTATTCATTGTAGGGATTGTATTTGCCGAAAGGAAATATGTATGGTGGTTGGCATCCTTAAGCGTATTAAGTGTTATGCTAAGCTGGGGCGATAGTTTTTCTTCGTTCAACTATTTTATGTTCGATTACTTTCCGGGCTACAATAAATTTCGCTCTGTAAATTTTGCGTTAGTAATTATTCTGTTCGCTATGCCCTTATTGGGATTAATCGGGTTGGAAAAACTTTTAACCTTAGGTTGGAACAAAGCAACTCAGAAAAAACTAATCTGGCCGGTAGGAATTACGCTTGGCCTTATCCTCATATTTATTATGATTGGAAATTTTGGCTCCTACCTAAAACCGGAAGAACTCCAATTACCGGATTGGTTTAAAGTAGCCCTAAAGAAGGATCGCATTGCTTTATTGCGGGCCGATGCCTGGCGCGCTTTGTGGCTGGTGCTACTATTTTCGGTTGGGATTTTTGCCTTATTGAAAAATTTCATCAAGCCAGTTATTGTTTACATGGTATTGATTGCTTTGATCTGGGCCGATCTTGCCTTAGTTAACAGTCGCTATTTCAGCAAAGACAACTACGTGCGTAAACGCGATAACTCAGTACTAATAGCCACAGCTGCCGATGAAGCAATCTTGCAGGATAAAGACTACTATCGTGTTTATAATTTACAAGGTGCAATGGCTGAGGCGCGCACTTCTTATTTTCATCATTCGTTGGGCGGCTACCACGGTGCAAAGATGAGGCGCTACCAGGATTTGTATGATTCTGCAATCAGCAAAACCACTGAAAAACTCTTTCAGGATTTTCAGGTGGGTAAACCACAGTTTGAGAAATACCATGTGTTAAACATGCTAAACGCCAAGTATCTGGTTTACGGGCCCGATCGCGAAAATGTGATTCTCAACCCGGCTGCCAACGGCCCTGCCTGGTTTGTGAAAGAAGTGCTGATGGCTAATACGCCAGCAGAAGAACTCAGGTTCACCAGCCTGGCAAATACAAAAGAAGTAGCCGTATTAAATTCAAAACTCAGATTGGATTACGGACAATCGTCTATCGATACAATTGCTACAATTAGATTGATTGAGCAGACACCCCCCTATATGAAATACGAATCGCAAGCAGCAGCCGATGGATTGGTTGTTTTTTCTGAGGTTTATTATCCAAAAGGATGGAAGGCATTTGTGGATGGTAAAGAAGTACCTATTCTCCGGGCCAACTATGTATTGCGCGCGCTGGAAGTTCCGGCAGGCAAACATACCATTGAGTTTAAGTTTGAGCCTAAGCCATTTACCATCGGTAATAAAGTAACTATGGCGTCTGGCTGGGTACTCTTACTGGCTGTACTGGGTTCTATCGGGTGGAGTTTGAAGAAGGAAGAGGCATAGTCTGTTTGCTATAAACGATTAGCCGTTTGAAAAATAATTTGAATGGCCTGGTTTCAGGGTGTTGTTACTTTCAAAAAAGAACCTGACTTTTAGTTCAGGAAAACGTTCAGAAATGCGGATTTCGGTATTGATTCATTTACCCCTAACCTGTACCTCAACTCATGGAACTTAAAGATTACATCGTATTTGTTATTTACTTCATTATTGTGGCCGGGTATGGTTACTGGATTTATCAGCGAAAGAAAAAGGCCACAGCCGATTCAAAAGATTTCTTTTTAGCCGAAGGCTCCCTTACCTGGTGGGCGATTGGTGCCTCGTTGATTGCCTCAAACATCTCGGCCGAGCAAATGATCGGCATGTCGGGCAATGGTTTTAAAATGGGGCTGGCCATTTCTGCATACGAGTGGATGGCAGCGGCTACGCTAATCGTAGTAGCGGTATTTTTCTTACCCATTTATCTGAAGAACAAGATATACACAATGCCCCAGTTTCTGCGGCAACGATACAACGGAACGGTGAGTATGATTATGGCCATCTTCTGGCTTTCGTTATACATTGTTGTAAACCTTACCTCAATTTTATTTTTGGGTGCATTAGCGGTAAGCACAGTATCGGGCCTCAATTTTACCTTGTGTATGATCGGTCTTTCGGTGTTTGCCATTGTAATTACAGTTGGTGGTATGAAGGTGATCGGATATACCGATGTAATTCAGGTTTTCTTCCTCATACTGGGTGGTCTGGCTACTACGTACCTCGCGTTAAATATGGTATCGGCCAAATTTGGTGGCGAAGGTGTGTTTAACGGGCTTGGCCTGTTGATGACGGAGGCCAGCGATCATTTCGATATGATTTTTGACAGGAGCAATGAAAATTATATCAGCTTGCCCGGGCTTACTGTGTTAATTGGTGCTATGTGGGTGGTAAACCTAAACTATTGGGGTTGCAATCAATATATTACCCAACGGGCTTTAGGTGCAGATCTTAAAACTGCCCGTTCCGGATTGCTGTTTGCAGCATTCTTAAAAATGTTAATGCCTGTTATTGTTGTGTTACCCGGTATTGCCGCGTATGTGCTTTGGAAAAACGGTGAGTTTCAAACCGAAATGTTAAAAGATGGCGAGTTAATGCAAGACAATGCCTACCCGGTGTTGTTGAATCTGTTACCAGCCGGCCTTAAAGGATTGTCGTTTGCCGCTCTAACGGCTGCCGTGGTAGCTTCTTTGGCCGGTAAGGCTAATAGTATCTCCACCATTTTTACATTAGACATTTACAAAGAGCATTTCAACAAAGAGGCTTCAGAAAAGCGATTGGTTTGGATGGGCCGCGTGGTAGTAATTGTTTCGATGGTATTGGCCATTATTATTGCTCCATTCCTTGGTATAGATAAAAAGGGCGGTTTTGAATTTATTCAGGAATACACCGGCTTTGTTTCGCCTGGTATCTTTGCCATGTTCATTTTTGGTTTCTTCTGGAAACGGGCTACCTCAGCTGCAGCCCTCTTTTCTATTATTGGCGGATTTTTCTTCTCCGTAATCTTTAAGTTTTTGCCCGGCTGGGTTGATCTGTCATTCCTGCAACCCATGGGCTTTGCCGTTATCAATCCGGCAAGCGGGTTAATGGAAATTCCATTCCTCGACCGGATGGGTTTTGTTTTTGTTATCTGTGTAATTGGTATGGTATTGATTAGTAAAGCCACACCTCCGCATAAACAACCAACCAACACGTTAGAGGTTGATTACAAAATGTTCAAGACTTCTCCCGGGTTTACACTGGGTGCTATTATTGTGTTGATTATGCTGGCTGTGCTTTACTATATGTTCTGGTAATAGCAAATAGCTAACAGATTCTTGAGGACGGATTTCAGTTTACTGGAATCCGTCTTTTCTTTGTTACTTATGTAACAGAACCGCTACCTTTAAAATATGAACCGCATCGATCGTCTTACTGCTATTCTTATTCACCTGCAAACCAAGCGCGTGGTAAAAGCCGATGAAATTGCCGAGCGGTTTGGTATGAGTCTGCGCACGGTGTACCGCGATGTAAAGGCATTGATGGAAGCCGGAGTGCCAATCGGGTCTGAAGCCGGTAAGGGATATTTTATTGTCGATGGGTTTCATTTACCTCCGGTAATGTTTACACAAGACGAAGCTAACTCCATGATTCTGGCTGGCAAGTTGGTGGAGAAGATTGCAGATAAGTCGGTGCGCGAAGCATTTAATGCTGCTCTGTACAAAATAAAATCTGTACTGAGCGATGATTATAAAGACGGAGTTGAAAATCTGGATTCCAATATTCAGATTTATTTCCAGGGGCGGGCTAATACCAACGATCACACCTTTCCCGATCATTTTATGACAGAAATTCAACGGGCCGTTGCACGCAAACAAATATTAAAACTAGATTATGTAAATCAGGCAGGCGAGGTGTCGCAACGATTGGTTGAACCGGCCGGCATTTTCTTTTACAGCATGGCCTGGCACTTAATCGCGTGGTGCAGGCTGCGTAATGGCTATCGCGATTTTCGATCGGATAGAATCAAGAACCTGAATAACACAGGTGAAGTATTTAATGAGCGCAGCAACGTTTCGCTAAAAGAGTACTTTAAAGCCATGTATGCGGCAAACCAAAATCTGGAACCTGCCGTGGTAATCTTTGATAAAAAAGCATTGAATGGCCGGCCGCTGAGTTCTACCACTACGCAAGTTGACTTAGGCGACCGCATCCGGGCTGAGTTTGTAATGGATCATCTGGATTTTATTGCGCGGTGGTTGCTGATGTATGGCAAAGGTGTGGAAATCGAATCGCCTAACCGTTTGCGCGAACGAGTAGCCGAGCTAACCGAAGAATTGTATAGCCATCACATACAAAAAGTTATCTCCTAAATCCTACAACATACCTGTGGGTTAAAAGAAAAAATCGCAAATTATTTTTTCTGGTGACATAGGGCTGTCACCTGGGTGAGTTTTTTTAGCATAAAAATTAATCGTTATGCAAGATTCAAAACCCATTCTTAAAACAGTAAAGCCTATCAATTTTTTGTTTTTTCGTACCGAAACCACGCTTGATAAACTAAATACGCTGTTTTGGGTAGCGCCCGAACTTTTTCGCGAAGCGGTGCAACACCAACTCACTATTACCGGCCCAATACATTGGCATTATCTGGGATTTACCGATCCGGCTAAACCATTTACGTTAGAAATTTCGCTTCCGGTGGGTGAGACAATACCTGATTATGATGGCAAATTTCATTTTAAGCGTACCGATAATTTTAAATGTATTTCGGTAGTACACGATGGTAACTGGTTGGAGATACCAAAGGCCTATGAGAAGATTATGCAGCTAGTTGGCGCACAAAATCTGCAACCACTTGGTATTAATCGTGAGGTATATGTAAATGTGGATTTTAAATTGCCCGAAGCTAACACCACCGAAATACAATTTGGAATTGTATGAGCCGCACCCGGCTGTTTATAGTATGGGCTGGGTTAATCATTGCAGTAATAACATTTTATATTATTCTATATGGCTATGGAAGTTTTGGTTTTTAAAACATCGGTACAATCCATTGAAAGCGTTCGCCAACTCGAGCCAATGCTTAATCATCTGGCAGGCCTTAACCAATGGAATTTTGCATTAGAGGATTGTGACCATGTACTGAGAATTATATCACCGGTAAAGGTTAATGAGGCAATTGAGGTATTAATTAAGCAGGGGTTTGTTTGCGAGGAGTTGGAGTAATATTTAAAAGTTTATTCTATGATTACACGAAAAATAGTGCTTGGCCTTGCGGTAAGTTTGGATGGCTTTATTGAAGGCCCAAACGGTGAATATGATTGGTGCTTTACCGATCAGGACTATGGACTTTCTGAATTCTCTAACCGTATAGATGCGCTTGTAATGGGACGTAAAACATTTGACATCACGAAAGGTTATGATGGACCCAATCCCTGGAGCCATGCAAAGACTTACGTATTTTCACGTACAATGAAAACCACACCGGGCATTGAAGTATTAAGTGGAGCCATGGTTGAAACGATGAATCAATTGCGACAACAACCGGGTAAAGATATCTGGTTGTTTGGCGGTGCTGATTTAACAACGCAGTTTGTTAATCATTCACTCATTGATGAGTACTGGTTATCGGTACATCCTGTTTTATTAGGGGCTGGCAAACCTTTATTTCATAATATTACGAATCGTAAAAATCTTACGTTGATTGAAAGCAAAGTTTATGATACCGGCCTTGTATCTTTAAAGTACCAACCCACCTAACATGAAAAGTAAAACATTACCAAAAAGGATTAGCCGTAAAACAGCAACGAAGAAGTCGTGGACCGATAGAATGGAGCAGGATAATTCCGTAGTTAAAATACTGGATAAAGATTTTGCTGATATGAAAGCGGGGAGCAAGATGTATATATCAAACCCAAAAATAATTGAAGCCTACATTCGCAACATTCCAAAGGGAAGTTCAGTCGATTTGAAGACCTTACGCAACGATTTGGCGATTGAACACATGGCCGATGTCACGTGCCCGGTTACAACCGGAATTTTTTTGCGTATTGTAGCTGAAGCGGCCAGCGAACAATTTGAACAAGGTAAAAGTATTGGCAGGATTACACCCTTCTGGCGCGTGATTGATGAAAAAATGCCGTTAGCTAAAAAATTAACTTTCGGAACAAAACTAATCCACGAACAGCGTAAGAAAGAAAAACTGGACATCAGTTAATAGGGCAGACGACTGGTAATTGAAATCCGGAAGTCCATCATTTTAACCAGGCTGTTGTACACATAACCCACATGGTGTTTATGCATTACCTGTGTTTGTGTGTTTATAAAATCAGCGGTAAAATCTCCAACTCTGTTAGAAGGGGCGGGTGTATGGTGATTAGGTGCATCGGTGTTCATATAGTTTACCATTCCGCCTTGTGTATAAAAGGCACTCAGGTTCAATCCTAACATTCCGTCAGGTAAACGTTTGAAGATAGTATTCAGATCGTATTGTAAACCACCACCGGCAGCATACACCAACGTTCCGTCTTTATGAAGCAAAGCCGTTTCAACAGGGGTGCAATTATCCAGGTCATCGGGGTCGTAAATATTAAGATGGGTTCGGTACCAGGCATAACCAGCCTTAAAGCCAATGTAAGGAATAACTTTCTTCCCGCTAAGGAGGTTGTAACGCACCGAGGCCATTAGGTTGCTAAACGTATTATTAACGTTAATATCCATATCGGCTACAGTGCCATCGTCAAACGTGTATTGCTGTTGCGATTGATTTTGACCGTAAATGGTATAGTTAAAATCCAGCCCGACTGATACTCTTTTTTCGGCAACCACATGCTGTGCCCCAAGTGTTACACCATGACCCTGCCGTATATTCTGTTTCATTTTTCCTGAAGGCGATGCAAAAGTGTACCCGGCCAGCCATTCAATCCTGCTCTGGCCAATGGCCGAAACCGAGAATGCAATCAGGAAAAGGGGAAGTATAGCTTTCATGGGCTGATAATTTGGTTTAGTGAAGCTAATAAAAAGAACCGATTTTATAGATCAGCTTCAAGGCTTGTTTAATTTTGAACCATGACTTTACCCGAAAAGGTTAGTGCCGTTACCAATGTGTTTGAACAACTGGATGCGCATATTGCAACGTTCCAGTCGCAAACTACCCTGCATTGTAAATTTGGATGTGGTAAGTGTTGCTTTAAACCCGATATTGAAGCGAGTGTACTGGAGTTTCTTCCGTTTGCATTTTTTTTGTATCAAAATAAACAGGCCGAACAATGGCTTGAACAGTTAGAGAGTAAAACAGATTCGGTATGTCTTATACTTAACCCAACGCAAGCTGGTGCGGGTTTATGTTCAGCGTATATGCATCGCGGATTAATTTGCCGGTTATTTGGGTACTCGGCCCGTACTAATAAGTACGGAAAAAAAGAATTGGTTACGTGCCAGATAATTAAAACCGAACAGGCACAGGCCTACCAATCAACTACGCAAAAAATTGAAGAACTTAATGTACCGGTAATGAATCAGGTATATATGCAACTGCATGCTATCGATTTTGAACTGGCTCAGAAATTTTACCCAATCAATCAGGCCATTCAACATGCCATTGAAACTGTTCTGCACTATTTTGCTTACCGCGATTAAAACTTGCTCAGAATTGTCTTACTAATAATTGGGTACAGGACAGTATGTTTTACTTTAGGGATTGGAAAGAACCGACCTGACTCGGCCTGAGATTGGTTATCCATCATCCAGGTGGTAAGTGCAATAATAATGGCTACCAGAATACCAGCTACCAGAATAATATCTTTATGGGTGATTTTGAACGACATAAACTTTCGTGTTCCAAAATCAATGCCATCGGCAGGGTGGCTTAAATTTCTGTTTTTTTTAAGGTTTTCGGTTGATTCCATGTTCAGTATCGTACAATTAAACCGTTCTTTTCGAACATCAGGTTACAACGGCCTGGTGTTTGTTAATTAAAAACAGCACCATTTTCTTTTTACATTTGTTGCAAAGGTTAATGCAGAATTACAGCTCTATGAAAAAATATTTGTCGGTTTTGCTTATTGCGATGGTTGGTCAGTTGTGGGCACAGGAGAAAACCGAGTCGGCCGTAAAGTGGATGACATTTGAAGAAGCGGTTGAAAAATCAAAAACGGAGAAGCGCAAGATTTTTATCGATGTATATACCGATTGGTGTGGCTGGTGCAAAGTAATGGACAAAAACACGTTTACCGATCCTAAGATTGCTTCGCTATTGAACGAAAAATTTTACGCAGTAAAGTTCGATGCCGAACAAACAGCCGATGTGAACTTTAGAGGAACAACGTTCAAGTTTGTTCCCTATGGAAACAAGGGCTCGCACCAGTTGGCTATGGCTCTTTTGAATAACCAGATGAGCTACCCTAATTTTGTGTTTCTGGACGAAGAGTTTCGAATTATTCCGGTTATCCAGGGATATCAATCTTTGCCAGGCTATCGCAAGCCAGAAGACTTCCACATTTTTGTAAGTTATGTGCATGGCGATTTTTACAAAACCAAATTAATTCAGGATTACCAGAAGGAGTACAAATCTCCCTACGCATCAGCTCCTTCCCCCGGTGGGGAGTAAGGCTGATTTAGGAATACAATAAAAAAAGCCATGCAAACACATGGCTTTTTCTTTATAAAGAAGGGTTAGGTATTAATCGTGTTTTTTCTCGTTTTTAGAAGTCTTTGCTTTATCGAGATAGCCAACAGCAGCTACAAACCCAATAATTACCGCTACAATGATTACAAAGAGATTGGCTCCGTCTGCTACATTCTGTTCAAAAAACATAATTCTTGTGTTTTAAATCTTCCTCAAATGTAAGAGTTATGGGTAAAAAATCAACCTGGATAACATGATATTAATTTTTCTTTTTTGAAGTATCGTCAAAGTCTTTTTTAGCCTTGGCATAGTTGAACTGAGCAACAGCAGCGTCAAATTTATCTTGAACAAGTTTATTGATTTTATCCTGCTGCAAAGAATCTAAAATTTTGGAATGCTGGTCAATATTGTCTTTTGCCTCTATAATTTGTTTGCGCAATCTAAAATTATATGTTCCCAGAAAAATGACAAGGCAACCCAAAATGGCAATAAAAATATTCTTCATGTCTATTTAATTTTAATCTGAGTTAAGTGTTTATTATCTGATTCTGTATCCTATTCAAAATTTTCAACCAAATTCTGCAAGTGAAATTTGAGTCAAGATAAGTTGGGAATCATATAGTAGACGCACCCTAAATCCCCAACTCTTCCTTATTTGCCTTTAACACATCAATAATAAACGTAATATGTTCAGTCAGGTCAACCGATAGCAATTCAAGGCCTTTGTACACTTCATCGCGCTCAACTTTTGCAGCAAAGCCTTTGTCTTTCAGTTTTTTAATTACCGATTTTGGTTCAAGCGTAGCAATTCCTTCCGGCCTTACCTGGGCACAGGCCACAATAAATCCGGTAAGTTCATCGCAGGCCAGCAAGGCTTTATCCAAACGGGTTTCGTACGGTACATTCCATTTGGTGTAGTGGGCCGAGATTGCGTGGGCGATTATAGGTTCTTCCATCGCGTAAAGCTTTTCTACAATTACCTGAGGATGTTTTTCAGGGAAGGCTTCATAATCAGCATCGTGTAGTAATCCGGCAATGGCCCACTGTTCTTTGTCTTCGCCATATTTCAGTGCGTATGCCTCCATCACCAGTTCGATGGTGCGCATATGGCGTAGCAAACTTTGACTTTGTGTAAGTTCGGCCAGCATTTCGCGGGCTTGTGCACGGGTAATCATTTACGTTTAACAGCGGTAATAGACCTGCGTTTAGAGTAGAACAGATTAAAGCCACCCAACACAACGGCCAATCCAAGAATGGTTATGGTTATGATCATTCGGGTTTTCTGAAGTTCAAGCGCATTTATTTCCGCTTTGGTCTTTACTTCTTCTATTTCCCTTTCTTTTTCCTGAAGGTCAAGTGCAATCTCCATCTGGGCAATCTTGCGGCTGCTCTCTTCGCCATAAATTTTTTCTTTTACAAGGTCGTAGCGCAGCATGGTTTCATAGGCTTCTTTCATTTTGCCTTGTTTGGAGTAATTGAGTGCCATACTTTTTAAAATAGTAGGTTCAAACAAAAAGGCTTGCATTTGGCCACTCAGGGTCATGGCACTATCCAGGTAGGCTTGTGCATTTTTAAACTGTCCGGCACGGGCATACACTTCGCCCATACTACTCAATACATTTAAAGTAACCAGATTATCGTTTTTCTTTCGAGCCAGAACAAGCGCTTTTTGATAATATTCTACAGCCCGTTGATAATTGCCTTGTTTAAAGTACAGGTTGCCAATGTTGTTAAGCGGATCGGCAAAAACTTCACCCCTTTTTTCTGCCAGTTGGTAGGCTTCAGAGTAATACTTCAGCGCTTGCTCAAACAACTGGAGGTCGCTATGCAGATTACCGAGGTTATTCATCGAATTAATCATCTTTTGCTGATCGCCCATTTCAACAAATTGCTGGTGCGAGTCTTCAAAATATTTCATAGCCTGGCCGTAGTCTTTCTTGAAAGAATAAATATTGCCAATATTACTCTTGGTGGCTGCAATACCTTCTTTGTTTTCGAGCTTGGTATAAATCTGTAAGCTGATCAGAAAGTACTCTAATGATTTATCTAACGCCCCCTGATTACGGTACGCTACCCCCAGGTTGTTATACGAAGCGGCCATACCTTTTTTGTCGTCAATTTCGGTAGCCAGCGAAAGAGCCTGGCGGGTGTATTCAATTGCCTTAACCGGATCAGTATCATGGTAGGCTCTGAAAAACTCGTTTAGGGTTTTTACTTTTAGGTCGCCTCTGGCAGTTTCAAGTGCTTTTTCAAGGCTGTCGATTTTAGGTTGGGTAAACCCCGTAGCCCATATACCAAAAACTATTAGTACGATGCAAATGCGCTTCATAAGCCTGATTTATCTGTTAAAATTACAAATTATCTATTAACCCGCAGGTAGTATCAATCGTATATAGATTACCTTGATACTCAGATTTGTTACTCATATTTCAATTTTCAAACTTCAATCTTATTTATGCGTATTTTCCTGCTACTAATTTTTGGGTTTATTATAATGGACACCTATGCTCAATCTGTGGCCAATCAAGCGGCCATTATGGAGCCTGTTGTACAATTATTTACCGGTATGAATAAGGGCGATAGCGCTCTGGTTCACAGCGCATTTGCCAAAGAGATAACCATGGCAACGGTAACCAAAGACAAAGCGGGTAATTTGGTAGTAAGACGGGAAAATTCACTTGCCGGATTTCTGAAAGCTGTTGGTACACCGCACCCCGAACCCTGGAGTGAGCCCATCTGGAATACTAAAATTGAAGTAGACGGAAATTTTGCCCAGGTCTGGACCGAGTATGCATTTTATGTAGGTAAAAAATTCAGCCATTGTGGAGTAGATGCTTTTCAGTTGGTAAATAACGGTTCGGGTTGGAGAATCATTCACCTGGCCGATACAAGGCGCACAACAGATTGTAAAATTCCACAATCCGTTTCTGATCAGTTTAAATAAGCAGTATGAAACCCATCCTTATTCTCTTTTTTCTGACTTTAAGTTTTAGTCAGGCAAATGCTCAGACCGTAACAACTGTAATTCTGGTGCGGCATGGCGAGAAAAGTACAGACGATCCGAAAGACCCTGAATTATCAGAGGCAGGTAAACAACGCGCTCAGCAGTTAATGAAAGTTTTGAAAGAAATAAAAGTAGATGCTATCTACGCAACACCCTACAAACGTACACGCAATACAGTTGCTCCTCTGGCCAATGCTAAAGGACTAACGGTATCGAATTACGATCCTTCCAAAAAAGAAGAGATCGACCAGATGCTGCAAAAATTTGCCGGAGGTACTATTGTAATAGCAGGCCACTCCAATACAGTACCCGGCCTGGCTAATTACCTTACGGGAAAAAATGAATTACAGAACTTTGACGATACCGATTACGATAACCTCTTAATTGTAACGGTAATTGAAAAGGGCAAGACAGCAAAATTGGTATGGCTCACATATTAATGAGCAAAGCTTTGGTTAAACAAACCTCATAAATTCTTCTTATACTTTAACAAAGTAGCCTTTATCATCTGGCCTTTGGTGTATTTGGATTTAGATCCGAATAGACCCAGAAACCCACGCTTTTTTCCAACACCGGCTACAGCACCACCCGTTGTACTGCCCGTGTTGGTAAGCGAAATCTCATCAAACAGAATTGCATCGGCACCCTTTTCTTTCATGCGGTCAACAATCTTATCCTGCACTTTATCCGAATTGCGTTTGGCCGTTATCTCATAGGTTACTTTACCCATTATTTCGTTGGGTTCAGTTATGTCGCTTTCGCGGAAAAAAATATCCATACTGCCAGTAGGCGAATACGTGCGGCCGTAATAAATAACTTTGTTAGAACAGGAGGCTGCCGTAATCAGAACAAGGATAAACAGGGAGGATTTCATGACTGAAAATTGAAAACCCGAAGGTAAAGGCTTTCTTTTTTCTATTCATCAGGTTAAATTTAATTTATGAAAGCCCGTTGGTTGCTTTTTGGTTTTTATTTGTGTTTTTGCCTGCAGCTTGGTGCACAGCAAACCGAAGAACTACGTAAAAGCATTTACTTTAATGGGGGTAGCTACGAAATAGATGAAGAACAGGCAGCTATGTTATCGCATTGGCTTGATTCTATTCCCAACCTGTTAGACAAATATCAGATTCAACTTATTAGTCATACCGATCCTATTGGAGGAAAAGAATTTAACCAATGGCTTTCGCACATGCGTAGTCAGGCTGTATTTCAACTCCTTACTGAACATAGTATTCCGGAAAAATTAATCTCTATAAAGGATTGGGGACTTGAAAACCCCGTATACACCAATAAAACCTACCGCGGTATGCGCCTTAATCGCAGAGTGGACGTTATTCTGTACCCATTGGTTTATTAAGAAGAGCCTCATAGTAGCTTTCCGAATTGAAGTTTAAACCGATAAGTAAATTGGCCGCTTTCGGACACCTTTTTTCAGTTACGGACGTGATTTTATGCAACTAATCGCGTATTTGTGCGTCTAACTCAGTATTAAGGTCTTGGCATGTTATTGGCCAATAGGGGTCAGGCTGGCAAGGCTTGGAATAAACAAAAGCCAAATTCATGATTGTTTTAAAGAACATCGACAAGTACATCGATTCCCGTTTTCAACGCACATTTATTCTTAAAGGCATAGACCTGGAAGTAAAGCAAGGCGAATTTGTTACCATTATGGGGCCCAGTGGATCGGGCAAATCCACCTTAATGAATATCATCGGTATGCTGGACGAGCCCTCGGCTGGTGAGTATTATTTTTTTGACGAACCCGTGCACAAGATGCGCGAGAAGCAAAAGAGCGATATGCACAAGAACTACATCGGGTTCATTTTTCAGGCCTACCATCTTATTGATGAACTTACGGTGTATGAAAACATAGAAACACCCTTGTTATATAAAGGAGTTGGAGGCAGTCAGCGCAAAAGTATGGTAGCCGAAATGCTCGATCGGTTTAATATGGTGGCCAAAAAAGATTTGTTTCCGGAACAACTCTCGGGCGGGCAACAACAATTAGTGGGAATTGCCAGAGCTATTGTAGGCCAACCCAAATTATTATTGGCAGACGAACCAACCGGAAACCTGCACTCTGAACAGGGCAAACAGATAATGGATATTTTTCAAAAACTGAATGCAGAAGGGATTACAATTATTCAGGTAACACACTCCGAAGAAAATGCCAGGCGTGGCAAACGCATAGTAAAAATAGCAGATGGCGCAGTTGAATCAGATGAAAAAGTTAGTTAAGAAAAATATGAAACGGGTTTTTATTCTCTTGGTGTTGATTACAGGCGCTGGTTCAGTCAGTGCCCAGCAAACCCTTACGTTCAGGAACGCGGTTACCCTGGGTTTAGAAAATAACCTGTTGCTGAATCAACAAAAAAACTTGTTGATATCTACCGGTGTAAACCGTACCTCAGCATTATTGCAAATGTCGCCAAGTGTATCGGTTGGTGGTAGTGCCGGCCGGTTTGACGGAAACTCATTTAACCAGCAACGTGGTGAGGTGGTGAATGGCCAGGTCGATTTTGTGAATGGGGGCTTATCTGCAAACCTTCCGATATTTAATGGCTTTAATCAGGTTAATGCCTACAAACAAGCGGCAAGTCAAAACGAAGCTCAGTTGAATTTTGTAGTGCGCACCACTCAGGATGTTATTAGAAATGTATCCTTTCAATACCTTACTTGTTTACTCGATCAGCAACTCTTAAAAATTGACCAGCAAAATCTGGAAACCCAAAAGACGCAACTGGACCAAATCAAACAACAGGTAGAATTAGGTAGCCGGGCCGAAGCCGATTTATATAATCAGGAGTTTCAGGTGCGTACAGCCGAATTGCAGGCCGTTAGATCGGGTAATCGATTGAAAAATGATAAGGCGTTACTTGCCCAAACGCTAATGATAGATCCCATTATTTCCTTCGATCTTGAAGAGGTGAATTGGGGAACCGAAAGTTATCTGGTTGATGCAGTTGTTTTGGAAAACCTTAATACGCAAGCATTAGAGAACAGAGCTGATCTAAAGCAGGCATCGAATACAGAACGCGCGGCACAGTTAGGATTCTTATCCAGAAGAGGCCGGTACTACCCAAGCCTGTCTGCCTTTGCCGAAATGAATTCACGCTATAACTACATTCATGGCGCACCCGACAACCGTACATTCGACCAGCAATTCCGGTCCGACAACAGGCAGTTCAACTATGGCTTGTCTCTACAAATCCCCATCTTTAACGGATTAGCAAATCGGGCGCTTGTTGTTCAACAACGTGTTTTGTTCGAGAATGCGCAACTCACTACAAAAAATACAGAAGTACGTGTAAAATCAGATGTGCTGATTGCTTACCAGAATTATCAGGATGCCCGGGTTAGTTTTTCGGCTGCCGAGTCGCAATTAAAATCAGGAGAACTTTCGTACAAAATGGAAAAGGAACGCTTCGATCTGGGTATTTCCAACATAGTTCAATTAACCACCGCACAACAATCATATGTAAAGGCCCAGTCGGATTTTGCCAGCGCACAGTTTACATTAATGTTCCAGAAGTTGCTGATTGGTTATGCAACAGGTACACTGCGCACAGAAGACATACCCTAATCCAGGGCTTAAGGTCCGTAAATGGCCTCATTTCAAATTATTTACTACATTTGCCACCCCATTCGGGTGAATGGGCCTTTTTGTATAAAAAAGGAGATTTATTAACCAATGTGTTGCAAAATGTCCGGTTGCAGCATGTAAACAGGGCAGATTTATGGCGAAAGTCCAGAAAGAAAAGAACGAAGAATCTAAATCAAAATCAGCGAAACCCGTTATTGACGATGCGCCTGTAAAAAAGGCTGTTAAAGGTGCTGCTGCCGAAGAACTCTTCGAAAAAGACGAGCTTACCGAGTTTAAAAAGGCTAAAAAAGCCGAAGAAGAGGAAGGTATAAGCCGGATGATTAAAGACGTAACAGCACGCAAGGCTGCTACAGAATCAAGCATTTCAACAGAAAATTTTGATTGGGATGCGTACGATCGTAAAGGTTTTGGCGAAGGATACTCTACCAAAGACCGCGAAACATTACTGAAGAAATACGAAGGAACCGTTACTACCATTAACGAAAGCGAATTGGTGGTGGGTACTGTGGTAGGAATTAACGACCGCGATGTAATCCTGAACATCGGTTTCAAATCAGATGGCCTGGTACCATTGGCCGAATTCAAAGACATGCCAAACCTGAAGATTGGCGATGTGGTTGACCTCTTTATTGAAGAACGCGAAAACGTAATGGGCCAGTTAATTCTGAGCCGCAGAAAAGCCAAGTTGTTGAAAGGCTGGGAAAATGTGCAGAAAGCATTAGACAACGATACGGTAATAGAAGGTTTTGTAAAGCGCAGAACAAAAGGTGGTTTGATTGTAGATGTATTTGGTATCGAAGCATTCTTACCAGGTTCGCAAATCGATGTGAAACCTATCCGCGATTTCGATATCTATGTGAATAAGAACATCGAAGTGAAAGTGGTGAAAATCAACTACACGAACGATAACGTGGTGGTATCGCACAAAGTGCTGATCGAGAAAGATCTGGAACAGCAGAAGGCCGTAATTCTAACCAACCTGGAAAAAGGACAGGTATTGGAAGGCGTAATCAAAAACATGACCAACTTCGGTGTATTCATCGACCTGGGTGGTGTAGATGGATTACTTCACATCACAGATATTTCATGGGGACGTATCAGCCATCCGGAAGAGTTGTTGAAACTTGATCAGGTGGTGAAAGTAGTTGTGCTTGATTTCGATGAAGATAAGAAACGCATCTCGCTGGGAATGAAACAACTTACTCCTCATCCTTGGGAATCGCTTGCCGCGGATGTGGCTGTTGGTTCTAAAGTGAAAGGTAAGATTGTAAACGTAGCCGATTATGGTGCATTCCTTGAATTGCAACCCGGTGTGGAAGGCTTGATTCACGTAAGTGAAATGAGCTGGAGCCAGCACCTGCGCAATCCTCAGGATTTCATCAAAGTAGGTGATGAGTTAGATGCAGTAGTGTTAACCATCGATCGCGAAGAACGTAAGATGTCGTTGGGCATTAAACAACTTACAGAAGATCCATGGACTCGCCAGGATGTATTAGCCAAATATGCAGTAGGTACCCGTCATAAAGGTGTTGTTCGCAACCTCACTAACTTTGGCTTGTTCATAGAACTGGAAGAAGGCATTGATGGCTTGGTACACGTATCAGACTTAAGCTGGACTAAAAAGATCAAGCACCCTTCTGAGTTTATTAAAGTAGGAGAGTCGTTAGAAGTACAGGTACTGGAGTTGGATGCAACCAACCGCAGATTGGCACTTAGCCATAAGCATTTGGAAGAAAATCCTTGGGATACTTTCGAAACCATCTTTACTGTGGGTTCTACACATAAGTGTACCATCATCAGCAAAAATGATAAGGGTGCCGTGTTGGAATTGCCTTACGGTATTGAAGGGTTCTGCTCTGCTAAAAATCTGGTGAAGCAAGACGAAAGCAAGGCTGAAGTGGGCGAGGCTTATGACTTTAAGGTGTTGGAGTTCTCTAAGGAAGAGCGCAGAATTGTGCTTAGCCTTAAGGCAACATGGTCAACCGAAGTTGAAAAGACAGAGCAACCAGCGGCCAAGAAGAAAGCTGCCCCTAAAGGCAAGGGCATCGATAAAATTAACCAGGAAGCAGAGAAATCTACACTGGGCGATATCGAAGCATTGAGTGCACTGAAAGAAAAAATGAGTGCATCTAAGAAGCCAAACGAATAGCCTTAACAGGTTATAGATGATACAAGAAGGTGGCTTTAAAAAAGCCACCTTCTTTTTTTAAGTGCGTTGTAAACCGGGGTGTTTTTTTTAGTTTTGTGTTTAATCTGGTTCCGTGGCCGAGTGGCTAGGCTGAGCTCTGCAAAAGCTCCTACAGCGGTTCGAATCCGCTCGGAACCTCGAAAGAGAATTCAGTAATGGATTCTCTTTTTTTATTTACGATTATTAGTAATAGCCGGGTGCACAGGCACAGCCTTCTCGCAAGCACCAAATAATGTCGAGGCTGTCTCAAAAGTCAAATTAAGATTGGAATGTCATTCCGGCCTTGTGCCGGAATCTCGTTTAGTACCACGAAATCGAGATCGCGGAACAAATCCGCGATGACAGAATGACTTTTGAGACAGCCTCTTTGGATATGTTTTATCTATTTGTTTCTATAATAATTTCACCACTTCGTGGTTGGTTTAAGTCCGAAGGACTGAAATGATTATAGAAAAATATCAAAGCCCAGTTAATGTTGGTCAAAATTAGTTGTTGCAGGTCGCTTGACCAGCAACGTGTGAAGTGCCTTGTTGGTTAGTGACCAACAAAGAACATTGGTGCACAGACACAGCCTTCTCGCAAGCACCAAATAATGTCACCCTTTCAGGGTTTTGGACCTGTTTTATCTACTTGTTTATATAATAATTTCACCACTTCGTGGTTGGTTTAAGTCCGAAGGACTGGAATAATTATAGAAAAATATCAAAGCCCCCAATTTAACCGCGAAGCGGTGGCATTAACCTATTATTCCTTAATTGCTTGTTGGTCTGTACCTGAAGAAGTTTGGGAAACATCAAACTTTAATGTTTTTACCTATCTTTCATCAATGAAGAAAAAATTAATAGGCATGGGCGTACTTCTGGCAATTAGCTGCGCTGCCCCCAAAAAGCAAGATGATATGCAGAACGTTTCTCAACCCTCGCTCAACGAACAAACTGTTACGCTCAACAACACCAACGGCCTAAAGGCAACTATTACTCCTTACGGAGGAAAAGTAATTAGTCTTTGGGTACCTGATCGTAATGGTAAACTGAGCGATATTGTGTTAGGATATGATTCAGCTACTCAATACCCCACAGGCAATCCTTACTTTGGTGCGCTCATTGGCCGATATGGAAACCGCATCGGTAAAGGTCAGTTTTCTATTGAAGGGACTGCTTACCAACTGGCAACCAACAATGGTACAAATGCATTACATGGCGGCCCCGGTGGCTTTCATAATGTAATGTGGAACGTAGTAGATAGTACACCGAATAGTATAACGTTAACCTATTCCAGTGTGGATGGCGAAGAGGGTTATCCCGGCACCCTGCAGGTTAAAGTAACCTACACCTTAACGGATGCCAACGAGCTTACTATAGATTACGAAGCCACTACAGACAAAACTACTGTTGTAAACCTAACTCATCATTCGTTCTTTAACCTGAATGGGGAAGGAGTAGGCGATATTCTGAATCATGAATTGCAAATTGTAGCCGATGCGTTTACGCCTGTGGATGAAGGATTGATCCCTACTGGTGAGTTGAAACCAGTTGCAGGAACCCCGTTTGATTTTAACAAACCAACAACAATAGGGGCACGTATAAATGCAGAAGATATTCAGTTAAAGTTCGGTAAAGGGTACGATCATAACTGGGTGTTGAAACGTGAAGGAGATGGATTAAGTCTTGCTGCTGTTGTTAACGAACCAACCTCAGGCCGGGTAATGGAGGTTTGGACAACCGAACCGGGTCTTCAGTTTTACTCCGGTAATTTTCTGGATGGTAGTGATGCCGGAAAAGACGGGAAGAAGTATCAGTTTAGAACTGCATTTTGTTTAGAGGCACAACACTTCCCCGATTCGCCCAACAAACCACACTTTCCAACAACACTTGTAAAACCGGGTAGTGTGTATAAACAACAAACGGTTTATAAGTTTTTAGTAAAATAGGGCATTATGTTTACCAGATAAGCCTTTTCTTATGAAAGCCTAAGCAAGGAGTTTCTATTTGCTTTATTCAGAGAAATGAGGCTTTGCACGTTTTTGCTTGTTTATGATTGGAATCATAAGCAAATTGTACGGTGCTCCTAATATTTGATGGTTAATTGCCATGAAAAGAAGTAGCGTACCATCTTGCCTAACCGAGTTTAACTCCATCTGGAACCCTGTTTTAGAGGCTTTCCTAAAACAAGTCATATCTGACAATGACAAAAGTCATTTTTTACTGGTGGCCTCACGGGTAGGTTTGAATCATCAAATCAAGCCACCCATGATAGACCTTCTGATACTTAAAAATTACGGTGCACGGGAAGTAAGTCTGCAAAAAGATGAGGTACTTTTTAGTGAGGGAGAAGAGGCATTAAATTACTTTCAGGTAAAGAGTGGGGCAATTAAAATGATTACCAACAGCCCCGATGGTCAGGAGTTTATTCAGGGAGTATTTAAGAGTAGTGATAGCTTTGGTGAGCCACCCTTACTCTGTTCGTTTCCGTATCCCAGCCATGCTATTGCCTTAGAGGCAACTGTAGTAATTAAACTGTCAAAAGAAAATTTTCTTACCCTGTTGCGCGAGAACTTCGAAGTCCATCTTCAATTGGATAAAGTGTTATGTCAGCGCCTTCGCTATAAGTCAATGGTGTTGTCCGAAATTTCTTCTCATGATCCGGAACATCGGGTTATGAGTTTGTTGCGCTACTTAAAGGAAGAGGCTCAGCAGAATAAAGGTCAGGGAATGATTCGGAGAGGGCATGTGTACGAGGTACCTTTTACACGCCAGCAGTTGGCCGATATGAGTGGCTTACGGGTTGAAACGGTAATCCGAACAGTAAAGAAGATGGAAGAAGAAGGAAAAGTAAAATTGATTGGAAGAAAAATCACTCTCTAACTAAATTATATAAACCCGAAACTATGAAAACAATGAAGTACCTGATTGGAGCAAGCCTGGCAGCAGCCTTGTTTGCTTGCGCGCCCGACAAACCTGTAAATACAGAAGAAAAAGATCTTAATAAAAGCGCGGTAGAGGCCATCACCGACCCAACTAAGGGGATTGGGGCTGTAAAGAATGTTACACTCAATACCCCACTGGAGCAGGATCGCATAAAACGCGGCCTTTCAATTTATGAAATGAAATGTCTGGCGTGCCACAAGCTGGATGGAACCCGGATTGTTGGTCCAGGCTGGAAGGACATTACAAAAAACCGTAAGCCTGAGTGGATTATGAATATGATTACCAATGTGGATGTAATGTTAGATCAGGACCCGGAAGCACAGAAATTGTTGGAGTTGTGTCTGATGCGCATGCCCAATCAAAACATGTCGATTGGAGATGCGCGCGATGTGCTGGAGTTTATGCGCCAAAATGATGGTGAAAAATAAATACGCTTAAACTTTATAATTATGAAAAAGTACATATTAATTCTAGCCGTGTTTGCCATGGCCTGTGGCCAGCAAACAGCCACCACCGAAACAGCAGCTGTTACCGAAGTTCCGGCTGGTGGGCAATCCAATGTAAAAGATGATGACTCTCAACAAGATGTAGTGAAAATTGCAGTAAACTCACCCGATCACACCACATTAGTTGCCGCACTAAAGGCCGCTGAGTATGTAGATGCTTTATCTAATGCTGGTCCGTTTACGGTTTTCGCGCCTACCAATGCAGCGTTCGATAAACTTCCTGCCGGAACATTAGAAACACTTACCAAGCCGGAGAACAAAGAACAATTGCGTACAATTCTGGAATACCATGTATATGTGGGTGTACTTACCGAAACTATGATTCAGGATGGCATGAAACTTAACCAGGTAAGTCTGGATAACGTAACCTTGGGTAAAAAAGATGGAAAGATTACTGTTAACGGAGCCAATGTATTGGGTTCAGCCCGAGGCTCAAATGGTATCGTGTACATCATTGATACGGTTTTGTTACCTCCCGATAATAAATGATCAAACTTCACTAAATAATAAACACAATGAAAAATAAAATAATATCCCGCGTACTCACGGCACTGGTTGTAATTGCCAGCGCAATAGTATGGCAAAGTTGTAAACCGAAGGCCCCGGCTACTGTTTCCATGGGCGATGCCGCATCAAAGGCATTTGTACCTCCTGGAAAATATGATGAATTCTATAATGTAGTATCAGGCGGGTTCAATGGCCAAATGAGCATCTATGGACTTCCATCCGGAAGATTGTTCCGTATCATTCCCGTTTTTTCCCAGTTCCCCGAAAATGGGTATGGCTATAGCGAGGAAACGATCCCCATGCTTAATACTTCGCACGGATTTGTTCCCTGGGATGACTTGCACCATATCGCATTATCCACTACCAGTGGCCAGCATGATGGCCGTTGGGCGTTTGCCAACGCTAACAATACACCGCGAGTGGCTCGGGTAGATATGAAAACCTTTAAAACAGTTGAGATTTTGGAGTTGCCTCATAGCGGGGGTAATCACTCATCACCCTTTATTACCGAAAACACCGAGTATGTAGTAGCGGGCACTCGCTTTAGTGTACCGGTAGGAGATAAGACCGATGTTCCAATCAGCTCATTCAAAGAAAACTTTAAAGGATACATCAGTTTCATTTCGGTTGATCCGGCTGATGGCAAAATGAAAATTGCATTTCAATTAAAAACTCCTGGTGTAAGCTTTGACCTGGCCCGTGCAGGTAAAGGAAAATCGCACGGCTGGTTCTTCTTCTCAACTTATAATACCGAACAGGCCTATACGCTTTTGGAAGTAAACGCTTCGCAAAAAGATAAGGACTTTATCATGGCTGTAAACTGGAAAAAAGCTGAAGAATATATCAAAGCCGGTAAAGGACAAACCGTTAAAGCTAAATATGCTCATAACGAGTGGGACGAAAGCACGCACACCGGTGTTTCTAATATTATGGACGAAGTACTTCAGTTAGATCCTGCTGAGTTGAAAGATATTATTTACTTCATTCCATGCCCTAAATCACCACATGGTTGCGATACTGATCCCACCGGTGAATACATTGTAGGTAGTGGAAAACTCGCAGCTTTGATTCCTGTTTTCTCCTTCACAAAAATACAGCAGGCTATTGCCAACAAAGATTTTGAAGGAGAGTTTGCCGGTATTCCGGTTATCAAATACGAAGCAGCGTTACATGGTGAGGTAAAAAAACCAGGCCTGGGCCCATTGCACACCGAGTTTGACGAAAAAGGTAATGCCTATACTTCTTTCTTTGTATCATCAGAAATTGTGAAGTGGAATGTACAATCGTTAGAAGTGTTAGATCGTGTACCAACCTACTACTCTATTGGTCACTTGTCGGTACCCGGTGGTCCTACTGCTAAACCTCATGGTAAGTATGTAGTAGCGTATAATAAGATTACAAAAGATCGTTATTTGCCTACCGGCCCTGAACTTACCCAGTCGGCACAGCTTTACGACATTAGCGGAGATAAGATGCAGTTGGTTCTTGATTTCCCAACTACAGGCGAACCTCACTATGCAGAATCTATTCCGGCAGAAATGGTTATGCCAAATTCTCAGAAAATTTATAAGCTGGAAGAAAACAAACACCCATATGCTGCGTTGGGCGAAGGTCAGGCAAAGGTTGAGCGTAAAGGAAAAGAAGTTCATGTGTATATGACGGCCATCCGCTCGCACTTAACCCCTGATAATATTGAAGGCGTAAAACTAGGTGATGACGTGTACTTCCACGTAACCAATCTTGAGCAGGATTGGGATGTGCCACACGGTTTTGCTATAAAAGGAGCTAACAATGCCGAACTTTTGGTAATGCCTGGAGAAACAGCTACCTTAAAATGGAAACCTCTTACTACGGGAATATTCCCTTTCTATTGTACAGACTTCTGTTCTGCACTGCATCAGGAAATGCAGGGTTATATCCGGGTTTCTCCTGCAGGCAGCAATGTACCATTGAAATTTTCAACTGGAAAAATCGAAGATCAAAGCAGCGGAGCTGGTCAGTAGATCTCGGTTTGGTCAGAGTTAAGAATTCATAGTTTCCAGGTTGGAAAGCCCCGCTCCGCGCAAGCGGATGCGGGGTTCACTTAAACAAACTAAAATGAAATCGCTAAAACCTGTATCCCGCCTGATAATAGCCCTTGCTTCTCTGTTAATGATAAGCGCCTACTTTGTGCCTCTTTGGCAAATCTTAATGTGGGCACCCCAATATCCGGAAGGATTGGAAATGGATATCTGGATTAATAACATTACCGGAGATGTGAAAGTAATAAGTGCGCTTAATCATTACATTGGCATGAAGCACATTGAAGTAGAAATGTTTCCTGAATTTGGTTACATGATTTACATTGTTGGCTTTTTGATTGGATTTGGGTTATTAACAGCACTACTCAACCGAAGATTAATGTTATGGCTATTTAGTATCCTGTTGGTGGCAACTGCGGTCGCTGCTCTTGTGGATTTCTGGTTGTGGGGCTACGATTACGGTCATAACCTTGACCCCACCGCGGCCATTAATATTCCCGGAATGTCCTATCAGCCTCCGTTAATCGGAACTAAGCAGTTGCTAAACTTCACTGCCTTTTCGGGCCCTGATATTGGAGGGTGGTTATTTATGGCTTCGGGCGTTGCTATAATAGGAACGTTGGCCTACGAGATATATACGTCAAAGAAAAAGGCATGAGGTTATTTTTGTTTAGTGCGCTGTGTTGGATAGTAATAAGTTGTGCGGTAAAACCAGAACCCTTGTTGTATGGCCGGGATGCCTGCCATACCTGCAAAATGACTTTGGTAGACAGGAAGTTTGGCGCAGAACTGGTTACCGAAAAAGGGAAAGTATATAAATTCGATGATCTTAACTGCATGCTCACTTTCTATCACTCCGGATATGAAGAAGCATCAGCTTTTAAGTTTATTCAAGTAGTTGATTTTACTAATCCCGAAAAACTGATTGATGCCCAAAATGCCTGGTATCTTAAATCAGAAGACTTACGCACGCCTATGGCAAGCGAGGTTGCTGCATTTGAATCAGAAGAATCAACCCAGGTTTTTAAGAAAGAATGGAAAGCAGTGTTGCTAAGCTGGGGAGAAATTCAAACTCAGTTTAAGTAGAAAGATGGGGTAATGATAAGAATAGCTTTGATTATTGGAATGGTAGCCAGTTGCACATTAGGGCACGCAACCACAATTGTAATTGGAGCAAAGGAATCGGTTACCCGTATAAAAGATGCCATAGCCCTGGCTCAGCCCGGTGATACATTACTAATTAAGCCAGGTATTTATCGCGAGGGCAATATTATTTTGCAGAAACCCCTTACGATTAAGGGTGAAGGATATCCGGTACTGGATGGAGAAAATCAATACGAAATTTTTACAATTCACACCAACCATGCTGTAATACAGGGGTTGAAGTTTATTAATACGGGTATCTCCAGCATCAATGATCTGGCGGCCATTAAACTATTGGAGTCGCAGCAGATAAAAATTCTGCAAAACAAGTTTGAAAATACTTTCTTTGGAATTTACCTGGCCAACTCATCGCATGTATGGATTGAAGAAAATGAGTTACAGGCGCAGGCCGAATTTGAACACCAGATTGGCAACGGTATTCACCTGTGGAAGTGTAACAACATTACCATAGATAAAAACAAGGTAGTGGGTCATCGCGATGGAATTTATTTTGAGTTTGTAACCAATTCGTTAATTACAAATAATCATAGCGAAGGGAACATGCGTTATGGCCTGCACTTTATGTTTTCGAATAACGATGAATATCGCAACAATACATTTATGAACAACGGAGCCGGTGTAGCTGTTATGTACACAAAAGAGGTAACCATGGTTAACAATTCCTTTATTCATAATTGGGGTTCATCGGCCTATGGGCTATTACTTAAAGATATTCGCGATAGTAAGATTACGGGTAATTCGTTTTTAGAAAACTCGGTGGGCATATTTATGGAGGGTAGTAGCCGTAACCATATTCAGCAAAATAAGTTCTATCAGAATGGTTATGCATTAAAACTGCAAGCCAGTTGCGATGATAATATAATTTCGAAAAATAATTTTCAGCAAAACACCTTCGATCTGGTAACCAATGGCAGCCTGGTATTAAATAAAATTGAGGCTAACTACTGGGATCGGTACGAAGGTTATGATTTAAACAAAGATAAAACCGGAGATATACCATACCGACCCATTAGTATGTATGGTACAATTGTAGAACGAATGCCACAAGCCATTTTACTTTGGCGAAGCTTTCTGGTGTTGTTGTTAGATAAGGCTGAAAAGGCCATGCCTATCCTTACGCCCGAAAATTTAATGGATGTTTCACCCGCTATGCTGCCGTATGATTTTAATTGATTCGATATCTAAAAAATTTGGGTCGTTAATGGCCCTTGATCAGGTAAACCTCGAACTAAAAGGAGGAAAGAGCTACGCGCTCATTGGCCCTAACGGATCGGGAAAAACCACATTAATCAAAAGTATTTTAGGACTTGTAGTACCTACCTCGGGTAATATTCAATTTACTGGAAAGAGTATCCTTAACGACTGGAAATACAGAGAAAAGATTGGATACATGCCGCAAATAGGGCGCTACCCCGAAAACATGCGGGTAGGGCAATTATTTGAAATGATGAAGCATATCCGTAAGGATAAACCAAAAGTAGATGAAGAATTGCTGGATGCATTTAAGCTGTATAAGATATACGATAAACGAATGCATGCACTTTCGGGTGGTATGCGGCAAAAAGTAAGTGCATCGCTGGCTTTTCTTTTTCATGCTCCGGTTTTAATTTTAGATGAACCCACCGCAGGGCTCGATCCTGTATCGGTAGAGATTCTGAAAGAAAAGATCATCCGCGAAAAGCGAATGGGTAAATTGTTAATCATTACGTCTCATATTTTAAGCGACCTGGATGAGATTGCCACCGAAATGGTGTATATGTTTGAAGGGCGGATTCAATACAGCAATTCCATCGAGAACCTCAAAGCAGAAACAAACGAATCAAAATTAAATAAGGCAATTGCCACCCTTATTCGTCAGCGCGAATTATTGGAATCGGTAACCGAATAGATAATGACACGAATTATTAAATATATATTCTACGATATACTGCGCACGCGGTTTATTATTTTCTATACTGCATTTTTACTGGTTTGCACCTTTGCTTTTTTTCAGATTGATGGTGATTTTGGTAAAGTGGTATTAAGCCTTATGAATATTGTGCTTATGGCTGTACCGCTGGTAAGTGTGGTGTTTACAACAATTCATTTTTTTAACTCATACGAGTTTATTGAATTAATGTTAGCGCAACCGGTAAACCGAAGGTCGGTATTCTTAAGCGAGTACATTGCAGTTGCAACTTCCCTTTGCCTGGCCTTTGTAATAGGAGTAGGTTTTCCGTTTGCATTGTATGGTGCATGGCAATCTATTTCAACCTTATTAGTAACCGGTATTTTTTTAACACTGGTTTTTGTGTCGCTTGCATTCTTTTCATCGGTACTAACCCGCGATAAAGCCAAAGCAATAGGGGTTGCCTTGTTATTTTGGTTTTACTTCTCTCTTATTTATGATGGTTTGTTATTGTGGGTAATCTATACGTTTAGCGATTACCCGTTAGAGAAACTTACGCTTACGCTGATTGCCTTTAACCCGATAGATCTGGCCCGGATTATTATGCTACTTCAATTAGATATTTCTGCCCTTATGGGATATACCGGAGCGTTCTACAAAAACTTTTTTGGAAGTAACATGGGTATATTCTTTTCAGCCTCGCTACTTATGCTTTGGGTCTTTTGGCCAATCTTGGTTTCTATGCGCATTTTTAGCAAAAAGGATTTATGAAGTGGTTAATTTTGATGCATGTGCTGGGTGCATCAGTATGGGTTGGCGGCCATTTGGTACTATCGATTGGTTTTTTACCGCGCGCATTAAGAACAAAAGATGTAAGCATTATTACAGGATTTGAGAGAGGGTTTGAGCCAATTGGAATTCCGGCTTTACTAACTCAGATCATAACCGGATTGTGGATGGCAAGTATCTATATTCCACCCACACATTGGTTTAGCCTAGTTACTACCCACCATCAATACTTATGGATAAAGATTGGTCTGGTTTTAGGAACGTTGGGTTTGGCCGTACACGCCCGGTTTTTTATCATACCCAAACTAACCAATCAAAACCTCCCGTCTATGGCATTTCATATTGTGATGGTTACTGTTCTGGCCGTAGCGTTGTTGCTTACCGGGTTAAGTTTCAGGTACACTTACTTATGATGCTATGAATATTCTGGATAAACTTGAGTTTAACCCGGCTAAACCCACCGTATTGATTATAAAAAAGAACGAAACTATTAAAATGTTTTGTGTGGCACTTTGTAAAGAACAGGTCTTACAAAAACATCAGGCCAAAGTTCCAAGCCTGCTAATTGTTTTAAAAGGGTATATCCAATTTCGGATAGGTGATGAGGCAATAACCTTGCGGGAGTTTGACACCTATCAAATTCCTGTACAAACCGACCACGAAGTAGTAGGACTTGGAGATGAAAATGTATTTTTAATAACACAGGAACTTAAGTGATAGGTATGCAGACATTAGAAACAAGAAAAGAAATCGAACTACTGGTTAACCGCTTTTACGATAAAGTGAAACGAGACGATTTGTTAGAGCCTATCTTTGCCCATGTAGATTGGCCCAAGCATCTTCCCATTATGTACAACTTCTGGGCGTCTATGTTACTGGGCGATAGAAGCTATTCGGGGAACCCTTTTCAAAAACACGCACCGTTAAATTTACAGACCAATCATTTCGACAGATGGTTGGTATTGTTTATCGAAACCGTGGACGAGAACTTTATTGGAGAGAAAGCCGAAGAGGTAAAATCCCGGGCTCAAAATATTGCTTCCGTATTTCAATACCGGTTAAACCTGATTTCGTAAATCACCAATCGGCCCACAGCCAATTTCTGGCAAGGCGCCAGCAACCACCAACAGTAAGTTAAATTTAGTGGTCATAAAATTTCGAAAAATTGGCGTAACCTAACGCCTTCAAAATCGCGACCGGATTGGTCGACTGGGTTTGAAAAACCAATCGGGCTCAGCACAAAAGCCTAACCGCATATAAAATAGTGAAAAGAAATGCAGGAAGTTTTCACTCAACAACTTACTGTCTTTCAATGAGGACTCACCACTCCTGAATGTGCAGAATGAAAACAAAAACCATCCATTAGCAATGTGATTGTGGCGCTTTGGGTTCTCCAATTTTTGAATTACATCTGCAGTTCCAGTTTCAATTTGGGTTATCCATAATCATAAAATGATGGAAATGAGAAGACTAACATATTCGATTGGCGTCATTTTTTTGCCTCACCCTGTTTATACTAATTCTAAATAGAATAATTCGATAGCGGTAAGGTATGGGTAAGATTAAGGTGGTGATTTTCTATTTACGTTGTAGAACAAAAAATTCATGTATTGATGGTGGGTTGGGTTATCTAAAATTATTTGATCACTCAATAAAATTAATTTGAAATAAGGCAATTGGCACTTAGATTTGTGCGATTCCGTAAAAAGCGGAAACTCCTAAACGCGTCATGATGAAGAAAAGATTATCTCGTCCTGTTACGATCCTGACATTTGCACTCGTCTTATTATTCAATCTATCATCTTTTGCTCAAGCCATTCCAACCGAGGCTGAAGCCATCAGCGCAGGTGAAGCATTGTTTAATGGTAATTGTAAATCCTGCCATCGGGTAAAGCAAAAGTTGGTAGGCCCTGCTCTTGCCGGAGTGGAAGACCGTGCACCATCGGTAGGCTGGATCATAGACTGGGTTAGAAACCCGGCCAAAGTAATTGCCAGCGGAGATGCCTATGGCGTTAAGATATACGAAGAATACAACAAAAGCCAGATGACGGCTTTTACCAGTTATACCGATGAGCAAATCCTGAATATTTTAGCTTATGTAAAAGCGGAAGCTTCAAAAGTAGATGCCCCTGCTCCGGGCACCACAACAGCAGACGCAGCAGGTGGTGGATCGGGTGTACCAGCTGGCTACCTCAATGCTATCCTGATCGGGTTGGTTGTAATTTTGGTTTTACTCCTTATTGTCCTTGGCCTTATTATTAATGCCCTTAAGCGATATCTGGATCAAAAAGATTTAAGTGACGAGGATAAGGAGATCGTTCATTCGAAGTACACCATCAGTACCATGGTTAAAAGCCCGGGTTTTATCTTTCTGGTAATCTTCCTGGTAACAGCGGTAACAGTCAAAAATGTAATAGATGGGCTTTATACCATTGGTATCCAACAGAACTATCAGCCTAAACAGCCTATTGCATTCTCGCATAAAATTCATGCAGGAGAATATGAGATTGAATGTCGTTACTGCCATACAGGGGCATTAAAGGGCAAGCAAGCCAACATTCCTTCGGCTAACATCTGTATGAACTGCCATTCGCAAATTCGCGAAGGCACGAATACCGGAACCACAGAGATTAGTAAGATATATGCTGCTATCGGATATGATGCAGCAACAGGCTCGTACACCGGCAAACAAAAGCCAATAGAATGGGTGCGTATTCACAACCTGCCCGATCTGGCTTACTTCAACCACGCACAACATAATAATGTTGGGGGCATCGAGTGTCAGACCTGCCACGGCCCGATAGAAGAAATGGATGTAGTAAAACAATACTCATTGTTAACAATGGGCTGGTGTATTGATTGCCACCGTAAAACAGATGTAAACACCAAAGGCAACCAGTACTACGACAAACTGCTTGAACTACACAATAGTAAGAAAGCTTTAAAAGTAGAAGACATTGGTGGTTTGGAATGTGCTAAATGTCACTACTAAAATTATAATTCGAACTCGACCGGATTTTTTGAACCTATGACTACAAAAACATACTGGAAAGGATTACCCCAACTAAAAAACGACCCCAAGTTTGTAAAGAATGCAGACAAGGAGTTTGTAGATCTTGCTGTGCAGGAAGATGCGGGGCACTCGCGCAGGGATTTTCTTAAGATGATGGGCTTTAGCGTTGCAGCTGCCTCTTTGGCTGCCTGCGAAGCGCCTATCCGCAAAGCAATTCCTTATGTAGCTAAACCCGTAGATGCAGACCCGGGTATTCCAAACTATTACGCCAGCACATATATTAATGGTGGCGATTATTGCAGTATTGTAGTAAAAGTAAAAGATGGACGGCCGATTAAAATTGACGGTAACAGTCTTTCTAAAGTTACCATGGGCGGAACCAGTGCTCAGGTAGAGGCATCTGTACTTTCGCTCTACGATAACTTTAGATTACGGGGACCAAGGGTTGGAGGAAAGGCTTCAGACTGGGAAACTGTTGATAAGGAGATTTTAGCCAAGCTTACTGATATTGCCGCTAAAGGTGGCCAGATCAGGATTGTAAGCAATACACTCCTTAGCCCCAGCACAAAAGCAGCTCTTGATAAATTCAAAACCAAGTACCCCACAACCAAAGTAGTGCAGTACGATCCGGTTTCGTACTACGGAATTTTAAAGGCTAACCAGGAATCATTAGGTGCCGCCATTATTCCTTCTTACGATTTTAGTAAGGCGAAAGTAATTGTGAGCGTGGGTGCCGATTTTTTAGGAACCTGGTTATCACCAATCGAATTCAGTAAGCAATTTGCTACTAACCGCGAGATAACTGCCGATAAGATGGATATGTCGCGCTTGTATGCGTTTGAATCTAACCTTTCTCTTACAGGGGCCAATGCCGATTATCGTAGTGCAATCAAACCTTCGCAGGAAGGATTAGTAGTGGCACAACTTTATAAGTTGATTTCAGGTAGTGGCTCTACCGGAATTGACGGAATAAAGTATCTTGAAAAGGCAGCAGCCGAACTGAAAGCAAACGCAGGTAGTGCCTTGGTTGTAAGCGGTTCGAATGATAAAAATGTACAGGTAGTTGTTAATGCAATCAATAGCCTGTTGGGTAGCTATGGTACAACCATTACAGGCACCCCGGTTAATTACCGTCAGGGCAATGATGAAGAGATGGCCGCTTTTGTAGCAGAAGCTATCAGTGGTAAAGTAGATGGCGTTATCTTCTATAACTGTAATCCGGTTTACGATCATCCTCAGGGCGCAGAACTTGGAAAGGCTTTAAGTGGTATTGCGCTTACCGTGTCTACCTCCACAACACCCGATGAAACCGCCTCGGCCTCAGCCTACATTGCTGCAGATCATCATTACCTGGAATCATGGAACGATGCAGAACCTAAGTTGAATTCATTCAGCTTATCGCAACCGGCCATTACACCAATATTCAAAACACGTCAGGCACAAGAAAGTTTTCTGGTGTGGGCGGGTGAAGCCAATACCGAGTACTTCTCATTTGTACAGGAGTATTGGAAAAATCGCTTCTTTGCCGCTTCGGGCGGATTAGATTTCCAAAATTTTTGGGATAAGTGCTTATACGATGGTGTGCTTGAAGTAACCAGTACCCCAACCCAATATTCATTTAATGGGAATGCAGAAGCTGCATTATCATCTATTGCGTCTACTTACAATGCAGCAAATACCGGTTTTGAATTAGTGATTTATGAATCTTGCGGCCTTGGAACTGGCTCACAGGCTAACAACCCGCTTTTGCAGGAGTTACCCGATCCGATAACCAAAGCAACCTGGGATCACTATGTTACGCTATCGTTGAAAGACGCAGATGCATTAGGTATTGATAATGATGCAGAAGGCAGAACACAGTTAGTAAATATTACGGCTAATGGTAAAACTATAACGGTAGCTGCTCTGGTTCAACCCGGACAAGCGCAAGGAACATTAGGAGTAGCATTAGGTTACGGCCGTACACAAGTAGGGTTAGTTGGTAAAGAAATAGGAGTTAATGTTTACCCATTGCTTAGTTTAGGCGAATCGCTTGGATACAACATTACCTCTGGTGTTAAAATCGAAAAAACAGATTCATCATTCCAGATTGCACAAACGCAGATCCATCAAACCTATATGGGGCGTGCCAATGTGGTACAGGAATCCATACTTTCAGATTACCTAAGCGATCCAAAAGAGTGGAACAACAAAGCACCCAAAATTACTTCCTGGGATAAAAAAGTTCCGCCAGGAGCGTTGAGTTTGTGGAAAGGCCACGACTATAAAAACCACCATTGGGGAATGGCTATTGACCTGAACACCTGTACCGGTTGTGGCTCTTGCGTGGTGGCTTGTAATGTAGAAAATAATGTGGCGCTTGTAGGTAAACAAGAAGTAATCAACCGCAGAGAAATGCATTGGTTGCGCATCGACCGCTACTATTCAACTGAGGCAGATGTAGAAGATTATCAAGGCTTGGAAATAGCTTCCGAAAACCCTGAAGTAGTATTCCAGCCTATGATGTGCCAGCATTGTAACAACGCACCATGCGAAACGGTGTGTCCGGTTGCGGCTACTACACACAGTACCGAAGGTCTTAACCAAATGACATATAACCGTTGTATCGGAACCCGGTATTGCGCAAACAACTGTCCTTATAAGGTAAGACGATTCAACTGGTTTAAGTACCACGATAACAATCAGTTTTTACAAGCTAACCCTGCCATGAATACCGACCTTGGTCGCATGGTGTTGAACCCGGATGTAACGGTTCGCTCCCGTGGTGTAATGGAGAAATGCTCTTTCTGTGTGCAACGTATTCAGAATGGTAAACTTAACGCCAAGAAGGAGAGAAGAACATTGAAAGATGGAGAGGTAGTAACAGCTTGTCAGGCAGCCTGCTCTACAGGTGCAATCTTATTCGGAGATATGAACGATCCGGAAAGCAAAATAAGTAAGGTGCTGGGTATTGAAACTCAATACAAAGAAGTAGTGATTGAAGGTAAGAAGGAAACTGTAGTGGATTACGGAATAGATAAGAAGGTTACAAACCCCCGTGCGTACAGAGTGCTGGAAGAAATAGGGGTTAAGCCAAACATCTTCTACCTAACCAAGATCCGCAACAAGGATAAAGAAACTAAGAACGCTTAAAAATTTTTTGAATAGGAACTGATACGACCAAAGTATGCAAGCAACTTCATCAGTACGGGAATCACTAATCACTGGCGGCAAAACGGTACGCGATGTATCGGAAGATATAAGCCGGCACGTAGAGAACAAACCTAACCGCTTGTGGTGGATAGCGTTTAGCTTTTCTTTACTCTTACTCGGTTTTGGTTTTTACTGCCTGTCCGCACTCTTATGGGAAGGGATTGGACTTTGGGGATTAAATAAAACAGTAGGTTGGGCGTGGGATATCACCAACTTCGTATGGTGGGTAGGTATTGGTCACGCTGGTACCCTTATCTCAGCAATCTTATTACTATTCCGCCAGAAATGGAGAATGTCGATTAACCGTGCAGCTGAAGCGATGACCATTTTTGCGGTTATCTGTGCTGCTACTTTTCCGCTGGCTCACATGGGGCGTTTATGGATCGGTCCTATCTGGTCACTTCCGCTTCCGAATACGTTTGGTTCTTTGTGGGTAAATTTCAACTCACCCTTGTTATGGGATGTATTTGCGATCTCAACATACTTCACTGTGTCATTAGTATTCTGGTACATTGGGTTGATACCTGACTTTGCCGTAATTCGCGACCGGGCTACGCGCATGGGAAGCAAAACACGGGCAGCTATTTATAATGCACTAAGTTTTGGTTGGGATGGTGCAGCGAAAACATGGATGCGATATGAATCGGTGGCATTAATTCTTGCCGGTTTATCTACACCGCTCGTGCTTTCTGTTCACACTATTGTATCGTTCGACTTTGCAACTTCAGTTGTACCGGGCTGGCACACTACTATTTTTCCGCCATACTTTGTTGCGGGTGCAATTTTCTCTGGCTTTGCCATGGTGCTTACGTTATTGATTGTAACCCGTAAAGTATTTAAGCTCGAAGATTACATTACCATTTACCACATTGAGTTGATGAATATTGTAATCATTATTACCGGTTCAATTGTAGGTATTGCCTATATCACAGAGTTTTTCGTTGCCTGGTACGGAATGGTGCCAGCTGAATTTTACGCATTCTATAATCGCGCTACAGGTCCATACTGGTGGGCATACTGGTCAATGATGACGTGTAACGTAATTTCGCCTCAACTCTTCTGGTTCAAGAAAATTAGAACCAATATAGTAGCCACGTTTGTGTTATCCATTATTGTAAATATTGGTATGTGGTTCGAACGTTTTGTAATTATTGTTACCTCCATACACCGCGATTATTTGCCTTCAAGCTGGTCAATGTTCTATCCAACCCTGTATGATGTGGGCGAATACGTTTTCACGTTCGGGTTGTTCTTTACAGCATTCTTCTTGTTTGCCAAATTCTTCCCGGTAATTAACATGGCCGAGGTAAAAAGTATTATTAAATCATCTTCAGAAAAGAAGCATTAATAACATATGAGCAGCACAGGCGAAAAATTTTTAGTGGGCATTTTTGACGATGAAGACATTCTGCTTCATGGAGTAGAAGGTGTTCGTGATAAAGGTGTTAAAATCCACGAAGTGTATACCCCATTCCCGGTTCATGGCTTGGATGAAGTATTAGGATATAAGCGTTCTCGTTTACCTATTGCCGCTTTCTTATTTGGATTGGCCGGTACAATACTAGCTTTAACCATGCAGATATGGATGCTGGGTTTTGATTGGCCAATGATTATTGGCGGAAAAAACTTTGTATCGTTGCCCCCTTTTATTCCGGTAACTTTTGAATTAACGGTGTTGCTCTCTGCACTGGGTATGGTAGCAACCTTTTTTATAGTAAGCGATATGAAGCCTTACAAGACACCGCGTTCTTATGACCTTCGCAGTACAGACGATAAGCACGTAATGGCAATTGATCTGGCCGCAAACAAACTAAGCAAAGAAGAAATTGGTCAGATATTAAAGGCCAATGGAGCATCGGAAGTAAATGAAAAGAATTTTTAATTATGCTGAATATGCGTATGAAGCAAGGAATATGGGGTATAGCTGCGGTTTTATTGCTGGCAGGCTGTAAAGCTGGTGGCGATTACCAAGGCGTTGAATATGCCCCCAATATGTATCACTCAGTAGCCTATGAGCCACTTACTCAAATTACAGACGAGGGATATGGTGTTTGGGTTAATTCATTAGATAATGGCCGGGGTGAATATTACAATACAAATAAGTTTAATCCATTTGCCATGAATATGCGCCTTCCGGCACCTAATACTGTGCGCAGAAATGCAAATGGATGGCTGCCTTACCGCGGGGCAAACGATACTACGGGATTACGCCTTTCAAACAACCTTGTAAATCCTTTAGCCGACACGCCCTCAATTTTGGATCAGGGCAAATTACTATACGATATAAATTGTAAACATTGCCATGGTGCCAAAGGTGCAGGCGATGGAAAAGTGGCAGATAAATACCCTGGTGTAGCTAACCTTACAGGTGATGCCATCAAAGGCGTGAGTGAAGGCCATATTTTTCATGTGATTACATATGGAAAGGGTTTGATGGGAGCTCATGGTTCGCAGGTAAGCGAAGAAGAACGTTGGAAAATTGCCCGGTACGTAAAACAACTTCAAAAGAATTAATCTCTACTAGATCCAAATATCAATGGCAGCGGACGAACAGTATATTTTTAAACCAGAAGCAAAGAAAAAGATCTCCATCCTTTTTGGAATTGGTATTTTGCTCTTTGTGTTAGGTGTTATAATGGCGATGAATTCCGGGGGGCATCATGAAGGTGGTGATCACGGATCAATTGAGGTTACCAAAAATTTGGTAGCAAGCACCAACCCGGATGCTTCACCGGCTGAAGAGGGTGGCCACCACGGTAGCCCTGTATGGCTAAAGAGAATTTATACCTCGCTTTGGCATAACAACATCTTCTTTATCGGCATTGGCATTATTGGATTGTTCTTTGTTGCCATTCAGTATGCCGCACAGGCGGGGTGGTCAACACCTATTAATCGCATTCCGTTAGCGATGGGCCAATGGATACCCGTTGCCGGAGTGTTAACGCTGGTTATATGGTTTGTAGCCAAAGGAGACCTTTTCCATTGGACACATCACGATTTATACGATCCGCAATCTGCCGATTACGATAAAATTCTGGATCAGAAGAGTGTGTATTTCTTTTGGTTAGGAAGCAAGGGTGGATTCCCTACCTTCTACATTTTGCGTATGGTAGCATTCTTTGGCTTATGGTATTGGTTCTTTATCATGATCAAAAAACAAATGCTGGCTGAAGATATTGAAGGCGGTACACAATACTGGTACTCGGCTCGCAAACTTTCGGCTGTATTTCTGGTAATTTTTGCGGTTAGCTCGTCTGTTGCAGCATGGGACTGGGTGATGAGTATTGACCCTCATTGGTTCAGCACTATGTTTGGCTGGTATGTATTTGCAAGTTGGTGGGTAACTGGGTTAGCGGTTATTACCCTTATTGTTGTTTACCTGAAAGATGCAGGATACCTGAAAATGGTTAATGCAAACCACCTGCACGATCTGGGCAAGTTTATATTCGCATTCAGCATATTCTGGACCTACATCTGGTTTAGTCAGTTTATGTTGATTTACTACGCTAACATTCCGGAAGAAACTGTGTACTTCATCGAACGAATGAAGCATTCGCCATACTCATGGATATTCTATGCAAACCTGGTCTTAAACTTCGTGTTACCATTCCTTTTATTTATGACACGCGATTCCAAACGCCACATGTCTATGCTCAAAGTTGTTTGTCCGATTATAATTGTAGGACACTGGTTTGATTTTTACAACATGGTTACACCGGGTATTATGCAATACAACGGGGGAGTAGGATTATTAGAAATTGGCCTGGCTCTTATCTTCTTTGCATTGTTCTTATGGGTTGCATTGGGTGCCCTTTCAAAAATGCCTTTAGTGGCCAAAAATCACCCCATGATGGAAGAGAGTTTGAATCACCATATTTAATTGAAACGCTGAACAAATAATTTATGCTGACGTTGATAATCGTATTTGGAGTTTTACTGGTGCTGGGAATCCTGTACTTTATTTTCAGGATCGGAAATCTGGTTAGCCTGGTAAAGGGAAAGAATGAAGAAGAATCATCATCCGCCAACGCAGTAAATGCCTATCTTTTTCTGTTGTTTATGATAGTAGGTCTTGTGGCCTTCTTCTGGTATTCATTTGCGCACTTTGATGGGTATAATCTTCCGGTAGCATCAGAACATGGAGAAGTTACGGATTATCTTTTTTGGGTTACGATGGCCGTATCGGTAGTAGCCTTTACGTTGATCTTTATTGTGATGTTTTGGTTTACTTTTAAGTATCGTTACGAGAAAGATAGAAAGGCAGCTTTTTTTGCGGATAATCATAAACTTGAAATTGTATGGACAGTAGTGCCTGCCGTTGTGCTGGCCTTATTGATTTTCAGTGGCCTTCGTGCATGGGACGACATTACCGATGAAGCCTCTAAAGATGCAGTAGTAGTTGAGGTTATTGGCCAGCAGTTTTTATGGACAGCCCGCTACCCGGGTAAAGATAACTTGTTAGGTAAGCATAATTACAAAATGATTGATGCCTCTAATGAGTTTGGGTTAGATCTTTCAGAAGAGAATACCTGGGATGATTTTAAGTCATTAGAACTTCATTTACCGAAAGGAAAAGAGATAAAGTTGGTAATTCGGGCAAAAGATGTTTTGCATAGTGTGTTTTTGCCGCACTTCCGCGTAAAAATGGATGCCGTACCGGGTATGCATACAACGTTTAAATTTATCGTTACCAAGTCAACAGCCGATATGCGTGCTGAAACGGGTAACCCTAACTTTAACTATGAGATGGCATGTGCTGAAATCTGCGGGCGGGGTCACTTCTCTATGCGGTTCCCTGTATTTGTTCACGATAGTGTAGAAGACTATGAAAACTGGTTGAAATCTCAGGAAACCTGGTTGAAGCAAAACCCTGATTATCTGAAACGGATACCAGCAGAAAAGCGCGAAGCGGCAATCGTAAAATCCGGAATTCCGGCAGACAGTAAAGAAGCGATTCAGAATGCCGCGGTAACCGTAACGTTAAATTAAGATATTAAAAGTCATGGCAACAATAGATATACATCCTCAAACATCAACCCATCACCACGATGATCACGCACACGAGCATGAACATCATGGTAATTTTTGGACAAACTATGTGTTCTCAGAAGATCATAAAGTAATTGCGAAGCAGTTCTTGATTACAGGTATGGCCTGGGCATTGATTGGCGGAGTTCTTTCTGTTTTGTTTCGTCTTCAACTCGGTTTTCCGGATGCTGACCTTTCCTGGTTAAAACCTATTTTAGGTGGTTGGCTAACGCCCGAAGGAAAGATTGACCCAGAATTTTATTTAGCGCTGGTAACCATGCACGGAACCATCATGGTGTTTTTCGTGCTTACAGCCGGACTAAGTGGTACCTTCAGTAACTTCCTTATTCCATTGCAGATTGGTGCGCGCGACATGGCCAGTGGATTTATGAACATGTTATCGTATTGGTTCTTCTTCCTGTCGAGCGTGATTATGTTTGTATCCCTTTTCCTCTCAACAGGTCCGGCATCAGGGGGCTGGGTAATCTATCCGCCATTAAGCGCATTACCTCAGGCTATGCAAGGATCAGGTCTGGGCATGACGTTGTGGTTGGTAGCTATGGCGATTTTTATTGCAAGCTCGTTGTTAGGAAGCATCAATTATATCTCCACCGTAATTAACATGCGTACACAGGGTATGTCGTTTACACGGCTACCGCTTACTATTTGGGCATTTTTCTTTACGGCTATTATTGGTATTCTATCATTTCCCGTACTATTCGCAGCAGCCCTGCTCTTAATTTTTGATAGAAGTTTTGGAACGAGTTTTTACCTGTCTGATATCTACATTGGTGGCGAAGCATTACCTAATCAGGGAGGAAGCCCGATTTTATTCCAGCACCTGTTCTGGTTTTTGGGCCACCCCGAAGTGTACATTGTGTTGTTACCCGCACTGGGAATTACATCAGAAATTATAGCCACTAATTCGCGTAAACCTATATTTGGTTACAAAGCGATGGTGGGGTCTATGTTGTTTATCGCAATCTTATCATTTGTGGTATGGGCACACCATATGTTTGTAACCGGTATGAATCCATTTCTAGGTTCAATCTTTACGTTACTTACACTGATTATTGCAGTACCCTCTGCGGTTAAAATATTCAATTATGTTACCACACTTTGGAAAGGTAACATCCGGTTTACATCCGCCATGTTGTTTTCAATTGGCTTAGTTTCATTCTTCTTAACGGGGGGTATCACGGGTATCTTCCTGGGGAATTCAGCAGTAGACATACAGTTACACGATACATACTTTGTAGTAGCTCACTTTCACCTGGTTATGGGTAGCGCATCATTCTTTGGTATGGTGGCGGGTGTGTACCACTGGTTCCCTAAAATGTTTGGCCGTATGATGGACGAGCGTCTTGGCTATGTGCACTTCTGGTTCACATTTTTAGGAGTTTATCTGGTATTCTTCCCTATGCATTATATCGGTATTGCAGGTTTCCCACGTAGGTATTACAGCTGGACTAACTTTGAAACGTTTAGTGGTTTTGCTGATTTGAATATGTTGGTAAGTGTGGCTGCAATTTTTACATTATTTGCACAATTCATTTTCTTATTCAACTTTATCTATAGCATTTTTAGAGGTAAAGCTGCTCCTGCAAACCCATGGGAGTCTAATACTCTTGAGTGGACTACACCACGCAATCCCGGACACGGAAACTGGCCAGGGGAAATTCCAACGGTTTATCGTTGGCCATACGATTATAGCAAACCGGGTGCGAAGGAAGATTTTATTCCTCAACACATTCCATATTCCGAAACACCGGAATCGAACCTGCCTCATGAAAATGAGTTGATAAAATTAGAGCTCAATAATGGTTCTATTAATGGAGAGAACAAAACTCATCATTAATAGGGTTACGCATTGATGGCAACAGCGACCAGTCGTTTTCACAGGCTTTGCCTGATAACACTGGTCGCTGTTTATTTTCTGATACTAGTAGGTGGAATTGTGCGCAGCACTGGATCAGGAATGGGTTGTCCCGATTGGCCTAAATGTTTTGGTTCATGGGTACCTCCTACATCGGCAGATCAACTACCCAAGGATTACAAAGAAAAATTTGCCGCAATCCGAGACACCAAGAATCAAAAATTTGCCCGATATCTTAAAGCATTTGGCTTCGAGTCAACCGCTAATGCCATTTTGAACGATAAATCAATTCTTATTGAAGCTGATTTTAATGTAACCAAAACCTGGATTGAGTATTTGAACCGAATTGTTGGGGTAACAATCGGATTTTTGATAACCGCAGTGTTTGTGATGAGTTTCAAACTACGCAAGCAAAGTAAATCGTGGTTTTGGGTTGCCTTTGCAACGTTAATTGTGGTTATAATCCAAGGTTGGTTTGGGTCCATTGTAGTGTCTACCAATCTCACCACATGGACTATAACCATACATATGCTTATGGCTTTTGTGCTGGTTGCTTTGTTGATCTGGCTTTACGAAAAGAGTGCTCCCCCCATTTACCTGCCAACCGGAAAATATACGCGTTTGATACTGGCAATTGGTATACTGTTATTGATTATACAGGTGTTATTGGGTACCGAAGTACGGGCTGGAATTGACAGAGCCGCATTGTTTTTACCTCGCGAAGCGTGGATTATGGAGGTAGGCGAGGACTTTTTAAGGCACAGATCGTTTTCTTGGATACTGGTGCTGGTTCATGTGGTTTTAGTTTACAGATTATTCAAAACAAGCCCCCGTAATCCTTTACCAGTTGCCCTTGTTCTGCTAATTTTGCTCACCCTGATTACAGGAGTTGGAATGGCCTATTTTGCTGTTCCGGCCTTTCTTCAGCCCATTCATTTACTGGTGGCCACGCTTACCTTTGGTGTCCAGTTTTTGTTGATTTTGAGAATAAAGACGAGTTGAGATGCATGAACCCATAACTACCACAACGGCTATTCCGGCAGGAGTTAAAATCCGGGCCTTTGTTGAATTACTGAAGGTGCGGTTATCGTTGCTGGTAGCCTTTTCCTGTGCGTTTGGCTATGGCCTGGCAACACGGGGTAATATGGATTGGCAGGTACTTATTATGCTTACCATGGGTGGCTTTTTGCTGTCAGGGGCATCGGTAAGCATTAACCAGATATTGGAAAAAGACCTTGATGGGTTAATGTCGCGCACACAAAACCGACCATTGCCCACGGCCCGGTTAAGTGTAAGCGAAGCAACATTCTTTACTTTAATTTGCCTGGTGGCGAGTTTGATTATTTTATGGATTTACACCAATCCGTTAACCGTAGTACTTTCCATCATTTCGATGTTATTGTACAGTTTTGTGTACACACCATTAAAGCAAGTTGGCCCTGTAGCAGTTTTTGTAGGAGCCATACCAGGAGCATTGCCCCCGTTATTGGGCTGGACTGCTGCCACCGGTTCTATCTCGTATGAGGCTATTATAATTTTCGGTATTCAGTTCATTTGGCAGTTCCCGCATTTTTGGGCTATAGCCTGGGTTGCAGATGATGATTATAAGAAAGCGGGTTTTAAACTGCTTCCATCGGGTGGAGGAAAGAATTTGAATACTGCTATTCAGATTATGGTTTACACGTTGTTTCTGATTCCACTTGGATTGTTACCGGCTACCTTTGGTATTACCGGAATTTATTCGGCTGTAGTGGCTACTCTTTGTGGTGCAGCTTTTTTTGCACAAACCTTTTCGTTAATGAAAACCGGAAGCCGGCAATCTGCTTTGCGGATTATGTTCGGATCGTTTATCTATTTACCCGTAGTTCAGATTGCCTATTTGTTGGATAAAGTTTAATGTGAAGATGGAAACCAGTACAACCGGAGATTTTAAGATTGTAGAAGAGCCCAGCAAACCACTGGCCATGGAGCCACGTAAATTTGGGATGTGGCTTTTTATGGGAAGTGTGTTTATGTTGTTTGCGGCATTAACCTCGGCCTATATAGTGCGCGAAGCAGAAGGCAATTGGGTGTATTTCGAAATGCCGCGATTGTTCACTATTTCCACCGTTGTAATTCTGGTAAGTAGTATTACCATGCAGTGGGCATATTGGTCGGCCAAAAAGGATAACCTTTCAAATGTAAAGGTGATGATGACCATTACAACCGTTTTGGGTTTTGCCTTTTTGGTATTACAATGGTTGGGCTGGGTACAACTCGTAGCCGAAAAGATTTATTTTGTGGGCAACCCCTCTGGCTCATTCCTTTATGTGCTTACGGGGGTTCATGCCCTGCACATCATTAGCGCCATAGTTTTTCTGCTTATTGTGCTGGTGGCCACGTATCGTTATAAAGTCCATTCAAAAAGCATGGTAAGTATAGAAATGTGCACCACTTACTGGCATTTTTTGGGCGGACTTTGGCTATATTTGTTCGTATTTCTATTATTGTACCGATAAAAACCTAATACCTGATTATGGCACACAGTACAGCCACTACAGTAACCGGAAAAAGCGTTTGGGATGGCGGAACCTCGCCCATGGGCGCCAGCTATGGCAAGCTTATGATGTGGTTCTTCCTCCTTTCGGATGCATTTACCTTTTCGGGATTATTGATTACTTACGGATTGGTTCGTTCTTCACATCAGGCGTACGAAGGATTAGTGAGTACCTTCACCTTCTCCACAGAATATTGGCCGGTTCCTGAAAAAGTATTTGAAGCCGTTCCCTTTCTTCATGGCTATGAACTGCCTTTGGTGTTTGTAGGAATCATGACTTTTATCCTCATCATGAGTTCTGTTACGATGGTGTTAGCCGTAGAAGCAGGCCACCGAATGGATCGTAAAGCTGTAGAAAAGTGGATGCTGTGGACAATCATTGGAGGGGTTACTTTCTTAAGTTGTCAGGCCTGGGAGTGGACACACTTTATTGTGGGCACAGGAGTACCCACCATGAAAGATGTTTTTAACACAGAGACAGGGTTGTGGGAGCAAATTCCAATTTTAGGTGCAAACCTTCATGTTAATCAATATGGTCCGCAACCTTTTGCCGATTTCTTTTTCTTTATCACGGGCTTTCACGGGTTTCACGTGTTTAGCGGAGTAATGTTGAATTTCCTGATTTATTATAACACAGTAACAGGGGTATATGAGCGCAGAGGTCATTACGAAATGGTTGAAAAAGTAGGCTTGTACTGGCACTTTGTAGATTTGGTTTGGGTATTTGTATTTACATTCTTCTATCTTGTATAACTATGGCACACCACGCACACGAACCTCAGGTTACTGTACTTCCGCCCGATAAAGCGAAGATTAAAAAATTGTGGACAGTAGCGCTGTACTTATTGTTAATAACAATTGTAGAATTTATCATCGCCTTTTCCGTACCGCATGAATACAAGCAACTTAGAGTATGGGTATTTGTGGCATTAACAATTGTAAAGGCAGGGTATATTGTAGGCGAATTTATGCACCTGCGCTATGAAGTGAAGGTATTGTTTTGGTCCATACTAATCCCTATCATCTTTATCGTTTGGATGCTGGTGGCATTTGTATACGAAGGGATTAAAATGCCGGTATTTCAATAACAATAGACTATCTAATAAATGAAGAAGGCTAAGGTGATGAACTTTAGCCTTCTTTTTATGTTACCTAATCAATGTCAAAGAAATTAATCTACCTCTTTTTAGCCTTACTCTTACCCGGGCTCATCTTTGTGTTTTTAAGAAAGTTTGGAAAGAATGAATTCAATATACCCGTTTATTATGAAGCGGGCGTAGAAGGCACCTCAGGCACCTGTGGTCCGTATCTGGCTCCCTACAAAGTGGCAGATTCGGTATTACAGATTATTGGAAAAGCCAACAGCCCTATCCTGGTGGTAACAGATACCTCAGCAGAAGTAAAACGCAATCTGACTCACTTAAAATCAGAATTCGGTGATACTTTTTCGTTAACTACTTCTGAAGCAGATGCACGATGGTTATTCTGGGTAGATTGTGTTTTTTTATTACAAAAACCCTGGACGGCCGTATTAATTGATGCGCAAGGCCGCATACGCGGATATTATGCTCCTGCCTCGCGCGAAGAAGCAGACCGATTAATGGTTGAACTCCGAATTTTACTTAAGCAATATTAAGATGGCTGAAACGGCTAAATCACCTTACCATAAGTTAATTTTTACACTCTCTGTAATGTTACCCATTGCCGTGGCCGTATTGTTTAGAGTTAAAATTCCGGGTTACGATTTTAGTTTTCTACCACCCATTTATGCTACAATAAACGGACTTACAGCTATTTTGCTAGTGATAGCGGTAGTAGCTATAAAGCAAAAGAACAGAAAACTACATGAGCTTTTGGTTAAAATCTGTATGGGGTTATCTGCTGCATTTCTGGTGATGTATGTGTTGTATCACATGACCAGCGACTCTACGACATACGGAGGTGAAGGAGGCTGGCGGATTTTCTATTTTGTGATTCTGATCAGCCACATTATTTTATCGGTGGTGGTGGTTCCATTTGTATTATTTACTTTTTCCAGGGCATTATCCGGTAATTTTGAAAGACATAGAGCGTTAGCTAAATTTGCATTCCCGTTGTGGCTGTATGTTGCAATAACGGGTGTGATTGTTTACATTATGATTAGCCCATACTATGTTTAAGGTAAAAACTTTTTTTCGCGCTTTTGGGGTAATGCTGCTAGTTGTACTCATTCAAACGGAGTCCTACGCACAGTGTGCCATGTGCCGTACAACATTAGAAAACAATGTAAGTAATGGCGATATCGGAATTGCAGCCGGAATAAATTTTGGAATATTATACCTGTTTGCAGCACCTTACCTGATCATTTCACTTATCGCCTTCTTTTGGTACAGAACCAGTAAAAATGCCAAACGAAACGAATACGCTTAGGACTATATGGTTGGGCAAATGCCCCCGTTGCCATAAAGGTGATATCTTCAAATATCCCTTATCAAAGATTACGCATTTTGCATCAATGCATAATGAGTGCCCGGTTTGTAAGGCTTCTTTCAATCCAGAACCTGGTTTCTATTTTGGAGCTTTATTTGTGAGTTATGCATTTACAGTGGCAATTATGGTTGCCGTGTGGTTAGCGCTGTATGTATTAGCTAACCCACCCGATTGGGTTTATGCAACAGCTTTAGTCTTAGGTGCAGTTTTATTTTCTCCAATCAGTTTTCGTCTTTCGCGCGTGTTATGGCTCTATTGGTTTGGCGGGCACAGAAGTAATTCTTAACGGGATTTCTTATTTTTAAGAAACAGTACACCATGTTTAAGCAGGCCTGGTTGTTTATTCTTCTTATTGGGTGCCTGGCCGGCTGCCTTGTTAGCGAGAGTATCTATCGTAACCAGAGCAATGATTTTACAGATGAGATATCTCAAAACCTTGAAACTGAACTCGCAAAACTTCAAAATGAAGCGGAGCAAATAATCACACAAAAACCGATAACATGGTCTGACTTAAACGGAGCGCATTACCGGGTTGAGGATAAAGAATTAAAGGCATGGAGTATTACCGATTTTGCACCTGATGCCCGTATGATAGCGGACACCAGTGTTTTGCAATACGGGCAAACATCACTAGGAGATTTTATTGTAGTAAGACAAATATTAGGGGCAGACGAAGTATTGATTTCGTTGTTGCCGCTGGTAAGGCGTTACCCGATTACAAACCGGTATCTCCCTTCACACCTTAACGAGAAAGTGTTTAAACATTATCAGGTTAATGTTTTTTCTCCCGAGGTTTCTTCAGGCGAACCGGTTACTCTAATGGGTAAGACAATACTGAAGGTTAGCCAACCCGCACAAGCAGGGCCACAGCTGTTTACACTGCTTTTTGGAATAGCACTTCTCATTTCAATATTTCTTATTCTTTTACATATTCTTCAAAAGCTGCACTATCAAAAAAAGTTTGAGCTTGCTTTTCTGCTTATGTCATTCTCGTTTGTGGCAATTCGGATTGCAATGGTTGAATTTAATTTTCCGGCACGCTGGTGGCCCACACAGGTATTTAGCCCCCAGGTATTTGCCTCTTCAACGTATAATGCTTCCGTAGGCGATCTAGTTTTGAATTCGTTGGGCATTTTGTTTATCTGTGGTTATGTTTTTTTTACGTATTCCCGTTGGCGCACGCTGCAATCTTTATTGATTAAGAAGAATGGGATTGTAAAAAAAATCATAGGCGTAACATTATTGTTGGCAGCGCTTTTCTCATTTCTGTATCCATTTCTTTTTATTGAAACGATATTCCACAATTCAGATATTTCATTAGATATAACCCATACATTATTAATTGATACGTTGCGCGGGCTTGCTTTTTTTTCGTTGGTATTAGGTAGTATAAGTGGCTTTTTCTTTACGCATGTATTTATTCGCCTTTCAAAGTCACTAAACCCAACCATAGGTAGTTTTTTACTAACCTTAGGGGCGGCACTTCTTTTGTTTATTGGATACTTTGTATGGGAGGGGAGAAACTACTGGATAACGGTTGTAATTGCGTTACCTTATTTTATGGTGTTACACCTTACACGATTAAGTTTAAATCGGAAAGGTGCTTTTTCTTCTTTGTTATATTTTTTTCTGGCCTTGCTCGCTTTTGGAGTACAGAGTGCATGGAGTATTATGCGTTTTTCGGAAGAAGAGAAAATTGAATCGCAATTCAAATTTGCTGCCAGTTATCTGATTGACCGGGATGTAATGGCCGAGTATCTTTTGAATGAAAGCCGTAAACGAATCAGTACCGATGCCTTTATTCAATCCAGAATGGTGAGTCCCTTTCTCAGTCGTTCAGCTGCTCGCCAAAAAATAAAGCAAGTATACCTAAGTTCTTATTTCGACCGGTATGATGTACAGATTCATTTATTTAGCCCGGCTAAAGATCCTTTAGATGAACTGTCACTTAATCATTGGACTGAATGGAATCACCAAATTGGTAACCCGCAATACACTACCGAGTACGAAGGTATTTATTTTATACGGTCGGCTTCAGTTGAAACAGGTAAACGCTATATCGCGGTTATTCCTGTATTACGCGCTGGGCAATTGGTGGGATATGTTGTTTTAGATCTCTTGCTTAAACGAACCATACCCCAAAGTGTTTATCCTGAATTACTGGTCGACAGTCGGTTTGCAGAGTACTTTGAAAACCGAGATAAAAGTTTTGCGTTTGTGGCTGATGGCGCAATTCAAAGCAATTTTGGAAACTTTAATTACGAACGCGATTTCGCAACTAACCTGTTAAAGGAAGAACAACTTTATAACGAAGGAATTCGGAAGGATGGATTTATTCATACCGCTGTGGAAGATGATTCGGGCCAGATTGCAGTGGTTACCTCACGTGTATACCCTTACTTTTTTGTACTTACCAACTTTTCGTTTTTTTTTGTTTTATGTGTGTTTTTACTCGCACTGCTGCTAATTAGTTATGGAATTCATGTCTGGCTAACCGGTAAGAGTATAAATTATGCCACCCGAATTCAGCTATATATATATCTGGCATTTGCATTACCGTTGATAGTTGTAGCTATTACTACTTTAAACCGTGTATCGCGGTCTGCAGAAATGCAACTTACACAAGAATACCTGAATAAAGCCCGGGTGTTGGGAGAGAATCTTTTACCTGCGCTAACAGAATACGTGCACAACCCTGAAGAGAACAGGTCTGAATGGGAAGATAGGTTAAGTGCGGCTGCACGGTTTGCCGATGTGGATGTTTCGGTATTTGATAGAAGAGAAATGGTGGCATCCAGTCAACCGGCTATTGCCGAAGGACTGCTTTCATCGGGCCTGATGAATCGCACGGCTTGGGAACGCGTGTACGAAAGAGGTGACATGGCCTTTGTAGTAAATGACAAAATTGGTTCTCTGAATTTCAACAACGCATTCTTTGCACTCCGTTCACCCGAAACGTTAGACATTTTAGGGGTGATTAGTTTACCATTTTTCGAATCGGCCCAATCACTGGATGCAACCCAAATTACTGTGTTGGCAAACATTCTTACCGTATTTACACTTATCTTTATAATATTCTCAATGCTTTCGTTTTATGTAGTAGAGGCGCTTACCTTTCCTTTACGGTTAATAACACGAACCTTACGCCATACTACCTTAACTACCAACAAAAAACTAGAATGGAAATCGAGCGATGAGATTGGGTTGATGGTAAATGAGTATAATAAAATGGTGGATAATCTTGAGCAGAGTAAAATTGAACTAGCGCGTAGCCAGAAGGAGAGTGCCTGGCGCGAAATAGCCAGACAAGTGGCACATGAAATAAAGAATCCGCTTACACCCATGAAGCTTACATTGCAACAAATGCAACTTTGGCTAGTTAAAGATACCTTAGAGAAAGAGCGGGCAAAGCAATCGGTAAACACGCTGCTTAATCAGGTAGAAATTCTGAATGAAATTGCATCTTCGTTTAGTGCATTTGCGAGAATGCCAGCGCCTATTTTGGAAAAGCTTGATCTGGTTGCGCTGCTTACCAAAACCGTTAACCTGTATAGTACTTACGAGGGAGGCAGCGTTGATTTTAAAAGCAGTGTACAACCTGTGTATATAGACGGAGATCCACAGTTATTGGACAGGATTTTCTCGAATATGATTTTAAATGGGCTACAAGCCGGAGGTAAACCACCACTTGTGTTTATTGAAGTGAAGCCTGCAGGAAGCTTTATCCGCGTTATTATTCAGGATAACGGAGAGGGTATTGCTCCGGAATTTCAAGACAAGATTTTTATTCCTTACTTCACTACAAAAAAATCAGGATCAGGGCTTGGCTTAGCTATTGCCAAGCAAGGTATTGAACTGAGCGGGGGTAAAATCTGGTTTGATTCTTCGCCTGGTAAAACACGATTCTATTTAGAGTTTCCGGTAATCTGAGCGTCTTTTAAACTACGCATTACTTTGTTAGTGAAAACAAAGTCGTCTAATTCTTTTACACCGGAATGTGTAAGGTCGTTATTTGAACCTTCCCAAAGTTTACTACCCTTATACAGAAACATAATTTTTTCTCCGATACCCAATACCGAGTTCATATCGTGGGTAACAACCACAGTAGTGATGTCGAACTCGTGTGTAATTTCCATAATCAGTTCATCAATCAGAATGGAAGTTTGTGGATCCAGACCGGAGTTAGGCTCATCGCAAAACAGATAATTAGGATTGTTTACAATGGCCCGGGCAATGCCTACCCGTTTTTTCATACCACCACTTATTTCGGATGGCATCTTTTTATTAACACCTTCAAGCCCTACACGTTTCAAACAAAAATTAACACGATCCATTTTCTCCTCCGCATTCATTTTGGTAAGAATGTTGAGTGGGAACATAACATTTTCTTCAACATTCTTTGAATCGAATAAAGCCCCTCCCTGAAACAACATGCCAATTTCACGCCTTATCTCAGATTTCATTTCCTTATCGGCCTCGGTAAAATTTCGCAGATCGAAATACACGTTTCCGGTATCGGGTTGTATCAAACCTACAATACATTTTAATAGCACACTTTTACCGGTACCACTCGATCCAATTATCAGGTTGGTTTTACCCTTTTCAAACTCACCGCTAATTCCGGTAAGCACTTGCTTATCGCTAAACGATTTAGATATGTCATTAATCTTAATCATAACATCAGATAAGCAGGTAGGCTAAGAAATAATCGGCAAGTAAAATAGCAATAATGCTGGTGGTTACGGCCTGCGTGCTGGCAATACCTACTTCAAGCGCTCCGCCCTGGGTATAGTATCCTTTAAGGGAGGAAATTGTGCTGATTAAAAATGCAAACACAAAGGATTTAATCATGGCAAACGTGATAAAATATTCATTAAAGCCATAGCGTATTCCATAGATATATTCGGTAGGGGTTATTAAGCCGGTTAATGTTCCAACCACATAACCGCCCATAAGAGCACATACAGCAGCAACAATTACAAGCAAAGGATACATTAAAATAGAAGCAATAATTTTTGGCAACACTAAATACGATGCTGAGTTAATTCCCATTACTTCAAGGGCATCAATTTGTTCGGTAATACGCATAGTTCCGAGGCCACCTGCCATACTGGAGCCTACCTTGCCGGCATATATCACGGCCATAATGGTGGGTGCCAATTCCAGAATGGTCATCTCTCTTACTACGTTCGAAATGATAAAACGGGGTACAAACGGGCTTACTAAATTTGCCCCGGTTTGCAGGGTAGTTACGGCACCCATAAAGGAAGAAACCAGCATGAAGAGCAAAATCGATTTTAACCCGATCTGCACACACTCCTCCAGGGTAAGGTTGTAGTAGGTTTTGAAAGATTCCCTGCGTACAAACAACGAACCTAAGAAGATCATGTACCGGCCAAACCCCTTCATGCAATAAAGTTCAAATGCTATATTGCCCAAAGATAAAAGAAATCCGATGAACAAACTGATTGTGGTAACAGGCGGAAGCAAAGGTATTGGGCGGGCTATAGCCTATCGTTTTGCCCAGGCTGGGTTTGATGTAGCTACTTGTGGCCGAAATACAAAGAACCTGAACACGTTTAAATCAGAACTTGAAAAATTGGGTGTTAACGTGTACGCCATAACAGCCGATATGCGCAATCCGGTTCAGATAAAAGACTTTTGTGAACAGGTTCTGGCGCTTAAAAGACCGGTAAACGTACTGGTAAATAATGCAGGGTTTTTTGTGCCTGGCTCAGTGCTGAACGAGCCCCCCGGTACTTTGGAGAGTATGATTGAAACGAATCTTTATAGTGCCTATTATACCACCCGGGGACTTATCTCGGCCATGAATACAGGGCATATCTTTAATATGTGTTCAATTGCCAGTATTAAGGCTTACCCCAATGGAGGTTCTTATGCCATTTCCAAGTTTGCGTTGCTGGGCTTTTCTAAAGTTTTAAGAGAAGAGTTGAAACCTGCCGGCATACGCGTTACCGCGATTTTGCCCGGGGCCACCAAAACAGCCAGTTGGGAAGGCACCGATTTGCCCGACAGCCGTTTTATGAAACCCGAAGATGTGGCCGAGGCTGTGTTTTCGGCCTGGTCACTCTCTCCGCACAGCGTGGTTGAAGAATTACTCATCAGGCCCCAACTGGGCGATATTTAAAGAATTTTTAAACCCGTAAGGGCTTTTATGTGTTGTCTTTAAAGACCTTCGGGTTTTTGGCTAACCTGCCAAAGGATTAACTTTGTTATTAAATATCAAACTGTGAATTCCGTACTTCAGGTAAAACAATATTGCAATAGCCTGGTAAGCTATAACCGCAGAAAAACCCGTGTGGTAAATATTGGTGGCGTGCCTATGGGTGGCGATAATCCAATTCGCATTCAATCCATGACTACCGTTGATACCATGAATACCCGGGGTTCTGTGGAACAAACCATCCGCATGGTAGAAGCAGGCTGCGAATATGTACGTATTACCGCACCCAGTATTAAAGAAGCGCAAAACCTGGCCGAGATAAAAAAGGAATTACGCCTGCGCGGATATGATGTTCCGCTTATAGCAGATATTCACTTTACACCTAATGCGGCCGAGCTGGCTGCACGCATTGTAGAAAAGGTAAGAGTTAACCCCGGCAACTATGCCGATAAAAAGCGGTTTGAAGAAATTGAATATACCGATTCTACTTACCAGGCCGAACTGGAACGTATTCGCGAAAAGTTTACCCCACTTGTAAAGATTTGTAAAGAATACGGTACGGCTATGCGCATTGGTACTAACCACGGTTCACTTTCCGACAGGATTATGAGCCGCTATGGCGATACACCACTGGGTATGGTGGAGTCTGCACTAGAGTTTTTGCGCATCTGTGAAGACCTGAACTATTACGACATCGTGTTATCGATGAAATCCAGCAACCCGCAGGTAATGGTGCAAGCGTATAGGTTACTGGTGCAAAAGATGGATGAAGAAAATTTTAAACCTTATCCATTACACCTGGGCGTAACCGAGGCAGGTGATGGAGAAGACGGGCGCATTAAATCATCGGTGGGAATAGGAACGCTGTTAGAAGATGGTTTGGGCGATACCATTCGCGTATCCTTAACCGAAGAACCTGAAGCAGAAGTGCCGGTAGCTAAAATGCTGGCCGATCGGTACATCACGCGTAAAGCAACGTATGCTATTCCGGATATCACCCTTAATCCCATTAACCCCTATGCTTACACACGAAGACATACGCACGAAGTGTTGAATATTGGAGGGCATCAGGTACCGCGCGTTATTGCCGATTTCTCAATTAAAGAAAAAATAACAGCAGCATCTTTGTTTGCATTAGGCTACCAGTACTCAGTGCCATTAGATAAATGGAACATTACCGACATGGCCTGCGATTATATTTTCCTCGGTGATAAAACGGTTGACTTTGATATTCCAGGAACACTTGGGCTTATTTATAATCACGCTACCTGGCAAAAAGAAAAAAATAAACCGCGCACCTATCCATTTATTAATCCTAAAGATTATCTGGCAGGTTTAGAACGATCAACTCATCTTAATTTTATATACACGCAACTGAAAGATATTTCTGATACATTTATAGATGCAGTAAAAGCAGACCCCACAGCAGTATTACTGATAGACACTTACAACGCGCACGGTCTGGCAGAACAACGCAGATTATTTATTGAGTTAATAAGTCGTGCCTGTACAGCGCCCGTAATTATTGGCCGGGCGTATGCCGATACACAACCCGATCAGTTACAACTTTATGCCGCTACCGACATGGGCGGGTTGTTAATTGACGGATTAGGAGATGGTGTATTTATTGCTGCAGAACGCTGCGGCTCTGACAAGATGATTAATGAAACTGCCTTTGGAATTTTACAGGCTACACGCACGCGTATTTCCAAAACCGAATACATTTCCTGTCCTTCGTGTGGTCGCACCTTATTTGATTTGCAGGAGACAACCGCTAAAATTCGCGCGCGCACCAGTCACCTGAAAGGAATTAAGATCGGTATTATGGGCTGCATTGTAAATGGCCCGGGCGAAATGGCCGATGCCGATTACGGCTATGTAGGTTCAGGCCCAGGCAGAATTACATTATATAGGGGTAAAGAAGTAGTAAAACGAAATGTGCCTACTCCACAGGCAGTAGATGCACTTATCGGACTTATTCAGGAGGATAATAATTGGATTGAACCTCAATCTGTAAATCATTAACAACATGGAAAAGCAAACAACAACCGAAGAAAAGAAAAAACTTTCGATACGTGAGTTTTTTACATTGGGCGAAGTGGGTGGATATTTCTTCCGAAAAAAAGACCCATCGCGCCCATCCAACATCAACATCAAAATGATGCATGGGATCAATAAGATTTCGATTGCTATTTTTTTGATTGCTGTACTATACCTCATCTTAAAGCGTTTCTTTTGAATGTAGAACAGTTTAGAAGTTACTGTCTGGCTAAGCGTGGCGTTACCGAAGAGTTTCCTTTTGGCGAAGGAACCTTGGTTTACAAAGTAATGGGTAAGATGTTTGCCCTGGCCGATGTAAACCTGTTTGAGAGCATTAACCTGAAGTGCGACCCGGAGCAGGCCGTTGAGTTGCGCGAGCAGTACCCGGCTGTAATACCGGGCTATCACATGAATAAGAAACACTGGAATACTGTATTGATGGATGGAAGCTTGCCGGATAAATTGGTAAAAGGCTGGATTGACCATTCCTACACGCTGGTGGTGGCCGGCCTTCCCGGTAAGGTTAAGGGCGAACTAAGGGAACTTTAGGCTGATTTTCAGTAAATTACGAGGTGGTTAGAATCCTTACATGCTGTGGATTACTTGAGTTAATTAATTAATTTTGTCGATTGCGAATGTCTGTATAGAATGATAAGGGCTTTATTCTTAGGCGCATCCATCCTGTTGGTTATGGGTTCTTGTACCCAGCGGCTGATTTGCCCTGCCTACCAGAGTTCCTTCATATACGATAAGCCAACGGCTAAAGAAAAATTTGTGTACTACAACGAAAGCACCACGCAACCGCGCGAAGTGCTGGCGTCTGCCAATAGTAAAACCATTACCCTTCCACCCCGCGACTCCACATGGAAAAAGAGCGATGCCCTGCCGGGGCCGGCTTTGCCACATGTGCGCAGGGTAAAAAAGGATCGATACCTGTTGCTACCGGAGAAAACGTATAAAAAAGCGTTGAAAGCGCTGCGTACGGTAGAGATGAAACCCGTTTACCCTAAAAAACAAGACGACTCGCTTGATATTGCAGCTGCGTTAGATAGTGCCGCCCGAAGCATTTCGGATACAGTAACAGCAGATGCAACCAAGCCTAAGGTTGCCGAAGACTCGGCTTATGCAATTACTAAAACCAAAGAAAAGTATAATCTCGATCAGGATGCGTACCTGTGGTACTTCCGCGATGTATTGGTATTGCCTGATGTGCGGGCCGCTATGATGGAAGAAGGTAAAGTGCAGGCTTCCAAGAAGAAAACCACCAAAAAAACTAAGGGTGGATTTTTTAAGAATCTTTTCAAGAAAAAAGATAAAAAGAAACAGCCTGCCGATAGTTTGGATGTAACGATACAACAACCGGCAGACTCAACTCAAACCGAGGTAAAACCTAAAAAGAAATTTCTGGGTGGTTTGTTTAAGAAAAAGACTAAAGCAGATAAAGCCAAACCAGACGAGCAACCCGGTGACAAAAAGAAGGAAGAAGAGGATGATGGGTTTTGATACCTAATCATTGCCACGAAGGCATGAGGCAATGTTTTTTTGAAATTGCAGTAACGTATCATCCCCATGCGGGAGACTATACTTGACATTAAATGGCAGGAATGTAAATATTCGCTATTTTTAACAACGAAATGTCAGAGCTACCTTACAAAGCATTTGATGAGTGGCAATTACAGGCTGAATATGATTTGGAAACAGCCGAAAGCCTGTTGCAAAGCGGGAGGTTTGTTTATGTGTGTTCTTCTGTCATTTAAGTATTGAGAAAATGCTGAAAGCAGCCTGGATAAGAAAGTTTGAAACTGTGCCCCCAAAAACCCACAGTTTAATTTTTTTAAGAGACAGACTTCAAATTACAGATATGCCCGATGAAAAATACGATACTTTCCTGATGGATCTGAACTCACTTTCCGTACCAACCCGTTATCCTGAAACCTTAAAAGAGATGAAGAAGCTATTTACACGCGAGCGAACAGCGCATATTCTTAGTCAAACGAAAGACATCATATTATGGCTAAAGCAGATATAAACGAAATAAAAAAATACTTAGAGCAGTGTCTTTTGGAAAACGGGGTTACTGTAAACAATATTGCTTTGTTTGGTTCACACCTGAAAGGCCGCCCGCAGGCCGACAGTGATATTGACTTTGTTGTTATCTCCGATAGCTTTATTGACAAGGATTTGTTTGAAAGAGTGAAGCTGATACGGGGTGTGGAGCGTAAGGTTATACAGAAGTTTGGCGTGCCGCTTGATATACTCTTAAAGACAGCACAGGAATTTGACAATATGCTAACCGCCAAGATGATTTATGCGGAAGTGATTTAAGTATCTGAGGACAAAATTTTCTGTCCGGCATCCCCAATCAGGTGCAAGCGTCACGCTTGTACCGATGAAGCATCAATCAAACAACGTCAGATTTCCAAACTGATCGGCAGCAGGAGCAGGCAGCAGGAGTGAAGGCTTGTTAAACTCAGGCGTAAACACGGCAGGTGATACGGTATGATTTGTTAAATCATTTTCCTGATAAGGTTTAATTAATTCCAGTAATTGTAATTCATTCGAGTTTGGATTCAGCCATACTACTTCCTGTTCGCGATTAAAAATTACCGGCATTCTGTCTGTAACAGATAAAACCGTGGCATTAGCCGGCATGGTTAGCATTGAAAAAGTATGAAAGGATTTTCCCTCGGCATCATCATACTCTTCCCAGATTCCCGCAAAGGAAACAAGGTTTTGTTTGGGAGCGAACAGTTTAGGAACAGCAGACTTTTTACCCATCTTGCGCCACGCATAAAAGCCATTGGCAGGAATTAAACACCGGTAGCGCATAAGCGCCTTTCGCAGCAATGGTTTTTCCTGAATCCACTCCACACGCGTGTTAATAATACGTTCGGCCACAGCTTTGTTTTTAGTCCATTGTGGTGCCGTGCCCCAATAAAAAAAAGAAAACCCTTGCGGACTTTGATGTGTGATTACCGGAAGGAGTTTACCAGGCGCAGCATTGTAATACGGTTTATAACCTGGTGTTTCTTCAAGGTCAAATCGGGTGGCTAGTTGTGGAAAGGGGGAATGAATGGTATACCGTTCTATCATGTGCCAGTCTGTATAAACTGCAAGGCTCGCAGTTCGCTCCAATATACCCCATTTTTGTTAAACTGTGCGAAGCCTACATGTCCGCCCCGCTTTGGGTATTCTGTAAAGAGATAAGAATGATTTTTAAAATCCTGAGGGTAGCACTTTTCACTCAGAAAGGGATCGTTGCATGCGTTTACCAAAAGTGTAGGTCTTTTAATTTTATTCAGTAAATAAAGCGAACTGCAGCGCTCGTAATAGTCCAGTGCGCCTGCAAATCCATGTAAGCGGGCAGTATAGGCATTATCAAAATCAAAAAGATTAGTAATGCGATTTAAGTCTTGCGTATCGATGCCCGCCATCAGGCTTGCCTTCAGGGCTACTTTGCGTTTAAGGGTTTTTAAAAATCGCCTTGCATAAATACCATTGGCGCTGGACGCAATTTTTAAACTACTGCTGTGCAAATGTAAAGGCACAGAAAAAGTGGCTACACGGTTTATTTGTGAAGCTAATAAATCACTTTGTTCACCCACATATTTCAGGGTAAGGTTCCCGCCCAGGCTAAAGCCTACCAGATTAATTTCTGAATACCCTTTTGAAATTGCATGGTGAACCACCACATCCAAATCATCGGTTGCGCCACTGTGATAAAACCTGAGTTGCCGGTTTATTTCATCGCTGCATCCGCGGTAGTTCCAGGCCAGTACATCGTAACCGTGCTGATAAAAAATCTTAGCCATACCTTTTACGTAGGCCCGGCTGCTGTTTCCTTCCAGGCCGTGCGAAAGGATAACAAGTTTTTTAGAGTTGTTGGTAAGCCAGTCCAGATCCAGAAAATCCTGATCGGGAGTGTTGATTCGTTCGCGTTGGTACTGTATTCCGTTTACGGTGCGAAACAGTGCAGGGTAAATAGTTTCCAGATGATTGGTGAATAGAATTCGTGGCGCTTTATAGCCTTGCATAATTAATTACCAGTTCATGCGCTTACGCAGTTCAGTAATATGGGCAGTGTGGTGCGCGCCATGCCAGGCATAAAGGGCAATCATGTTGTGAATGGCCACGCGTTTTTGTGTTTCGGGATGAATAAACTCCATTACCAGTTGTTCCGAATTTAATTTTTCCAAAAGCAACGTAAGCTTATGATGCAAAGCCTGAATCAACGAAAGTGAAACAAGAATGGATGAAGATGTTTCTGGAGTTTCGGCCCACAGTTTTTCGTTATAGGCTTTAATAACCGGAGAGTTTTCTGTAATGGTCCACTTTATGCGGATGTAAGCATTCATGTGGCTATCGGCTACATGGTGTACCACCTGGCGCACGGTCCAGCCTCCTTCGCGATATGGGGTGTCTATCTGGTAATCGGTTAATCCGGCAAGCGCTTGTTCGAGTTTGTGCGGCTGTAATCTGATTTGCTCTATGCACGCTATTATTTCAGAAGCACTATGAATGGGTTGCGGTGTAAATTTTCCTATTGGATAACGTGGGTCAGTTTCGGCCATGCCTATTCTACTTGTTCAATTCTTTTACGGCTTCTTCCAGTTGCTGATCATCATACCCTTTATTCAGTTTAACCGGGTTTGATTTCGCCTTTCTCTTTTTACGAACGCGAATGTTGGTAAACTCAATCAGCAAAGAGAATGCTACTGCAAAATAAATATATCCTTTTGGAATTTCCTGGTGTAAGCCTTCAAGCAATAACGTAAAGCCTATCAGAATAAGGAAGCCCAGGGCCAATACTTCCATGGAAGGATGGTTTTTGATGAACGTACTAATGGCACCGGAGAAGAACATCATGACGATAATGGAAACGATTACAGCAATAATCATAATCACTACCTGCTCGGGTGGAACAATACCTACTGCTGTTAAGATAGAATCGAAGGAGAAAATAATATCGAGCAGGATGATCTGGAAGATGGTACTACCAAACGTGGCCACAGCTGCTTTGCCTACACTCGCTTCTTCTTCATCATCGCCTTCCATTTCATGGTTTATCTCCAACGTACTTTTAGCAATTAAGAATAACCCACCAAAACCCAGAATCAGATCTTTGCCACTAAAGGCCATATCGTGTTTAATCAGAAAGTTTGCCGGGATAGTAAAGAGCGGTTCTACAAAACCGATAATCCAGGTAATACATAAAAGCAACACAATGCGTACACCCATGGCAAGGGCAAGCCCAATGTTGCGGGCACGCGGCCGTTGTTCTTCCGGAAGTTTGTTAGATACAATGGAAATGAAAATGATATTGTCGATACCGAGTACAATTTCCAGAAAACAGAGGGTAAGCAGGGCCAGCCAGGTATCGGCTTTAAGGAACATTTCCATACTAACGTGCGAAGGTTTGGTACTACTTTAAAACGTTGAAATTAACCAAAGAAACTTACATTTTAAACTCACTTGGGTAAAGAAAGAAACCTCTAATTTAGATTAATTTTGATGGTTTTCCTGAATTATCCTACATGGATAGCCAAGAGTTAAAAGTCCAAAGTTCAAAGTTAAAAGTTCAAAGTAAAAAGTTTAAAGTAGGCCCACTTTAAACTTTTTACTTACTACTATAAACTCTAATGCACCACCA
>DEIA01000032.1:209412-219778 GCA_002352225.1 Flammeovirgaceae bacterium UBA2786
CTTTCATTGGCCGGGTTAGGGTAGATGGTAATGTGCTCGGCAAGGTCTTCGATGGCGGTTACCAAAGTAGGTTGGTCTGGTAAGAATTGAGGATTCAGATCAAGATCAGCCTGAAATACTTCCCGCGTGTTTACATCCTGTATAAAAGCCACAAGGGCCAACTCGGTAACATCAATCTGCGGTTTTTCAATTCGTACGCTATCAATCACTTCAATAAAATCATCTTCATTCATACCGGTTGGCAGGGCATGGCCCACAGCATTGGGCACCAGCTTACGCAACACAAAGCGATTATTATCAACCGTTTTCTCTACTACGGCAAGATGCAACACCGGACGTTTGGCCGCACCAATATCCGTTTTGGCAGTAACAACAGCCCGGATTTTAAAGTAGCTATTATCACTGGCATCTAACGATTCCACGCTTACATCAAAGTCACTGGTCTTTAAACTTTGTTTACTAAACCGGGTAGCAGCCCAGTTGGCAAGGTTAGGAATGCCATTATTATTAGGGTCTAATGGGCCATCGCTGATACCATCAATATAGCTGCGTGGAATTTGCTGATCCGTCATCGGAATGCCATAATAGGCGGCTCGCGCAAGAGGATCAACGGTATTCACCTCGTATTCCGAATCGGTATCTGGAAAGCCTACGTGATATTGGATTTTGGCTACTTCAGTGTTAGGAATAGTATTTGTAAATACTGTGTTGTTATCACCGTATCTTGTTGAGCTATTATTCGTGAAATTTTCAACCAGCGAAATTCTATCCCTCGAACTGATTGAAAAATTATTAAAAGCAAATCCCTCATATTCATCAAAGCCATCGGTAGCAAATGCAAACCGGAATCGCACATTTGCCCGCTCGCCTTGGTTTAGATTATTAAGATTGTCAAGTGCTCTCCGAGCTTCTGTTAAGGTGTCGGCTTCAGTATTGTCTTCCAGAGTCCAGGAACCCCCAGACCATCCAATTGGACTGCTGCCAATATTTCCAATACCAAAACCACTTGTATTAAACCAATTTATGCCGGAGTTTGTACCACCTAATGGAAACCATGTAACACCACCATCTTTAGAATATTCAAGAACTACACCTTCTCGATTTAAGTCTGTATCTAATACAAAGTTCATTGAAATAACTGGACGTTCGACTGCTGAGATATTGAAACAAGGACTGTTGAGATAGGATCTTTCATTTGGGTTGTATTTTGTACTCAAGCCTGTTGCCCAAACTGAAGTTGTGAATTCAGACATTTTTGATTTTGCAGCAGTAGGTAAACCAAACGCCCAGGTAGAGTTTCCATTTACATCTTCTAGCCGCCAATATCCCATCCCACCATCATCATTTGTCATGATGTATGGATTGGCACTTGTTCTGATAAGCGTGTCTAAAATTGAGATTTGTTTAGTTACCGGATTACTACAACCAGCAGCGGTGAAGGAAGTTAGGGTAACCGTATAAGTACCAGGATTATCGAATTGATGAAAGGGATTTTCATATGTCCCACCATCAGGGGCACTTGTATTTGCTGAGTTCTTTACTAAGAAATCACCATCTCCAAAGTTCCATTCGAGGTCCGTAACAGTAACATTTGAAGTAGTAGTTAATTCTGTAAGATCTTTTTCGCAGACCTTGATGTAAGAAAAATCAGGCTCGGGATTGGGATTTATGCTTGTTGTTTGTTGTGACTGATTTGTGCAGCCTTCAGTATTTAGTACTGTAAGCACAATAGTTCGATTTATTGTGCCTTCATAAGTGTGTGTAGTAATATTATTATCAAGAATGGTTTGTGAATTTCCATCCCCAAAATCCCACGTATACTCTTCATACGGATCATTTGAACTATTTAATGGACCGGTTACTGTAAAAGGTCTTCCGGCACACACGGATGGGTTAGGGAAGAAAGCATTTGGTGCTGGCTTAATCTCAATATCGACCGATGTTGCGTCACTTCTACAACCCTTGAACTGTTGGCGCACTAAAAAAGTCTTGTTAACCGGAACCAAACCAGTAACACCTGTTGCGATAAAATCCCAGTTAGTAGAGTCAAGGATGACTGTAGGCGCTGTTGCTTCATACCATAAGGGTTTATCGGCAGAACCACTCGGGGCACCTGAGATTTTAAATGAACCAGCTAAACCACCTGTTAATTGGCAGAACTCCACATCGGGCGCAATAGGTAGGTTGGGCTTTTTTATCCAATTGAAATTCCTGGTGACTGTGCTTGGGCAATTTCGAGTATCATTGTAAGCCATGGTGATTGTCAATGATCTTTGGTCGGCTCCATTTAAAGAACTGTTACCAGGATTAAACATTTCATTGTCAGATCCTGAGAGTGCAGATGAGAAACCTCCGCTAATTGAAAAACCGCTAACACTATAAGTAGCAACTGAAGATTCTAATAGAATAGGAACATTATCCGCACAGATGTTTTCATTCTCATTAATTCCTTTAATAAATGGAGCGGCTTCATTTTGCAATACATCAAATGGTTGCAGGCTATAAATGGATTCTGCGCCAAGGAAATTTTTACCATAAACAAAAATATAGAACCTATAATTATTGGAAGTACCATAGTGAGTCCTGATAACATTAAGATCTATAGTATAGGTTAGTGGTATAGAAACTGGTAATAGTAATTGAATGTCGTTCACACTTTGAGTAGATGTGACAGTTAACGGATTAGGTAGACCACAGGAAGGATAGATTGGTACGGTTTCTGCAAAGCAATAGGAATATGGTGGTGAAACTGCTTCACGATAAAAAACTAATCTAGTAAACTGAAGTGTTGAACTCAACATACCATTTGGGAGGGAAATAATAGGGGAGACCCCAGAAACAGTATTTATGTTTTGGCAGTATGATACGCCCAGACCATTTATAGCGATTGGAGCAACTTCAAAAATCTCTATGTCTTGATCTGAACAGCCATTGGCATCAGTATAAGTATAAACTATGTTATGATTATTACTTACCCCCGCTGTTTGTGGATTGAAAAACCATCCACCGGAACCGTTGGTTGAGATTCCTGGGCCGCTAAAAGTACCACCAGAAGGAGATCCGAAGACTTGATAAAGCCTATTTTCAAGAACATAGCTTTTGCGTACGGAAGATTCGCCCGGAGCTGGAATTATATCTGCAGTAGGTACTGGATTAACAATTACATCGACAAAGTCTGTTACAATATTGCCAGCGTTGTCCTCTACTTCAAGTACATATCGAATATTGGCTGTTGGGGAAACAGTTGGACTTGAACTAGTGCTATTATAGCCAACAGGTATAGAAGACCAACGGAATTGATAAAACCCAGTTCCACCACTTGTAGCACCAATCAAGGTTATTGGCGATCCAGAACAGACTGCATTTGTAGGAGCATTAGTGGTACTAACGTTCACGGCAAGCGAAGCTACGGTTAAGGTAAAAGGTGTATTGGATAAAGTCCTTGTTGTACAACCCGTACGTGATACATCTATCCTGTATGTGTAATCTCCTATCACGTCCAGATTTGGATCAGGGCCTTCAGAGGTATTTAGTGTTCTTGTTCCACTGTTGCCGGCTAAGGTATGTACCGTTGCTGGTGGAGATAAGCTATAACCGCCAGGTGCATTTGTAAGAATCAATGCATAGTTGTAATTGTTATCCTGGGTGCTGAGCACATCAATATTCACATTGGTATTCTGAGCGGGCGAGAACGTAGCCGGAGTAACGGTTAGCCCGGTATTAATAGCCGGAAATACATTGAGGTTGGATGAGTTAGCACTTACTAAGTCACTATCATTATTGCGTACAGTAATAGCCCCAGTAGCAAAACCAGCAGGCAATGTAAATACAACCTGATTAGAGGTAAATGACACAATGTTGATGGCAGGAATTGTTACTCCATTTACCGTAACGGTAGGTTGCGTGTTACCACTGGTCGGGCTACCGGTTCCGGTAAAACGCGAACCATTAACGGTTACATTATCAGCAATACAGGTACCCGCTGCGGGTAAGAAACCACTTATAGATGGTCGGTCTTCCGTAGTAAAGGTTATACTTTGGGCGGTGGACACATTCTCAACTCCATCCTCAATTGGATTCATTTCAACATAATAAACCTGGTTGTGGACAAGGGTACCATTTGGGTTTATAGTTATTACTGTGTTTGTACCATTAATGCTGGCGGTAAACGGAACATCAGCCCCTCCATTATTGGTGAGTTTCAGTTCAACCAAACCTCCTTGTATGTCTGCGGGTGTAATAGCAGAATTATCGAGTTTGCGGATGGGTTCATTGAAAGTAAGTACGATGTTACTAACAGCAGAAACATTGGTGGCTCCGTTAGCTGGGTTAAATGTAACCTGAGGTGGTAAGCTATCGCCAGTAGTAAATGTGATACTGGTGGCTGTAGTAGCATTGTTGCTGGCATCTTCTACCGGATTCATTTCTACATAATAAAGCGTGTTACCCGCCAGGTTGCCTGTTGGTGTTACCGTTATAATGGTATTACCACCAGTAAGAGTTGCTGTGAAGGGTACTGCCGCGCCTGCATTGTCAGTAAGTTTTAATTCCACCAAAGTATTGAGTTCGCCCACGGTTATACCAGAGTCGTCTATATCGCGCACAGGTTCGTTAAAGGTTATAATGATCTGCGTAGTTTCTAATACTCCTGTGGCACCGTTTGTAATGTTAAATGAAACAGTTGGCGCTATGGTATCGGGTGTGCTAAAAGTAATTATGCTTTGTGTAGTTTCATTTCCGTCTCCATCTTCTACCGGATTAAGTTCTACATAATAAGTAGTGTTGTTGCTTAGGTCTGCATCCGGGTCAATCGTAATTTGATTAGTACCGTTAAAGGTTGCTGTAAACGGAACCGCTGCCCCGGCATCGTTGGTTATTTTAAGTTCTACAATTCCACCTTCAATGGCGGCCGCGTCAATCGCAGCACCATTGGCTTGAAACACGTTTTCATCGAAGGTGATGACAATATTTGAGTTGATTGCAACATTAATTGCACTGTTGAGCGGATTGAAAGTGAAGGTGGGCACAACAACATCAGAAAAACTGTAGGCGGTTCCTGTAACAGAACCCGCATTAACTGTACCGGAGGCAGTGACATTTGCCTGTGTGAGCGATGGGGTTACTGCGGGGGTTGAAGAATTGACACTGTTATCAATATCTACTACCACAAAAAACCTCCTGGTTTGTGCACCGGAAGACCCGCTGAATGTGGTAATTCCGCCAGTAAAGTTTATTGATGATGCTCCGAATGAAGGTGACCCCACCTCATTAAGCAGATCGGCTGCATCATACCCGTCATTGTTATCAGATCGTACCAATCTCGGGTTGGTGAATCGGCCAATAGGATTTTGATCTAAGACAATTGTCAGAGCAGTAATAGAGTTTGTACCACCCCCGGCCTTATCGAACTGAATACCAAGAATAGCCACACTGGTGGCATTATTGGCAAGCGGAGAAGGCTCCACCCCTGTTGTTAAAGGCGAAATGGAAATATTCTGAGCATAACTACTAGCCCATACAGCAGCAACCAACATTGAGAATAAAAAGCGTGTAAAAAATCTGCTCATACAATCTTAATTAGTTAATTCACCATTTTTATCCATTCTCATCATAAAAACTGAAGCGTACCCGCTTAAGGTGTTAGTACCGCACACTATAATGTCGCCATTGCTGGCTTCGGTAACCCCTGCAGGGTCATCATCGCCAGTTCCGCCCATAGTTTTAATCCAGACTATATCGCCAATGGCATTAACCTTGATTATAAAAAGGTCTTTGCCTCCATTACCTTTCTGGGGTGTAGTAGTCATAGTGCCTACCAAAACAAACCCACCATCGCTGGTGGCGGTGATGGCCTTGCCCGCATCTAGTATTTCGGAGTTATCCTTGTTTTGAGGAGTTGAATTGAAAGATCCAATTCCATCAAAGTATCGATCGCTACCAGGAATGATGGTACCGTTCGCATCGACCCTTAAAAAGAAAATATTCGCTTTCGAACCATCTGTAATCTGGCTATAGGTGCCCACTACGCCATAACCAAAGGCGCGTGATGAAGACGGTTGGATATCGGCTGGTAAAAATAATTGAGTGCTGGTTTCACCCGTCTGACTAAAATTTACCGGAACAGATTGTTCCTTTACAAAAGGTATGGCGAGATAAGATGACGTGAAATCGCCCTGCACATCGGCAATGGCGGTTGCCCAGATGATGTTGCCGTTGGAGTGATGTATTGATTTAGCGTTAGCATATGTATTGGCAAGCAACGGATAGGTTTTAAACCAGGAACTATCTCTACTTTGTGTTAACCCGAAAAGCATTTGCTCCTCGGGTGCATTTTGCTGATTTATAATACCACGTTTAAAGGTACCCAAAATAATAGCTTCACCATTTTCTGTAAGATTTACCGGGCCACCAAAGTAATCATCCTTAACAGGGTGATTTAATGAAAGAGCTTGCTTATCAGTAATGTATAATCTATCTCTTGTTTCCGCGAAATCATTATTAAGTACAAGCACAGCCATCGAAGAAATACTAACATTGGCTGCTTGGTCAACATTGGGGTTTATAATTATACTATCTCCTACAACAATGAAACCGTTTAAGACTTCCCCATTTACTAAAGGTTTGAATGATTTGGCTATAATGTTATTGTACTTATAATAGTCGCCAATCCTGATTCCGAACTCATCCGTTTCAAAGAGAACAGTTTGATTAATGGTACTGTTATTTGAAGGTGAAGCCATATTGGCCAATACGGCAAAACCGCCCGGTATTTTTTCGATGGCGGCAGCTGTCATTGAGTAGGGGCCTTCGTAAAATTTCAGGAAAGTATTTCGCGGTGCCGGATCGGCATTATCCAGATTCTTGCATGTGGTTAGCATGAACGCAGTTGCCAATAAAGTTAATGTGGTTATCTTTTTCATGAACGGTTGCGTAGCTTCTTGGGATTAAACATATTGATAATGTATGACCCCTGTATGGCCAGAGATGAAAGTTTAAAGACCGGGTCGGCATAATATTGCCCCCAGGTGGCTTGTTGATTTTCAAAAGCTGTTTCAGAAGAACTGATTCGCGATAAGCCATGCAAATAACGTACTTCCAGAATCACGTAGCCGCCTCCGGCTTTTGTTTTTATGCCAGTAGCAAGTAAGCCACTAATGTTTATTTTTTCGCGTGTTAGATCGAAGGAGGTTTCGGGAAGGGCGGCTGCTTCATCACGAAAGCGCTCAGACCTTAACGTGCCATTACCCATCAGGTAGCCAACAGAAAAACCACCGGCTACATAGGGATTTAGTTTTTCATTTTGCAAATAGTTATACTGAACACTTATGGGTAGTGCAATCCAGTTCTGCGATTCAACACCCTGTAGAGTTTGAAACAATTCTACATTGTCTGCGTTAAGGCCACGACTTACTTTTTGCTCAAGTTCAAATTTATGTTGCGCATAAAGTAGTTCACCGTGCAAGGTTAGTTTATAGTGTTTACTTTTTCCAAGCCGTAAGGGAACATCAGCCGATGCTCCAAACTGAAGACCAATTGCATATTTGTATTTACTGGAGGCATCGTTAACGGCCGTGATGGTATTTACAACGTTTGGTTGGCTGGCATTTACGCCTAACGCTGCACCAATACGATAAATTTCTTTCGTGCGAAAGGATCTATACAATGCTACAAACTCGGCTGGGTCTACGGCCTCATTAATTTTAAAGTAGTTGTCCGTTTGCAACAACTTAAGCATAGTCTCGTCTGCTCTGCCAGGCTCTTCGAGGTAAATGTAGGTGAGCGTTAAGAGTTTGAGCAAACTGACTTGTTCGGCCTTACCACATACGGCAGAAGTGCTGCTCAGTGCTTTGTTGATCAGGTCTTCCAATTCGTGCAAACGGCCTTGATCGTAAACCGATTGAGCCAATCGCACAGATTGAGCACATGAAGTGGTTTGAGCCGATGTACTCCATGCCAAAGGAATGAAAATCAAGATCAAGTAAAATTTCTTCATAGATTATTTCCCTGCTTTTTTGGTGTTGGTTACGCGTGCATCTATACCCGGATAATTTTCGCAGGTTTTTTGCCATGGATAATCTTCCAGGTTACCTACGTAAATTTCCCATTCATCTTTAGTGAGATTTCGTTGTACTCTTTCACAAAGCAGTGATGCCATTCCATTAAAGTCGGTAGGGTAGGCGTGAATGGTTTGGTCAATTCCTTTTACGGTTTCGCGCACACTGTTTATACCGGCTAATAATTGCGAATCGTCTGGCGAGAAGGTTACGCTCCAAACCCAATCGTGGTCGCTAACGGTAATGGGTTGTTCATTCAGTTTCCTGAAATTCCAGAGTCTTACAGAATAGTCTTTACTGGCTGAAGCCATAAATGTTCCGGCATGGTTGAACTTAATGTCTTCAATCTGCGAAGAGTGACCGGGCAAATCGCGGATTACAATTCCATTGCTTACAATTTTTAACAACCCGTTGCGGCTGCCTACCACAATCTGGCGCCCATCGGGAGCAAAACACACGGCCGATAGCCAGGTTGAGATACTCAACCTGGTAACTGCAAAGTTTTTATTGATGTCCCATATATAGAGGGTGCCTTTATCGCCAGCGCCTGCCAGCAGGGTTCCGTTATTATTCAAATCCAATGAAACAATTTTTTCATCTGGGGTAATAACCTCGCGGACGGTCGTAAGATCAGAATACTTTATGCTAAGCCCCGAATTATCGCGTGCGTAAAACCCTTTGCCATCGGGTGTGAAGTGAAGGTTTTCGATATTGTACCTAAAACCCGGAATTTTTCTGGCCGGTACAGATAGGTTGCGCAGGTCATACAGTTCGGCATAATTTGCCTCGGGGTTAGAAGGGTATAGGCCGCCCACTACCAACGTATTTCCATCAGGACTAATGTCTAATGTAAATACCATATAGTCCTGCCGTTTGTCTACAATCATTTCTGCATTCCATTGCTGGTTTGCAAAATTCCAGCGGATAATACGGCCATCGCTTCCGCCCGAGTAGATAACGTTACCTTTATCAGAGGTTTTAAGAACGCGTGCCGCGCCATTGGTGTGAGCTTGTAAACTTTTGGTTAGGGGTTCTTCCCAGTTTTTAAGTGCGGTATATAATCCGCCATATACATCGCTGTTATATTCGTAGCCGCCATACTTTTTGTTAAACACATAAGCTTGTTGCGCTACTAAACCCTCCAAAGCAAGATCGTTGCCCAGTTCTTTTGATTTGATTGCCATAGCTTTTGCGGCTGCCAGGTATTTTTCGCGCTCGGCACGTTCAGCATTCCGGTCAGCACGTTCGGCATTGGCATTGGCTTCACCTTCTGCTTTGCGAGCTGCAATTGCATTTAAATCAGCTTGTGCTTTCTGTTTTTTTGCCTCAGCCTCGGCAAGTTCAGCCTGTACTCTTCGCTTTTCAGCCTCTTCTCTCTGAAGTGCTTCGGCCTCCCGTGCTTTTATAGCAACTAACCTGGCCGAATCAGCTGCATCTCTTTCTCTCTGTGCTATCTCTTTTTGTCTTAGGGCTTCAGTTTCATTTAGCTTAGCTAATTTCTCATTGTTTATGGCAATTTCAGCCTGCCGCTCTGCCTCTGCCTGTTGCATAAAGGCATACACAAATGCTACCAGCGCAATTGCTGCCAATGAACCAAACACAATGGCGGTAATGCGGGCGCGTTGCAGTTTGCGTTTGGCCTCCAGTTCTTTAATGCGCTGTTCGGTATCAAATTCTTTCTTGGAATATTCCAGGAAGATCATGGTTCGCTCAAAGGCCGGATGGTAGCGTTGGCCCCACACCAAAGTAGGTTTGTGTTTGGCTTGCCAGTTAAGCGCTAACTGCAAATCGGGCGGGCGCCACAGGCCGGCTTTACCTACCTGGTATTGCGAGGAGGCTTCGGCCAAACGTAAATACATTTGTACGGCCTCACTCTCATCATCCACCCAGTGTTTCAGACGCACCCAAATGCGCATCAAACTTTCGTGCGAGATGTCGATCATCGACTTAGAGCCTAATTCAATGCCGTACGCTGGTGTTAACAATGAGCGACCCGGTTCGCGGAATTTTTCAATTACGGCTACTACATCGGCTTCCGATACATCGGCAATGGATGCAATTTCATTTAAGCGTGTCGGCCTTCGAATACCAAAATTCTCGCCTCGCTTTTCGGTAATGGCTTTAAACAGGATTTCGCAAATGCGTTGCTGCTCTTCATCTAACTCGTCATACGCTTCGTTGGCATGCATCGAAAGCGCTTCCGACATGGTACCGATGGCCTCATAATGTTTCAGGTCAACCGGTTCGCTTTCGTAGTCGCGGTATTTGGCCCAATAACTCCAGGTGCGCATGAGTGCGTGTTGCAGAATGGG
>DEIA01000002.1 GCA_002352225.1 Flammeovirgaceae bacterium UBA2786
ATGTACAATTACGACCTGAAAGGATATGCTCTTAACGAAAGAATAAATCCCGGCAAGGCTTATCAACCCAAAGCAGTAGATAACACGAACACGCTGGCAAAACCATATGCCTACATTTTTAAATACGAAAGCTTACGCGATGTAGAGTTTCTGGCAGAGTTACTAAACAAGAACATTAAAGTGCGGGCAGCTGAAAAAGCCTTTTCGGTAGCCGGCCAGAATTTTGAACCGGGAACATTACTGGTTACGCGCAGAAACAATGAGAGTATTGCCGATTTTGACAACCTGATTAAGAAATTAGCTACGGATAAAGAAAGAAAGATTTACACCACCACTACAGGGTTTGTAGATAAAGGAAAAGATTTTGGATCTTCTTCTGTTGGCTATCTGAAAGCACCAAAGGTTGCGGTACTGTTTGGTGAGCAAACGTCATCGTTAAGTGCAGGCGAAATCTGGCACTTTTTTGAAGAGCAACTACATTATCCTATTACACAAATTGGAACAGAATATTTTCAAAGTATTGATCTGAATAAATATGATGTGCTGGTTGTTCCGGAAGGCCGTTACAGAATGTTTGATGAAGGAAACCTGGAGCGTGTCTCTTCATGGGTTTCGGGTGGTGGCCGGTTAATTGTTATAGCTAATGCACTAAATTCATTTGCAGAGAAAAAAGGCTTTGCGTTAAAAGCTTATGCAACCGAGGCAGAGAAAACCGAGGCAGAGAAAAAAGAAAAAGAGGCCCGCGAAAAAAATATTCTGGCAAAGTATGATGAAGCAGAGCGCAAACAATTATCAGATGGTATTTCAGGAGCCATCTATAAAGTAACATTAGATAAATCGCACCCGCTGGCATTTGGTATGAAAGACTTTTATTACACCTTAAAGACGAACGAATTGCGCTATGGCTATTTACAAAATGGCTGGAATGTAGGCGTGATTAAAGGCAATGCTAAACCAGTACAAGGCTTTGCCGGGTATCGGATAAACAAAAAGATGAGCAACAGTTTAGTTATGGGTGTTGAACCCAAAGGACAAGGGAATGTGATCTATTTAGTTGATAATCCATTATTCCGAACGTTTTGGGAGAGCGGCAAAATGATTTTTTCGAATGCCGTGTTTATGGTGCAGTAGTCGAAACTAAATCAATAGATGGGCAGCGGACGAAAGTCGGCTGCCCTTTTTTGTAAGAGGTTAACTGAACAAACTATTCAATTCCAGTTCAATCTTGTTTACTATAAATGAGAAATCTTCTATGCGTTCTACAAAATCCAGATTGTTAACATCTACAACCAGCAGCTTGCCATTTTTATATTCGCCAATCCATTTTTCGTAGTGCTCGTTTAGTGTGCGCAGATAGTCGAGCTTAATATTGAATTCAAAGTCGCGGTTGCGTTTTTGAATTTGCTTCACCAGCTTGGGGATATCCGCTTTTAAATAGATCAGTAAATCGGGCGGGTTTACAAAACTCACCATCGAATTAAAGATATCGAGGTAGCTTTGATAATCGCGATCGTTAATGTGGCCACTCTTGTGCAGGTTAGCTGCAAAGATGTGCGCATCTTCGTAAATGGTTCTGTCTTGAATAATGGTTTTATCGCTTTCGCGAATCTGCCGCACCTGGTTAAAGCGGCTGTTCAAAAAATAAATCTGCAGGTGAAAAGCCCAGCGCGTCATATCATCATAAAAATCGCGCAGGTATGGGTTATGGTCTACCGATTCGTATAGCGGAGTCCAGCCATAATGTTTCGATAACTTTTCAGCTAATGTAGTTTTGCCAGAACCAATGTTACCGGCTACGGCAATGTGTTTGGGTTGTTTTTGCACAGAGAAAATTTAACGATGCAAATTCAGGATTAGCATTAAGAATTGCAATTGGTTGATGCCGTTACGAATGGTGCTTAAATGGGTTCGATTTGAAATAGTTTTCGATCTAAATTGTGTTAACTTTATTCTATGAATCCCATCAAATTACTAAATGCGGTATTCTTGTTGTTACTTATTTTAACCACAAGTGCAACAAACGTTGATGTCAAAGTATTCTGTCAAAATGATCCTGGAACATATCGGCATACAAAACCAACCAGCCCCAACTACAATTGTTATCAATATACCCGGGCTGCCCTGCTTCAGGGTAAAGTAAGCCTTACAACGGGTGTTCCTTCCGATGAGGGCACATTTGGTTCTATCCCCAACGCCACAATTATTGGAGATCAGAATTTTATTCGGGTTTGTAGTCTTGCCGATGCCAAAGCAGTTGCCTTTCAGAGTGCCGGGCATTCCGTAATAAAGTTAAACGATGGCAGGTTTGCTTTCACCTTCGATCTGTATCCGTATGTAGAAACTTCCTATTTCCCAAGGGCTGGCACCACAGCCTGCGATGGCGATGAGGAGTATTATGATGCCATTCCCAACATCGCTATTTCAGGCGGCACGCAGGTAAACCAAGGCCAGAATATTACCCTTACGCTAACCAACAACGGGCAGGCATTGCCATCTTATCTTCAGTTAGACGAACTACGGTGGTTTTTCGATCAAGAATATTTTACAAAAGTTAGCAGCACGAACACATCTATAACATTAACCGCTAAAACTAAAACTGGTTCCTCCGAGATATCCTACAATCTACGCACGGGCTGCAACGGCAATACCACCAATTACAAGATCAAATCAGTGCAGGTGTTGCCGAACTGTACCGGCACCCTGAATAGCGGGCCGCTATACTCATTTAACATGGTGCCGGGCGGAACAAACCTGGTAGAAATGTACCTAAGCTCGTGGACGTGGGTAAAAACATCGGGCAGCGCCAGCTATAGCACCAGCAATGGCGGCAAGAACATGAGCTTTTCCATCAGCTCGGGTTGCTCCACCTTTAATGCCTACAATGCCAGTTGCAACCTTACCTTTACGTTTTGTAAGGGTTCGTCTTTTATGGGGGGAGATAATACCTTCCTTGTATTCGATTTAATTAATTCAAAGGTTGTAAAGGAAGGGCAGGTTGAGGATGCGGAAGACAGCAAGCAGATATTAGATGGGCTGCCAAAAGGCCATTATGTGGTGTATATCAATGGCACCAGTACGCAGTATGTGAAGTCAGACTAAATTGCAGCGGTTATGCGAAAAAAAACTCTTTCAACACTAAGGTTTTGTTTCAGTGCAATAATTTTTAATTCAATTGCCCTCATTTCTTCATGCAACGAAGATATACCAGAGGTACGGGACCCTTGTGATTTTGTACGTTCTGTTGATGAGGTTCCATTAGATATAAGTACTGCCTGTAATGAATGCTTTTTTAAGTTTTCATTTCAAGGTAGGGTTTATGACTTTAAGGATGAAAGGTTTGCAGCCTGGTTTGGGTGCGAGGAGGAGGGAAAATGCTTTAAGATTTATAAAAATGATTTTTTTGAGTTTAAGTTTAAATCCCTCCAACGCAGCAGCGACTTGTTCTCAAGCTTAAATAAGCAACGTGCACTTTTAACACCCGATTCACTTATGCAAACTGATTTTAACTTCTTTCAGCCATCGTTTTTGCTGAAAGACCGCTGTGGCGTTGAATATCAAGTTGCAAAAAACACTAATATATTTTCCCCTGATGTTTCAAGCAGCACTCTTACCAGCATTAGCGTTTGGAGCTTTTTGATCATCAATGATGGAGTCAATCCTCCCCGGTATGTTACAGATTATCTCATTAGCGGAATCTTTAGCACCCAGGTACTGATTGGCAATGAATCTGTGAGCATTGGTGGTTCTTATTCATTGCTTTTTGTTGTTGAAGAACCGCTTTAAAACTATGGTTGTAAGAAAAACTATATTTTCCATCAGTTCAGGCTGTTCAACCTTTAATGCTTACAATGCCAGTTGTAACCTTACCTTTACGTTTTGTAAGGGTTCGTCTTTTATGGGGGGAGATAATACCCTCCTTGTATTCGATTTAATTAATTCAAGGGTTGTAAAGGAAGGGCAGGTTGAGGATGCGGAAGACAGCAAGCAGATATTAGATGGGCTGCCAAAAGGCCATTATGTGGTGTATATCAATGGCACCAGTACGCAGTATGTGAAGACGGACTAAATGGTAACGATTATGTCTAAGATATTGATACTATTTTGGTTTCAATTATGTATTCTAATTTTGATTACCTTCTTGTCATCGTGCAATGAAGACATGCCGGTGATAAGAGATCCATGTGATTTTATAATATCAACTGAAGAGGCTTCGTTAGATGTAAGCACAGCATGTAATGAGTGTTTTTTGAAATTATCATTTCAAGGAAGACTCTACGATTTTAAGGACAATAGGATTAATACATTTTCCGAATTCTTTGGTAATGAATCCTTGCAAGTCAATAGGAATGACTTTTTTGAGTTTAAGTTTAAATCCCTGAAACGCAGCAGCGACCTGTTCGCCAGCCTGAATGAACAACGCGCCCTTCTAACTCCTGATTCATTGATGCTAACCGATTTTAATTTTTTTCAACCATCTTTTCTATTAAGGAATCGTTGCGGTGTTGAGTATCAAGTTGCTAAAAATACGAATATTTTTTTTCCAGATATTTCGCACAGTACTGTTACCGGCATTAGCGTCTGGAATTTTTTTATAGTCGATGATGGTGTTAATCCTGTCCGTTATTCTACCAGTTATTTGATTAGTGGAACGTTTAGCACACAAATGCTGATCGATAATAAATCTGAGAGCATTGGGGGTTCTTATGCATTGTTGTTCAATATTACGGAGCCATAAAGTTGTAAAGCAAGGCCAGCTTGAAGAGGGAATAGAAGAAACCAAACAGATTTTAGATGGCTTGCCCAATGGGCATTATGTGGTCTATCTCAATGGCACCAGTACGCAGTATGTGAAGACGGACTAAAATTGCAACGGTTATGCGTAAAAAAGTAACTCTTTTAATATTGAGATTTTGCTTCAATACATTAGCTTTTGCTTCGGTTGCCTTCTTTTCTTCGTGTGATGAAGATACTCCGGAAGTGCGCGATCCATGCGATTTTGTACGTTCCGTTGATGAGGTTACATTAGATACAAGCACTTCATCGTGCAACGAGTGTTTTTTCAAATTTTCCTTTCAAGGAAGGCTTTATGATTTTAATGATGACAGAATAAAATCTATTTATGGGTGTGAAAATGGAAAATGTACAAAAACCATATCAAATGATTTTTTTGAGTTTAAAATGAAATCCCTGCAACGCAGCAGCGACCTGTTCTCCAGTCTGAATAAACAACGTGCACTTTTAACACCCGATTCACTTATGCAAACCGATTTTAACTTCTTTCAGCCATCGTTTTTGCTGAAAGACCGTTGTGGTGTAGAATATCAAGTTGCAGAAAACACTAATATATTTTCCCCTGATGTTTCAAGCAGCACTCTTACCAGCATTAGCGTTTGGAGCTTTTTGATCATCAATGATGGAGTCAATCCTCCCCGGTATGTTACAGATTATCTCATTAGCGGAATCTTTAGCACCCAGGTACTGATTGGCAATGAATCTGTGAGCATTGGTGGTTCTTATTCATTGCTTTTTGTTGTTGAAGAACCGCTTTAAAACTATAGTAAAAAATGAGCTTTTCCATCAGTTCGGGCTGTTCTACCTTTAATGCCTACAACGCAAGCTGTAATCTTACGTTTACCTTTTGCAAGGGTTCATTCTTTTATGAGCAAAAATGAGTTTGTCGTTTTTGACTTAAGCCAAGCAAAAGTTGTGAAGCAGGGTCTACTTGAAGTAGACATAGAAGAAACCAAGCAGATTTTAGAAGGATTACCTAATGGACACTATGTTGTTTGGGTTGCTTTTGCACAGAGAAAACATAGTGCTACAAATTCACAATTAGGGTTAAGAATTGCAATTAATCGAATATGTGGTTAGTAAAACCAATTCTGTCTTTGCCAGCACATAGATTCTCACCATCTTCGCCACCAAATTTTGGCTATGCAAGGGATTAAAAAGTTGTGTTTATGGAGTATAGGCATTTTTCTGCTGGGGTCTTGTAAGCAAAATACAGAAGAGAAGTGTGCCTTTGTTCCCGATACAAAAGCGATAACCGTTAATCTTCAGTTTGAGTCGTTAGAAGATTCGATTCCCAACATTACAACCAGACAGCAACTGGTTGATTTTTTCTCACGCCATACTACGTTACGCGATTTTGTGTTTGGCCGCACCGCCTACCCCGATGATTCTGTTTTTATCAACGAACTGTTTGCCCGTTTTTCCAATCCTCATTTCGATTCGCTGCTACTTGAAACCAAAAGGGTGTATGGCGATCTTAGCGAACTGAAAGCAGAATTCAATAATGCCTTCGTTACATTAAAATATTATTATCCCGATTTTCAACCACCTAAAATTCAAACCGTAATTACGGGTTTAGAAACAGACCTGTTTGTAACCGATACGCTGATTGTTGTAGGGCTGGATTATTATCTGGGTAAAGGCGCAAAGTATCGGCCGAATATGTATGAGTATATGCTTCAGCGCTACGAAAAAAGTTTCATTGTGCCTTCGGTAATGTTACTGTATGGTATAGACAGCCGCCTGAACGAAACCGATTTACAAGACCGTACTGTATTGGCCGATATGATTACCTACGGCAAAGCGTATTACTTTGCCAAACACATGTTGCCCTGTGCGCCCGATAGTGTGTTGATTGGCTATTCAGCAGAAGAAATTGCCGGTGCGCGTGCTAACCAGGATGTAATCTGGAAGAAGCTGGTGGAAGACGAAGTGTTTTTTGCTACAGGCGCACAAGCCAAACAAAAATATATAGCCGAACGGCCTAAAACATTTGATGTGGCCGACCAGGCTCCGGGCCGTATTGGTACATGGGTTGGCTGGCAGATTGTAAACAGTTATGCTGCCCGCAATCCGCAAGTTTCTTTGCCCGATCTTATGCGCATCAAAAACGCCAAACAGATTTTTGACGAATCGAAATACCGGCCGGTAGCGCCTTAGTCCGCTTACATAAAATCACTCACCGCTTTTCTGTTTCTACAGAAGCGTTTTTATCTTACTTCGGTTTAAATTCAAAGAAAGAAGTATGAAGTCTGCTGTGTTCACCAAGTTATCGGTAATGATGCTGCTGGAATATTTTATCTGGGGCGCCTGGTATGTTACCATGGGTACATACATGTCTGAATTTTTAGGAGCAACCGGAACCCAGATAGGCGCAGCGTATAGTGCGCTGGCTATTGCCACCATGATTTCGCCTTTCTTCGTTGGCATGGTTGCCGACCGTTTTTTTGCGGCTCAGAAAATTATGGGCGTATTGCACCTGATTGGTGCTGTGCTGCTTTATCTGGCAACTGTTGTAAACGACAACACAACTTTTTATTGGATTATTCTGGTGTATTCGTTGCTGTATATGCCCACCATCGCATTAAGCAACAGCATTGCGTTTGGGCAAATGACAGACCCGGGAAAACAGTTTCCGTGGATTCGGGTGTTTGGCACATTGGGGTGGATAATAGCAGGAGTTTTAATCAGTTCATTAGGATTAGATAAATCAGCGTTAACTTTTCAGATGGCAGCCATCGCATCGCTGGCCTTAGGCCTTTCTTCTTTTGTGTTACCCAACACACCACCCAAAGGTAAAACGAGCGAAAGCGCATTGGGCACCGAAGCCTTTGTGCTGTTTAAAGACAAGCCCTATCTCATATTCTTTATTGCCGCTATTTTAGTTTGCATTCCGCTTTCATTCTATTATGGTTTTGCCAATGTATTCTTAAATGAAACCGGCATGAACAATGTAGCTTTTAAAATGACCTTCGGTCAGATTTCAGAAGCGGTGTTTATTCTCGCCATTCCTTTTTTGTTTAACCAGATTGGAGTAAAGAAAATGTTACTGCTGGGTATGACAGCGTGGATTTTGCGCTATGTATTCTTTGCATATGGCAATATAGATTCAAGCATCTGGATGTTATATGCAGGTATAATTCTTCACGGCATATGTTACGACTTCTTTTTTGTAACAGGCTATATGTACACCGAAAAGAAGGCAGGGGATAAAATAAAAAATGCCGCGCAGGGGTTATTCACATTTGCCACGTATGGAGTAGGCATGGTAATAGGCACCCGATTTTCTGGCTTTACAGCCGACCACTATTCGGTTGACGGGGCATACCAATGGCAGTCCATCTGGATGGTTCCTGTTTACATTGCCGTAGCCGTGTTAATCTATTTTATTTTATTCTTTAAGGAGAAGAAAGAAATTCAGGCTGCCTAAATTTGGGGCATTCGCTTATTCAGGCCTGCCCTCAGACCAGGATAAAAACGCACGAAACAAAAACAAGTAAAACACAAAACCACCTCATATGAAAATCGCAATGCTTGGCTCAGGCTTTATTGGCCGCTTTTATGCAGACTCCCTTCAGGGCTACAGAAGCAAAGATAAAATTGTAACCATCTACTCGCGCAGAGAAGAAAGCGCACAAAAATTTGCGAAAGATTATAACGTACCCTTTTCAACTACAGTAATGGAAGAAGCCATTAACCGGCCCGAAGTTGAAGTGGTTTGTATCTCGTTACCCAACAACCTGCACGAAGAAGCCGTTAACCTGTGCTGCAAACATAAGAAAGCTGTAATCACCACCAAGCCCCTTGGCCGCAATGCCGAAGAAGCCAAGCGCATGTTGCAAGCAGTAGAGAAGGCGGGAATCTTCAATGGCTATCTGGAAGATTTAGTGTACACGCCAAAGTTTATTAAAGCCCATGAAAGTGTAAAGAATGGGGCGCTGGGAAGAATACTCTGGGCCAAGTCGCGCGAAACGCACCCCGGCCCGCACAGCGATTGGTTTTGGGATATTGAACAAGCCGGTGGTGGTTGTATTCTTGATTTGGGCTGCCATTGTGTGGAGATTACCCGCAGCTACATTGGTAAAGACATTAAGCCCGTTGAAGTAATGTGCTGGGCCGATACACAGGTTAAGCCTATTGATGCCGAAGATCATGCCATTGGTTTGGTGAAGTACGAGAACGGAGCGATTGGTCAGTTTGAAGTAAGCTGGACGTTTCGTGGAGGATTGGATTTACGCGATGAAGTAATGGGCACCGAAGGAACAATTTGGGTAAATAGTTTTCTGCGTACCGGTTTCGAAATGTTTACTACAGGCAAAGCAGCCAACTATGTAGCAGAAAAAGCAGAAAGTGATAAGGGCTGGTTGTTTCCGGTAGGCGATGAATTAAACGAGTTGGGATATAACCACATGTTTATGGATATGTTTAATGCCATGGAGCAGGGAACCCAGCCGAAAGAAACCTTTTATGATGGCTATGTGGTAAACGCGGTGTTAGATGCGGCCTATAAATCGGCCAAGTCAAAACAGTGGGAGCCGGTTAAACTCGACATCTGGCGCGGAAGAGTTGGTGTAAGCAAAGACGCACACCTGCAGGAGTATGATGCTGATCATTATCTGGTGAAAGAGGAGGTTACTCACTATGGTGCAAAGAAGGTAATTCTGAAAAATAAAAAGACCGGAAAAATTTCTGAGCAAGTACTTAGTTAAAAAAATACTCCTTTCGCGCTAAAACGTAGCGCGAAAGGAGTTTGATTATTGCACCGTTAAGCCAGCTTCTTTAGCTACTTCAATTACGCGCTCGGTTTTCCCAATCACGGAATTATAGAACAACCTGAATTCGGACTCGTCTATACCAGCCGCCTGTCTTACTGAATCAAGATATTGAAGCTCAGTTTCGCTTATTTCATGGTCTAAGTCCATTAAAAGATAAGTTATAAAGAGTAAACCGGTATTGAAATCAGAGTTGTTTTTCATGGCATTGTTTGCGTGTATAATGGATAGGATTCAAAGATTAAACCAAATTTTCGTTTTTACCAGACGCATCCAATTTACGCTGAACAGATCACGCTGAATTAGCGCGCAGCTTCATACCGAAAAATATTCGCAGCCACTTTATTCGTTTTATTATTTCGTACGATAACAAACATCCGCCAAGGGTAAACAAAAGCACAAGTACAAACTGAAGTTGAACAGGTATTTCTAATGGAAACACAATAACCGAGCCCAGAAAAAGAAAGAACATGTGCAGGATGTACACCGGATATGCAGCCGGGCTTAGATACTGTAAAACTTTTCCGTTTCGGTTAAGATGTTTATGTCCAAATGCCAATACACTAAATATCCAGGCCTGCGATTCGATCACTATCAAATACACCGGTGTTTGTAAGCCGAAGTAATACATCCGCAAAGCAAATAAGCCAACGGCAATAACCAGAAGCATCCAGCGCCACGTTATCAGCATTTGCCAGAAACGCTCACCACTAAACACAAAGCAAAATCCGAAAAAGAAGGCAAGCAGCCCGAGGAAGAACCCATGCCCTGTCATAGCATAAAGTTCATACGGTATGGGTTTAATGATCAGGGCTTCGGCAATAAATACAAGCGCCACTACCACTAACGCGAAAGGAGAGCTAAATAAAGTTCTGAAACGTTGAACTGCTTTACTTCCTTCATGTTTTTTCAGATAAAAAAACAAAGGCGACAGTACAAGCACATAGATAAAGATGTTGGCCAGAAACCAAAGGTGGCCTGGGTCATATATATAACGCGGTTCCATGTTATAGTAATAGCGCCACACTAAGATGTGCAGCGGAACGATGGCAAACATGCCAAACACAAAGGGCAACGCAATGCGTAAGGTGCGCTCAGTTAGTAATTGTTTCCACGTGCGTTGCTGCATAGCAAAATATACCCCCATGCCCGACACAAAAAAGAGAAGCGGTATACGCCAAACATTCAGCATGGCCATGGGTGTCCATAAAGCAGCCCAGGGTTTAGTGGAGGGAATGAATCCGATCATGCCTCCCCACGATTGAAAACCAATAGCCACATGGTAAATCAGAAGCAGGCCAATGGCAATTACCCGCAGCCAGTCAATATCGTAACGTCTCATTTTTTTAGTGTTATATAATGTTTGCAGTAGGCAAGGGCTGCCTACTGCTTTCTGCATTACTGCCTACTGTTTTATTTCAGCATCTCAGCAATCTCAGGTCTTGTCTTTTCAATTTGGATGTAATCCAGTTTAAGTCCCATAGGGGCAAGCGCATTGCCAATCATATCATAAGCGTCTTTCATTTGTGCAAATGGCAAGGCTACGTTATCGTAGGCGGTAGCACCGTATTTGTTTTTAATGGTTTGGTCCACATTTTTTTCTAACAACAGTTTTACAATTTCCGGTCTGCAAAAGAAAGCGGCCGTATGCAAAGCTGTTGAACCTTCGGTGTTCTGAAAATTCAGATCTACACCGGCATCAATTAATACTTTAGCCATTTCGGTTTTTCCAAAAACAGTTGCGCTAATAAGTGGGCTTGAGCCTCCAAATGGGTCTGGTATATTCAGGTCGCTGCCTGCTGCAATATGTTGTTTTACAGCCTCCATGTTTTCGGAGATTACAGCTGTGTGCAGATCCACATCAGGGGCTTTTACAGTAGCATCTTTGTTACCGGCCTCTTTGGCGGTGCATGCGGCAACAATAAATACGATCAGTAATAGCAGGGCAGGGGTGTTAAGCGTTTTCATGGTTTTTGATTTGAGTTAAGTTTTTTGTTTTTCTATGAAGCAAAGGAACGGCAACCTACACCTGGTGGCTAAATAGCCTTGCACACAAAACCGTCAATTTTGCGGGATTCAGCATAAAAATTCGCGCATCGATATAACTTTTGATGCACCGCTACATAAAAGCGTCTAAAAATTATGGTAGGAATAATAAACAGGAGCCGATCACTCTCGGCTGGTTTTTGTTATTTCGCCTTTCGAAATCGACTATGCCCGATTTTCCATTGGATACCGAATTCATTAGCCAGCTAACGGCCACAATTGAAAAGAACCTTGCCAACGAGCAGTTTGGGGTTTCGGAATTAGCCTATGCCCTGAATATGAGCCGCTCTAACCTGCTGCGCAAAGTGAAAAAGGCCACTAACCTTTCGGTAAGCCAGCTTATCAGCCAGGCACGGTTAAAGCGCGGTATGGAGTTATTGCGCAAAGGAACGCACAACGTTTCGGAGGTGGCACATCAAACTGGTTTTAGCAGCACGTCATATTTTATTAAATGCTTCCGCGAATATTATGGATATCCGCCCGGTGAGGCAGGCAAGCGCGCGAATGAACCCGAATCTCTCCCAATTGCTCCGCCTCCATCCAGCGAAAGGAATAACACATTTGTTATCATCGGGGTTGCAGCGTTATTAATAGTTGTACTGGGCTGGTTTGTGTACAACTATTGGCCCTCTGAAAAAGAGCCTGTTGTTGATAAATCTATTGTAGTGTTGCCATTCAAAAACGATAGTAACGACAGTACCAATGTGCACATCATCAACGGCCTGATGGAGTCCACCCTCAATAATCTTCAAAAGATAAAAGACCTGCGGGTAATTAGCCGAACATCTGCAGAGCAATACAGAAACAGCGCCAAAACCATTCCGGAGATGGCCAGCGAACTGAATGTTACGTATTTTGTAGAAGGCAGCGGGCAAAAAATAGGAGACCGGATAGTATTAACGATACAACTAATTGATGGAGCTACAGACCGGCACTTGTGGAGCCGGCAATACAGGCGCGAGGCCGTAGATATTTTTGCATTGCAACGGGAAATAGCAAATGACATTGCCGGAGAAATCCGCGCGGTAATTACTCCTGAAGAGAAAAACCGGATTCAGAAAAGACCCACTCAAAATCTGGAAGCTTACGATGCTTTTTTAAAAGGAGTTGACTTGTTGAAAAGAGGCGGAGGAGCAAACCTAAGGCAGTCGCTGGTGTTTTTCGATGAAGCCATTTCGAAGGATAATACGTTTGCATTAGCCTATGCCTGTGCGGGAATGGTTTGTTATTATTTAGATATGTTTCAAGCCGAAAAAATCTATGTAGATAAGCTTGGTGCCTATGCGGATAAGGCGGTGTTGCACGATGCTACTCTGGCAGAGAGTTTAATGACGAAAGGAATGTATTACCTGACTCGAAAGGAGTACAAGGAAGCATTGCCTTATCTGGAGCGGGCGCTGGAATACAACCCAAACTCAACAGAAGTTTTAGGGCTGCTGGCTGATTTTTATTATATGTATTTGCCTAATACCGGTAAATACCTGGAGTATGCATTGCAAGGCTTAAAACGGAATGCCAACTCTGGCGATTCTGTTTCCATCAGTTATTTTCATTTGCGACTGGGCAATGCCCTTATACAAACCGGTTTTGTGGAAGAGGCGCTTAAACATATTGATAAATCGCTGGAGTATTATCCGGACAATACTTTCTCGCGACATGTGCGTGCGTTTGTGTTATATGCAAAGGACGGCAACCTGCATCAAACAAAAAGGCTATTGCTGGCAGAATACAAAAAAGACACCAACCGGTTTGATATCTTGCAGGACGTTGCCAAAGTGAGTTATTACCTGCAGGAGTATGATACTGCATATTATTACTATAAAAAATTTAACCATTACCGAGAAGCGCAGAAGTTAGATGTGTTTGAACATGAAAACCTGAATATCGGCCGTGTGTATGAACTGGCAGGTGAAACAGAAAAAGCTAAAGGCTTTTACGAACGATACAGGCTGTATGCAGAGGCTGACCAGACGGCCTATAAAAACCTGGCTTTGACTGTTTACTATTGCCAGATGAACGATAACGCCAAAGCCCTTGAGTACCTCAGGCTATTTACGCAGGAAGACAACATTCAGTACTGGATTATACTGTTTATGGATAAAGGGCCGGAGCTTACCGAAGTAGAAGCCTCGCCCGAATTTAAAAAGCTGTTGCAGGAAGTAGAAAGGAAATTCTGGGCTAACCACGAAAAACTAAAATTGAAACTGGAAGACCAGGGCTTGTTGTGAAACGTTATTTAAAAAGAGAGCAAAACGTTTCAGACAATAGCTTACGCGAATAGATTTCCTCACCCAACTTACGCGATGCAGCTTGCCCACGTTCCAATAATCCACCTTCATACAAATAGCCTGAAAGTTTTTTTACAAAATCAGTAGGGTGTTGCGGGTTGTAGTAAAATCCGCATTGGGTTTCTTCAATCTCTTTTTTAATCCAGCCTCCAAAATTGATAATGATCAGTTTGCCTGCTGCCAACCCATCAAAATATTTGTTGGGCGAGCCGGTTTCCAACACCGGTACTTGTTTAAAACTTATAAAGACGGCATCGGTAATGTTCAACAATTCCTTAACTCCAGCGCGGTTTCTGAAATCAAGAAAAGTAAGGTTAACCAGATTAAGAGTTTGTGCATGATTTTTTAACCGATCTAACTCAGCGCCATCGCCACACATAAAAAAGTGAACGGGTAATTGTGCTTTGCGCGATGCGTTTACACATTCCAGAAACGAATCTAACCCATTGGCTACTCCAATAGCCCCAATGTAAGACACCACCAGTTTGCCGGCTACTCCATACCGATTTTCTAAAGATGAATCTTTAAGCTCCGGGTTATAAAAATCACAATCGGCCATGTTGGGAATCAGGTGTACAGTTTTGCCCGGCACTTTTTTTTCAATGGCTGATTTAATATCAGGCGAGAGGGCCACAACCGCATTAGCCGATTTATAAATCCTTTTCTCTAATGCATAAAGCGATTGAGCAAACACAAAATTGTTGATGAACCCTAATTGAACAGGAGCCTCTGGCCATAAATCGCCCACCTCAAAAAGATAAGGAATTTTGTAACGCATCTTTATCCACATGGCAGCAAAGCCCACGGTTAGGGGCACCGAAATAGCGTAGCAATAATCTGCATCTTGAAATTGCCGGGCTAGTTTAACAGCACCGGTAACATATTTTATAAACGATTGACTGCGGGCAAAAAATCCAAACCGGTTATTATACGCAATGGGTAAATAGTGTACATCAACATTCTCTACCGTTTCCCTTCTATAGGTATTTTCGTTATGCGCAGTAATTACGGTAACGCGTACACCTTTGGCCGCAAGTGCAGTGGCGAGATAATAAGACCGGATGGCTCCGCCTTTTGCCGGGGTATTAAAATGCTGATGCAGGATTAAAACAGTCACACGGCAAAGAAATAAAACCGAATAAAACGGAAAGAATTCGCGGGTAGATTTTTAATAGCGTGTCTATTGATCTTCTTCACAATCCTCCCAGCACTCCTTACAAGGTTGACGTACCTCTTTGTAGTTGGATTTCTGACTGGCATGAATGAATCGTGAAGGCCCATCAGCATCTTCCCACAACCACCATTCTGTATAATCTTTGGCAGCATTTACCCGGTATGTATTTACCGCATAAGAATCATTTACAGCCAGCGTCAGGCCTTCTTCATCAGTAGACCAATTTTCAATTTTGCCGGCCGTAGCATCCTGTCCCCAACCAATAATAATTGAATCGGCTTTAAGCTGAATAAAGGTATTGTCAGCATCGCAGGGATAAAACAATATCCACTCACCCTCTACCTGTGTAATCATGTGCCATTCGCCCTGTAACGATTCAGGTTGTAGCGGTTCTTTTTCGGCACCCGGTAGATGCACCGTGGTTTCAACAGGTTTAGGAGTACAGGCAAGACCAAGCGCTAAAAGACCAACGAATAGGAATATGAGAAGTCTCATTTATAATTTAGTTTGCGTCCGGCAATTTACCAGTTTTTATTTCCCTATTTTAAACCGTCAAAAAAATCAATCTATATGAGAAAATTCGTTTTTGCAGTGCTTAGCCTGATTGTGTTTTCAGCGCAAGCTCAAAAGCAATCTATTTTTAATGGTAAGGACTTAACCGGCTGGAAGGTTTATGGAACAGAAAAATGGTATGTAGATAAAGGTGAGTTGATTTGCGAAAGCGGTCCCGATAAGCAATATGGCTACTTCGCTACCGAAAAGGAATACAAGGATTTTGAACTCACGCTTGAGTTTAAGCAGGAAAGCAACGGCAATAGCGGTGTATTTTTCCATAGCCAGATTGAAGGCACAACCGTAAGCGGCTGGCAGGCCGAGGTGGCTCCGCTTAACAGTCACAGTGGTGGTATTTATGAATCGTACGGTCGCGGCTGGCTGATTAAACCGACTGCCGAAAAAGAGAAAGCATTAAAAGAAGGCAAGTGGAATACCATGAAAGTAGTGGTAAAGGGAAATGAAGTAACCACTTGGCTAAATGGTGAGCAGATGATTACCCTAACCGATGAAAAGATTGGTTCGCGCACAGGAAAAATAGCCTTGCAGATTCATGATGGCGGAGGAGTAAAGGTGCGCTGGAAGAATATTTTTATACAGGAATTATAGCCAGAGCATTATGGCTCTGTTAGTAAAAGAAAGACCTCCGCAAGTGGAGGTCTTTTACTTTTAATCAGGTATGTTCCTGCAAACCGTGCGCATAGTTCAAAATATTTTGAATGCTTGCGGCAGAGGGTTCCAGTTTAGCCTGGTCCACTTGTTTATACGCATCATTCAATTCCTTGTACTGCGCTTGCAGATTACTATCGCAAAGAAGGGCTTTGTTAATCTCCTTCGTCTCCTCTTCCGAGGTCTCGCGGTATATAAACCTGATCAGATCGTTTTGGGTAAAGGTCTTTGTCATAGGCAATATGGTTTTTAATCATTTTCTTCCTTAAGTTGATTAATGCATACCGCATACGCCCCAATGCTGTGTTAATGCTCACCCCCGTGCGGTCTGCAATTTCCTGAAAACTCATCTCCAGGTAATGCCGCATAATCAGTACCTGCTTTTGTTCTTCAGGTAGTTCTTTAACCAGGTCCCGTAATCTGGATTTGGTGTCGCGCATTAGTTGCTTGGCTTCGTACGACTCTTCCGCAAATTGCATGGAGTCGAATACGCGGCTACCGTCTTCCAGCACAACCTCAGGATAGCGCTTGTTTCTGCGGAAGCGGTCTATGGCCAGGTTGTGGGCTATACGACTAATCCAGGGTAAAAACTTACCCTCTTCGTTATACCGGCCACCTTTAATAGTATTAACCGCCTTTATAAAGGTATCCTGAAGCAGGTCTTCTGCTTCATAGCGGTCTTTCACTATCATGTAAATGGCCGTATAAATACGGGACTTGTGTCTGTGAAGTAGCATCTCGAACGCCTCTTCGTTACCGGTTTGATAAAGCGAAACCAACTGGCTGTCGCTGCATCTGCTGTCAATCATCTGCTTTGCGTTTAGGTAACGTAGATGTCTCGCTCGATAGTATGTGGGTTAAATGGAATTGTTTGAGAAATGAAAAGTAGAAAGATTCCGGTAATTAGCAAAAAAAATTAAAAAAAATTTGCCTTCTAATGGGTTTCTTATGCTATTTGGCCTCGATTTTTTTAACCATGGCAGTAACAAAGAAACGTGTAATTAAAAGTCTGGAGAATCTGAGTGAAGAACTTCGAGACTTAATGAAAGAGCAATATCCTACAGGATATGAAGGCAGTATAACCCGGATAACCAATGCCAAGAGGGAGCCCATTTTTGTGTTTCCGCTTGAAACAGACGATTCTGTTTATTTGGTAAAGGTTCCGGCCACCAAAAACAGCGATGGTGGCTATGATGTAGAGTCGGGCGAAAGGCAGGAGTTTGATAGCGAGGATGATGACATGCGCTCACCTTCGTCCTCATCCGATAACGAAGATGAATTTGATAACAGTAATGATTTTGATGAAGACGGTGGCGGTTCGGGCAAAGAAGCCAGCTACGATCCTGATTTTGATAATTAAATTGTTAGTAACGATGCTTGTAAAACCATCTGCTTGCAGGTGGTTTTTTATTTAGGGCCAACCCTAACTTTGAACGTAAATAGGACAAGCCTCATTGATTTTTTAATTTTGCGGTTTCGCATGCAGCCAACCCCCACCGATTCCTGGTTAGACAATCTCGACCCCAAAGAGTATATCATTATTAAACGGGCACGGGTTAACAATCTCAAGAACCTGAGTGTAGCCATACCACGTAATAAATTGGTGGTTATTACCGGCCTGTCGGGTTCGGGAAAATCTTCACTAGCCTTCGATACGTTGTTTGCCGAAGGCCAGCGCATGTATGTGGAAAGCTTAAGTTCGTATGCACGCCAGTTTCTGGGGCGCATGGAAAAGCCCGAGGTGGATTATATCAAAGGCGTATCGCCTGCTATTGCCATCGAACAAAAAGTAAACACACGAAATCCCCGTTCAACCGTAGGCACTACAACAGAAATTTACGATTACCTGAAATTACTCTTTGCCCGAGTTGGCAAAACGTATTCACCGGTTAGCGGTAAAGAAGTAAAACGCGATACCATTACCGATGTGGTTGATTTTATTAATAAACAACCGGAGGGTACGCGGGTGATGGTTGCTTGTCCGCTTAAAGTAAACAAAGGCCGCAAACTAGCCGATGAACTAAATCTGTTGTTGAGCAAAGGCTTTGCCCGGGTGCTGGTAAATGGCGAAATGAAATTTATTGAGGAGTTAGCCTCACCCCGTCAGCCCAAGGCTGACACTCCTCCCCCGAAGGAGAAGGGCAGGGGTGAGGCTAAAAAGAAACCCAACCCAAAACTTGATTTGCAAGAGGTTGAAATCCTCATCGACCGGGCAGTTGTAAATGCAAGCGATGAAGACTTAACCTTCCGCCTTTCCGATTCTGTTCAAACTGCATTTTTTGAAGGACATGGAGATTGCATAGTTTACATAGAAAGCAAGAAGCATAATTTTTCCGATCGCTTTGAGTTAGATGGCATTACGTTTACCGAGCCCTCTGTTAACCTGTTTAGTTTCAATAATCCGTATGGCGCCTGTACAACCTGCGAAGGATTCGGAAGAGTGTTGGGTATTGATGAAGACCTGGTAATTCCGGACAAAAGTCTTTCCGTTTACGAAGGAGCCATAGCCCCATGGCGCGGAGAAGTGATGAGCGAGTGGGCAAAGCCATTAATTAAGAACGGAATCAAATTCGATTTTCCCATTCATCGCGCTTACGCGGAGTTAACCCAAAAGCAGCGCGACTTGTTGTGGCAAGGCAACGAATACTTTGATGGCATCAATAGCTTCTTTAAGTATCTCGAATCCAAAACGCATAAAATTCAGTATCGTGTAATGCTTTCGCGTTACCGCGGGAGAACAACCTGCCCGGATTGTAGGGGCACAAAACTGAGAAAAGATGCAGCGTATGTAAAAATTACCGATACGTCTATTACCGATTTGGTGCTTATGCCCATAGAAGAAACATTGCGGTTTTTTGACGATCTGAAACTACCACCGTACGAACAAAAAGTATCGGAACGTATCCTTACCGAAATCAAATCGCGGTTAGAGTATATGGATAAAGTGGGGTTAGGCTATTTAACACTCAACCGTGTTACCGCCACACTATCGGGTGGAGAGTTTCAGCGCATTAAACTGGCTACTTCATTGGGCAGTGCGCTGGTAGGCTCCATGTATATTATGGACGAACCGAGCATTGGTCTGCATCCGCGCGATACTGCCCGTATGGTAGAGGTATTAAAATCGCTGCGCGATATGGGCAACACGGTAATTGTGGTTGAGCACGAAGAAGAAATTATGCGTGCGGCCGATCAGATTATCGATATAGGCCCGGATGCCGGCTCGCATGGTGGCGAGTTGATTTTTCAAGGCTCACAACATGAGTTGAATGGCAAGGTTAAATCACATACGGTAGATTATTTAAATGGCACGGAAAAAATAGTTGTTCCCAAAATCCGCAGAAAGTGGAAAGATGCCGTAACGATTTCAGGTGCGCGTGAAAACAATTTAAAAAACCTTACGGTGAAATTTCCGCTGGGTGTACTTACGGTGGTAACAGGCGTAAGTGGTTCTGGCAAGTCTACGCTGATAAAGAAAATTCTTTACCCGGCATTGGGCCGCGTAAGCGGATCAGTGGCAGAAACGCCCGGCAAGTACGACAGACTGGAAGGCGACATCAATAAAATAACGCAAGTAGAGTTTGTAGATCAAAACCCGATTGGAAAATCATCGCGCTCAAACCCGATCAGCTATGTAAAGGCATATGATGCTATCCGGAATCTCTATGCCGATCAGCCCCTGAGCAAGCAACGTGGGTATAAACCTTCGCACTTTTCATTTAACGTAGAAGGCGGCCGCTGCGAAACCTGCGAAGGCGAAGGTGAAATAAAAATTGAAATGCAGTTTATGGCCGACATCTTTCTGAAATGTGAAAGCTGCGGAGGTAAACGCTTTAAGCAGGAAGTACTGGAAGTACAACACAATGGAGCAACCATTGCCGATGTGCTGGACATGACGGTAGAGCAGGGATTGGAATTTTTTAAAGACAAGAAACCAGTTTATGAACGCATACTTCCGTTGTTTGAAGTAGGATTAGGGTACGTAAAACTCGGTCAATCCTCAAACTCCTTATCGGGTGGCGAAGCGCAACGGGTTAAGCTGGCTTCTTTTCTGGGCAAGAACAATTCAGACACAACCGGCAATATTCTTTTCATTTTTGATGAGCCCACTACCGGTTTGCACTTTCACGATATTTCTAAATTATTAAAAGCTATTAATGCACTGGTTGATCAGGGACATTCGGTGTTAGTGATTGAACATAACCTCGAGATCATTAAATGTGCCGATTGGATAATTGATCTTGGACCAGAAGGCGGAGAAAAGCAAGGCGGCAAATTGCTTTTTGAAGGAACGCCTGAAGACATGGTTAAGAAAGCCAAGGGCAGCTATACGGCTGAGTTTTTGAAGGGGAAACTCAACCAATCAACAAATTGAGTTAAGGCTGTCTCAAAAGTCTTGTGTCATCGCGGGCTTGTCCCGCGATCTCGGTTAATAACTGCTAAACCGGAATTCCGGCACGAGGCGGGAATGACATTCCGCATTTTGTGAACTTTTGAGACAGCCTCAACTATGTTAATACTTAGCCGATCCTGTTGCGGTCGACTTCTTAATGAAATCGCGAATATGATCGTTCGAGCTAACCAAATCTTCGGCCCGCAAGTACATCATGTGCCCGCTGCGGTAGCCTTCAAACCGTAAGCGGTCTTTCATCTTGCCGGATGGATCAAGTTGCCACATCGAATACTTCGCATCGAAGTATGTGGTAGCGCCATCGTAATACCCGGATTGAATCATCACATGCAGGTAAGGATTTTCGGCCATAGCCAACCGAAGGTTTTCTCCGGTGCGATCGTTGGAGTTATCCCAGGGGCGTACCGGTCCAAACATATTGTACTGCAAATCTGTTTTGTATTTTAATACATCGCGCAGATAATAATTGATGGCAGGTGTGAATGAGTGAAGCCATGAAGTAAGCTCTGCATTATAATCGGGGCCGCTGCCAGCTTGTTGTTTATCAATACCCAGGTAACGTGAATCCAGCCGGCCAATGGTCAATCCTTTATCGCGCAACAAATCTTTCCAAAAATAATTTGTAGGCACAGCCAGATTGTGATGCAACACCGTTGTTTCTGAAAGACCGGAATAACGCGCAACTTTTTTAGCAATCTCTTTTCGTTTGGCATCGTCAATAAACCCTCCCAGCGATAATGCGGGGATAAATTCATTTATGGTAAACTTCTCAGATTCGTCCAGTACTTGTAATAAGTCTTTTTGCTGAAGATCGCTGGGCAATACTTTTTGATACCACGCTGCAGCCGTGTAGTAAGGTAACGAAAGCGCATCGTTAACGGGGCCATCACGTCTAATGCCTAATTCGGTTGGCGATACTAAAATCACACCATTCAGATACATCCAATGGTTGTTCTGTAGATCAAGCGCAAGACCTGATACACGGGTAGTTCCATAACTTTCTCCTATTAAATATTTTGGAGAAGTCCAGCGGCCCACACGCGAAACAAAGTTATCGAGCCAGTCGCCCAGGTATTTAATATCAGCATTCACACCAAAGAAAGTTGACTTCTCAGCTTTAGGATCGAGGATGCGGGAGAAGCCCGTGTTTACCGGATCGATGTACACAATGTCGGCTACATCAAGAATAGAATGCGGATTGTCTTTTACGCCATAAGGCTGTACCGGATATCCTTCGCTGTCTATGTTTAACACTTTTGGTCCGGTATAAGCTACGTGCATCCATACCGAAGCCGAGCCAGGGCCTCCATTGAATGAAATCACTAATGGTCTGCGGCTTTTGTCACTTACATCGGTGCGCTCGTAGTAAGTATAGAACAAGGCAGCGCTTGGTTTGCCCTCAGCATTCCACACAGGCTGGGTGCCGGCTGTTACTTTGTAAGGCACGGCCTTGCCTTTAATAGTCACCTGAGCAGTTGAAGTTACGGCCGATTCTGCCGGTAGTACCCGTTCTTGTGCGAATGCAGAGACTACACAGAGAAGCAGGAGGGGAATGAGACGATTCATAGAATATAATTTAGTAAGGCAAGATCGAAGGCTTAGATCACTTTACCAAAGCGGTTTATACCAGCGGGCAAAATCATGCGTTTGGCTGTGTGTGTAATTTGGCGGGTGGTAGTTATGCCAATAGCCACACAAACAGGCGATATCGCGTATAAAGTCTAAAGATTTGGCACAACGTTGGTAAACGGTTCCATTTAAAAAAACTACAGATATGAAAAAATTAATGTTCTTAATGATTCTGGCTTTTGGTGCAGCATGCGAAGGGCCGATGGGCCCCGAAGGATTTCCCGGTGAAGACGGAGAGATCATTGCGTCTAAAGCATTTGAGATTGAAGTGGACTTTACCGAGGCCAATAACTATGCACACCTCGAGCCATATGGGTTTAATGTGCTCTCATCGGATGTTACCCTGGTGTATGCATTATGGGGCGCAGAAAACGGAAAAGATATCTGGCGGTTGTTGCCTCAGCAGGTTTTCTTTGAAGAAGGTCTGATGCAATACAATTATGACTTTACCGATGTAGATGTGAATATCTTTTTAGATGCCACATTTCCGCTTTCTCTTTTAGATGATGAGTGGACTGCCAATCAGGTTTTCAGAGTAGTGGTTGTTCCGGCCGATATGGTTGGAAGACCAAACTATACCGATTATGATGCGACCATGAAGCGATTTAATCTAAGCGATAAAGATTTTCAGAGAAGGGATTAGAACCTTACTGCGTCCGGCTTTGTGCCGGACGCTCATTATTTTTTTAGAAGTTCAATCAGCTTTTCAGGCTCATTGGTCGTAATCATGTCTACTTTCCGATCAATCAACCATTGCATAATCGCTACATCATTTACCGTCCATGCATTGGTGCTTAGCTTTAATGCATGTGCATCGGCCAACCAGTTTTCATTTTTCTGTAGTACACTGAAGTGGTAATCAAATCCGTCTAACCCCGCAGCCTCTATTTGTGCTGGTGTTTTGTCGCCAGTCAGATATTGCACATGGGCCTTGGGTGCTAACTTTTTTACTTCGAGGCATACATCAAAATCGAATGCAATGTAATCGGTAATGGCAGCCACACCGGTTTTGTTTACCAGCTCCACGCATTTTTTAGTTAACGCAAGCGAACGGGCTTTGCTTACCTGTGATGTTTTGATTTCGAGAATCAGTCTTGTTTGTGTTTGATTCTTTCCGGCAAGCAGGTAGGATTCTAGTGTAGGCAACGCTTCACCATTGCTTAGCTTTATTTTAGATAATTCAGCAGCCGTTGTTTTCTCGATGTAAATGTCTTGTATGGAATGATCGTGCAATACAAACGGAACAGAATCAGCACTCATATGTACATCAAACTCGCTGCCATAACACTTTAAGTTGATGGCATGGTGTAAAGCCGCGATAGAATTTTCGGGCACGTGGGTATTTTTCCAGGCTCCGCGGTGGGCTATTACTTTAGTGGAAACGGGTTGCGACATAGATATGAAAAACGAAAATAACATCAACACAAGAGCAACAGTTTTCATCTTTTGTATTTCTTTTTAGGATTTCTGCTGGTGTGGTGAAACGATAGTATAAGTATCGTTTTTTCTTTCACTAAAATTTTGTAAACGATCAGGTAAGGAAAAGCGCTAACTTTTACCTCTCTGAAACTCCTTCTCTTTTTAGGAAAGAGAAGGGGAGATTTTTTTACAGTCTGAAGATAAAATCTATTCTTTCCTCAAATCTGGCTCCCAGGCCCGAAAGCCTTTCTTCATACCAAATACGTGCTTCTGAAAATTCTTTTTCAGCCAAAGGATGAAGAAGGATTTTGTATGGCATTGTTTATTTTTTTCTGGAAAGCTTTTTGCTTTTTGACTTAACCTCTTCCCAGGATTTTAAATTAGCAAGGTCTGCTCCAACTTCAGAGGCTCTGCGGCTTAGTTCATTTACAAACCCATCGGTCCACACATTAGCATCTTCTTCAATCTCCTTTTCAACAATCGTATAGATGGCTTTTACCTTCCGGCTATCGGCATTCCGGATGTAATCAAAAAGTTTTCGTTTTATTTCAACAGAACTCATTGCTTAAAATTACAAAAACTATTTTGGTTCCCTTCTGCTTCCCCCATAAAGTTCATACTCCAACAACCTGCAATCAATTTTACTTGTATAGAATTCGATTCTTCGACTAGCCTTTAAGCCGATTTTCTTAGCGAGATCGAGGTTGCCTGTAAAAATGTAGCCATAATACCCCTGGCATTTCTTTTTTAAGAAATCGCCCATGCGGGCATACGTTTCTTCTAAGGCTGAAACTTCGCCAAGGCGTTCGCCATATTCGGGATTGAAGTAAACCACACCACCTGTTTCAGGTACAGGCGTTTCTTCAAAGTCGCACTTCGTAAATTCTATTACCGATTCCACTCCGGCAATACCGGCATTTACTTTCGAAATTTTTATGGCATCCTCACTAATATCGGTAGCGATGATGCGCAAGCCAGACACATCAATAATTTGTTCTTGTAGTTTTTTCAATTCGGTCGAGTAAAAAGAAGCATCGTAACCGGTTACGTGCATAAATGAATAATTCTTCCGGTATAAACCCGGCCTGCGGTTAGTAGCCATCATGGCGGCTTCAATGGCTACTGTACCCGATCCACACATAGGGTTAACAAATGGTGATTTGCGATCCCACTTTGTAGCCATAACGGTAGAGGCAGCAAGCGCTTCAAGCATGGGCGCCTTGCCGGGAATTTTGCGATAGCCATGTTTAGCCAGTGTTTCTCCGGATGTATCAAGAAAAATTTCAGCGCGTTCTTCTTTCCAATATAAATGAAATACTGCTCCGGAAAGTTCTGAACCAGAGTCGGGTCGCTTCATAGTTTCCCTGCGCATGCGGTCGGCAATGGCGTCTTTCACCTTTACGTTTACAAACATATCGTTGTTAACGGTAAAGTGTGTGGCGTTACTGGTTACTGAGAAATAGCCTTCGGGTGTTAGCAGGTTTTCCCACGGGTAGCGGATCAGTTCGTCATATAAATTATCGGGGCCGTTGCAATAGAATTCTTTAAGGGAGTACAACACCTGACTGGCGCAGCGAAGATTTAAATTAAGCTTTATACAGTCGTTAACGGTACCTTTTATTTCCACACCAGTAATAAAAGTACGTTCGGGAGTAAAGCCCAACGCTATAACTTCCTGTTCTAAGTAAGGAGCAAGCCGTTTGCTGCAGGTGATAATGATTTTGGAGGAAGAAGAAAAGGAGAACATGACGCAATATACACCAAACAAACCCAGGGTGAGTTAGTGTTATAAAGGAAGAAGTAGAGCCAATGACGTCAGACAAATGGGGGAACTACTGCTTATGGCCGATTGCCTACTGCCTGCTTCTCTAAAAAATCGGCAGTAATTTCTAATGAACGTAAGATCGGATTAACCAAACGATTAATAAGCTTTAGAAGCCATTGCTATTTACAACCGGCTGTGGTATTTTGCGTAAGGGATTACAGCAGAAACATCCATCAGGGTGAAACCTTAAAATCGAAATAAAATGGAAACGCTTTTACAGCCTCCCCGCACGTTAATGGAAGTATTTGATATGCTGCCCGAAGGCACGCATGCTGAATTGATCGATAATCGTTTATATATGTCTCCGGCACCAACTTCATTTCATCAAAAGATTTTGTTTGCAATAGCTAAAACGCTGGCTGGACATGTTGAGGGCAGGCATAATGGAGAAGTAATAATTGCCCCGTTTGATGTTAAATTAGACAAATCGCGAAATGCGGTACAACCCGATATTACCGTTATTTTAAAATCCAATCCCAATCAAATTGTGGAAGGACGTTATTCGGGTGTGCCCGATCTGGTTGTGGAAATTTTATCGCCAGGAAACAAAGATCATGATTTGATTGTCAAAAAAGACTTGTACGAAAAATTCGGGGTGCAGGAATATTGGATTGTTGACCCAGAAACAAAGTTAGCAATGGGCTTTTCGTTGCAGGAAAAACAGTACCGCAAAATTGGCGAAGCAATTGGAAGTATTTATTCTCCCTTGCTTCAGGCCGGCTTTGAATTTTGATTTTAAGACCCAATCTTATTATACGATGCCCCAATGCCCCGTATAAGCGAAGAGCTGAACCCCCGGTGTTCCATTTCATTTAAGCCCACAATCGTGCAACCCTTTGGTGTGGTTACTTTATCAATTTCTTCTTCGGGGTGGCGATTACCCTTCAGCAATAATTCGGCAGCTCCTTTAACGGTTTGTGCCGCAATCAGACTGGCGGTTTTAGCATCAAAACCAATCTCGATACCTCCTTGTGTGGCCGCGCGAATAAAACGCAAGGCATAGGCAATGCCACACGCTCCCAACACGGTTGCCGCATCCATCAGTTTTTCATCAATGGAAATGCTAATGCCAAGCTGGTTGAACAAATCGGTTACATAATTTACCTGCGCATTACTGGCATTAACCGAACACAAGCACGTAACCGATTCCTGAATAGCAATAGCTGTGTTAGGCATAGCCCGAAAAACAGGCACATCATGAGTTAAAATAGCGGACAGATCTTTTAGAAAAACGCCTGTAACCACACTAATCACTACATGTTTTTTCGCATCAAATGAATTCTTCAAACCCTCCAGCACTTCTTTAACATTGTAAGGCTTTAAGGCTACAATAATAACATCACTGGTTTCAATGGCTTGTTTATTATTGTCGGTTACCGATACACCAACATCTTTAAGCTGTTGTAAGCGCGCAATATTTCTACGGGTAATGGTTATTTGTTGCGGAGTAGCGAACCCACTCTTTAATAAACCTTCGGCAATAGCCGTACCCAGATTACCACCGCCTATTATGGCTATTCTTTGACCAGTCATACAATGCTTTTAGTTCCTCAAGGTACTTAGGTTTTTTTCAAATGCGATCAGCTGTTTAATTTTTATGCGGCTAAACCGATTGCATTGATGATTTAGGCAGATACTCAATTACTTTTACCGTTGATAACCTGAATTTAATAGCCCACATAGTTTTTATACACCTGGCTTTCCTTTTTTATAATTTTCAATCTTGAGTACTAAACTTTATTGAATTGTGAAGCGAAGAGATTTTGTACAACTTTCGGGGCTAGGCCTGGGCGGGTTAATGTTACCAACCAGTTTGTTTGGCAATCCGGTTTCTGTTGAAGCGTTATTAGAAGTTCCATTAACTGTTGCTCAGAAAAAATCGTTAGCCGATGTAGCATTAAATACAGCAAAAGCAGGAAGTGCTACTTATGCCGATGTGCGCATTGGGCGCTACCTGAATCAATTTATAAGCACACGAGAAAAGCGGGTGCAGGGTATAACCAACACCGAATCGTTTGGGGTAGGTATTCGTGTAATTGCTAAAGGAACCTGGGGCTTTGCCGCTACAAATGATGTTACGGCCGATGGTATAAAGAAAGCCACCGAAAGAGCATTGGCCATCGCGAAAGCAAATTCAAAATTTCAAAAAGAGCCTGTTAAGCTGGCCGCAGTACCTGCCTATGGCGAGGTAGTATGGAATACCCCGATTGTAAAGAATGCATTTGAGATTCCGGTTTCCGAAAAAGCAGATTTGCTGCTGGCTGCCAATGCAGCTGCGCTTCAGAACGGGGCAACGTTTGTAAACTCAAATCTGTTTCAGGTTAACGAACAAAAATACTTTGCATCAACCGATGGTTCATATATCGATCAGGACATCCATCGCATCTGGCCAACGTTTACGGTTTCGGTAACCGACAGGGCCAGTGGTAAGTTCAAATCGCGCGATGCGATGAGTGCCCCTATGGGAATGGGTTATGAGTACATGATTCCTAAGGCAGAAGACAAACTGCAAACTCCTATGGGTATGGTGTTGTATCGTAATAGTTATGATATGGTGGAAGATGCAGCCACCGCAGCACGGCAAGCCAAAGAAATGATTTCGGCTAAATCGGTAGAGCCCGGTAAATATGATCTTGTACTAGAACCTAATCATTTAGGGCTAACTATTCACGAATCGGTAGGCCACCCGCTGGAGCTGGATCGTATTTTAGGATACGAAGCCAACTATGCCGGTACCAGTTTTGCTTCTATAGAAAAACTCAAGTCAGGTAATTTCAATTACGGAAGTAAACAGGTAAACATCTTTGCCGATAAAACTCAACCCGGTTCTTTAGGGGCGGTTGGCTATGATGATGAAGGCGTAAAATGTAAGCGCTGGGATTTAATTAAAGACGGAGTTCTGGTAAACTTCCAGGCCATTCGCGATCAGGTGCACATGTTAGGTCAAAACGAATCGCACGGTTGTTGCTATGCACAAGGATGGAGCGATGTGCAATTTCAACGAATGCCAAATGTTTCATTAGCCCCGGGCAAAGAACCGTATAGTGCCGCGCAGATGATAAAAGATGTAGAGAAAGGAATTTACATAGCGGGCAGAGGTTCATATTCCATCGACCAGCAACGCTACAACTTTCAGTTTGGGGGTACCGTGTTTTACGAAATCAAGAACGGACAAATTGCCGGCATGCTTAACGATGTGGCCTATCAATCCAATACACAGGAGTTCTGGAATAGCTGTGTAAAAATCTGCGATGAAAAAGATTACCGCATGTTTGGTTCCTTCTTCGATGGCAAAGGCCAGCCTTCGCAGGTAAGCGCAGTATCGCACGGAAGTTCAACTTCGCGATTTAATGGCGTTAATGTGATTAACACAGGAAGAACAATTTAATTCATAATTCCGGATTCAAAATTGAAAATTAGCTTATGAAGAGACGAGATTTTATTCAAAAAGCCGGGTTAAGTGCAGGCGCTATGATGTTGCCGTTTACGGGCTTTGGCCGCGAGGTGGACATTGCCGAGTTGCTAACACCCATTTTTGATGTGCAACAGAAAAAGCAACTGGCCGATGTAGCGTTAAACACCGCTAAATCATTAGGCGCAAGCTATGCAGATGTACGCATAGGCAGATACCTGAATCAATTTGTAACTACACGCGAAAGACGGGTGCAGGGTGTAGCCAATACCGAATCGTTTGGTGTAGGTGTGCGTGTAATTGCAAATGGTACTTGGGGCTTTGGTGCAACCAATGTAGTTACTACAGAAGGCATAAAGAAAGCAACAGAAAAAGCAGTTGCAATTGCGAAAGCCAATTCAAAATTTCAGAAAGAACCGGTAAAACTGGCTGCTAATCCTGCTTATGGAGAAGTAAGCTGGCGAACCCCTATTGTAAAAAACGCATTTGAAGTACCTGTAAAAGATAAGGTAGATCTGTTGCTGGCCGCCAACGCCAAGGCCATGGAAAAAGGAGCAAGCTTTGTTAACAGCCAGATGTTTTTAATTAATGAGCAAAAGTATTTTGCATCCACCGAAGGTTCGTACATCGATCAGGATGTGTTCCGTATTCAACCGGGCTTCAATGTTTCGATGGTCGACAGACAATCAGGGTCATTTAAATCGCGCTCGGCTTTTAGCGCACCGGTTGGTATGGGCTACGAATACCTCGATGGAAAAGCAGAAGATAAAATCAAGGGTCCGGGAGGCATTATTCTGTATAACAAATCGTACGATATAATAGAAGACGCTACTATGGCGGCCGAGCAGGCCAAAGAAATGATAGCAGCAAAATCGGTAGAAGCCGGTAAATACGATTTAGTACTGGAGCCTTCACACATGTGGCTCACCATTCACGAATCAGTAGGCCACCCTACCGAGTTAGATCGCGTGTTGGGTTATGAAGCCAACTATGCCGGAACCAGCTTCCTTACGTTTGATAAATGGCAGTCGAAGAAATTCAAGTTTGGCAGCGACATTGTAAACTTTGTGGCCGACAAAACACAAGTGGGTTCGCTGGGCAATGTGGGTTATGATGATGAAGGCGTAAAATGTAAAAAGTGGGATTTGATAAAGGATGGCGTTTTAGTGAACTACCAGGCCATTCGCGATCAGGTAAATATTCTGGGTCAGAAAGAATCGCATGGATGCTGTTATGCACAAAGCTGGAGCGATGTACAGTTTCAACGCATGCCAAACGTATCGTTGCAGCCCGGCAAGCAACAACTTACACCCGAGCAAATGATAAGTGGCGTTGATAAGGGAATTTACATTGTAAAAGACGGATCGTTCTCTATCGATCAGCAACGGTATAACTTCCAGTTTGGAGGGGTGCTCTTCTTCGAAATTAAAAACGGAAAGATTGCTGGCATGTTAAAAGATGTTGCATACCAGGCCAACACACAAGAATTCTGGAATTCGTGTGTAGCTATTTGCGATGAACGTGATTACCGGTTGAACGGAGCCTTTAGCGATGGAAAAGGACAACCGAGTCAATCCAATTCAGTATCGCACGGATCGGCCACAGCACGCTTTAACGGAGTGAATGTTATTAACACAGGCCGCACAATCTAAAAATTGAAATTCTAAAATTGTAAATCGAAAATAATATGGCAATACTTTCAAGAGAAGAAGCAAAGAAAATCCTGGACAAGGTAATTGGGTTTTCGAAAGCGGATGGCATAGAGGCAAGCCTCAATGGAAATGATGGCGGCAACATTCGCTATGCAAGAAATAGCGTATCAACAGCAGGCGAAGACAGCAACGTAGGATTAGCCGTATCTGTTTATTTTGGTAAGAAATCCGGATCGGCTACCATCAATGAGTTTGATGATGCATCATTGGAAAAAGTAGTAAGGCGTGCCGAAGAGCTTGCTAAACTGGCACCGGAGAATCCGGAGTTTATGGAACCACTGGGGTCGCAAACCTACGGACCGGAATCAAAAACGTTTATTGAATCTACCGCGAAAATTACACCAGAGTATCGTGCACAGGCTGCAGCCGATAGCATTGGCCCCGCTACCAAAAAGGATATAACAGCAGCAGGATACCTGGAAGATAGCCGTGGATTTAACGCCATGATGAACAGCAAAGGATTGTTTGCTTACAATCAGGCTACCGGTGTAAACTTTACGGTAACCATGCGCTCGAACGATGGTACCGGTTCGGGCTGGGTAGCACGCGATTTTAATGATGTAAGCAAACTTAATACAGCCGAAGCTTCACAGATTGCTATTGAGAAAGCATTGCAATCGCGTAACGCAAAGGCAATTGAACCGGGTAAATACACCGTTATTCTTGAGCCCAATGCAGCAGCCGATTTAATCGGGCTGATGTTTGGCGGGTTTAATGCACGCACAGCAGATGAAGGCCGCAGTTTTATGTCGAAGAAAGGTGGTGGCACTAAGTTGGGAGAGAAGATTGTAGACGAGCGCGTAAATATTTATACCGATCCGTGGAATGAAGATGTACCCGTAGCTCCCTGGGCCGGAGGCGGAGGTGGCGGTGGCTTCTTTGGTGGCGGTGGTGGTGGAGGCGGTGGCCTTGCCCGTAAAAAAATGGATTTGTTAAAGAATGGAGTTGTATCCAACCTGATTTACGACAGATACTGGGCACAACAAAAAGGAGCAGAGGCCAACTCATTTCCGGCTAACCGGATTATGGAAGGAGGAAGCGCTTCGATTGAAGATATGATTAAAGACACAAAGAAGGGCGTGTTGGTAACGCGCTTCTGGTACATACGCGCTGTTGACCCGCAAACCCTGTTGTACACAGGTCTTACCCGCGATGGAACTTTCTATATCGAGAACGGAAAGATTAAACATCCGATTAAAAACTTCCGCTTTAACGAAAGTCCGATTATTATGCTGAACAACCTGGAAACGTTAGGTAAGCAGATGCGCGTAGGCGGATTTGGTGGAGGGTCACTGATTCCGGCTATGAAAGTCCGCGACTTTACATTCTCCAGTTTGTCGGATGCAGTGTAAGTGTAATGCATTTGAATAAGGAAATCCTGGCTGCAAAGTCAGGATTTTTCTTTTTTGGGGGATATTGATTTAACCCAGATAGATAGAATTATTTTTTTCTCGTTCGATACCGGACAATTTATTTGAACCGATTATCAAAATCTGTTATTTGGGGTAAACATTTTGAAGGAATGTTTCGTCATACCGTAGTGAATTAAAACCCAACACCACCTTGAAACGAAGAGATTTTATTTACCTCACGGGCATGGGTGCAGCAGCATCTATGATTCCCGCCATTCCGGTTATTGGTAATCCAATAGATCCGGCTAAAGCACTGGAGCCGGTTGATGTAGCGCTGAAGAAACGCATGGCCGATGTGGCTCTTAATGCAGCACGAAGCAAAGGAGCCACCTATACCGATGTGCGCATAGGCCGGTATCTTAACCAGTTTGTAGTTACCCGCGAAGACAAAGTGCAGAACATTGTAAACACCGAATCGTACGGCCTGGGGGTTCGCGTTATTGCCAATGGAAGCTGGGGGTTTGCGGCAACCGATAAACTGGATAACGACAGCATCGCCAAAGCAGCGGAACTTGCGGTAGCCATTGCTAAAGAAAACTCGCGGTTGTTAACAGAACCGGTTCGCCTTGCACCACAAAAAGGATATGGTGAAGTAAACTGGAAAGCACCGATTCAAAAAAATGCCTTTGATGTTCCGATGAAAGAAAAGGTTGATTTGCTGTTGGGTGTAAACAGCGCGGCTATGCAGAGCGGAGCCAACTATATAACCTCTTTGTTGTTTATGGTTAATGAGCAAAAATATTTTGCGTCAACCGATGGCTCCTATATTGATCAGGACATACACCGGATTTGGCCGGCATTCTTCATTACCAAAATCGATCCCACAACCGGAAAGTTTGAAACACGCAACTCATTAAGCGCGCCCATGGGTATGGGGTACGAATACTTAGATGTTCGTCCGCAAGACAAAATCCAAAGTGTAACTACACTTTACAAGGGTCGCTACGATATGCTGGAAGATGCAAAAGCCGGTGGCGCACAAGCAGGAGAAAAACTGAAAGCAAAATCAGTTGAAGCAGGTAAGTACGATTTGATTCTTGATCCTTCGCACCTGTGGTTAACTATTCATGAATCAACAGGCCACCCGACTGAGTTAGATCGTGTGCTGGGTTATGAAGCCAACTTTGCCGGAACCAGCTTCCTTACCTTAGACAAATGGGAATCAAAAAAATTCAATTACGGAAGTAAGATTGTAAACATTGTAGCCGACAAAACACAGGTTGGCTCGCTGGGTGCCGTGGGGTACGATGATGAGGGTGTGCAATGCGGCCAGTGGGATATCATTAAAGATGGTATTCTGGTAAACTATCAAACCATTCGCGATCAGGCACACATTCTTGGACTCAATGCATCGCAGGGTTGCTGCTATGCCGATAACTGGAGTAGCGTACAGTTTCAACGCATGCCAAACGTATCGTTGCAACCCGGTAAAGATGGCAAGAGTATAAACGATCTGATTAAAGACGTAGAGAAAGGAATCTATATTATTGGTGATGGTTCTTTTTCTATCGATCAGCAACGGTATAACTTTCAGTTTGGCGGCCAGTTGTTTTATGAAATCAAGAATGGAAAAATAGCCGGCATGTTGAAAGATGTAGCGTATCAGGCAAACTCGCAGGAGTTTTGGAATTCATGCACTGCCATAGCCGATGCAAATGACTATCGCTTAGGAGGTGCATTTGGCGATGGCAAGGGCCAGCCGCCACAAAGCAATGCTGTATCGCACGGGTCATCAACCGCCCGCTTTAATGGAGTAAACGTAATTAACACCGCACGAAACATAGGATAACATGCCCATCATGAGCAAAGACGAAGCCCAGGCTTTACTGAAGAAAGTACTGAGCTACTCAAAAGCAGACGAATGCGAAATAAACCTGAGTGGTAACGACAGTGGTAACATTCGCTATGCGCGAAATTCTGTAAGCACGAGCGGAAGAGTAAGCCAACATCAGTTGGCGGTTGCTTCTGCATTTGGAAAAAAGTTAGGAATAGCTACCATTAACGAGTTTGACGAAGCATCTTTAAAGAAGGTGGTGGAGCGCTCGGAAGAATTGGCAAAACTGGCTCCTGAAAATCCGGAATACGTTTCCTTTCTTGGACCGCAGACTTTTGCCGAAGCAAAAACATACAACCCCGTAACAGCCGCAATTACACCAAAGTTGCGATCGGATCTGGTTGAACAAAGCATTAAAGTGGCAAAAGATGCCGGAGCTGTAGCAGCAGGTTTTTTGGAAGACAATGCCGGATTTGCAGCTATGATGAATAGCAAAGGATTGTTTGCCTACAACACTTCTACCAATACCAATTTTTCGGTAACGGTACGCACCACCGATGGAACAGGATCGGGTTATGCAACGCGCGGCTATAACGACATTACCAAACTGGACACCAAAAAGGCTACACAAATTGCTACTGAGAAAGCGGTTAAGTCGGTAAAAGCGCGGGCTATTGAACCCGGTAAGTACACTGTTATTCTGGAGCCTGCCGCAGTCGCAGTGTTGTTAGAAAATATTTTCTTTCGTTTAGATGCACGTTCTGCAGATGAAGGCCGCAGCTTTTTAAGCAAAGCCGGAGGAGGAACACGTCAGGGAGAGAAGTTGGTTGATGAACGTGTAAATATTTATTCCGATCCTATGAACCCCGATTTGCCTACCAGTACCTGGAATGGCGATGGCCGGCCACAGGAAAAAATATCGTGGATAGAAAAAGGAGTGATTAAAAATCTTTCTTACTCACGCTACTGGGCCGAGAAGAAAGGCGTAAAGGCAGTGCCCGGCCCCGATGCTGCTATTATGGAAGGGGGCACCAAATCGTTGGAAGAACTTATTGCCGGAACAAAGAAAGGCGTATTGGTAACCCGCTTGTGGTACATACGCGATGTTGATCCGCAAAGTCTGTTGTTAACCGGCCTTACACGCGATGGTACTTTTTATATAGAGAACGGCAAAATTCAATACCCAATTAAAAACTTCCGCTTTAACGAAAGCCCCATTATAATGCTTAATAATCTTGAAGAAATGGGTAAAGTAGAACGTACCGTAAGTGTTGAATCGAACCAGAATTATTTGTTGCCTCCGTTAAAGGTGAGAGACTTTACGTTCTCGAGTTTATCGGATGCCGTGTAATTAACCACATTTAAACATAGGCCACATAGGGTTCCTGTAACCTATGTGGCTATGTGGTTTAATTTTGAGATTACCCCGGAGCCGATTTCGGGGTTTTCTTTTTTTAACAAACAAGCCAAATTCTTCCGCTTATATAAATGTCGGCCCCAAACCATTATCTAAGCGTATAAAATCCAAAATTGCATGTTGGGCATGTTAGCATGATAGCCGGGAATAAGTTTTTCTTTACACGCATACAGTACGAATCGGGCGATTGGGATGTGGACCAGCGCATGCCGGTAAACGTGCTCAACTCACTTATTGAATACACCACACTTCAAATCGATACCAACGAAAACATTGTTTCGCTTTCCAGCGATGATATTTTTCGATGCCCCTTTTGTTACCTCAGCGGCCACAAACTGGTGGAGTTTACCGCACAGGAGCGCACGAATTTTAAACGGTATGTTACCAACGGAGGCTTTGTGTTTGTAGATGATTGCAACCACGATATTGACGGCCTCTTTGCCAAATCGTTTGAAGCCGAAATGGAACGCACATTTGGACACGGGACATTAAAAAAAATACCGAATAACCATTCGCTCTATTCAGCCTTTTTTAAGTTCGATGGTCCGCCTACGACCGCTCAGGAATTAAACGGTTGGGGCGATGACATTGTACACGATTACCTCAAAGCCATAGAAGTAAAAAACAGAATAGGTGTGTTATACAGCAACAAAGATTATGGCTGCGAGTGGGATTATGATTTTCGTAACAAACGGTTTTATAAAATAGACAACACACGCTTTAGCGTGAATATTATTATGTATGCATTAACAAGTTAAAATAGTCAGGAAGTCCGTTAAGTCCGGAAGCTGGAAAGTCCGTAAGCTTACGGACTTCCGGTCTTTTCAACTTCCGGTCTTTACTGATTTTAAAGAAAAACTATGAACACAGAATTAAAAACAGCAGAAAAGAATGTACAGGAAATAATCGACAGCCTGGGCAAACTCAAGCAAGAGATTCATAAAACCATTGTAGGGCAGGAAGAGATAATCGATCAGTTACTGATTACGTTTCTGGCCGGTGGCCACGGCCTGTTGGAAGGAGTGCCCGGTCTTGCTAAAACATTAATGATTCGCTCGCTTTCAGAAGCCATTGATCTGAAGTTTAAACGCATACAGTTTACACCCGATTTAATGCCAACCGATATTATCGGAACCGAAATTCTGGAAGAAGATCATGGCACAGGCAAACGTGTTTTCAAATTCAACAAGGGCCCCATCTTTGCCAATATTATTCTGGCCGATGAGATTAATCGTACCTCACCCAAAACACAATCGGCTTTGCTCGAAGCCATGCAGGAGTTTGAAGTTACCTATGGAGGCATAACCTATCCGCTGGACAGGCCTTTCTTTATTCTGGCTACACAAAACCCGATTGAACAAGCCGGAACTTTTCCATTGCCCGAAGCGCAACTCGATCGATTCCTATTATATATAAAAGTTAACTACCCAACCGCTGAAGAAGAACGCGCTATACTGGCCGGCACCACCGGTCGCAAGGGAGCAGGCATTGAAAGGGTAATGGAAGGCCATAAGATATTGGAAGCGCAAAAATATGTACGCGAAGTTCACATCAATGCAGAGTTGATTGGCTGGGTAAGCGATTTGGTTCGCGCCACACGGCCTAAAGAAACTACTGTAAAATATGTACGCGATTGGGTGCGTTGGGGAGCGGGGCCACGCGCTGGCCAGGCCATGATCTTAACAGCAAAAGCCCGCGCTTTGCTATCAGGAAGATTAGCGGTTACACAGGAAGATATTCGCCATGTGGCATACCCCGTGCTGCGCCATCGTATACTCACTAACTTTAAAGCAGAAGCAGAAGGCATCACGTCCGATGATGTAACCACGCACTTGCTTGAAACCATTGGCATCGGATAAAACTCATAATACAGTATGATTGATGCGCGTGTTAAAGAGTTACTGAACCCGGCTGTATTAAATACAGTTAGCGGGTTAGAACTTGTTGCGCGTGTAATTGTAGAAGGCTTTATGAGCGGCAGCAACAAAAGTCAGTCGGTGGGCTCAGGGCAGGAGTTTAGTCAATACCGGAATTATCAGCCCGGAGATGATTTACGCCAACTCGATTGGAAGATGTTTGCGCGTTCAGGCCGTTACTACATTAAAGAGGCAGAAATTGAAACTAACATTACAGTTAAATTCATGCTTGATGCAAGCCGCTCGATGGCCTATGCGGAAGAGGGTATGAGTAAACTTCAGTTTGCCAAAGTAATGATGGCAGCCCTGGCTTACCTGGTGCGTAAGCAAAGCGATACGTTTGGTTTGTTTGCCGTTAACGATGAACAAATCAAAGCCCTGTTGCCGCGCTTCGAACAACAACAATTTATGCGGTTTTTGCTCGAGCTGATCAGTATTGAAAGCGAAGGCAAATGGGAAAACTCCGGCAGCGAAGAGCAACTGTTCGATCATCATGGTAAAGAGATGATTGTATTTTTTACTGATATGTATGATGCCGATGGAGATTTGCTGCGGTTTATCTCGCGACTGAAAACATCACGCAACGAAGTGGTTATTTTTCACCTGATGGGCAAACAAGAACAAGAGCTGAACTATGAAGGCTCGCTTACGTTCGAAGACCTCGAAACAAAAGAGCGGACCAAAGTAAACACATTGTTACAGAAGAAAGAATATGAAGCCCGTGTGGATTTGTGGTTGCAGGAAACCCGAATGTGGATGCTGGAGCGAAACATTAGCTACCATGTGGTTACGTTGCAGGACGGAGCGGAAAATGTATTACAGAATTTTTTAGTTACCCGAAGTCGTTTGGCACGATAATGCAACTGGTTAACGCTACATACCTCTGGGCACTGTTGGCCCTCGCTGTTCCGGTAGCCATTCACCTGCTTAGCCGCAAAGAAGGACAGGTGATACCGGTTGGCAGCTTGCGCCACTTGCAGGAAACGGCATCACAACAATTTCGTGGAATAAAATTAAATGAACTGTTGCTGCTCGCGTTACGATTACTACTATTCATTTTGTTTGTAATGCTGCTGGCTGGATTGTTCTGGAATATGAAGGAGAAAGAAAAATGGGTTGTAGTTGACAGCGACCTAAAAAATAACAAGCAGACAATTGCGTTGGCCGATAGTTTAGAGGCACGCGGTTATGCCTGGCATTGGCTTAGCACGAACTTCCCTTCGAAGGAACAGACTCCACTGCCGGTTAATAACTATTGGCAGTTAATGAATGCCTTAGGAGAATTACATCTTGAACATGCCGTTGTGCTTTCGGCAAACCGCATGACGGACTTCAAGGGCAAGTTAACTTCCTTACCATCGCATATCGATTGGCAAACTTTTGAGCTACCCGATACAACATTTGCAGCATATCAGATTATACATAAGAACAATGTGTTGGTAAGAAATGTTGTATCTGCTTCGGGGCAAACATCTTTTAATACCGATACCCTTGCTTCGCCTACAGATGGATTGTATGTACCCGATTCAATTCAGGTTGCAATAGTGGCCGATAAAAATTTTGAAGAAGAAGCCCGGTTAATAAAAGCTTCGTTAGCGGCCATGCAAACATTACCGGCTCAGATTGTAATTACCGATCAGTCAAAAGCCGATTGGATTATCTGGTTGTCGAAAGAAGAAGTTCCACACACGGAAGCAAAAATTTTAGTTGCAACCAAAATCACATCGGGCAAATTAATTGAACAGGTTGCCCCCGCCCGATGGCAATTGAATAACCTTTCGGTTGAAAACATGGTGCAAAACGCAACCATTAAAATAGCTGAGCTGATTACAAGAAACCCTACAATTGAAAAATCAGTAGATGCAGTCGACAGACGAATGCTATCCCAGCCAAAATTCAAAGAAGTGACGCAGGCAGGAATAGGGATGCTGGCAAAAAATGCTTTTCAGATTGAATTATTTATTTTGTTTTTACTGGTTTGGATAGCCGAGCGAACATTAGCCTTTATACGGAAGCAATGAGTGTTACTCCTTCATATCGGTTAAAAAGGTTAAGCATCCGCTACACATTGGTACGAGGTGTGGAGGTTTGCTCCATAGCAATAGCAGCCGCACTTTTGACATGGGCTATACTCGGCTGGATTTATGTAAGCGAGGGATTGCGCTGGAGCGTAACAATTGCTGCAGGCATCATTACAGGGTTAACATTGGCTTATTTCCGAAACCTGTTTACAACAGACACAAATTTTCTGATTCATTACCTGAATAATCAGTACCCTGTGCTGGAAGATAGTGCAGATTTACTAAGAGTCGAAAATGAAGAATTAAACCTGATACAACGGATTCAACAGGCACGCGTAACCGAACGGTTTGATGAGCTTTATCCGGAGATAAAATTGCCCAATAAAATTGGCACAACCTCGGTTGTTGCGACTTCTCTCTTTTTTGTTGCGATTTTGTTAATGGCATTTGCACCAGGGGCAGAGCAACGAATCAACTCGCAACTCAGAAAGGAGATAAATCAAATCAACAAGCAGTCTGATGAAATTAAATTGGAGAGTCTTGAGGTAACTATAACTCCGCCAAAGTACACAGCACAACCATCGCGCAGATCGGAGAGTCTTCAATTAACCTTACCGGAAGGAAGTAATGTTTTGTGGACAGCCCGTTTTAATAAATCTGTAAATAGCTGGTTGATTTTATCGGGTCGTGATTCGGTTGCGTTTACGTATGCAGATGGAATGCACAAAGCAAATCAACAGCTAACGGAAACAGGTTTTTACCAATTGGCCTGGCAGGAAAATAGCAACTGGATACATTCAGATTATTACAAGATTGAAGTACACAAGGATCAAGCTCCGCGTATTGAAGTTAAAGAGTTAGATCAGTTTACACGACTCTCCTTTACATCAAACCTGAAAGTGAATTTAAAAGCAACTTTGCAGGATGATCATGGCTTAACACAAGCCGGAGTGATTGCCACAGTAAGTAAGGGTAGTGGCGAATCGGTAAAGTTTCGTGAGGAAAAATTGGCATTCAGTTCGCCCGAACAGATTAAAGGCAAACAGGTAAATGCTTCTGTTACGCTCGACTTATTAAAGTTGGGCATGGAGCCCGGTGATGAACTTTATTTTTATGTAGAAGCCCGCGATAATAAAGAGCCTCAGCCAAATTATAATCGCACCGAAACATTTTTTATAGCCATACAAGATACTACCCGATACGAAGTTGTGGATGATGAAGGATTGGGTGTTGACCTGATGCCGGAATATTTTCGGAGTCAGCGCCAGATTATTATCGATACCGAGAAACTTCTGAAAGAGAAGAAAAGAATAACAACACAGCAGTTTAAATTTACCAGCAACGAGTTGGGGTACGATCAGAAAGTGTTGCGCCTGCGGTATGGCCAGTTTATGGGCGAAGAGTTTGAAGACCAGATTGGAGGCGTTACCGTTTCGCCAGAAGAGTTGGCCGATGAAACAGCCGAAGAGACGGTTGAACGATTAAGCCATAAACACGATACTGAAAATGAACATAACCTGGTAGAACAAAAGAAACAAGCTGCCGATAATCATAACCATGGAGAAGAGAAAGAAGGCGACCTGCTGGCCGCATTTGCACACCAGCATGATGATGGCGAAGTAGCCACCTTCTTTATTGAGTCTATGCGCACCAAACTGAAGGCTGCCCTTACGGTGATGTGGGATGCAGAACTTTACCTGCGACTATACGAGCCCGAAAAATCATTACCGTATCAATACACAGCACTAAAGCTGTTGAAGGAAATCAGTAACGACTCGCGTATTTATGTGCATCGCACAGGGTTTGATCCGCCACCGTTAAAAGAAGAAAGAAGGTTATCGGGCGATCTTGCAGAAGTGAAATCAAATACCGGCCTTACAAAGGCGCACCACGAGAAGAAGTACCCGGCCATTCAGGATGCGCAACAGCGGATTGAAAATTTATTGCAACACTCCGGAGCCTTAACGCAAGCAGACAGAAATCTTTTTACTAAAGCCGGAAACGAATTGGCAATAGTAGCCATAGAAGAACCAGGTAAATATTTGCAGGGGTTAACAGTACTAAAGCAATTATCAGAGCAATCGTTATCAACAGATGAGATCAAACCCTCATTACTGTTGCTGCGAAGTATTTTTTGGCAGGTAGCACCGGCTCAACCCACAACACCAGCCAGACAAAATCAATCGGTTCATCCGCTCGACCAGGAGTTTTTGAAAAAGATCAATGAGTAATTCTTTTCTTCAATTTCAAACCACATTGCCCGTTAGCTTAGTGCTGATTGGAGCGTTGGTTTTTATACTGGTGTTTGGCTGGCTGGAGTGGAAACGCAAAGCGCGCTTTCTGTTTTTCCGATTAGTTGCCTTGACGATAATGGTTTTATCGGTTGCAGCATTTTTGTTGCAACCTGCATGGCTAGTGGGTAGCAACTCAGAAGACATCATTGTACTTACTCCACACTATACCAAAACTTCCGTTGATAGTTTGCATAAGGTGCACCCTCAATACAAGCTGATTGTTTTTCCTGGAGCAGAACCGTATACAGGTGCGGAGGGAATGAGTGAGAACGAAATTCTGGATGTGGCCAGTCAGATTCGGATTATTGCAGGCCAGGGTTTGCCGAATTATTTTTTACCACTATCGGCAAAGTTTGTAAAGGGTCAATTACCGGCTGGAATAGTTGCATTACATGTTCCGAGAAAAATGCAAGCAAACCGAACGTATAGTGTTGCCGGTGTGTGGCATGGCGAGGCGGCTTTACTTACACTCCTTAGTCCTGGCGGAAAGGAAGATTCGATACGGGTTGATAACAACGAACACTTTACATTGAAATTCAAATCCGGACAAGCGGGAAAATATAGTTACACGATTGCCATTCGTACCGAAAAGAAATTATGGGAAGAAAAATTACCGGTGGAAGTACAGGAACCACAACCTGTGCGCATTCTGGTGTGGCAGCAATACCCATCAGCAGAAACACGGCATCTCAAAAACTTTCTTATTGAACAAGGGCATGAAGTTGTGGTGCGTACCCAGATTTCAAAAACAAATTTCAGGTTAGAGTATGGTAATTATCCGCAAATTTCGATTAACCGGATTACCCCCGATTTATTGAGTGAATTTGATTTATTGGTTTTGGCTAACGAGGCGAATCCGGCCGCTACAGAAATTTCAGGGATTGAACGCGCAGTACAAGAAGGACTTGGTGTATTGTGGTTGCCGGCTGAAGCAGAATTTTCCAAACCTCCTTTCGGATTTTTGTTTACTAAAATTGAATCAGATACGGTTCATATAAAACAAGACGGTGTAGTATCTGTTTTTCCGGTGTGGCCAGCGGTAAACAAAGAAAGAGTAGTTCCGGTTATTGCTAATGGTCAGGAGGCTTGGGTTGGATATATAAACAAAGGCGCAGGAAAGATTGGATATAATTTGATAACCGAAACCTATCCGCTTATTGTAAAGCAGCGCGCAGATATATATGCCAGTATGTGGACACAGATAATCGAATCATTGGCACGCACAGCAAATGCATCAACGGTAATTCATATAGAGAATGATTTTCCGGTTTATGTTCAGGAGCCCGTTCCGTTTAATGTGATTTCAACAAACGATAATCCCATAATTCTATCAGACAGCGTTAACATTCCTTTGCGGGAACACAGGGTGATTGACAAATACTGGAAATCGGTTGTATGGCCAACACAAACCGGCTGGCATCAATTGCTTTCACCAATAGATTCTGTTGCAATGAATTTTTACGTATCTGATGCTGGTGGCTGGCAGGCTTTGCGCGCAGCAACCCTTCAACGGGCCACTCAAATGGGGCTTACTAATAATTCGTCAGCGGGTTTCGCTACAGAAAACAAGACGTATCAATTAATTAACCCAATCTGGTTCTTTGTTTTGTTTGTGCTGGCTGCCGGTTTTTTATGGCTGGCGCCAAAGCTTTGAGAAAAGTTCGTGCTGACTACCCGTTGCGTTTGAAATGCTAATTTTTTCAGCACGCAATCTCCAACCGCAATAGAACGGATTTCTGAATGCTTTCTTAAGAAAACACATCATGCTCGTGCCGAAATCAATTCATCATTTTAAATCCTATCAGCAGTCGGCACGACTTTTTTTATTATTTATTAGCACCGGGCTGGCACCCGGTGCTATCAATATATCGCCCTTACAGGGACTATACTTTAAAATTAATTTCTGCGAATAATAATAAAATGGAATTACTGAATTTTATCTGAAAGCAGTGTTCCAGGTAAGAGAATCTTCAATTTGCGAAACTATTCGGGCCGATCCTTCAATAACAACTTCATTCTCCCATTTTACTGAAACGGTTTCTGACCTATCCCAACTATTGAACAATCTATAGAACCAGCCCTTAGCTGCAAAAAGAGAAACGTTGTTAACAGAATTACTCTCTTCGACATTTTTACTCAAAATAGTTTTGGTCAATTTGGTTCTGAATGAATCAATGTTTTGGTGGTCGTTGATATACAACGTAATTTTTCGGGAAGCACTTGAATAGACCGAAGCCAGAATTAACGGATAAAATAATACAATAAAGATCCAATGGTAAGAAAAGGCAAAGAGCGGTTTGTGCTCCAGAAAGTTAAAAAGTAGCACGATCACACAAAAGAAAAAAGATGTGAACAGAGCGATACGCATAAACATCTTTACGTTCCTTGGAGAGACTTCTTTACGAATGCGCATAGGATCTAGCTAATGAATGAGAATAAAGATAAAAAAAGTCTTCAGCAATACGCTGAAGACTTTCAAAGTTGAAGTTATAGAGTAAGTCTATTTCTGCTTACTCACCACACCGCCTTTTTGGCTGTCCACTTTAATGGTATAACCTTTCGCGGTTTTGATAACCCAGCGAACGGTTACCGAGCCTAACCCCGGAATGTTGGCAATCTCCAAAACGGCCGGATTGTTTTTCTGCTCCTCGGTAATATTCAGATCGCGGTTGGTTACGGCCATACCCGCCACTACCGATGCGCCTTCAATTGAAATGTAATCGGGTCGTTCAATTTTATATTTCAAATCCTGACTGGCGTGGGTTGGCATCATGCGTTCATTCTTTATAACCGCAGTAACCTCAACCAGTCCGTTGCCAAGATTTTTCTCTGAAATTTCTTCCACACTTAGTTTAGGCATGTGGTAAGCATGATACAAGCAGAAAGACATATTGCGGTGTGCATCGCTTTCAAGTAAAAAACCAGGATCGGCCCGCGTAAAGTTTTTCTTAAATCCGCCTATTTCAATCTTGCCGTATTGCGGATGATTAAACTCTTTCCAGGGCACCAATGCATCGCCAAATAAAAGATTCTGATTAAACTCATAGTGCTCATCAGGAGGCCCATCTTCGCCTCGTCCACCCCTGTTAAAGTACATGTAGGAGGTGAACAATTCGTTTGTAAATGTATAAATGCCACGTCCACCATAGAACCAATCCAGCTCGCCACCAAAAACAGAATACAAATCTCTATACACAATCATGTAGCGGTAACCCGGAATAAGCAACTCGCCTTTTTTACCAATGGCATCGTAAATGCGCGAGTCTTCGGCATTGTATGTACTGGCATCTTCTTCAGCGCCCGGGCCGCGCAAAATCATACCACCATTGTTATGAAAACTTTGGGCACCGGCAATGTTGGGATGAGCCATTACAAAATCGCGTACGTTACGGTTTTCTATAATAGAGAACGGATATTTATACGCTCCTCCTTGTATTGTGTTGGGTTGCCATTTCCAGCCCCAGTCGCGGTTAGGGTCGTAGAAGCCTTCGCCATCTTCATTTACGCGACCATCGCCATCGTTATCTAATCCTTCATTTCCCAACATTTCGTATTCACCCATTTCATCGCTCTTTACCATCATTAAGCGACCAGGATGGTTTGGATCTCTTTTAAATCTGCCGGTTGGGCTTTTGCGGATCATCATTGTGATATGTCCATCATTATCCAGATCGTCAAACCCATCTTCATTGGTCTTATTATCGCGATCGTTATCAACCGGTACCATACCCGAGCGTGGGCTGTGTGGGGTATTGGGTGCTTTCATATAATTATCGCGCGCATCGGGATTGATGGTGGGTACAATATAAAACACACGATCGGCCAGCAACTCTTTGATGTAGGCAATGTCCTTAAACGTTTCGGTTAAATACCAGGCAGTATACAAAGCCATTTCAGAGCCTTGTATTTCGTTGCTGTGGATATTTCCATCTAAATAAAATGCAGGCTTGTTTTCGGGTTTTCCTTTACTGAAGTCGGTAATAGTAAGCACCCACATTTCGCGACCTTGTGTGCTTTTTCCAATAGAGCCCAGTTTAGCTAATTGCGGATGAGCCGCTGCAATTTTTTTACAGATATCAGTAATACCATCGTGTGTGTAATAGCGGTTCCAGCTAACAGAAACTTTTGGATTTTCGGGTGATCCGGCAGCACGAAAAACGCCATTAGCATCTTGTGCCTGTGCAACGATTCCGTAAGTCAAAAGAAACAGAAATAATATATTCTTAATGTTTTTCATAACGCAACAGATTTAAAGAGTGATGTTGATTTTTTTGAGCCCGGTTTGCGGAGCACCAGCTTCCAGAATAACAGTTCCTTTTCCTTTCACCAGCCAACTTACTTCTTTGCTTTCGCCTGGTTGCAGGTTGTTAACCACAACCACACGGTTACCGCTTACCAGACTTTGTTCTTTATCCAGCGTAAGCGAAACGTTAATTAGTTTTACCCAATAGTTTCGTGTACCAATATCCGCTACAGCGGGAAGCAATCCTTTATTGTGAATAGTTGCTGTTACGCGACTAATACCATTGCCCAATGATTCTGTTTTTTGATTGAGTAGTTCCACTTCGGGTTTAATGTTAGCCAGCGCGATTAAAAATTTAGTATGATCGCTGGTTGCTTTGTCCATTGCTTTTGCCGGAGGATTGCTTTTTACGAAAGGTTTGAACCCGCCCACCTCAACGGTTTTACCCGGGAAGTCGGGATGATTGATTTTTTTCCAGGGAACAAATACATCCATCCCTTCTTTTTCGGCCCAGCGGAGAAAATCAACATCGGTGTTTTTGTCTTCGTTGGCCTTATACTTTTTTGCTGCAGCAGAGTCTTTTGGAATTTCAAACTTAGGAACCCACCAACCGGGCGTGCTAAAGCTTAACCGCGAATAATGAAAGTAAGCCCATTGTACAAAGTCGCCTTTAGTGGCAGCCGCACCCGGAGCATCTTTCGTGTTAACTGATTTCTTATAAAGCTCACTTACCTGTTTGTTTATCTGCGCATCGCCACTCAGTATACCAGTAATAACACGCATGGTTGTTTTGGAACGATCGAACTTCCAGGGCTCGGCCAGATTATTGGCCGGGCCAAATGTAACTACCGCAAATACATTGGCTTGTTCGTGAAGCAGGTCAAGTAATGCACGATTTTCCAGTTCTGATACCGGATGTTCGCCTGCGCCCGGGGTGAAGTAAGGAGGATCGAACGTTAAACTTTTATTGAAGTGAATGCCACCTTCGCCATCTTCGTTATACGCGTTGTCTTTATCATTGTCAATGCCTTCGGTGTAGAGTTGATAATTACCGCGCTCACCTTTTTCTGTGTTGGCCAACACCATTACCCGTGCATCAGCGGCATGAGATTTCCATTTGCCGGTAACATCTTCTACCCGCATCATAGTGATGATGCCATCCCCATTCAGGTCTTCGAAAGGATCTTCATTTGTTTTTCCATCGCGGTCATCATCGGTAGCAGAGGTATTACCCCTGCGTTCATATTTCAACGATGCAAAATATTGTTCGCTGGCATCGGGGCTCATAGAGGGATAAACATAAAATGTGGTGGTAGCCAGCAGATTTTTTATGCTATCCGTTTTTGCACCGGCCAAAAGTTTTTCGATAAAACCAACCGCTAATTCCTGGCTAAAGAGTAAGGAACCTTCTACACCACCTACTACGGCAATGGCCGGATGTGCGGACCTATCGCCCGAGCCGACTTCCATCAGCCAAATGTCTTTACCACCGGCTGTTTTAGTAATTGATCTTAATTTGGCAAGACCTGCAGAAGAGGCCTCGAGGCTCTTTAGCTTTTGCGAAAGCTGCGCATGGTTGCGGTATTCCTGTGCGCCCGCTGGGTGTAGCAAAAGCAGAAACACCGGTAGGCAAAAGAATAATTTTTGCATATGAATTTGAAGATTTGATACGGGATTCAAGGTGAGAAAAATAACCCAATTAAGAATTGCTTTTTGCTAAACGGTAGACAGCGTGTTTAATTCGCGGTAACAGTAAACAAAATTACCTGTGCATGCGCATAGGTTGCACTGCCGCAGACCGGATTGAACACGATTCAGGAGGTTATTACTTTGTTTTCCTATTCCAATAAAAATAAAACGGAACCCCCGAGAACATGAGGGCAAGGCCCATCAAAGCCTCGCGTGGTTTGCTGGTGAGGGTAACTACAACCAGCACAATACAAAACAAGATAAACAATGCCGGTATTACCGGATATCCCCAAACCTTATATGGCCGCGGGGCATCGGGCATCTTAACACGCAGAATAAAAACACCCAGAGCCGTAGCACCATAAAAAATGAAGGCAGCAAAAATCAACATATCCGTAAGTTGATCGAAGCTTCCGGATAACACTAACACAGAAGACCAGACGGCCTGATACAAAATAGCTTTTGATGGTGTGTGATACACCGGGTGAATTTGCGCGGCACCTTTAAAAAACATTCCCTCTTTGGCCATGGCATAATATAATCTGGGCGGGGGCAACAGGGTAGTGTTGGTGCAGCCAAAAGTGGTAAACAGAATAAGCACAGACATAAACATTATCCCGCCATTACCCAGAAAATGACCCACCACTCCCACGGCAGCAATGTTGTTGGCAGAAGTTGCATTGCCAATGATTGTATCTACCGGCAGAATGTATAGGTATGTGAAATTAATGGCCAGGTAAACCAACATCACAAACAAAACACCCATGATCAGCGCAAGCGGCAGGGTACGATTAACGTTTTTTATTTCACCACCCAAAAAACCGATAGCACTCCACCCCTCATAAGCCCAAAAGGCGGCCAGCATGGCAACAAAAAAGGATTGCCACAAACTGCTGTCGAGCCACGATTTAGAAACATACCCGGTTGCTTCGGTTTGAATGTTTTCAAAGCTGCCACCGCCAATGGTAAGACCCAGTATAATAATGAGAAGGATACTTGCCATTACCACATACGTAATGGTTTTGGTCAGGCCTTCGCCCAATTTAAGGCCACGAAAGTTTACGTACGAGAGCGCAGCAATCAATAAGATGGTAACAACTTTTACTCCGAAGTTATCGAACGGGGTAAACGAACCTAACACCGTAAAACTTTCCCACGATGCGGGCAAATGCGGTAACGGTACAAGTAAATTCAACGATTGTGAGAATACATACCCAATAGAGGCAATAGAAGCAGAACGAATGGCAGTGAAACTTGACCAGCCAAAAAGAAAGGCGAAAAACTTATTATAGATCTTTCTGAAATAAACGTACTCTCCACCAGAGTCAGCCAGCATACTGGCTACTTCTGCATTGCTTAATGTTCCAAACAGGGTTATGATACCGGCAACAGCCCAGCAGATGAGCACCAATGTGGGCGAACCCAACTCTGTTGCCATAGGGGTAATTTTTTTATAGATACCTGTTCCTATAATAGAACTGATGGTAAGAACAAAAACGGAGAATAATCCCAACGAACGGACTAATGTACCTTGCTTGGCGGATGATGACATTGTTAAAATTTAATTTAAAAGATGAAAGCTAAATGATTTTGGGCTCTATTCAAACAATTGTTTGTTTGAAGCGCGGAGTTCGAAATGGGAGACTCTGCGAATAAAAGAAGACATTTTGCGAATTCCGTTTTTGAATAAATTTTTTTCGTGATCTCGCGAAGAGGGATTGACTTCTGCTTCAACCTCGAAGGGGTGTTATATCTGTAGCACCGGGCGCAGCCCGGTGCTACAAGTTCCAGGCGAATCGTGCTGACTACCCACTGCGTTTGAAATGCTAATTTTTTCCAGCACGCTGTCTCCAAATCGAAAAAGAACGGATTTCCAAAATGTATTTTTACAAAGTGTACCGCGTTTCGTGCCGAAATCAATTCATCATTAAATTCTATTAGCAGACGGCACAACTTTACTCTACTATTTTATTAGCACCGGGCCCCCCGCCTTTGCCGGTGTTC
>DEIA01000064.1 GCA_002352225.1 Flammeovirgaceae bacterium UBA2786
CGGGAGACACTGCTGGGAAAGGGCACTACCCACTTACAGAACTAACCTAAAGCGAAGTACATACCTCCAAAACAAATAATAGCCGATAATATAATAAATACAATACCTTTAATTCTTCCAGATTTTAATTCATCTACACTTAGGTTGCAAAGTGTATTAATTTTTTCGTTTGTATATCGAACAAATACAATGACTACACAAATCACAAATGCGATTATCATTGAAACAAATGCTTGAGATTTAGAAGCATTTAATAAAGATGATATGATACTCAGAAAGCCCACGATAAGAAATAAGCTATTCCGGATGAAGTCTAAACGAGCAATAGAATTTTTCTCTTCTGGATCAAATTTTGCAGATGGTACACAGTATATCCAAAAAAATAACTTATCGATCAAAATCATTAGCGACCCTTGTTTTGGTTGTAAATATCTAAGCCTAAATACCCTGCCGTTGTTGGTGTTTGCGCNNGAAGAACTCCAACGTGGGCGAAGGGATCCTGCCCACATATAAGCAGTTGCCTGATAGGCCTGACTTGAAGGCGAAATCTCATTTCCTCGCAGAGTTATCCGTTTCGGGAACTCTGCGCTTTCTCAAAACTACAACGCTTTTGTCAAATCTCCGGGATTTTCAATCTATAAACCCTTTCTGATATTGAATTAATACCCTAAGATTAAGATTGCTGGTCAGGCGACCAGCAATAACTAAAATTTGACCACCACCAACTTGGGGGAGCAAATTGCTGTTAACTTTATCTTGCGTGTTGAAGAAGAATTTTAATGGGGACAAACTAACTATCTCACCCCATACTTATCCCCTCACGCAGTAAAGAACCCTTTGTATAGGCTGCCGAGAACTCACTCGTGTTTCGTACTCAGACAGATCTGCTATATTTGGCATTTGACTTTTCATTTCCACCAGCTTCAATTCCAAAGCCAGCTATGAATAACAACCCCACTATTATTCCCTATTCCGATATCCTTAACCAACAAGTACTGCAGGTGTGGGAGGAGTCGGTGCTGGCTACCCATCATTTCTTAAGTACAGAAGACTTTAATGAGATTAAAGGAATGGTAAGCGCCATAAACTTTAACGAGTTTACTGTATTCTGCAGTACTGATAATAACCAGGTTACTGGCTTTATTGGAGTAGCTGATAAAAAAATTGAAATGCTTTTTGTAGCTCCAGTCTATTTTGGCAAAGGCTTGGGCAAAGCCTTATTGTTGTTTGCCATCAACCAGTTACACGCCACTAGGGTTGATGTGAATGAACAAAATGAATCTGCAGTAAAGTTTTATAAAAAGCATGGATTCAAAACCAATGAGCGAACAGAAAAAGACGACCAGGGACGAAATTATCCGTTGCTGAGAATGAAATTGTAGAATATCATCGTGTAAAAAAACCATCTGTTGTTGTCAGGTTTTTAACCTGACGGATTTTTAGTTAAACTGTCAGGTCGGAAGACCTGACAGCAAATAAAAATACTCCTGCATAAAAAAACCATCCTGAAGCAGGATGGTTTCACTACAATTATTTAAGTAGTTCCCTCTGCCGTTGTTGGTGTTTGTGCGAGGGTTTGAGCATACGCTCACCAACAACAATTTTGAAACTAACCTGTTATCAACTTTCATCTTGCAGGTTGGTGAATCAACACACATGCCTACCGCACAACACCAACCTGGGCGAGGTGGTTTTAATTTTACAAATCGCTTATTAGGTATTATTTACCGAAGCGTTTTGCTATTTCAGCCCAGTTTACCACGTTCCAGAAGGCAGCACAGTAATCAGGTCTGCGATTCTGATAGTTTAAGTAATAGGCATGTTCCCAAACATCTAATCCTAAAACGGGTGTACCTTTAACCTCCGCTACATCCATCAACGGATTATCCTGATTGGGTGTTGAAGTGATTGCCAGTTTACCAGATGCATCTTTAATTAACCATGCCCAGCCTGAGCCAAAACGACCGGCTGCCGCTGCGTTGAACTTAGTCTTAAACTCATCAAAATTTCCGAACGCTTCGTTAATGGCATCAGCCAATGCACCGGTTGGTACACCACCCGCATTCGGGCCCATAATTGTCCAAAATAACGAGTGGTTATAATGTCCACCGCCATTGTTGCGTACAGCGGCCGGATATTTTGAAATGCTTTTGCAGATTTCTTCAATGCTTAGGCTTTCTTCGGGCTTGCCGGCCACAGCATTATTCAAATTGGTAACGTATGCGTTGTGATGTTTTCCATGATGTATTTCCATGGTTCGTGCATCGATATGCGGCTCTAATGCATTAAAGGCATAAGGCAGCGCAGGAAGTGTAAATGCCATAAGAATTTATTTTAGTTGAATAACAAATATACAATACAACCCGGTTTTGAGACCAAAAGTTTATGAATGACAGATTAATTATCAGATTTTACGGGCTTTGTAGCCTTCTTTGGTTAATACAGCCAGCACTTTATCACGCACATCGCCCTGAATCAGAATCTCGCCATCTTTGGCTGATCCTCCTACTCCACATTTGGTTTTCAATAGTTTAGTAAGTGATTCCAGATCGGCTGCGGCACCAATAAATCCGGTAACCAACGTTACCTGCTTTCCTGCCCGGCCTGCATTATCCATTTTAATACGAAGGTTTTGTTTTGCCGGAGGTAATGTTTCAGCCTCTTCGTTGTGGGTATACGCATAGGTAAAGTCGGAGTTGGTGGAGTAAATTACTCCCTCCCTGTTTTTCCAATCGTTCTTTTTACTCATATTTTTAAAAGCTATGGATTTGTAAAAAAATTAAATTCAGAAGTATTAATACTCCGTTTACTACACCCAGGTTAAACCTAAACTCTATTCCTTTCCACCAAAANNACCGAAAACCAGCTTGAGCTATACAACGCAATTACGGTACCGCTTTGAAATTGTAAAGCCGTTTCTTGTTTCATGTTGATCACTTCTCCGTCTTGCAACGCCAAAGCTGATGACCGATAACCCCGTGCTTCATTCGGTTTAATACTCAGAACTTCTTCTTTTGTTTTTTTGGGAGGCAGTGTATAATCTGTCACCAGTATAGCTGAAAACAGTAGCGCAAGTCGCGAGAACATAATCGCATACTTGAGGTACTCGCGCATGGCTTCCAGCGCTTGTTTTCGTTTGGATACAGATCCATAACCGGGTGGCTTTGGCCGATATTGCGGATCGCGATGCACCCTAACAGGCTCTGAGGGTATGCCTAACAGAAGTTTATCGTATTCCCGCTTTCGATCTACATCGCCTAATATTTCATACGCCTCATTTACCTCTATAAAAATTGCCGATGCTTCTTTAGACGTATTTTTATCGGGATGAAATTGCAGGGCAAGCTTACGGTAGGCTTGTTTAATTTCAGCCTGGCCGGCATTTATATTTAACCCTAATATGAAATAGTAATTTTTCAGAAGCTACGCGTTACATAATATAAAGGTAAAAAAATAAGCCTCCCGAAATCCGGAAGGCTTACTCATTCTGAAACCCGAAGAATTATCGCTTTACTACAAACGTTAATACCGGGCGTTTGGCATGACTTACCACATCTTCTGCAATGCTGCCCGCCAGTACATGTGCAAATCCTGTACGGCCGTGTGTGGCCATAGCAATCAAGTCGGCATCAATTGTTTCCGCAAAGTAGATAATACCATCCTCCTCGGTAATATCATTAAACACGTTAATGGTATAGTTTTTTAGTCCTAGTTTTTTTGCAAATTTTTCCATGTAATCTTTCACCACATAATCGCGCTGAAAATCGCCAGGTGTATTAATCCGCACCAAATGCACAGTTGAATTATATAACTGCTGAGTTTTCTTTACCATGCGCGAAAAAATTTCTTCATCCTTATGCATGGCAGTAGCATATACAATGTTTTTGAAATTTATTTTACCCGGCTTTTTGTTAATGCTTAATACAGGGCATTTGGCATGACGTACAACACGTTCGGTATTAGTACCAATTATTACTTCTGATGCCCCTGAACGCCCCTGCGTTCCCATTACCACCAGGTCTACCTTTTGTTCGGTAATAATAGTACGCATTCCATGGAAAGCATTTCCCAACCGCAATTCACCATTTATGGTAACACTTGCGTATTGCGGATCGAGTACAAGTTTTTCCAGTTGCGCTTTTGCTTTTTCCAGCATTCTGAAGGTAAACAGTTTATCTGTCCAGTCTTGTTTATGCCACTCGCCCATAACCGAAAACGATGAAGAACCAGCTTCTTCTACTACGTGAAGCAATGTAATGTCAGCATTTGATTTTTTTGCGATTTCAACAGCTACCTCTAATGCATTAATTGAGGTTTTAGAGAAATCGGTTGGTACCAGTATTTTTTTCATCGCAATTGAGATTTATGATTGTTTTAACTGAACTAAAAGTACTCAATTAAGGGCAATTTCAAAACGCTAATTCACGGACAGATCACTTCTTCTGTAAGCACTTTGTTCTGCGTTTCATGTGCCATTGGATGCTGCACAAACACTCTAACCATCAGCCAGATACCAATTACGCTAAAAGCAAACATGGCCATGCGTTTGTAATTTTGGGTTAGCCGGGCAAAACCAAGGCTCATTAACCAGCTCAAACCAATCATTACAGGCCAGGTGCCAAATCCAAACAAGAGCATAAATGCAAAGCCTTCTGCAGCAGAAGGCAAAATAAAACAGTAGGTAAGAGCCAGATAGGTAAGGCCGCACGGCAACAGCCCATTTAGCATTCCCATAACAAAAATGGCCCCGTTTTGTTTTTTCTGTAACCAGAATCCAAACAAACGCTTAAGCGCTGAGGTTAGCTTATTTAAAAGATTCGATAAATAGGGAATCTGTACCCCTGTTATTGCGCCAACCCCCATCAGCAAAAAGATTACCCCCATCAAAAAAGATAATACACTTTGGTAGGCAGTAAGGCTAAACAAACTACCGAAGGCTGCTGCCAATGCCCCCAGCAATCCGTAGATTAAAATACGACCACTATTGTAAACCACTTTATTAATTACAAATGGTTTCTTTGCGGTAACAGCCATAGCCAGCGGGCTGCACATACCTGCGCAGTGTAAACTTCCGGCTAACCCCAGTACAATGGCTGTCCACATAGCACTACAGTACTAATAGTTTTTCTACATAATAATTCTGACCATTTAAAGACCAGGAGAACCCAACACGATATAGACCTTGTTCCCATTTCTTAAGTTCAAAAACCTGAATGGGTTCCGATCCGGCTGGTACATTAAACTGGTAATCAAGGCCAGCTTTAGAAGGTCGTTGTACAGTTAGTTTGCCGTTTTCAATCTGGTTGAATTGATCAAACGATACTTTCACCTGGTTGCCTTCAAACGATAATGCGGGTTTGCTGTTTAATGCATTCGCATTACTTACACGTTGCATCTTTTCGCTATGCTTCAACTCATCTTCGTAATACGTATTGGATACAAGGCTTATCTCTTGCTTCATTGAAACAAAAACCAAAGTCCCTATAAACAAAGCGAAAAAAATAAATGCGCCCACAATCCATTTCATAATACTAAACTTTATTCTGTGCTTTTTGGCTTTATCTTAATCGGACCTATAAAACGTGCCGTGGCAGTTTCCAGTTTCTCATCGCCCTGATATATTCCTAATTTTATTACTGTTTTAGCAGTGCTTATTGCGTCTTCAGGCAGTTTCACCATAATCATTCCTTTCAGAATGCCTTCTTTGGGAACTACAATCTCAGGATCACCAATCTTCATGTACGTAGCGCGGGCTGGAGATTCAATTTTTACAGTAAGGTCAATATCATTAAAGGTTTTATTCACAAACTCGATACTATACAGGTTGGTTATCTGACCATCGTCTGTTTTAGTATAAAGTGTACCGGGTACTTTAAGGATGGTTGTCTCAATATCAGCGCGTGTAAATACGAAATAGCTAAGCAGGCTTATTAATGCCGTAAGTACAAGTACATATCCCCCCACCCGGGCAGTAAATAATTTTTGTTTACCCTGGCTTATTGCATTGTGCGATGAATACCGGATTAATCCTTTTGGCTTGCTGATCTTGGTCATCACATCATCGCAGGCATCCATACACGCAGTACAGTTTACACACTCCAGTTGGGTACCGTTACGAATGTCTATGCCGGTTGGGCATACGTGTACGCAAAGTTTGCAATCAATACAATCGCCTTGTTTTTCGGTTATGGCCAATTGGTTTTTCTTAAGTTTACCCTTGGGCTCGCCCCGCAGCCAATCATACGCAACAACAATAGAGTCTTTTACCAACAGTACGCCTTGCAATCTTCCATATGGGCAAACGGCAATACAAGCCTGTTCTCTAAACCAGGCAAACACTCCATAAAAAAGTGCTGTAAAAACAATTAATCCAATAAAACCAGCGAGGTGCTCTGTAGGGGGTTTGCTTACAATTTCCTTTACCTGATCTAACCCGATCAGATAGGCCATAGTGGCATGTGAAATAATAAGCGATATAAGGATAAAAATAATTTGCTTGGAAGTTTTTTTCAGGAGCTTCTCGCGGGTCCACTTACTGTTGTTCAACCTGCGTTGTGCATTGGCATCTCCTTCAATCCAATACTCGATTTTTCGAAAAACCATTTCCATGAAAAGTGTTTGCGGGCAAGCCCATCCGCACCACAAGCGCCCAAACACTACCGTAAACAGAATAACAAAAACAAAAAAAGTAATAAGGGTAAGTGCAAGCAGAAAAAAATCCTGCGGCCAAAACACCTGGCCAAACAGAATAAACTTTCGCTCGAAAATATTAAAGAGTAAAAAAGGCCTGCCCTGCCATTGCAGAAATGGACCTACAAAAAACAAAGTGAGCAAGAATACCGTTACCCAAATGCGCAGGGTATGATAATAGCCTGTTGGTTTTTTGGGGTACACCCAAACCCGTTTTCCCTTTTCATCAACTGTAGCCAGCGTATCGCGAAACTCCTCTTCGTATTGATAAAAATTATGTTCCTGCTCCTTCATACCTGACTCAAATATCTCATATTTTATTTAAGATTACAGGCTTGCCTGTACCTTAACAGAATCTGATGATGGTTGTGTTGCATCTGGTTTGTATAACTCCCCTTCAGGCTTTTTGGCGTTTTCGGGGCTAGAACCTTGCAAAGTGAGTATATAGCTTGATACGTTTTGCATTTTTTCGGGGCTAATGAATCCTTCCCAGGCAATCATATTGGTAGCCTGCACACCGTGCCTTACTACTTTAAAGATATCTTGAATAGAGCCACCATGCTTCCAATACTCATCCGTAAGATTAGGGCCTATATCGCCACCACCATCTTTGCGATGGCAGGATGCGCAGTTGTTGAGAAATGTAGTCTTGCCATCAGCTAGGGCATTCGCATCGGTTACCAGCTGTACTGTGTTTTCGTCTATAACCGCAGTGGGGCTGGATGCTTTTAATTTGCGGGCTTGTTCATCGGCCAGTGCTAATTCATTTTCATACTCTTTCAATGGCAGAGGCAACGTATCGGACATGTGATAGACCACAAAGTAAACACCCGAAAAAACTATACTCCCATAGAACAACCATTTCCACCAGGGTGGTAAGTGGTTATCCAACTCACGTATACCATCATAGGTGTGTTTCATTGTAATATCTGCCTCATTTTCGATTGGCGAAAAGTCGTTGGACTCTTTCCACAACTTAGCCCAGAAAGAGGGTTGTTCTTTATACGGGATGCCTAACCGCTCGGCCCTTTCGCGTGTGGCTTGCTTCACCATAAAATTAAGTACCTGCAACATGTACAGGGCAACCAGTATTACCAGCACTACCACTACAAATACAAATCCAACCACAATGTAAAACATTAACATGGGGCTATCCAGAATAGAAGCTGATGATGGTTCTGTTTGCGCAAAGGTGGCAACGGAACTAAACAACAAGGTGAATAATGAAATCAACTTTTTCATGGGTAGTCAGGTTAGAGATTCGGCATTAACATTTGATTCAGGTCCATCATCCAGAGGTTTTTCACTCATTTTGCGGATAAACGTTTTATCGGCTGTAAACACCCGCCACAACAGCACCACGAAAAACGTAAAGAAGATGATGAATGAGATAACAGGCCAGATGGCCACATTATCGATGCTTTGAAGAACGTGCTTATACATGGCTAGTTATTTTGAGTGGTCTCGCTTAACTTAATATCTGTTCCCAATCGCTGCAAGTAGGCAATCAGTGCGATAATCTCAGCATCGGGTGTTGTTTCCAATCCTTCCAGACTAAGGTTTTCGGCCATTCGTTTGGCTTGTGCATCCAGTTCATTGTTTGCCACATCTTCATATCCATCAGGATATGGAACGCCTAAGGTTCGAAGTGCGGAAATTTTTCCTGCTGTTAAATCCTTATCAATCTGTTGTTCGTATAACCATGGATAAGCCGGCATAATTGAGCCTGTACTTACCTCGGCCGGAGTAAGCATGTGACGGAAGTGCCAGCTATCGGCATACTTACCTCCTGTACGCTGTAAGTCTGGCCCGGTTCGCTTTGACCCCCACAGAAAGGGATGGTCATACACATATTCACCCGCTTTTGAATACTCGCCACCTTTAGGATCATACCGTTGTACTTCCGAGCGGAACGGTCGAATCATCTGAGAGTGGCAGTTAACGCAACCCTCGCGTATATAAATATCCCGACCGTGTAACTCAAGCGGAGTATAAGGCTTAACGGCAGCAATGGTAGGCACATTGGATTTAACCAAAAAAGTAGGAACCATCTCAATAATACCTCCAATCAAAATTGCAACCAGCGCCAGTACTGTAAACAGAATTGGTTTAGCTTCCAAAATGTGGTGCCAGTGCCCTCCGGTATGCTTCACTTTCACCAACGGAGCTACTTCTGCTTCTTCATTGGCTACAAAACTTCCTGCGGCAGCTGTCTTGATTAAATTATAGGTCATAATAATTACACCGGTAAGGTAAAGTGCACCCCCTACCGCTCGCAGCATATACATAGGTAAAATCTGGGTTGTGGTTTCCAGAAAGTTTTGATAGCGAAGGAAACCATCGGCAGCAAATTCTTTCCACATTAAACTTTGTACTACGCCTGCTACGTATAGGGGTAAGGCGTAGAACACAATACCCAAAGTACCAATCCAGAAGTGAACATTGGCCAGTTTGGGCGAATAGAGTTTAGTATTCCACATACGTGGGATTACCCAGTACAACATGCCAAAAATCAGGAACCCATTCCACCCCAAACCACCCACGTGTACGTGCGCTATAATCCAATCGGTATAATGCGCAATTGCGTTTACATTCTTTAATGAAAGCAATGGCCCTTCCAGTGTAGCCATTCCGTAAGCCGTAATAGCCACAACCATAAATTTCAATACGGCATCCTCACGCACACGATCCCATGCTCCGCGCAACGTAAACAAACCATTTAGCATACCCCCCCAACTGGGTGCGATAAGCATAATCGAAAACACAACACCCAATGACTGAGCCCAGTCTGGAAGGGCTGTATACAATAAGTGATGGGGGCCGGCCCAGATGTAAATGAATATTAACGACCAGAAGTGAATGATAGAAAGTCGGTAGGAATAAACCGGGCGGTTAGCTGCCTTAGGAAGAAAATAGTACATGATTCCTAAAAATGGCGTAGTTAAGAAGAATGCCACCGCATTGTGCCCATACCACCATTGCACTAAAGCGTCTTGCACACCTGCATACCAGGAGTAACTTTTGAAAAACGTAACGGGTATAGCAAATGAGTTAACGATGTGTAGCACAGCAACCGTTACAAACGTGGCAATGTAAAACCAGATGGCCACATACATGTGTTGTTCTCTGCGTTTGATAATGGTACCAATCATATTAATACCAAATGCCACCCATACCACTGCAATTGCAATATCAATAGGCCACTCTAACTCAGCATATTCTTTTGAGGTGGTATAGCCCAGTGGGAGTGTGATGGCTGCGGCAAGAATAATTAACTGCCAACCCCAAAAATGGAACCAGCTGAGTGCATCGTTATAAAGCCTGGCTTTTAGCAACCGTTGCAGACTATAGTATATGCCGGCAAACATGGCGTTGCCCACAAAGGCAAAAATTACCGCATTGGTGTGCAGCGGGCGAATGCGCCCGAATGTAATATACTGTAGATCGAAGTTAAAAAGCGGGTAAAAAAGCTGAATGGCGGCCAAAAGGCCTACCGTCATGCCCACAATACCAAAAACTATAGTTGCGATAATAAAGGCCTTGACAATTTTGTTGTCGTAATGAATCTTCTCGAGCTGCATGGGATTAAGGTCTATTTATGGGGTATAAAAATAAATTGAGGTGTTTATAGCGAACATGATTGCGATTAGTGATAAAGATGATTTTTGTCATGAATTTGGGCAAGTTCTTCGAATCATGCAACTATCGGTATGAAGTAGTATGTGAACCCTTTTGCCACAACTGAGTGATTAATGATTACTTACACGGTGTGGACAACCCGGTGCATAAGTTGTGTAGTTCTTTTTTGAAAAATGTTTTGTGGGTATGAATCAGTCAAGTACTTTCATATCACTAAGTTGATTTACTGAAAAGGGGATTAACCCGCACTGAAAAACAAAAGGATAAATTCTACGGAAAGTATCTGACAAAAAAGCAGTGCAGGAAGGTTATGTCAGCAAAAACTTTCTTCGGAAAGTAAAAGTTGGTATGAAGTTGAGATGGAATGTTGCGAAACATGCCAGGCAGATTTTACCGATTCAGCAACAAGTTAGGATTGTGTATTAACTACGGTTGATAGACAATAAAACGGGGAAGTCAAGTAAAATTGACCTTCCCCGTTTTTTTATACTCACACTGGTTATTCTGCCCACTCATAAGTAGCATGCCTGTTCAGGTGTAATGCTTTAGCCGAATTAGTCTTTACTAGATTGATGTATTCGTTCTCGTTATCGGCTTCACTGGTTGTAGACCAAAGTTGCATGCCATCTGTCCATGCTCCTACCTGATGTATTTCTGCCACACCAATAAACCTCCACTCAACCATGCCATGCTTACCTTTAAATGTAGTCTGTTCAAGCCAACCTAATACACTTGCCTTTTCAGAAGCCCAGGTTATTTCATCGGCTTTTACTAAGCGCAATTGCTCATCGAACTGTGCACGGTTATTCCCATTTACTATCTGAAAAACCAATTTAACAAGATACCAATTCATAGATAAGTATCGGTTAGGCGAAATCAACAATTAGTAATTTGTTAGTTATAGCTTTTTATCTCAACCCCCCCAAACATTACGAAGCCGGTAATCACTAATTTTTTTCCGGAAGGCGGGCCCTGCGGGGTATTGCGTTTGTCATCGAACCCACCCAGAATAGCTACAATGTCAGATTTGATTTCCCAGTTGGCTGGCACTATTAGCTTAACACCACCAAACATTTGTACCACATCAATAACTACAGTGCCTTGTATATCGGCTTGTGTAAGATCTAAATCGGTACCTCCAAAAATGCAGGTAGCATCTCCTCCTTTAAAATTTTTAGAGAAAACTTTCCGCTTTGCACCCCCAAATATGGCCGTAATGTCAAAGTAATCTTCACCACCTTCATCTAAGGTAACCAGACCATCGCCCGTAAGGGTTTTGCGTGCTTCACGCGAAGGACCCCACAACGCACGGCCTACAATAAAGGCCCCCACTACAATTATTCCAACCGGAAATGCGTAGCGGTCTACATCGTACGGAAAGCCTGGAATGTCATCGATCATAAAAAAAGTACCGATCAGAATCAACACTAACCACCCAATGCCTTCAAATTTTTTGCTAACCCCAAGCACCAAACCAATAGCAATTAGTAAGGTCTTCCATGTAAATAGCCAGTGTGGAAAGTAAAGAAAGTCCATCCTGTCTAATAACAAGATGCTTCCTATGGCCAGTATCAGGCCGCCCGCCCAAATGCTACCGCTAATTTTTTTTGTGTTACTCATACTTTTAATGTTTTATTACACGAAATAACGCAGCACTTGCCTGCTTACTAATTGCCATTAGGTTACCAACAGGTTAAAGTCGGTGAAACCGGAGTTTAAGGGGGGTGAAACCGGAGCATTGGAATAAGGAAACCGGGTCATTCAAAAAATCATCCAAACAATTTTCAAACTTATATTTTTGCAGCATGATAAGAATATACACAGATGGCGCTGCACAAGGTAACCCCGGCCCAGGCGGGTATGGCATTATCCTAAAGTTTAATGGCCACATAAAAGAGCTCAGTGAAGGGTATCGGCTTACTACCAATAACCGCATGGAACTGCTGGCTGTAATTGTAGCATTGGAGGCTATCAAAAAATTGGGGATGGCCATTACCGTGTATTCAGACTCGAAGTATGTGATTGATTCTATTGAAAAAGGCTGGTTGTGGGGTTGGCAAAAAAAGAATTTTGCCAAAAAAGCCAATGCCGATTTATGGCAGCGCTATATTCCTCTACACCACCGTTTTACTCCCAAGTTTAGCTGGGTAAAAGGACATGCGGGGCATCCGGAAAACGAGCGGTGCGATCAGCTTGCTGTTTCTGCTGCGCTTAGTCATGATTTATTAATTGATAACTGGTATGAAGAAAACCGTACCCGGCAAACTGATTGATTTTAATTCAAACCTGTATCTTTAAATTAAAACCCAAGCCTTTGCCCGAAACCTCCATTCAGTTTTCCCAAAGCAGTCTTACTGTTTTAAATATTTGCCTTGCCATAATCATGTTTGGGGTTGCCCTGGATATACGGTGGGCCCACTTTACGCAATTGGTAGATCAAAAAAAAGCGATTGCCACCGGCTTATTTGCACAAGTAATTTTATTGCCTGCATTAACTATACTTTTAATTTCAGTTCTGCCCATTTCCACAGGTATGGCCTTAGGGTTGTTGCTAGTGGCTTGCTGCCCTGGAGGGAATGTATCGAATTTCTTTACTCAACTTGCGCAGGGGCATGTAGCACTATCCGTAACGCTTACAGCATTTTCATCGCTAAGCGCATTTTTTATTACACCCCTTAGTTTTTTTCTGTGGGGATCTGTACTACCCTCACTTTCGTCCGAAATAAAATCATTCGAAATTGATTTGCTTTCTCTACTAATCAGCATGGTGGCAATCTTACTAATTCCATTGGTTGTAGGTATGAGTGTAGCCGCCCACCTGCCCCGCTTTGCGCAAAAGATTGCCCAACCTGTGCGCATTGCTTCTATGTTTATGTTAGTTGGGTTTATTATTGCGGCCGTACTCAATAATCAAAGTGCTTTTGTGGAGCACCTTGGCAATGTGTTTTGGATTGTATTGCTTCACAATGGGTTAGCCTTAACCGCAGCTTACTATTTCAGTAAAGCGCTTAAGAATACGGAGGACATTAACCGTACCGTAGCTATTGAAACCGGAATTCAAAACTCGGGCCTCGCATTGATTCTTATTTTTACCTTCTTCAATGGCAATACAGCCATGGCTGTGGTAGCAGCCTGGTGGGGGGTGTGGCATCTTATTTCAGGACTTACGTTTGCTTCCATTATGCGCAATCGTAAGGTTGTTATTCAATCCACCTGATCGTGATTCAAAAGTTATTTTACCATTGCATGAAATCGTATTGCCAACTGGCATTGCGTTTTTATTTCCGTAAATGGCAGATCAGAAAGCTGGCCCCTATTCCTGTTGGTCCGGTAATTTTTGTAGCCAATCATCAGAATGCATTTTTAGATGCGGTAGTTCTAATCTGTAGTTCGAAGCGCAACCCCTGGGCTCTGGCCCGAGCCAATGTTTTTAAAAAAAAATGGGCTCGGGTACTTCTAACCTCCATTCAGATGATGCCCGTGTATCGCTTTCGCGATGGATTTGATACGTTGCGCAAAAATGAAGCTATAATGGATGAGTGTGCGAAGGTGCTAAAGCGCGGAGAATCGGTATTGATATTTGGCGAAGGTAACCACAACGAGCACTACAATTTAAGGCCTCTCCAAAAAGGTTTCGCACGAATAGCACAGGTAGCTTTACAACAAAACACTTCAGTACAGGTTGTGCCTGTGGGCATTCATTACGAGGCTCATACTTCATTCCGGTCGCGTGTGTTGGTGAGTTTTGGAGTTCCTATTGCGTTATCAAAAAATTACTTTGATGAAAACTCTGTACAAAAAACCGAAACCTTGTTAAAAGAAGTAGCGGATAAAATTACTCCTTTAATTCTCTCTATTCCCGAAAGCAATTATGAAGTAACCTGGAAATGCCTTCAGGCAAATCGGCCGTATTTTTCTGACCTCGTTACTCAGTTACAACACGAGCAACAACTAGTAGATTCATTTCCAACCATACAGCAGTACCAAAAACCACCTTCCACTGGTTTTTTACAAAAAATTATTCGCTTATACTATTTGATCAATCATGGCCTTGCCCGGGCCGTGGTACATAAAATTACAGGCAAACCAAATCTCGATCCGCAGTTTATTGGTTCGCTAAAATTTGCCGCAGGTATGGTACTTGTTCCTGTTTTTTCTGTGTTACAGATTTCGATTATAGCGCTGTTGAGCGGGTCGGTATGGATTACCCTTGGCTATGCCATAAGTCTTCTGTTATGCATCGTTTTTCTTAAACCTCAGTAATTCACTTCCTGCTCCTGCAAGGCAATACCATTTAAACTTAACTCTGCCAGTATAGGCGCATAAAATTCGAACGTAACCGGAATAACAACACCAACCGCTCTAAAGGTATTCTGTAAAAGCAATTTAGCTGCAATGCCCAGTGGCAACCCAACAGTTTTGGCCATTGCCGTTTGTACTTCATCGCTTCCTGTGGAGGTAAGATAGGCCTCAATACATTTTTGTTTGCCCGCCTGTGTATACCGGAACCTATGCCACATCACAATAAAATCTTTATCGCCCGGCACAAGTTTCCAGCGTTTATTTAAGATATGTTCAAGTATGCGGGCCGGGCTTCCCGCCTCTAATCCAATTAATTCGTCCGAAAACAAGCCACTCCAGGTAAGTCGTTTTATTTCTTCTCCATCAATCTTTATATTAAAAAGACTACTGATTATTTCTTCTGCAGATTTACCGGCAGGCAAAAATGATTGTATGAACTGGCGGTGTGTCATACCCTCACTATCTTCCATAATAAAACTATCATCGCAACAGCCCAATTGTACCAACACATTCCAGGCACTGCAATAACCCTGGTTGCGTAACGTACCTCTGATCATAGTTTGAATATTATCCAGCCGATACGTTTCCAAATATTTTAATGAGTCGCGGTTGGCATACCCTTCGTATGCGCCAAGGCCCGGTACCACAATAGGTGTAGTACGCGTAAACAATTGTTGATACGGTATGTACCTGTATTTACCTTCCTGCAAAAATCTGGCTGTACTTTGTCCTGCCATAACCACATTGCGCGGGTTCCAGGTAAATTTATATCGCCATGGATTTTGCGGATCTGTTTCCGGAGCAATCAATCCACCGGTAAACGATTCGAACGATGTGATCTCTGCCCCTGTGGTTTTTATTCTATCTATTACCTGCATGGCACTCATATGATCAATGCCCGGATCAAGACCACACTCGTTCAAAAACAGCAAACCCTGTTGTTTGGCTTCGGCATCAAATTGTTTCATCTCTTCCGAAACATAACTGGCCGTTATCAAATGCTTGCGGTGCTTTAAACAGAGTTCGGCCGCCTTAGGATGTAAATGTGCGGGTAGTAAGGAAATCACCACGTCAGCTGTTGCTATAATTGAAGCACTTGCTTCGGTATCGTCAATTGAAAAAATTATAGCCTCGCCATGCGGATGATTCCCTACGTGTGCTTGTGCGTGCTTAAGTACCACATCGCCAACTGTTATTTTCCAGCCAAATTGTACAGCCTGTTGTAATAGGTAGGTAATTAATGCAGCCGATGAACGACCGGCCCCTAAAACCAGAATATTTTTATTCAGCATAGTAATTTTGAAAGAACCGCCAATTTAATGGAAATTGCAGGTAATATTTCGTTGACAATGCAAGGTTTGCTATATTTCTACGCTATCAAAACGAAACTGATATGAAGGGCATCGAAACTTTTAAGAATCTGGAAGAGCTGGATAATGAATCGAAATACCTGGTGCATAAGGCCAAAGAAGCAACTCACCATGCCTATGCACCCTATTCAAAATTTCATGTAGGCGCAGCATTAATGCTGGAAGATGGTACAGTAATAACCGGCTCTAATCAGGAAAATGCTTCGTACCCGCTTTGTATGTGTGCCGAACGCGTAGCCTTGTATGCCGCAGTTTCGCTGCACGAAGGAAAGCGCATTACTAAAATGGCGGTGGTTGCCCACAAAAAAAATCATAAAGAGCTTTCGGCTGCAGCCTCGTGCGGAGCTTGCCGTCAGGTAATGGCAGAGTTTGAAGAGCGTCAAAACAAACCGTTTGAAGTTATTCTGCACCATACCGACAACCAATGGATTAAATGTGCTTCGGCCAGTTTATTATTACCATTTGCTTTTACCAGCGAAAATCTGAACCCGTAAACCCACTTCTACCTGTGCAAAAATTAGAAATTAATTCAACCGATCTAACACCTTCTGTGTTGCTTGATGCTGATAACCGAATTTTTAAGTTTGAGGGGCGTTCGGTATCCGATAACCCGAAGGATTTTTTTAAACCCATACATGCATGGTTTAAAGAATATAGTAAAAAGCCAAATGCAGTTACCGTTATTGTGGCCCGTTTTGAATACATCGACACCGCTACACAACGAGAGTTGCTGGATATCATAAAAACGTTAGAAGGGTTACCAGACGTTAAAATAGTATGGCAGTTTCTGGAGGATGATGAAGATATGGAAGAGTGCGGGCAGGAACTGGTTCAATTAACATCTGTACCTTTTGAGTTTCAGGCGTATTGATTTAATTGCCTGGTAAACCTGTAGCCTTTCCCTATGAGTGAAGAAATTCTCAAAGCCCTCACCCAACTATTTGCCATTATTACCAAACAAGATGGCGGGGTTTCAGAGAATGAACGCCAGTTTGTAATTGATTTCTTCCAACAGGAGCTTGAAAAATCGGCCATTGCTGGCTATCTCGAATTGTACGACAGTATGTCGGGCTATACGGAGCAACAAGCTCCCCACATAGACGACAAGACCAATAAGCTAACCTCTGTAAAGGATTCGATAAAAACACTGGCGATCTGCAAAAAAATTAACAAGACACTAACTCAAAAACAAAAAATAATTGTTTTGAATAAAATTCTTGAGTTGGTTGGATCGGATAAGCATTTTACACCCCAACGCATGGAAATTGTAAACACAGTATCTACTGTGTTTAACATTGTACCGTACGAATATAAGCTGATCGAAAACTTTGCTGTTTCAGCAGATGCAACTACCCTCAATTTTAAAGATATTCTGATTGCCGATGAAGGCACAAAAAAACTTGCCCCCTTACAAAAGCATATTCACACCCATGTACACGGCCATCTTGTCTTCCTTCGGGTAAGCAGTGTGGGTATGTACTTTGTAAAATACCTGGGTACCGACTCTAACGTGCTGAATGGATTTACCATGAAGCCCGGAAGAATCTATCTTTTTTCGCAAGGCAGCACCGTTAAAACACCTGATGGAAGCGCACTTTATTACAGTGATTTGGTGGCTGATTTTAATGAAGAAGTGCAGGCCGCACGGCTTTCCTTCTCTGCAAACGTTGAAGAGTACAAATTCAGCAATGGTACAGTGGGTATTCACCATGTAAAAATTTTGGAAGGCCCCGGCAAACTAATTGGAATTATGGGAGCCAGTGGTGCCGGTAAAACCACTTTACTGAATATTATGGCCGGCCTGGAAAAACCCAGCAAAGGCCAAATCAAAATAAATGGTTTTGACATTCATACCGAGAAACGAAAAGTAGAAGGCGTAATTGGTTATGTATCGCAAGATGATTTATTGATTGAAGAATTAACGGTTTATCAAAATCTGTATTACAATGCCAGGCTTTGCTTTGCCAACCTGAACGAAATAGAAATTGATTTCAGGGTAATGAAAGTACTGGAAGATCTGGGCCTTGATCAGCGCAAAGATCTGAAGGTAGGTAGTGTACTGGATAAAAAAATAAGTGGCGGTCAGCGTAAGCGATTAAATATTGCCCTTGAGCTGTTGCGCCAACCTGCTGTTTTGTTTTTAGATGAGCCCACCTCTGGTTTATCTTCCCGCGATTCAGAAAATGTAATAGACCTTCTCAAAGAACTATCTCTAAAAGGCAAACTTATCTTTGTCGTAATTCACCAACCCTCGTCTGACATTTACAAGATGTTTGACAAGATGTTAATTATGGATACCGGTGGCTATCCGGCCTTTTATGGAAACCCGGTAGAAGCTGTTACGTATTTTAAAAGAGCCACCCATCAGGTAGATAGCAACCGCGGCCAATGCGAAGTGTGTGGCAACGTAAACCCAGAACAGATATTTAATATTATAGAGGCCAAGGTTGTAGATGAATACGGGCAACCTACCATCAAACGCAAGATTACTCCTGCACAATGGTACGAAATGTATAGCCAGATGTCTCGCCAGGGGAAGTTGGAAGAGGTAAAAGAAATTCCGCCCCGCAATCTCCACCTGCCTTCGCGTATCCGTCAAACCTTCATATTTGCTACACGCGATTTTCTGGCCAAGCTCAGTAACCGGCAGTACTTGCTTATCAATTTGCTGGAAGCTCCCCTGCTGGCCATGTTACTCGCCTTTGTAATTCGTTATCGCAGTGCGCCCGATGGTTCATCATATCTGTTTCGGTATAATGAAAATTTTCCGGCCTTTATGTTAATGGCAATCATTGTAGCCTTGTTTATGGGGTTAACTGTAAGTGCCGAAGAAATAATTCGCGATAGAAAAATTTTAAAACGTGAATCTTTTCTAAACCTGAGTTGGAGTAGTTACCTGTTTTCGAAGGTGGGCATTCTGTTTTTACTATCCGCTGTTCAAACCCTTGCGTTTATCATAATCGGTAACTGGATACTGGAAATACAGGGTATGACGTGGGCCTTCTGGTTGATTTTGTTTACCACGGCCTGCTTTGCCAATGTAATTGGGCTTAATATTTCATCGGCTTTTAACTCGGCCGTAACCGTTTATGTGCTTATTCCTTTGCTTCTCATCCCTCAAATGATTTTAAGTGGTTTGTTGTTTGACTTTGATAAACTCAATCATCTTATAAGCACAAGAGGCAAAGTGCCCATGGTAGCAGATTTAATGACATCGCGGTGGGCATATGAAGCAATGGCTGTGCATCAGTTTAAAAACAACGAATTTGAAAAAGCCTATTTTAATTATGAACGGGCAGAAGCCGTTGCCGATTATAAAGCTGCTTATCTGGCCGATGAATTAATAACCCGCAATCAATATCTGCTCGATTTACCTGAAACCCCTTCGGATACCGCTAAAGCCAAACGCAGCAGACACATTCTGTTTACCGAACTGCGTAACGAACCCTATCGCGAAGGAATTGAAAACCTTGATCTGGAAGCAGTGTTTACGCCAGCAGGATATTCAAAAACTACTGGCGAGCAAATTGAAGCATACCTGAGCCGGTATAAAAAATATTATCAGAAAGAGTATAACCACTATGCCGGGCTGATTGAAAAGAAGATGGCATTTTATGAACAGCAAGGCATTAACATTCAGCAGGAAAAGAATAAATATTACAACGAAAGTCTGGCCGATCTGGTGCGCAATGTTACCACAAAAGAACGCATTAGCGAATATCAGGACGCCTTAATTCAGAATATTAACCCTGTGTTTCAGTCCCCCAACCCAAGCCACCGGTTAGATTACCGCGCCCCGTTTTTTATAGCAGAGAAAAACCTTGCCGGATGGCCTGTAAGTACCTATTTCTTTAATCTATTAATGATTTGGGGTATGTCTTCTGTTTTCTTCGTTGCCTTGTATTTTCAATGGCTTCGTAAATTTGTAGGCTTGTTCGGTAAAATTAATCTTACATTGAAGAAATAAGGTCATTTTAAGCATTTGCCCGGCCGGGCCTAATGCTTATTTTTGCAGTCAATCCTTACCATATGAAATTATTAGTAATTGGAGTAGCAGCTGCCCTGTTGGTTAGTTGCTCATCAGGAAAGAAACCTGATGACGAAGCCTTTCTCCAAAGTCTCGAAAATCAAACTACAGCCGGGGCCGGTGTAGATGAAGAAGTGATCAATTCTATACTGGAACAGATTCCAAGCCCGTTGGAAATTTCTGTACTGTTAAAAGAATCGGGGTCTAAGTATGCACCAGAAATACTCAATTCTTCAAATAACCTTCCCAAGTATAACAGCAATTATAAAAAAGCATTAAATCTGGGTGTTTACGGAACAGATCTGGGTTACACAAATATCTTTGGCCGCAATGCAGATGGCATTAAATTTATCACGTCTATCAAATCATTAGCCGATGAATTAAATATAGGGCAGTTTTTTGATGTAGAAACCATTGGCCGCCTGGCTGCCAACAGCAAAAACCTCGATTCGTTATTGCTGATTACTACCATGAACTTCAATCATATCAACCATTATCTGCAGGCACAAAGCCGGGATAACCTGAGCGTATTACTCCTTACAGGTGGGTGGGTGGAAGCTATGCAGATTACCTGCCAGACAGCCGTTAAAAATCCGAACAATAAAGATTTACGGGAAAAAATAGGTGAACAGAAAATTGTGCTTGAACAAATTCTTTTATTGTTTTCTTTCTACACAGAAGACCCGAATATGGCCAGCTTATTAGCCGACATGGAACAACTAAAAAGTGCTTACGATAAAGTTGAGATCAGTTACACATACAAAGAATCTACTATGGAAATTGTAGATGGGGTAGCTGTCATAAAAGATAACAGTAGCACTACCATTAACATCACACCCGAAAACGTGAAAGAGATTAGCGATATTACAAATTCCATTCGCGAAAAAATTATCAGTTAATACCCATACACCTCCTATGAAAAAGTTAGTATTTGCAATTTTTTGTTTGTCCTCTCTGGGTATGAGCCCCATACCCGATCAGACTTGCGATTCAGACAGCTTTGCAACCGCCTGTATCCCTAAGCTATCCGGTGGTTTCAATTTCTTAAAAAGCTATAAAGTAGATGGCGTAGCTAAAGACAAAGTAGAATACAGCTATGTATTCACCAAAGGCACACAATACTTAATAAACCTTTGTGCCAACGGATCAGCCACTGATGGTATTGTGGTAAGCATATTTGATAAGGAACGTAACAAAGTAGCTACAAGTAAGATAAATGGTCAGTTTGTTTCTGCTATCGCCTATCCCTGTAATGCTACTGGTATTTATTACATCCAATATACGTTCGATGACCCCTCTGGCCATTGCGGAGGAAGCGCATTAGGATTTAAGCGTTAATTATAATTAAACGTATTTGTGAGCGGCTATTGGTAGTACCAATAGCCGCTTTCAATTTAAACAGAACCGTATGCAGCGGGATATCACCTTTCAATTTAAAGCGCGCTATTTTACCTCAGGAAAAATAACGCAGCACACCAGGCACATCTGGTTTGTATTACATGGGTACGGACAATTAGCAGAATATTTTATACGCAAGTTCGAAGGTATCCAATCGCCCGAAACTATTGTTATTGCACCAGAAGGGCTCGCCCGGTTTTACTTACAAGACGTTTCCACCCGAAACCAGACGGGCAACAATAAAGTAGGCGCCACCTGGATGACAAAAGAGAATAGACTTACCGATATTGAAAATTACCTCAACTACCTTACCCTAATTTATACTACCGAAGTTCCTCAAAATTTTGCCGGCAAAATAACGCTGCTTGGGTTTTCGCAGGGGGCCGCCACCGTTTCGAGATGGGCGGCCGATAATCAAATACGATTCGATCGCCTGATTCTATGGGCTGGAGTGTTTCCTTCTGACATGGACTTTAAAAAAACAGGAAAGCTACTTGAACATAAGGAAGTTCTGGAAGTATATGGTTCAAAAGATCCATTTCTTACCGATGCCCGTCTGAAAGAAATAGCCGAACTTAATCAGCAGCTCGGTCTAAACCCACACATACTTTCGTTCGAAGGACAACACGAATTAAATGCTGAGGTACTGAAAAAAATTTCTGAGGAGCGTTACTGAAAGTTTACACCTGATCATTATGATTTTAAAAAAAAACAGGGGTTACCATCTTTATAACTTTAAACCCCCAAATCTCCTCCATCCGAAATTTCAATCAGCAATAGTTTAACTTCTTCTGCTTTGGCATGTTCGCCCATTTTCTCGAACGACATAATGAGATTGCGTAACGCTCTGCGTACTATTTCAATTGTATTACACGGCTCAAAAAATGATTGCTGCGGAACCAAATGCAGTTCATGAATATAGTTTTCAATATCCTGCTTTGAAAAAATCAGTCCGCGGTTAAACGCGTTAATGTAAAATTGCTGATTGTCGTTTTTATATGTAAGAATAAACAAGTTGGGCAGATTAACCCCATGCACGGGTAGTTTTAGCTTTTGCGCTACCAGCATATAAATTACGCATAATGTAATCGGGTTTCCTTTACGACTTTCCAGCACTACGTTGATCATGGAATTACCCGGTGAGTGAAAGTTTTTTGTATTAGCTCCAAACTTCAGCTTATTAAAAATTACACTGTTAATTATTTTAACCTGATCGAGTGGATATAGATCTGGCCTAAACTCCAACCATGTTTCGTAATAAATTTGTTCCAGTTCCTGCCTCAATTTATCCAATTCAATATCGGGGTATTGATAGGTGGCCAGAATCCACATGCCGGTTAGTAAATCCGGCTCGGGCGATTTATACCACTGTAGCAACCGTTCCTTAACCAAATCGAATTGCAACGTGTGAATCAGCTCTTCAATGCGGGTTTGTACATCCGGATTCAGATTGCTCTCCCACTCCTTTTCAAGAAAGGGAATAGCTCCGGTACCCAAAGAAAGAATTTTAGCCTGCACATGATCGGCTATTTGCTTATCATCATCATCCAACAAGGAAACAAGGGCTTTTAATTCATTCTCCGTCATTACCACAAGATTATTAAAAAAACCAAATATCGCGTTGGTATACTCACAAAAATGAATCAGGTTTGAATTACACCTACGTTAAATTTTTCTACCGGGGCCTGGTTAGCCGCTGTAATACCCGTAGAAATTACATAGCGCGTTTGTAACGGATCTATTACACCATCTACCCACAAACGGGCTGCCGCATAATAAGGACTCAGCTGGTCGTTATATCTTGCTGTAATTTCTTTTAAAAGCTGCTCTTCCTCTTCCTTTGAAATAGTTTTGCCCTGCGTCTTCAATGCACTTATCCGAATTTGCAACAATGTTTTGGCTGCTGAGTTACCACTCATTACTGCTAATTGTGCCGTGGGCCAGGCGTAAATTAATCGCGGATCATACGCTTTACCACACATGGCATAGTTTCCGGCTCCATACGAGTTGCCTATCAGAAAAGTAAACTTAGGCACCGTAGAGTTTGCCATGGCGTTTACCATTTTGGCTCCATCTTTAATTATACCGCCATGTTCGGCTTTGCTACCAACCATAAAGCCACTTACATCCTGTAAAAAAATCAACGGGACTTTGCGTTGATTGCAGTTCATAATAAATCGGGCAGCTTTATCGGCCGAGTCGGAGTAAATTACACCACCCATCTGCATCTCGCCTTTTTTGGTTTTTACTACTTTGCGTTGATTGGCCACAATACCTACAGCCCAACCGTCAATACGTGCAAAGCCGCACAACAACGTTTTTCCATAAAGACTTTTATATTCATCAAACTCCGAGTTATCAACCAACCGTTTAATAATCTCCAGCATGTCGTACGGCTTTACCCGATCGGCTGGCATTAAACCATAAATTTCTTCTGGATTTTCTTTAGGTGCCAGTGGCTTAACGCGATCAAAACCCGCCATTTCGCGCACGCCAATCTTGTTAAACAACTTGCGAATGTAATCCAGACAGGCCTGATCATTCGGAAATTTATTATCGGTTACACCGGATATTTCACAATGTGTAGTTGCACCACCCAATGTTTCGTTATCAATATCTTCGCCTATGGCTGCTTTAACCAGATACGATCCGGCCAGAAAAATAGAACCGGTCTTATCTACAATCATGGCTTCATCGCTCATTATGGGCAAGTAAGCGCCTCCCGCTACACAGCTTCCCATAATAGCAGCTATCTGAACAATGCCCATAGCCGACATTTTTGCATTGTTTCTAAACTGCCTCCCAAAATGCTCTTTGTCGGGAAAAATTTCATCCTGCATAGGAAGAAATACTCCGGCACTATCTACCAGGTATACAATTGGCAACCGGTTTTCCATAGCTACCTCCTGTGCGCGCAAATTCTTTTTGGCTGTAATCGGAAACCAGGCCCCGGCTTTTACAGTAGCATCGTTGGCAACAAGTACACAAGGCCTGCCCTCAATATATCCAATACCCGTTACTACTCCACCCGATGGGCACCCTCCTTGCTCGGCATACATGCCCTCTCCGGCAAACAAGCCTATCTCAAGAAATCCTGTAGATTTATCAATCAGGTAATCAATGCGCTCGCGGGCTGTAAGCTTTCCTTTCTGATGTTGCTCTGCTATTTTTTTTTCGTCTCCACCCAATTGAGTCTTGGATGTTTTAGCTTTGAGCTGGCTGCAAAGCTGCTTTAGCTGGTCTTCGTTTTTGTTGAACTCCAGATCCATGCTTATTGAGTTGATGGGTTTATTTTTGTTTCGCCTTCTCTTCCTCCTCTTTACGCTTGTCGCGTTCTATTTTACGTTTGCTCTTGCCCAGCGGAGCAAGAAAATGTTTGGGGTTACTATCAAAGTGTGCCGCCAGCGAATCGAGGTTACGCAACAAGGTATTCAGGTTTACATATAGCGAGTCTTCCGTTAGCAATTTACCCAGCGTGCCATCTCCACCTTTTATCTTATCTAACGTTTCGTTCAACTTAACTACTGTTTTTTTAGCCTCAGCAACTGTTTGGTTTAATTCCATTCTTTTTAATGAATCTGAGAACGTTTTAAAATTGGCCAGCGTGGGTTTAAGTTCAGTTAATGAACCATTCAGGTTATCGGCTACACTTTTAAAACTATTTGAAAGCTCGCTCACCTTTTCGTTGGTATTTAACAAAGTTGAATTCAGCAAATCGGGGGTTGCTTGTAATTTTACAAAAATCGCATCGAGCTGTTGGGAGTTTTTGGTAAGGTTATCCAGAATAACGTTGAACTTACGCAAAGTAGTTTGCAGGTTATCGGCCACCGGGGTAGCGGTTTCAGAAAGTACATCTAACATACCCTTCGCTACTTCGGCCAGTAAAGTATCTTTTGGGTTAAGGGTTCTTGTTCCCTTACCTATTGATAAGAGAATAGATTTGCCTCCAAGAAAATCGCTATTCAAAATTGCTTTGGTAGAATCGCTTAATGCAATCTCTGAATCGATCGTTAACTCAACTAAAACTTTATTCTGCCTGTTTTGCATAATAGCAATGCGACTTACACGACCAACAGCAAACCCATTAATCAGAACCGGATTAGAAGCCGCTAACTGATCGATATTATCGTACACTACGTAGTACTTGTTAGTGGTGGAAAAAAAGTCTATGCCTTTCAGAAAATTAAATCCAAAATAAAGAAGCACCAACGCCACTGTGGCAAATAACCCAACTTTAAATTCTTTATTCTTTACCATTTAGTTTATCGATTCAATATCTGTTTTATAATCTTTGAAGGCCCTGTATATACCGGAAGCAATCAGATCCTGACCTTTATCGCTGGCCAGAAAAGCTTCTTCTTTGGTGTGCGAAAGAAATCCGGTTTCAATTAACACACTTGGCGTGGTTGTCATCCACAAAACCAAAAAACCCGCTTGTTTAACTCCACGACTGTACCGCCCTACCCGATTCTTAAACTGATCTTCTACCTTTTGAGCAAACCGCAAACTGTTTTCCTGATACGCACTTTGGTTTAGCGAAAACAAGATATAGGACTCCGGACTATTGGGATCGAAACCCTCATACTTTTCTTTATAATTTTCGTCCATCAGAATAACAGAGTTCTCACGTTTGGCTACCTCAAAGTTACTGTTGTCCTTGTGCAGCCCCATTACAAATGTTTCGGTGCCGTACGCATTAGCTCCTACAATAGAGTTAGCGTGTATACTCATAAACAAATCGGCTTTGTTTTTATTGGCTACATCGGCACGGTTCTGAAAATCAACATACTTATCGGTTTTGCGGGTGTAAAGTACGTTTACCCCGGGAATATTGTCTTCAATGTATTTGCCAGTTTTAAGTGCAATTTTTAGCACCACATCCTTTTCTTTGGCAATTTTGCCCACCGTGCCCGGATCTTTACCCCCATGCCCAGCATCAATTACAATGGTGCGTACTTTAAATTTCTTTTGATGCTGCTGAAACGAAAACAGTGGTAAGGTGGCCAGGGCCGATGATTTAAGGATAAACTCTCTTCTTTTCATAAAGTTGGATTTATTAAAAGGCCAGAATTTAAGTTTAGCAAGGTTATTGCTTTTGAGTGGGGCTTGGTTCCGATATTATTCACTGGCTTTCCGATGTCTGGAGTATTTGCAATAACTTTACACAAAGTTGTGAATTTTTCACTAAAAGCTAAACCCCTGTGTATCAATCGGGGGCCGGTAGATGTTGTGATACGAATAGTTTTCTGCTCTTTACTCCTCATAGGTTCACATATTGGTTTTGGCCAGGTGGAACGACCTTTGCGCACCCCCGGCAGCCTACCCGTTAGGCAAGATTCGATCCAAAAGCCCAAAACCAGCCTGCCAACGGATACGCTCAAGACCAAAAGCGACTCAGTAAAGAACAATCAGCCTAAAAGCGATATTGAAACCACCATCACCTATTCCGCACGCGATTCCATTAACTCAAATCTGCAAAACAAAATCATAAAGTTGTATGGCGATGCCCACGTAAAGTATGGCATAATAGAACTACAGGCCGAAGAAATTGTAATTGATTACGAGAAATCTACCATTACCGCCCATAGCCGGGCCGATTCTACCGGGCGCCACATCGGCTACCCGATATTTATTAACGGAAACGAGAAGTACGAGACCAAAGACATGATGTACAATTTCAAAACCCGTAAGGCTAAAATTACTGAAGTTGTAACAAAGCAAGGCGATGGCTTTCTGCATGGCGATGTAGTATATAAAAATGAAAAGAACGAGCTATTTACCATTGGCAATGCCTACACCACGTGCGACCTGGCCCACCCGCACTTTCGCATTATTTCCAAAAAGGTAAAGGCCATTCCCGGAGATAAAATGGTATCGGGGCCATTTTATATGGAATTTAACGATGTACCCACGCCCCTTGGTTTTGCTTTTGGAATTTTTCCTGCTCCGCGCAAAAGCGCCTCTGGTATTCTGATTCCAAGTTATGGCGAAGAGCGCAGGCGTGGATTCTTTTTAAGACAAGGCGGGTATTTTTTTGATGTAAGTGAGTACATGAAAGTTGCCCTTACAGGCGATGTGTACTCTAAAGGCGGAAGCGCCATTACCCTAAACACAAATTACAATAAACGATATCATTATTCGGGGGCATTCAATTTTACCTTTACTAATAACGTAAACAACGATCGCATTGAATCTCCTACCAAATCAAAAGATTTTAGGCTTAGCTGGAGCCACAGCCCGCAAACCAAAGGTACGGCCCGGTTTTCGGCTTCGGTAAATGCGGCCAGTTCTTCTTACAATACCAACAATTTTCTGGGTGTTAATTCAAACTTTCAATCTTCGCGCATCGACCAAACCACCCAAAATCTTAGCTCCAATATCAATTTCAGTAAAACATTTCCGGGCACGCCTTTTAGCTTAGGCGTTAACCTGCGCCACAATCAGAACCTGGGCACCAAGCAGGTAGATCTTCCCTTGCCCGATATGAGTTTTAATGTAAACAACATTTATCCGTTTAAGAACGCACAAAAAAGTATGTTTCTTCAAAACCTGAATGTGCGGTATTCTATGAACGGAACCAACCAGCTTACTAATAATCTGGGCCGTATACGGTTAGATAACAATGGAATTTTGCAAGACAGTATCGCGGCCTTTACTTTCGAAAACCTGCCATTATTCCTTAGAAATTCTAAAAAAGGAATTCGCCATAATGTACCTATCAGTACATCGTTCAGAGCATTCAAATTTTTTACCATTAGCCCGAACCTGAATTATGACGAACGCTGGTACTTCGATAAACTCGACTGGACGTACATCGACTCTACCCGCACCTTTGTTTCTACCAAAGTGCAGGGTTTTAACCGCGTATTTAATTACAGCGGGGGTGTAAGCATGACTACCCGCATTTATGGAATGTATGTTTCCCGAAATCCAAACAGCCGGTTAAAAGCTATTCGGCATGTTATTAACCCCTCAGTTGGCTATTCTCTTCAACCCGATTTTGGTACCGAAAAGCATGATTACTACCAACGCTTTGTTACTACCGATGGTGCCGGAAACCAAACCGTGCAATACAAAGCGCGCCACGAAGGGTATTTATATGGAACAGCTGGCCAGGGAAAAAACAGTGCCATGAGTTTTAGTGTTAATAACAACGTGGAAATGAAAGTTCGGAATCCAAAAGATACAGTAGATCGAAAAATCGCCTTGTTCAATACGCTTTCGATAGGTACCGCCTACAATTTTCTGGCTGAGTCTTTCAAACTGCAAAATTTTTCGCTGGCTGCCAATACCAACATCTTACAGGATAAAATTAACCTGAACTTTAGCGCCACATTAGATCCCTATCAATACCGCCAGGTAATTACCGACTACACGCTGGAGGGTTGCGTTGGCTGCATTATTAACCGCGATGAATACGAGGGTGATCCGGCCCTGCTCGTTCCTATTTATTCTGAAAAAAGGGTAGATGAATATGTCTGGAATGCCCGTAAGATGGGGCGCATAACCCGAGCCAACTTTGCTTTTAGTACAAACCTGAACCCAAAGGGGCAAAAAAGTGATAACACCACCCGCGATAAAATTGGAAAATCAGAATTGAGCGATTCAGATAAAAAATTTCTAATGCAGAATCCGGATGCTTATGTAGACTTTTCCATCCCCTGGAACTTACGCATCAGTTATAATATCGACTACACCCATAACGTCAATCAATCGCCCATGATTACCCAGGCCGTACGGTTTAGTGGCGATTTATCGCTAACCGAAAAATGGAAAATTACCTATAACTCGGGTTATGATTTCGAGAACAATGAGTTTACTCAAACCCAAATCGGTATTAACCGCGATTTGCATTGCTGGCAAATGAATTTGGGGTGGACTCCGTTTGGCAGATTCCAATCGTACAACTTCTCTATAGGCGTTAAATCGGCCCTACTTCGCGATTTGAAGTTAGATAGGCAGCGTAGCTTCTTCGATAATTAATCATTTCAGCCAACTCTCAACCTCTTGCAAAGTTGGATTCTGCACGGTATCCAATTTTAATTTTTTACGCATACCCGGAATATCATTGAACAGCTTGGTGGGTTTAATGCCCTTCAGTTGTTCGATCGTATGAATTCCCAACTTGTTTAGTATGGGTAACAATTCTGCCCGTACACCAATAGCTACAAAATCAGCCTCGGTGTTTACTTCCGTTTTCTTTTCGGGTTTCATTTGCGGAAAGAAAATTACATCCTGAATAGAAGGTGAATTGGTCATTACCATCGAAAGTCTGTCAATACCAATTCCTAACCCAGCGGTAGGAGGCATTCCATATTCAAGCGCACGCAGAAAATCTTCATCCAGCGTCATAGCTTCTTCATCGCCACGTTTACCTAATTCCAATTGTTCTTCAAAACGCTCGCGCTGGTCTAGCGGATCGTTCAGTTCAGAAAATGAATTACAGATTTCTTTGCGATTACAAATCGCTTCAAAGCGCTCTACTAAACCAGGTTTACTACGATGCTTCTTCGCCAATGGCGACATCTCCAGGGGGTAATCCGTAATGAATGTGGGTTGAATAAGATTTGGTTCGCACTTCTCGCCAAAAATCTGATCGATCAGTTTCCCTTTTCCCATCGTATTATCCATCGGCACCTGAAGTTTTTTACACGTCTCGCGCAAAGCGGCCTCATCCATTTCTGAAATATCGATACCTGTAAAATGTTGTATGGCTTCGTACATGGTAAACCGTTTCCACGGGCGCCTGAAATCAAGTACGTTCTCACCTACTTTTACTTCTGTAGTGCCGTGCAAATCGAGTGCTACCTTCTCAATCATTTCCTCCACCAAATCCATCATCCAGTAGTAATCTTTGTAGGCTACATATAACTCAACTTGTGTAAACTCGGGGTTATGGAACCTGGACATTCCTTCGTTTCGAAAGTCTTTAGAAAATTCATACACGCCATTAAATCCGCCCACAATAAGGCGTTTTAAATACAACTCGTTTGCTATGCGCAGATACAAAGTCATATCAAGCGTATTATGATGCGTTTTAAATGGTTTGGCTGCAGCACCTCCGTACAACGGTTGTAGAATTGGTGTTTCCACTTCCAGGTACCCTTTGTTGTTCAGGTACTCGCGCATGGAGTTCACCAATCGCGTACGTTTTACAAATGCTTCGCGCACCTGCGGGTTTACTACTAAATCAACATATCGCTGGCGGTAGCGTTGCTCGGGATCGGTAAAGGCATCGTGCAGCACAACATTGCCTTGCTCGTCTGTAGTTTCTTTAACTATCGGCAATGGTTTTAACGATTTCGATAAGATTTTAAAGCTGGTAACGTGAATAGAAATTTCACCAGTTTGTGTAGTAAACACATAACCCTTTACACCAATAATATCGCCTATATCCAGTAATTTTTTGAATACGATATTATACAGCGTTTTGTCTTCGCCCGGGCAAAGATCATCTCTTCTAAAATAAACCTGAATACGGCCACTTTCATCCTGCAACTCGGCAAACGAAGCATTACCCATAACCCTGCGCGACATAATACGGCCGGCCAGGGACACATCTTTATATTCGATCTTTTGATTAGGATAGTGCGTATGAATATCGTGTGCAGAAGTGTTTACTTCAAACAACTCGGCCGGGTATGGATTAATACCCAGTTTTTGTAATTCCTGAAGGCTTTGTCTGCGGATGAGTTCCTGTTCGCTTAACTGCATGTTTCAATAGCTAAATGAGGGGCAAAGGTAGTAAAACCTGATAAAGTTACCGGTTGCCCGTTAAGAGGACTTTATCCCGGAAACCGGTATTGGCAGCTACTTCGATTTTCTCCTGGCAATCTCTTTTCTGATTAGTGTAAGTTCTCTGCTGCTTTGCCCGGCAACCGATGTATTCTCTTCGGCCCTTCGTATCAGGTAAGGCATTACTAATTCCACCGGACCGTAAGGCACATACTTGGCCACATTATATCCTGCCTTGGCCAGGTTAAAAGAAATATTATCGCTCATACCCAACAGCTGCGCAAACCAAATTCGGTTGTCGTTGTTTTTCAGGCTATGTTTTTCCATCAGTATAGCCAGGTATTGATTGCTATACTCGTTATGCGAGCCACACACCAGGCTAATACGCTGTTTGTTATCGAGACAGAATGCCAGCGATTTATTAAAGGCATCATCGGTAGCTTGTTTGTTAGGCCATATAGGGTTTTCGTAGCCCATTTTTTGAGCCCGGTCGGCTTCCTTCTCCATATACGCCCCGCGTACCATTTTTACACCCAGAAAATAATTATGCATGGCCGCATCGTGAAATGCGTTTCGCAAATTATCGGGCATATCTTTACGATACATCTGAAATGTATTGAATACAATAACCTGTTTCTGATTGTACTTACGCATCATTTCCCGGGCCACCTCATCAATCGGGTTTTGTATCCAGCTATCTTCGGCATCAATCATTACCGGTACCTGATTCTCAAATGCACGGGCGCAAATTCGTTCAACCCGATCATGAAAATGCTGAAACGCCTCTTTTTCTTCCTGCGTTAGGGGCACACCACTTTGCACCTTTTCCAGCAGGGCCATTGTAACTAAACCTGTACTCTTAAAAACTGTAAACGGTATGGCCGGATTGTTTTTTGCTTTTTCAATAGTCTTTAGAATTTCTTCTGTGGTGTGATCAAACCCATCTTCATCATGTGCGCCTTCGGCCGAAAAATCAAGAATGGCTCCTACATGAAACCGGTTTAGGGTTTGAATAGTGCGATCGCTCTGATCAATCGTTTCGCCTCCACAGAAGTGGCTAAAAACTGTTGAGCGAATCAAGCCTTTAACCGGTAGCCTCAGCGTAAGCCCTGCCTTAGCCAGGCCGGTAGCAATACCGGAAACCCATGGGTTGTTTACCAGCGAAAAAATAAAATTTGCCTTTTTTAACTCTTTATCTGATTTATACGAAAATGCTACTTCGGTATTGTCAAAGTGTATTTGGGGTACAGTTTCCATAATGCGAATTGGCAACAAATATAAGACTGCTTCACATTTTTAACAGACCGCTCATCTTAAAGACAATAATTGCCGTATTTTGTTCGCAATAATTTTACTATGCCACAGATTGTTATCCGGCAAGAGCCGCCTGTACTAATCTCCGATTTCTTTTCGCGCGTAACCTACTCGCAGGTTGCTGTTCTGGCCGATGAAAACACCGCCCTTCATTGTTATCCCCTTATTCAGAAAAATTTACCCAAGCATAAACTCGTTACGCTTGCTGCTGGTGAAGAACAGAAGAATTTAAAAACCTGCAATCAGGTTTGGGAAGAATTAACCAACCTTCGGCTAGACCGGCACAGCCTGGTATTAATTGTTGGGGGTGGCGTACTGGGCGATTTGGGCGGATTTTGTGCAGCTACATATAAAAGAGGAATTGATTTTGTTTTGGTGCCCACCACCCTATTGGCTCAATCCGATGCCAGTGTGGGCGGTAAATTGGGTATTGATTTTATGGGCTTCAAAAACCACATTGGTGTTTTTTGCGAACCGGTGGCTACCTTAATTAGCCCGGCTTTCTTAAAAACTTTACCCGAGCGCGAATTGCGATCTGGGTTTGCAGAAGTAATTAAACATTGCATCATAGCAGATAAAGCCATGTGGGATATTTTGCGTAAAAAAGATCTGCATCATCAGGATTGGGAAACCCTGCTGGCCCATTCAGTAGATTTTAAGCGCGGGGTAGTAGCCACCGATCCTAAAGAGAAAGGGCTGCGCAAAATCTTAAACTTTGGACATACAGTGGGCCATGCCATTGAGAGCTATTTTCTGGAATCGGGCCACCGTATTTTTCATGGCGAAGCAATAGCGGTTGGTATGATTGCCGAAGCTCATATTTCAGCAACTAAAAACCTGCTAAAACAAAAGGGCCTGGACGAAATTTCGGCTTATTTAAAAAAAGTGTACCCGCGCATTACCCTTCCGCAAGACCGTGCTAGTATAGTGGAACTCATGCTTCAGGACAAGAAAAATAAAGGCAATAAAATTCTAATGGCCTTGCCAGAGGGAATTGGCAAAGCCCGGTGGGATGTGGAAGTTACCCTTCAGGAAATAAACGCTTCGCTCGATTACTATCAGCAGATTTACACATAATGTGCGTCTGAATCATCAAAATCGCGCTTTGTTTTCTCAAAAGCTTGCTTCAGGTCTTCTGCTTTTTTGGAAACAAACTCTTTGGTTTTTTTTCCCCGGTCGCCCGTAAGTAACCAGGCAGCCAGCAAGGCCCCGCCTGCTACCCCCAGTCCAATCATTAGTTTTTTGGTTGTCGTCATACTTTATCTAAACTCAAAATTAAATTAAAATGTTTCCATCATATCTGAAAAAGATGTTATTAAATTATTTTTAGCCCCTCTTTTAATGCCTTTGTTTTGAATTCTTATCTCCATCTGAAAAAAACCACATGCCTAACGGGCACAATACATAAACTTTCTTCATCTAAGAGCATTAGCAACCGTGCGTTAATTCTGAAAGCCCTGAGCGGAAACCAATCGACCGTTAGCAACCTTTCTGATGCGCGGGACACTGTATTAATGACCAGCCTGGTGGGTAGCTCCTCTAAGATTATTGATGTGATGGATGCCGGCACTACCATGCGTTTTTTAACGGCCTATTTCACACTCACCAATCAAAACAAAATTCTTACCGGTACGGCCCGAATGAAGGAACGCCCCATCGCTATTCTGGCAGATGCCCTGCGCACATTGGGTGCACAAATCGACTACCTCGAAAAAGAGGGGTTCCCCCCAATCGAAACAAAAGGCTTTCTGAAACAACAAACCGCATCGCTGTCCATCCCTGGCAACATCAGCAGCCAGTACATTTCTGCTCTGATGATGCTGGCCCCCACTTTACCGCAAGGTCTTACCCTTTCCCTTACGGGGAAGATTGGCAGTGTGCCGTATATTGAGATGACAGCCACATTGATGGAGCAATTCGGAGTTAAGCCCGAAATTAATCTGGCCGAACAAACCATTCACATTGCACCGGCTGCTTACAAAACCAGTCATGTGGTGGTAGAAGCCGATTGGTCGGCTATTAGTTATTGGTACGGATTTACCGCACTGGCACAAGTAGCTGAAATCACGCTGCCTAATGTATCGTCCCAATCTTTGCAGGGCGACCGGGTGATTGCCACCATTATGGAAAAGTTAGGTGTACGTTCTGCATTTAATAACAATCAGCTTATTCTTACCAAGCAAGAATCGGCCGCTCATCTGGTATGGGATTTTAAAGATTGCCCCGATCTGGCGCAAACAGTTGTTCCGGTTTGTGCTGTAAAAGGTATAACCGGAGAGTTTACCGGGCTGGAAAGTTTACGCATAAAAGAAACCGACCGTATTGCCGCCTTACAAAATGAAATTGCAAAAGTAGGCGCAACGCTAACAGAACCCTCAACAGGCAAATGGATTTTAGCGCCCGGAAAAATTCCCACTTCAGAAATTACGATAGATACTTACCACGATCACCGCATGGCTATGGGTTTTGCTCCGTGGGCCACGCTTATCAATTTAAAAATTAATAATCCTTCTGTAGTGAATAAATCGTATCCGGGATTTTGGGACGATGTGATTTCGGTAGGCATTAAAGTTGAAAGCTGAAAGTCTAACGTTAGTTTCTACTACTTTAGACTTTCAACTGATAACTCAAAACTATCAACTCATTTAAGGTATCGGAAATCCTGCCCTGGTTTTACCTGCAACAGCGTTTCGTAAATCAGGTTGATTACGTTCTCAACATCTTCCTTATGCACCGTTTCAACGGTAGTGTGCATATACTTCAGCGGAAGTGAAATTAACGCAGAAGCAACTCCTTCGGCTGAGTAGGCAAACGAATCAGTATCCGTTCCGGTAGAACGCGACACAGCCTGGCGCTGGAATGGAATCTTCTTTTTCTGTGCTACATCAATAATCATTTTCAACACATTGTTTTGCACCGCTGGGCCATAGCACAACACAGGGCCAAGTCCGCATTTCAGATTACCACTCTCCTTCTTGTTATACATGGGCGATTGTGTATCGTGGGTTACATCGGTACAAATAGCCAGGTCGGGCTTCAGTCTGCGCGAAATCATTTCCGCTCCGCGTAATCCGATTTCTTCCTGCACAGCATTTACCACGTATAAACAGAATGGCAGTTTCTTTTTGTTCTCGCTTAACCTGCGTGCAACTTCGGCAATCATAAAGCCGCCCATGCGGTTATCCAACGCGCGACCGGTTAAATAATTTTTATTCAGTTCAATCAGTTCATCTTCAAACACGGCTACCGAGCCCACGTGCACACCCATAGCCTCCACTTCCTTTTTCGACTCAGCACCAATGTCAATAAAGATATTTTTTAAAGTAGGTGTCTCTTCCTTACCGGCATCGCGCACGTGAATGGCCGGCCAGCCGAATACGCCTTTTACAATTCCCTTATCGCCATAAATATTTACACGCATAGAAGGTGCAATCTGGTGATCGGAGCCACCGTTTCTGCGCACGTAGATGTAGCCTTCTTCGGTAATGTAGTTTACAAACCACGAGATTTCATCGGCATGGGCTTCAATCACTACTTTGTATTGGCCTTTGGGATTAATAACGCCTACGGCCGTGCCATATACGTCCACCATATAATCGTTGGTGTAAGGTTTGATGTAATCCAACCAAATCTGTTGCCCGGCTTGTTCAAAACCGGTAGGTGAAGCATTGTTCAGATAATCGAAAAGGAATTTTTTACTTTTTTTGTCCATTACACTATTGTTTTATCTAAAGTCAAATCTACTAAAATTGGTAACCTATTCTTCCAACTCCTCAAAATCTATATCCATAACGGCATATTTCTGCCAGCCTATAAAATCGAAGTGCCACCATTCCGAGCTGTTTACTTTAAAACCATGCTTCTCCATCGCATCAATCAGTAATTTACGATTTGCTCTTATAATAGGATCGGCCACCGGTGTGGAGGGCCAGGCTTCTTTTTTGAATGAGTCGTATTCTGTTGGCATAGGCAGCTCCTTTCCGGTTTTTAAATCTATTACCGTTAAATCCATTGCACAGCCCCGGTTATGGCGCGAACCTTTATAGGGCGATGCCACATACGTAGTATCGCGATAGGTTTCATAAAATTTAACCGTTGCCGAATAGGGCCGGTAGCCGTCAAAAATTTTCAAGCCCAACCCTTTTAGCTTCAGGTCGGCCTGGATTTTCTTTAACGCATCGGCTACGGGCTTGCGCGCATAAGCACGCGCCAGGTTATAAATCTGCTCACCGGTAAAATTATTGGTAGTAGCATACCGTATGTCCACCACAATACCCGGAATATGTTTTTCCAGGTTAATCAACTCGTTTTCCGGATTAGCTTTTACGCTTTGTTTGTATTCGTCCAACTTTACCGGAGTAAGCCCGTATTTGTTCTGAGCGAAAAGCGTAATTGGAAAAAGAAGCAAAATCAGATATTTCATAACTCTAAAGATAATGGAATTAAAATTCCTTCTCTCTGTAAATCTCTGTGAGCGCTGATGTAAAATTTTATCGCGCAGAGATACGAAGAGGTATAGAGAATGGCTACCTTTCACCATTCTATTATCCACCTATGAAATTTCTGAAAAGTATATTCATTGGCCTGCTTGTTTTAGTACTGGTAGCCACTATTGGTCTTTATATTTACCTGCAAACCACCAAACCGGTTTACTCGGGCGAACTTGCCCTGGCCGGTTTACAAAAACCGGTAACCGTGCATTACGATGAATATGGAGTGCCGCACATTTACGCACAAAACGAAACCGATGCCTACTTTGCGCTGGGTTATGTGCATGCGCAGGATAGGTTGTTCCAGATGGAAATGATCAGGCGTGCGGCCAGCGGAAGACTTTCGGAAATATTAGGCAAAGACCTGCTGAATGTAGATAAACTTTTTCGTGCATTACGCATTAACCAATTTGCCGAAGAACACGCCCAGAAATTTTTGCAAACCGATACCGCAGAGTTTCAACGCGCAGCGCTTGCTTACCAAAAGGGTATAAACGAATTTATCTATACCGGCCAAACTCCGCTCGAGTTTTCCATCATCGGCATTCCAAAAACAGAATTTACGCCAAAAGACATTTACCTGGCTGTTGGTTTTATGTCGTTTGGATTTGCCGAAGGCTTGCGCGCTGATCCTGTATTGGAAAAAATTAAAACAGAACTTGGTTCTGACTATCTTAAAGACCTGGCCGTTCAAACGCCATCTAATGCCGTGCGCATTCAAAATTTTGACGGAGAAGGAAAAATTAAAGCAACCGATTCACTGATTGCATTCTTTGGTGAAACGCTTGAAAAAATTCCTGTACCGCTCTGGCAAGGAAGTAATGGTTGGGCTATTGCCGGAGATCGAACGGCTTCGGGAATGCCAATACTGGCTAACGATACGCACATTGGATTTGCCCAACCAGCCGTGTGGTACGAAGCCCACATAGAATATCCGGGTTATAAATTCTACGGACATCACATTGCCGGTATTCCATTTGGTTTATTAGGTCAAAATCATTTTGCCGGCTGGGGGTTAACCATGTTCGAAAATGATGATACCGATTTTTTTTATGAGGAAACTAACGATAGCAATCAGATAAAGTATAAGGGCGAATGGGTTGACCTGAAATGGCGGAAAGAAACAATTAAAGTAAAAGACGATGTAGATGTAGAACTAACCATTCCGGTTACTCCCCATGGCAGTATGATTAGCGGAATAATCGATAACACAGAAAACTTAAAGCCGGCTTCGTTATGGTGGCTGCTCAATCACGAGCCCAATTACGCGTTGCAGGCGGCCTATCAGCTTAATCATTCACAAAATTTTGCCGATGTTGAAAAAGCAGCTTCATTATTTTCCGTTCCTGGCTTAAACCTGATGTATGCCGATGCGCATGGCAACATTGCCTGGTGGGCTGTTGCTAAACTTCCGGTGCGGCCCAATCATGTGGTATCCAAATTCTTTTTAGACGGAGCCAGCGGAAACGATGAGTACCTGGGTTTTTATGACTTCTCTAAAAATCCACATTCCGTAAATCCTCCATGGGGATATGTGTACTCCGCCAACAACCAGCCTGATAGTGTAGAGGGCGTATTGTACCCCGGTTATTATTATCCGCGCAGCCGGGCCGGGCGTATTGATGAGTTGATAAAGGAAAACAAAAAATGGACTGTTGATGATGTGAAAACAACCATACTGGATGTAACCTCGCACATGCATGCAGATATTGCTCATCAGTTTGCTGAGATTCTCAAAGCCATCAACAAACCAGAGTATGCAGAATTACAAACTCAACTCCAAACCTGGAATGGCGATCATACCATGGAGTTAACAGCTCCTTCCATCTATTATAACCTACTATCACAAACTATGCACCTGGCAATGGCCGATGAAATTTCGTATCAGGCATTTGAGGCTATTGCTGCCACATCGGTTTTGAAGAATAGCTACGAACAGTTTATTGCCAACGCAAACTCTCCGTGGTGGGATGTGAAAGGCACCGAAGCAAAAGAAACGCGTGCCCAGATTGTTGAGCAGGCTGCCGCCAAAACACTTTCACTCCTTACTTCAGCAGGTGGAAAAAATCCAGGAGATTGGCAATGGAGAAAAATCCATACGCTTACACACAAACATGCCTTTGATGCTGTAAAACCTTTGCGCAATTTCTTCAATGTTGGTCCTTTTGAAGTACCGGGTGGAAGTGAAGTAATCAACAATCTGCACTTTGCGTTAGATACAACCGGCTATTTTTCTGTGGATGGTGGCCCTGCTTTGCGCAAGATTACCGATTTTGCTGATGCCGAAAATGGGATCAGCGTTTCTCCATCAGGGCAATCGGGTAACGTAATGAGCGCCCATTATAAAGATCAGGCCGAAATGTTTGCCACCGGAAAATTCAGAAAGATGCTGATGAACAAATCTGAAATTGAATCAGGTAAGCGTAAGCTCATCCTGAAACCAAAAGGATAACTATATACTAAAATAATTCCATTCCTTAGAGGGTACCACAACTGAACTAAATTAAAATGGATATTAATTTTTTACGACACCAAACACCAGGCTGCAAAAGTAAAATTCATTTTAACAATGCAGGTGCTTCGTTGCCTCCGCAACAAGTAGTGGAGACCATTACCGAACATCTTACCCTCGAAGCCACAACCGGTGGGTATGAAGCAGCGGATCTGAAAAAAAATGAGATAGCTGGTTTTTATCACACAGCCGCTAAACTTCTCAATTGCAAAGCATCAAACATTGCGTTTACCTCAAGCGCTACCAATTCGTTTGCCCGGGCATTATCGTGTATTCCGTTTAACCCGGGCGATTCGCTTCTGCTTGCCAACGAAGACTACATTTCTAACCAACTTGCCTTTTTATCGCTGCAAAAAAGATTTGGGATCAAAATCGTACGGGCAGCCAGCTTGCCCAAAGGCGGTGTAGATGTGGACGATATGAGACGATTAATGGATTTACATAAACCCAAATTAGTTTCGTTAACGCACGTCCCCAGCAACACCGGTTTGATACAACCCGTAGAGGCGGTTGGCGAACTTTGTGCCGAGCGTGATATTTATTACTTAGTAGATGGCTGCCAATCGGCCGGGCAGCTTCCGACAGATGTTCAGCAAATTAAATGCGATTTTTTTACAGCCACGTTGCGTAAGTTTTTGCGTGGCCCGCGCGGTGCCGGTTTTCTTTATGTGTCAAACAAAGTGATTGAACGCAAGCTAGAGCCCTTGTTTATCGATTTGCGTGGAGCAGAGTGGATTAAAGCCGATGAATACGCACCCCGCATGGACGCCCTTCGGTTTGAAGATTGGGAACTTCCTTACCCTTTGGTAATGGGAAGTAAAGCTGCAATTGATCTGGCCGTTTCGCTTGGGCTGAATGAAATTCAAAAACGCAACACTACTCTATGCAATCTGATAAAGACGGGTTTAGCTGCGTTACCTCACATAACATTACTCGACAAAGGAACCAGGCAAAGCAGCATCATTACAATAAAGTTTAACAACAACCTGAAAGGAACCGATGTATTAAATACCCTTCGCGCTAAGAATATAAACACCTCTATTGGGTATAGGAATTTTGCATTGATTGATTTCGATGCCAAGCAGGTAGACTGGGCCTTGCGTATTTCGCCTCATTATTACAACACCGAAGAAGAGGTAACCATTTTGCTAAACGCTATTACAAAATTAGTAGCATGACTTTCCGAAACGCCCTGCTTATCGTACTCATTATTGAAGTAGGCGTTGCCTTGCTTGCGGTTATCAACTTTGGTACTTCACTGGAGGCACTACAGGCCGTTACCCGGTTTTCTGGAAGAGCTTCTCTCGCTATTTTCAGTTTTATCTTTTTATTTCACAACCACCGACAAATAAATCTGAATAAAATACTTTCTGACAAATACTTTTTGGTGTTTGCCATTGCACACGCCATTCATTTAGGGGAGTTACTCGCATATGTTTTTCTTTCCGGCAATCAGGTAGTGCCAACGCGAGCAGCCGGTGGTTTTCTGGCTTATGTTTATATTTTTCTAATGCCTTACCTCCAATACAAAGTGGATACTAATCGCTTATCTGAAAAAAAATTCAAAACCATCACGCTTGTCTACCTCTATTATGTTTGGTCTGTTTTCTTTTTAACCTATCTGCCACGGGTACGTGGAGAAATACAAAATGCAGGCGGATCGTACACAGAATTTGTAATTCTGCTGGCCTGGGTTTCTACCATGATGGGCTTTAAGTTCTCTGCCATGTTAAAGCCCAGATCGCGTACGCGGATCGATTAAGCCTTTACCGGTTCGCGATGACCCACCCAGGTAAACCGCTTTGCCACATACTCGGGATTAGTGAACGATGCATTACCCGATGGGTTACCTCCTGTAACATGGAAATCAGAAAACGCTGCATTCTGATTCATGTAAATTCCACCGGTAAGATTAAACGAAACCGGTGTAGCCGCTAAAGCCATTTCATCAGCAATTTTTTCACGAACAACAATATCGGTGGTATAGGCTCCGCACGAGATAGCCCCGTGCGTCTTTGCCAATTCTTGTGCAAGCGCAATTGACCCGTTGGTATTTTTAGTTTTGATCAATAATACAATTGGTCCAAAAAGTTCTTTACTGAATACATCTTTCCTGGACGCATCTACCTCAACCACCACAGGCGTAGCCACGCGGGCTTGCTTAAACATCGGGTTCTCGAAGGTGCGCGTTTTTAGCCAAACCTTGCCTGGTAATGCTGTTGCTTCATCCAGCCGTTCGCAAGTCTTTTTGTTTTGTACTGCACCCAGCACAAACGGTCCGGCTTTGGGGTTATCTACCAGGCTATTAATATTGGCTACTAATTTTTCAGCAAACTGTTCGAAGGTTATGGTTCCGGTAGCCGTTTTAATTCCACCTTCGGGAATAAAAAAGTTTTGCGGTGCCGTACACATCTGGCCGCTGTAGAGATTAACAGAGAATGCAAGATTGGCGGCTACTTTATCTGCATCTTCAACAGAATCGAGAATTACAGAATTTACACCCGTCTTTTCGGTGAACACAATTTTGCCAGGTAAGGCTTCCAGATAACTTCCAAAAACCGAATTGCCTGTAAAGTCAATCAGCTTTACATCTGCATGCTCAGCCAACTCTTTAGTAATCATCTTATCAAACGTATCTACAGCAAGCTGGCAGGTATTCGGATTGAAGTTATGCTCACTTAATACTTGCTGAAGTTCGGCTACGAAAATGGCAATGGGTAAAATTGCTCCGGGGTGTGGCTTTACAATAACGGTATTACCTGTTATTAAACTTCCATAAATCCCGGTAACGGAATTCCATGTGGGAAAAGTAGAACAACCAATCACTACCGAAATTCCTTTAGGAACGGCACGCCATTCTTTATTTAACTGAATGTTGAATTTACCCATGGGTTTATCCCACAGCGCAGTGCCCGGCACACGCGAAAGTTCTTCGTAACCGGCTGCAATAGCTTCTAATGCCCGATCGGCCGCATGCGGACCAGAGGCCTGAAACGCCATCATATAACCCTGCCCGGTTGTGTGCATGGTTGCGTAGGCAATTTCAAAAAATCTTTTCTTAACCCGCTCAAGCGATTCAATCAGAATTTCGGCACGATCTTCTTTAGATATTTTGCGCCATTCATGAAACGCTTCTTTCGATTTTGTAATCAGGGTTTCAACTGTAAATGTGGGGTAACTAATATTCAATGGTTGTTGCAGATAAGGCGATTCTTCCTGTCCGGCCCAACCGCTTTCGCCTATTTGTTTTAATTCTGTAAACCGTTTGCCTAGTGCCGTTTTAAATTTAGTTTGTCCGTCTGCATCGGCTGTTTCGCCATAGATGGCTGGTGCCGGGTGCTCGGGATATGCCGCATAGAATGTACGGGCACGCAGGGCTTCTATAGCTTTGGTAAGTAACGTATGGTGAGAAGTCATAATTTCATTTGTTTTGCGATCCAAAAACACGCTTCAATAAATCGGTTGTACGGGCTATCGGATCTTGTCTGATGTTCTTTTCCTCTTTGGCTATCATGGTAAAAAGTCCCTGAATGGCCATGTCTGTAGCATAATCATTCAAATCGGGGTTAACTTTTTGTACCAATGGTATGTTGTTGTAACGGGTAACAATATCGGTATAATACTTAGTGGCGTTTACCTTATTTAATGCGCTTTCTACCACGGGTTCAAATTTTTGTTTTAGTTGTGCTGTGGTGGTTCGTTTTAAATATTGCGTGGCGGCATCCTGATCGCCCTTTAATATTCCCCAGGCATCCTCAATAGTCATTTGTTTAATGGCTGCAATAAAAATTGGTTTAGCTTCTTTGGCTGCTTCTTCTGCACCCCGGTTAAGCGTCATAACAAATTTATCTACTTCACCGCCTAAGCCTATCTGGCGCAATCTATCCTCTACCTTTTTTACATCCGGAGGAAACGGAATTTTTATTTCAGGGTTCTTAAAATATCCATCTAACTGCGAAACAATATCCGAACCATTTGAAATACCTTTAATCAGGGCTTCCTTCAGGCCATCCCCTACCTCGGCTGTGGTTAATGGTTTTTCGCCCGTCATCATTTTATTCGCATCAGACAAAGCCTGATTAATTTGTGCCGAAGTACAGGCCGTTAGCAAAAAAGAAAGTGCAATGAGTGTTTGTTTCATATAAAGTAAAATCAACAACGAAGGTATAAAAAAGAATGTGTTGGTAATCACACATGTTAATCGCATCAAATTATTTGAATGCATACTGCAAATAGTCAACCTGCCGGTTTGAGCTTGTTTAAACCATTAAAATCGATACAGAAAAGTCTTCAACCCGTTTAACTCAGGCGTTTGAAACGATGTTTTGCGCAACACCCGCAATGAAATGATACGAAAAGACTATTTTGCCAATCATTTATAAACCTCCAGCTGTGAAAAAAATAGTAGCCGAACTGATAACGATAGGTGACGAAATTTTATATGGGCAAATTGTGGACACCAATTCGCAATGGATGAGTACCGAGTTAGATAAAATTGGAATTAAGGTAGTACGCAAAACCACCGTAGGCGATTTGGAAAGTGAAATTCTTGCTGTTTTCGCGGAAGCCGAAACACGTGCCGATGTAATTCTGATAACAGGAGGCCTGGGCCCCACCAGCGATGATCTGACCAAAGATTGTCTGGCTAAATTTTTCAATTGCAGCATAACCATTCACGAAGAAGCGTTGGCTGAAGTAACTGAGTTTTTTAAAAGCAGAGGCCGCGAACTTACCGAGTTAAATCGCCAGCAAGCAGCTTTGCCCACAGCCTGCCAGAAAATTACAAACGCGCTGGGCACCGCACCGGGTATGTGGTTCGATAAACGAGACAAGGTTTTTATGTCGATGCCAGGCGTACCGCACGAGATAAAAAAAATAATGACCGATCATGTTATTCCACGCCTTAGCAAGAAATATCAATTGCCGGTTATCCATCATAAAATAATTCGCACAATAGGAATTGGCGAGTCATTTCTGGCCGAAAAAATTGCGGATTGGGAAAATGCACTGCCAAAACATATTAAACTGGCATACTTGCCTAGCTTGGGTGAGGTGAAACTTCGCCTTACGGGATTTGGCACCTCGCTTCAACAACTGGAAAGCGAAACCAATGTATGGGTTGAAAAATTAAAAGAACGGGTGGGGCAGTTTATTTATGGTTTTGGCGAAGACCCGATCGAAGTTGTGTTGGGCAAAACCTTGCGCGACCGAAACCTTACCTTGTCGATTGCCGAAAGTTGCACCGGTGGTTATCTCTCGCATTTGATTACGAGTGTGCCGGGCAGTTCAGAATATTTTTTAGGTACTATGATACCGTATGCCTACGAAATAAAAATGCGGCAGTTGGGTGTAAAACCCGAAACGCTTGAAAAGTATGGTGCCGTTAGCGAACCTACTATTATTGAAATGGCCAATATTGTTCGCGCTAAATTCAGCACCAGCATTGGCGTGGCCACCAGTGGCATTGCCGGCCCCGGTGGGGCCACCCCCGATAAACCCGTGGGCACGGTGTGGATTGCCTATAGCGACAAACATCAGACGGTTACCAAAAAACTTCAATTAACCAAAGACCGCGCGCTGAACATCCGGCTGGCAAGCATAGCTGTGCTAAATCTGATAAGACAAAGTTTACCTTAAGAAATTCTAATTCTGTAGTATTCTGGCTGGTTCTGTAGCGCTTCTGGCTTCAACCTATAAATCGAGCGGGTTTTTTGTTACCTTTGCCTTCAGTTCGGGGCAACTAAACCAAAAGCATGGCCAGACCACAAGAAACATTCAATAAAAAAGAATTAGAGAAAAAAAGACTCCAGAAAAGACAGGAGAAAGAACAACGCAAAGAAGAGCGTAAGGCAAATGCCAATAGTGGCAAATCTTTTGAGGATATGATTGCCTACGTTGATGAAAATGGAAATATTACCTCCACTCCTCCCGATCAAACCCGAAAAAAATCCATTAAAGCAGAAGACATTGTAATTGGTTCAAGAAACATTGGTAGCTCAAACCCAGTGGGCGATGCCAGAACGGGTACAGTAGCCTTCTTCAATACCTCAAAAGGTTTTGGCTTTATTAAAGATTCGCAATCTGGCGAAAGCATTTTTGTGCACCTCAATGCACTTTCATCACCCATCAAAGAAAACGATAAAGTATCATTTGAAGTTGAACGCGGCCCCAAAGGACTTAGCGCAACCAAAGTAACCGTAATCCAGTAAGCTCGTTTCTGTATTGCCTTTGTAATGGATTTTGGTCTCATATCCATACATTATTTTCAAAACACAAGCCAGTTAGCCATGCGTATTGGGTTAATTCCTCAATCCCCCAAATCGACTTTGGCCTGTTTCAATCCTGCTAAAAATGTTAACTTGCACAGCTAAAACAACCGATTGAACCATGGCGCTCGTAGAACTTATCATGCCCAAAATGGGTGAAAGCATAATGGAAGCCACCATTCTTTCGTGGCTAAAAAAACCGGGCGATAAAATTGAGCAGGATGAATCGGTGTTAGAAGTAGCTACGGATAAAGTAGATACTGAAGTTCCCTCCACGCATGCCGGAGTTTTAAAGGAGATTCTGGCCGAGAAGGGAGCAGTAGTGCCAGTAGGAAAGCCCATCGCTATTCTGTTAACGGAAGAAACGGTACCCGCTATAGAAGAAACACCAACCCCGGTTACCCCCTCTAAAGTTGAAGTTAAGGTAACCCCACAACCTGCCAACGGTAACGGCTCGCATACTGTAACGGTTGATTTTAAATCGGCCAGTCGCTTTTACTCTCCCCTTGTAAAGAGTATTGCTAAAGAAGAAAAAATTGCATTAGTCGAACTGGAAGCCATCCCCGGCACAGGTAGTGAGGGCAGGGTTACAAAAAAAGATTTGATGGGCTACCTGCAAAACCGCAAGCTCGGGCAGTCTGTTTCCAATACATCAATTACCCCGTTAGTACCAGCCTCTGTTTCGGCTGGCGATGAAATTGTACAGATGGATCGCATGCGCAAGATGATTGCCGAACGCATGGTAGATTCTAAGCGCATTTCTCCGCATGTTACTTCGTTTGTTGAGGCTGATGTAACCAACATCGTGTTCTGGCGCAACAAAATGAAACATGAGTTTCAAAAGCGCGAAGGCGATTCACTCACATTCACTCCTGTATTTATTGAAGCCATTATACAGGCTATTAAAGATTTCCCGATGATCAACATACAAGTGGATGGCGATAAGATTATTAAAAAGAAAGATATTAATATTGGAATGGCCGTAGCTCTGCCATCAGGCAATCTTATTGTTCCGGTTATTAAACAAGCTGATCAGTTTAATATTACCGGGCTGGCTAAGGCAGTAAATGATCTGGCTAAAAGAGCCCGCGAAAACAAACTGAAACCTGATGAACTGAGTGGTGGCACCTATACGCTCACCAATGTGGGTTCATTTGGCAATGTAATGGGTACCCCTATCATTATGCAACCGCAGGTTGGTATTATGGCTGTTGGAGCCATTCAGAAAAAGCCAGCTGTAATAGAAACTCCTTACGGAGATGCTATTGCAATTCGCCACAAAGTGTTTTTATCGCACTCGTACGATCATCGTGTAGTAGATGGAGCGCTGGGCGGAAGCTTTGTAAGACGTGTGGCTGACTACCTTGAAAAATTTGATATTACCCGTTCTATTTAAGATGTAAATAACCGGTTGTGGTTTCTGAACCATCGCCCAGGTTAATGGAATAGAAATAAGTACCCGAAGGCAACACATTACCTGCATCAGACAGACCATTGAATCGTTTGTCGCGATTCGAGTTACTATAGCCTTTCATTTGAAATATCCGATCACCCCACCGATTGAAGATGCTTACAGCACTGTTTGGATATTGTTCAATATTCAAAATCTGTAAATAATCATTCTTTCCGTCTTCTAATATGGATACAGCATTGAATACGGTAATGGTATTATCATTATTAGCGGCAGCTAATGCGTAAAAGGAAACCGTTGGAGCCAACTCACTCAATACCGAACCAGAAACCGGAGTTCCTGCAAAATCTGAACTACCCAGGCTTGAATATGGCCCCAGTGCAGTTGTACTGCCCGCTACCACTATATTATCCAGACCAGAAAAATTCTCATTACTGGCTGGAAGCTGAATTTTGCTTTGAGAAAGATTACCTCCTTGCAGACTAAGCTCCCAATACCGTTGATCTGAAAGCGTGGCCACTGAATTATTTCCCGTAAGTACTTCATTCGAAATTTCATGTAAAGTAAGCGAAGCATTCGTACCCGCACCAGCAGCTACTACCGTTACCGGTAAATACGTTGTGCCATTGCCGATAGGGAAAATCAGATCGCCTTGCCCCATGCGCTGCACAGTTCCTTTAATATGCGATGCATCTGAGCCCCCATTAAACGTGGCTAAGTTTCCAAAATTAATTTTGGCATTATTAGATGATTCTAAAATTCCACTGGTAAGAATCAATTCATCGTTGATCACAATATCGGCAAGAAACTGCTTTACACCGCCACCCGAAATGGTAAGGGAGTTAAAAGACTGGGCATTGTGGTTGATAACCTGAACCGGAGCTGTACCGTTAAACGTTATCGCACCTGTACCGGGAGTATAGGTACCATTGTTTATCCATTGGCCTCCAATTAAGATGGACCCATTGTTAACAAGGATTCCGTTATTGGTTAATCCATTTCCAATAGTTAAAGAAGTTCCTGCTGAAATGTTTACTGTGGTGCCAGGTTGAATAAACACATCTTGCGATACACCTAAAATTGCAGATAAGATTATTGATACACTTAGAACAATCTTTTTCATGGGATACTAATTTAGTTTGTCACACCATTTATTTCGCGTCCAATTGTAACCCAACCTACCTCAGTAGCTACAACTGTAATACAATATGAATAGGAGGTGTTATCCTTATTAAAGATAAGAAAATAAGACCCGTTCGTTACCAGATCAAGACTATCTTTTGTATCCAGTAGCGAAACCCTGGCCCCTGTAGATGCATTAGTCCCAAAAGTTCTGATAATCAAAATTCTTCCAAGATTATCAGTCGAGGAAGGTAATAATACATCGGTAGGCTTAAATGTAGAAGTAGGCGCTGCTACCACTATGTAATCCATTGGTTTTATTTCATACACACCTACTACTGCCGGTAAAATTGTATAACTGGCAAACTGCGATCCTGTTACATGCAGGTTTCCACGTGGGGCAGATGTGTTAACCCCAAGCCTGCTGTCTTTAGCATCCCATATAAAGTTTGCATCAGCCGTTACACTTGTCGCACTACTCCAGAAAGTTACACCTCCTGCACTTCCCGAGCCTGTTACGCCACTTCCTGTATTATCCGTTCCTGGTGCCCATGCCGTGCCATTCCACTTCAAAACCTGATTTGTTGATGCGCCACCCTGCAAAAGTTTAGCTGGTGCCACATTGGCAACCTTCGCATCGGTAACGGAATTGTTAGCCAGGTCGGCTGTTACTAGGGTACCGTCTAATATATCTAAGTTGGTTATAGTACCGTCTAAAATCTTAGCCGATGTAATCGCATTGTTTGTAACCGTAGGGTTAGGATAAGTTCCGGTTAAATCGCCACCAGCAGCACCTGTTAAACTTGGCGTACCCCATGCAGGCACTCCTCCGGTTGTAGTTAACACCTGACCATTTGTTCCTGCTCCCAGTTTTGTTACTGCAATTCCTGCTGCAGTGTTAATATCAGCATTTGTAATCGTACCATCTGCAATTTTTGCAGTGGTAATTGCATTGGCTGTTACTGTAGGATTAGGATAAGTTCCGGTTAAATCGCCACCAGCGGTTCCCGTTAAACTTGGAGTACCCCATGCAGGCACACCTCCGGTTGTAGTTAACACCTGACCATTTGTGCCGGCTGCCAGTTTTGTTACTGCAATACCTGCAGCTGAATTGATATCTGCATTGGCTATAGTTCCATCTAAAATTTTATTACTGTTCACCGAACCATCAGCAAGATCTGCGGTAGCAATTGTTGCATCCGCAATCTTAGCCGATGTAATTGCGCTGTTTGTAACTGTGGGGTTAGGATAAGTTCCGGTTAAATCGCCACCCGCTGTGCCTCCGGGAACAACACCTGTTATGGTAGTGTTACCAGCTGCAGTTATTCTTCCTTGCGCATCAACTGTAAAAGCAGGTACCTGTGTAGCACTTCCGTATGAGCCTGCTGTTACTGCTGTATTTGTCAACGCTATTGTTCCTGATGTAGTAATAGTTCCTCCACTTAAACCAGTTCCTGCTGTAATACTGGTTAAGGTTCCCAACGCAATGGTACTCCAGGTAGGAGTTGTACCAATTGTTGTTAAAATCTGACCATTGGATCCAGCCGCAAGTTTTGCTACTGCTATCCCTGCAGTTGTATTGATATCGGCATTTGTGATTGTTCCATCTGCAATTTTAGCCGTAGTTATTGCATTGTTGCTGATTGTTGGATTTGGGTACGTTCCGGTTAAATCTCCACCGGCTGCTCCGCCCGGAATGGTACCCGTAACGGTAACCGTGTTTCCTCCGCTAATTGTTAATAAGCTCGTGGCCGGTGAAAACGTTAATGTTTGATTATCGGTACCCGTAGCATCATCAATTATAACCCACGCAGTGCCACTCCAGAAATGAAACTTGTTGGTATCTGTATCAAAAACCAGAAGACCTTTGTCTGTATTTGCAAGTGAAATTGCGGTGCGCTGGGCGCTTGTTAATCTGGGTACCAAAAAACCCTGGTTATTGGTGGGCGAATTTAATTCAAGTACTGATTTCGGATTGGGGTTACTTGTTCCAATCCCAACCTGTCCGAAAACAGAGTAACCGATCAGAATCAGAAAAAAAGAAAGTGTAAACTTGTTCATAATCAGAATATTTAAAAGTCTGCCTATCTAAACTATCCTATTCATCTCAATTCCATTCTACAAGTAATCCATTTAGGGCAAAATCCTTATTTCAGCGTGGTAAAAGCCAGCGTTTTTCCATTCTGGTCTTGTTTTTTCTTATTCTTTTTGCCGGCTGTTTCCGCCTTAAGGTTCTCCGCTTTCATCAGCGTTTTCAGGTTTTCCATTTCTGCACGGTATTCTTGCAACAACACCTTTAATTCATCAATTTCAGTCTGTTGCTCCTGTACAGCTTTCACTAATGGGGCAACAAAATCGGTATAACGCAATCCTAAAGTTCTGTCCTCATCGCCACCTACAGTAAGCATGGCATTCGAGTCGCCCACAATACTTTCAATATCCTGCGCAATAAATCCCCAGTTGGCTCGTCTATCTGCCAGGTTTTTCATTTGATAGCTAACCGGCTTTAATTTCAGAATAAAATCCAAGCCAGCTGTTAGGTCAGAAATATTTTCTTTTAAACGTTTATCCGATGCTGCCGTAAATCCTACCTGACCTTCAATTACAGTTACGGTTGTGTTGCCAATACGTACTTTATTGCTGGCATTTACTATGGCGCTTTCGCCAATAGCGGTTGCGTTGTTCAGATTGTTAGCACTTACATTGGCATCTCTGCCAACAAGGGTAAGGCGTGTACCAATAGTATTGGTACCGGCAACAGTTGTACCTATAAAGGTGTTGAAGAACCCTGTTGTGGTATTCTGACCCGCACGCTGACCAACCATAACATTACCTGTACCATCGGTTACATTCCAACCCGCTTTCTCTCCTATAAACGTGCTTACGTTTGCTGCTGGTTGCGCAAACTGGCCAGCCTGGGCTCCAACAAATGTATTGCCTTGATGATTTGTGTTGGTAATGCCGGCAAACCAACCAATAATTGTATTTAGACCACCCCCTACGGAATTCTGTGCTGCCTGCGTTCCAATAAAAACATTATACTGTCCTGATGCATTGTTACTTTGACCAGCTTGATAACCATAAAAAGCATTGTCGGAGCCTAATAAGCCCACGTTCACACCTGCAAACAAATTTCGGGTACCTGGATTAGTAATTAAAGTATTTGCTCCTGCAACCGCCCACTGAGGAATGCCTCCCGCTATTGTTAATACCTGACCCTCTGCCCCCCCGGCAAACTTCGTTACATCTATTGCTGCCGTTGTACTTATATCAGCATCCGTAATTGTGCCATCCAAAATCTTTCCTGATGTAATCACATTGTTAGCAATTAGCGGACTTGGGTATGTACCGGTAAGTTCTCCGCCAGCCGCACCGCCTGGCGAAGCCACTATTGTCGTATTGGTAACACCACTTATTCTTCCCTGCGCATCTACCGTGAAAACGGGAACCTGTGTGCCAGAACCATACGTGTTGGCTGTTACACCCGTATTGGATAACGCTAAAGTTCCTGTGGTTGTAATGGTGCCACCGGTTAGTCCTGTGCCTGCAGTAATACTGGTTACCGTTCCGAATGAAGGTGTTGTCCAGGCTGCAGCACCGGCAATAGTTGTAAGTATCTGTCCGTTTGTGCCAGGAGCTAGCTTGGCTGTTGTTATTGCACCATTGTTCAGGGTAAGCCCTGTAGCAAATGTGCCTGAAATATCTCCGGCAGCCGGAGATTCTGTATCCAACACCACTGAAGCTGCTAAACGATTTGAATTAATTGTTCCGGTAGTAGCCGCATTGTTAATTGAAGTTACAAGGCTGTTTCCAGCCCCGGTGGCAAACGTTGGGTTGGGATATGTTCCGGTTAAATCTCCACCTGCCACGCCACCCGGGGTTACTCCGGTAATAGTCGTATTGGCTGCAGCTATAAGCCGACCGGTTGCATCAACATTAAAAGTTGCTACCTGTGTTGCCGAACCATAGGTATTGGCAGTAACGCCAGATGGAGCAAGCGCTATTGTCCCTGTTGTTGTAATGGGGCCGCCTGTTAATCCAGTACCCGTGGCAATACTTGTTACAGTACCCGTAAAGGCCGGGTTAACCCATGTGGGCACTCCACCTGTAGTTGATAATATTTGTCCGTTCGCTCCCACTGCCAATTTTGTAATTGCTATAGCTGCTGCCGCATTTATATCTGCATTTGTAATGGTGCCGTCTAAAATTTTATTACTTGTTATTGCGCCATCTGCCATGTCTGCTGTAGCAATTGTAGCATCTGTTATTTTTACAGAGCTCACCGAACCATCGGCTAAATCACCTGTTGCAATTGCTCCATCTAGTATCTTATTAGAAGTAATCGCACCATCGGCCAAATCTGTTGTTGTAATAGTACCGTCTAAAATTTTTGAACTTGTTATGGCATTGTTTGTTACCGTTGGATTGGGGTACGTTCCTGTTAAGTCCCCTCCAGCTGTGCCACCTGGCAGCGTTCCGGAAATATTCACATTACCCGCTGCTGTTAAACGGCCCTGAGCATCAACTGTAAATATGGGAACCTGTGTAGCTGAACCGTATGCTCCGGCTACAACCGTTGTATTGCCTAAACTTATTATTCCCGAAGTTGTAATGGGGCCTCCTGTAAGGCCTGTGCCGGTTGATATATTTGTTACTGTTCCTGTGCCTGCCGTTCCATCTTCTATAACAGACCAGGCAGTACCACTCCAATAATAAAACTTACCCATGTCGCTATCGAACACCAGCAAACCATTGTCCGTAGCAGTAAGCCCGTTTACAAACGTTGCATCAGTACGTTGAATAGTGGTGAGTTTGGGGACTAACAGCCCTTGATTATGCGTAGGCGAAACAAGTTCCAACACCGCGTTTTTGTTAGGGTTGGTTACGCCTATTCCTACAGAATTTTGTGCTGAAGTACAGAAACTGCCAAAAAATAGGCACAAGGCCAGAAATGCTTTGGGGGTGATCATAAGGGTTAGATTAGATTAAAGCGGGGATAGTTAATGGATTAACAAGCTACAAGATTTTATTGACGTATCACAACAGAATTATGACAAATCAATTCGATTAATTCGGTGAGCGCTCGTATACTTGCAGAAACTGAATCAAAATGAAATTTGGAACAAAAGCCGTTCATGCAGGTGTTGAACCAGACCCCAGCACGGGAGCAATAATGACTCCTATCTATCAAACCTCAACGTATGTACAGGAATCGCCAGCAAAACACAAAGGCTATGCCTATGCAAGGGGAGCCAACCCAACCCGAAATGCGCTTCAAAAAAGTATTGCTGCGCTCGAAAATGGAAAGCATGGTATCTGCTTTTCTTCTGGTATGGGGGCAACCGATGCCGTAATCAAACTACTTGCACCCGGAGATGAAGTAATTACGAGCAACGATTTGTATGGCGGATCGTATCGGATGTTTAAACGGGTGTATGAAAAATTTGGGATCAAATTTCATTTCATCGATTTAACAAGAGCAGAAAACCTTATTCCCTATCTCAATTCAAAAACAAAACTGCTCTGGTTAGAAACACCCTCCAATCCGCTTATGCGGATAATTGATATTGAAGCTTGCTGTGTATTGGCAAAAAAAAATAAGGTATGGGTGGCGGTAGATAATACATTTGCATCACCCTATCTTCAAAATCCGTTATTGTTAGGCGCTGATATTGTAATGCACTCGGTAACTAAATATCTGAGCGGCCATAGCGATGTAATTATGGGAGCCCTGGTAGTTAATGATGATCAACTTCATCAGGACCTTGCATTTATTGCCAATTCATGTGGTGCCGTACCCGGACCTCAGGATAGTTTTCTTGTGTTGCGTGGCATTAAAACATTACACTTGCGAATGGAACGCCATTGTTTAAATGGAAAAACAATTGCTAATTTTTTAAAACAACATTCTAAAATCGGGCAGGTATTCTGGCCAGGCTTTTCCGATCATTCTAATCATGCAATTGCTAAAAAACAAATGCGCGACTTTGGGGGCATGTTATCGTTTACATTAAAAAATGATAGTACCGAAAAAGCAAAAACATTAATGGAAAATGTTAACCTCTTCTCACTGGCAGAATCGCTGGGTGGAGTAGAGTCTTTGATTAATCATCCTGCTTCTATGACGCACGCCAGTATCCCTAAAGAAGAACGCGAGAAAAATGGATTGAGCGACTCTTTAATCCGATTAAGTATTGGAGTGGAAGATGTAGAAGATTTAATTCAGGATTTAACTCAGGCGTTGGATTCGATATAAGCAGACTGCTGCATAATTATAGACTTCCCAAAAATAATAACATACCCGAAGCAAATTAAATGTCATTCCGGCACATGCGTGTGGCATTGCAGGAATGACATTGTGTTGGAAGATTCTTGACAACTCTTTGGTGTCCTTGCTAATTAGTTATTCGGTTGTATCGAATTATTCTTAGCTCTGTGAATAGTACGGTTAGCGCGGTCTTGCTTTCTTTCAATCTTGCGCCTTTCTGCAACAGTTACATTCCCATCTGCCTTTGCCCTGCGCTCAGTTCTTCTGATATGGCGCTGTTGCTGGTTTAGGGCAGTCGCTTCTCTATTGGTTAAATCACCATCTGCACGGCCTTCAGCTATCCGTACACGTTGTGCTTTCTGCCTTCCATTTACACGGGGTGTTGCCTCTTGTGCATATAGGGCCACACTTAATAAACTAAATACAGAGAAAATCAAAATGTGCTTTTTCATACGTTTTATTGAGTTTTGAATTTAGACGCATGGGCAATCATCTGGTTTAAACCCAGATGAAATTATTTTTTCATGGCAGGAAGGAAAACGGTAAACTCTGCCCCTGCCCCTGATTTGCTTTCCAGGTTAATCGTTCCATTTAACCGATCTACCAGGGTTTTTACAATTGCAAGGCCTAGCCCGTTAGAACTTTCACCACCCGTTGGCCGGGCAGATAGTTTCTTAAACTTTTGAAACATCGACTGTTTATCTGTTTCGGTAAAGCCCGGACCTTCGTCTTTAACAACAATTTTAATCCCACTATGTACCGAAGCAATAGAAACCTGAACCAGTTTTCCATTAGGCGAAAATTTAATTGCATTTGATACGAGGTTATCAAAAATGCGTCCGAGAAAATCAGCATCTGTTATAAACAGCTCTGCCCCCTGATTTTTACCTATCAATTCTATTCGTTTGGTGTCGGCCGCTACCTGAAAGGAGTTCATTCTTTCAGCAAACCAATCCTTTAATTTAATTTCATTAGGAATGGGTGTGCTCCCCACTTCTTTCATCGCATTTACATCCAGCAAGTCCAGAATTAAATTAGAACCTGCGCGGGTTGAATCTTTAATCATCCCGATATACTCAAGTTGCTTATCGGGCAAACCGCCTTCCAGCTCCATAACCCTGGTTAACCCTAATATGCGATTAAGGGGCGCCTTAAGATCGTGTGCCACAATATTCATCAACGAATCTTTTTCGTTGTTCAAATCACTAAGCTGATGGTTCTGCGCCTGAAGTTGTTTGTTGATGCGTTTTCGTTTGCGGCTAAAATTCCAGAATATAATCATGGCGGCCGTAATAGAAATAATTAACCCTAACAACAACCGGTTTTGAAATCGCTGAGCGGAAAGCTGAGACTCGCTTTTAAGCTGTGCCGATTTAAGCATGGCATTTTCGAGTTCCTTCTTTTCAATTTGCAATTGAAACTGCAGGCGTTCAATCTGCTGTTGTAAATCTGTATTCTTGATTTTTTCTTCCAACACTTCCCGCTTGTCATTCAACTCATGCGCTTTACTGTACTGGCCTAACGCCTGATAACACTGGGCGGCAGCCTGTGTAGCTTCAATCTGGTAAGCCAGGTTTCCCGATTCTTCTGCTTTCTTTATAACATCTTCAAAAATAATCAAGGCCTCATTGTGTCTTTTTTGCAAAGTCAGATACTTTCCTTTTATAAGAGAGGCTCGTATAAAAAGCTTTTGATTCGAAAGTTCTGACACTATACTTAAGACTTCTTCAGCTTTGGCACTAGCTTCCTTTTCTTTCTTTTCATCAAATAATATTTCGGCCATACCAAGCTCCAGTTCAGCCAGAGTTACCCGGTCATTCGCCTGTCTTACAATAGAATCGGCTATCTTCATTTTTTGCAGCGCTATTTCAGTACTGTCCATTTCTTCATAAATCAGGGCCAACTCAAGTAATGACGAAACAATACTTCGCGGGTCACCCAGTTCTTTCCGCAATTCATAAGCCCGGGTTGACATATCTAATGCCTGATCAAATTGATCTTGCGATTCATATAAATTAGCCAGACTTCTATAGACATAAGCCAATCCTAATTTCTCTTGTAACGCCTCAAAAATATCGCGCGAACGCACAAGATTATCTGATGCCCGAACCAGATCGCCACCATCAAAATACATTCTCCCCAGATTATTATATCCAAAACCCAGTTGCACAGAGTCTTTTTGATTAGTGGCCACCTCTATAGCCTTTTCGTGATACTCGGCCGATTTATTATACACACCCTTGTTGGCATAAGCCAGGCCAATAAAACTTAAGGGCTTTGAAAGGTTCTTCTTTACGGAAATTTGTGTTCCTATTTCAAAGGCGCGTGAGCAATAATAGATTGTACTGTCGGGGTAAGAGTAGCGATACTCAAACCCAATTGCATTAAGTAAGTCGAATTGAGCTTCCGTTTTGGCAGGTGTAAGTGACTTTCTTAAACTATCAATAGTGGTGAGGTTCTGCGCGCTTACCGGCAGTGCTGACCCAATAATTAAACTCAGGAATAAAAACTTTACTCTCATCACCATATTTAAGCAAACCCACACATTTAGCACGAAGTAAATTGCAAATTACCACCAATTACCACACTAACTTCTTTCATGTAAGAAGTTTTTTGAAAGGGTAAATAACGGGCGCGTTTTAACTTAAACCAATACCGACTTACACACAATTGTTCCCAAAAGTTAATTTTGAGTTGCCTGTAAATTGCCTAATCTTCTTCCAGAAAATTCAAATCCCTGCCAAAAGTCTCGTCAATAAGACGCAAAGCCCAAAATGCAATTATGATTGTAATCAGGCCAACGATTAAAGCCCCCGTAAGGATTCCCAGGTCATTACGAAAAAATTGGAACAACAGCGTAAGGGGTATAACCGTGCCTCTTATAAAGTTTGGAACAGTGGTGGCCACGGTAGAACGCAGGTTGGTACCAAATTGCTCGGCCGCAATGGTTACAAACAAAGCCCAGTACCCGATACCAAACCCCAGCAAAAAACAAATCACATAAAATTGAATTGAATTAGAAATTGGAGCATACAGGTATATTAAAATAAAAACGAGTGTAAGGAGGATGAAAAGAAAAACTGCACGCGTGCGCGAACGAATAATCTGGCTTAACAAGCCACTACTCATATCACCAGCTGCAAGACCAATGTAGCTAAACATCACCGCATCGCCTGCCACTACACCGGTTATGTTCATGGCTTTTGCAAACTCGGGCGAGAACGTGATGAGAATACCTATAACATACCAGATGGGCAACCCGATAAGAATGCAACCGATGAATTTAATAAGACGTTGTTTCTGATTAAACAACTGGAAAAAATTGCCCCGCTCAACATGCTGCTCCTTAATTTTTAAAAATATCCCTGATTCAAAAACACTCACCCGGGCTACCAATAAAATTAACCCTAAGCCACCCCCAATAAAGTAAGCTACCTGCCAATCAAAAGTTTTTGCAATGTAGTTAGCCAGCACGGCCCCCATTAAGCCAACCGAAGCCACAAGTGTAGTTCCGTAACCGCGCAATTTTGTTGGCAACGTCTCCGATACTAATGTAATACCTGCACCAAGTTCGCCTGCCAATCCAATGCCAGCAATAAATCGTAACACAGCATACTGTGTTACCGTGGTAGCAAACCCATTGGCAATATTAGCGAGCGAATAAAGCAGTATTGATCCAAACAACACCGATAACCGTCCACGCTTATCACCCATTATTCCCCAAATAATTCCGCCTACCAATAGACCAAACATTTGAATACGGATCAGGAATTCTCCTTGCGCCAACATATCTTGTTCCGAAACTCCCATGGACCTAAGGCTGGAAATTCTAACAATGCTGAACAGCAACAGATCATAGATATCTACAAAGTACCCCAAAGCGGCAACAATTACGGGTATACTAAACAATTGCTTCAGGTTGTTGGAAGAGTGCATGTGGTGGAATTTTTTGCTTAAAATAGGTGAGTTTTCTCAAAATTCAACTTCTTCTATCGTTTGGCTATCTTTTTACCATTGGTCAAAAAGAAAAACAAATATTGAGAAAATCATCTTATACTTAGTGTATAAATCCTAAACCAGAAACTACACCATGAAGAAACTCTTATTCCTGCCGGTATTGCTACTGGCTTTGAGCCTGCAGGCTCAGAAAAAGGGAGCCGTAACACAAAAAGCGGCCACCATTACATTTGACGAAAAACTTTACAATGCCATGGAGTGGCGAAGCATTGGGCCATTCAGAGGCGGGCGGTCAGCGGCTGTTACTGGTGTACCCGGCAAACCCAACTTATATTATTTTGGGGCTACCGGTGGCGGTGTTTGGCGCACCACAGACGCGGGCAACAGCTGGGAAAATATTTCAGACGGTTTCTTCGGAGGTTCTATAGGTGCGGTTGCCGTAAGCGAGTGGGATAACAATGTGATCTATGTGGGTGGTGGTGAAAAAACAGTGCGTGGAAATGTCTCATATGGATTTGGAATGTGGAAATCGGTAGATGCCGGAAAATCCTGGTCCTCTATTGGGCTCAAAGACTCACGACATATTTCGCGCGTACGTATCCATCCTAAAAACCCCGATATAGTGTACGCAGCCGTGTTAGGCGATCTTTTCAAATCTTCTGAAGAACGTGGAGTATATAAGTCGGCCGATGGCGGCAAAACCTGGAAACGCACTTTGTTTGCTAATGCTGATGCCGGTGCGGTTGATCTCTGCTTTGATCCAAATAATCCACGCATTCTATACGCCAGTACCTGGCGCATACGCAGAACCCCATACAGTTTAGAAAGTGGTGGTGATGGTTCAGCCATGTGGAAAAGTACAGATGGTGGCGAAACCTGGACTAACATTACAACCAACACTGGATTACCAAAAGGTACCTGGGGTATTGTAGGTATTTCTGTATCACCCGTTAATTCAAATCGGGTTTACGCCATTATCGAAAACGAAAACGGTGGCGTGTATAGCTCTAGCGATGCCGGCCAGACCTGGCGCAAAGTAAATGACGACCGAAGTCTGCGTCAACGAGCCTGGTATTACACCCGCATTTATGCCGACACAAAAGATGTAGACATTGTGTATGTGCTTAACGTTTCATACCATCGCTCTAAAGATGGTGGCCGTACTTTTCAATCGTACGAAGCCCCGCATGGCGATCATCATGATTTATGGATTGCCCCCGAAGACAATCAACGTATGGCAATTGCCGATGACGGTGGCGCACAGGTTAGCTTCGATGCCGGAGAAAATTGGAGCACATATGAAAATCAACCTACCGGACAATTCTATCGGGTAGTTACTGACAATGCATTTCCTTACCGGATTTATGGTGCCCAACAGGATAACACCACGGTTCGCATTTATCATCGGGTGGATGCCGGCTCCATAACCACCAGCGATTGGGAAGTAACAGCAGGAAGTGAGAGCGGCCACCTTGCCCCCGATCCTGCCGATAACGATATCGTATATGGTGGAAACTATGGCGGATTATTAGAAGTAGAGAACCACCGCACGCACGAAAGCAGAGCAGTAAACGTTTGGCCCGATAACCCAATGGGGCACGGTGCCGAAGGCATGAAATATCGCTTTCAGTGGAACTTCCCCATTTTCTTTTCACCCCACAACACTAAAAAACTGTACACAACTTCTAATCACGTACATGTTTCGTACAATGGTGGTCAATCGTGGGAAACTATTAGCCCCGATTTAACCCGAAATGATAAATCCAAGCTTGGCCCCTCGGGCGGATCGATTACGAAAGACAATACCAGCGTAGAATATTATTGTACCATTTTCGCAGCAGGAGAATCTCCGTACGAAAAAGATTTCATCGTTACCGGATCAGACGATGGATTAGTGTATGCTACTACCGATGGCGGTAAAGAGTGGAAACCCGTTACCCCAACCAGCATGCCCGAGTGGACTATGATAAACAGTGTAGAGTTCGATCCACACAGTAAAGGCGGAATTTATGTTGCCGGTACACGGTATAAATCTGGCGACTACAAGCCTTATCTTTTTAAATCAAAAGATTATGGAAAAACGTGGACAAAAATTACAGATGGAATTAACCCTGATCACTTTACCCGGGTATTGCGCGCTGATCCTAAACGCAAAGGGCTGTTATACGCAGGCACTGAAAACGGTATGTATGTTTCGTTCGATGATGGCACAAGTTGGAAACCCTTTCAACTTAATCTTCCTATTGTTCCTATTACCGATCTTACAATTAAAAACGATAACCTGATTGCGGCTACTCAAGGTCGTGGTTTCTGGTTAATTGATGACTTAACTCCGTTACATCAACTTAACGACCAGATATTGTTGGCCGATGCATTCCTCTATAAACCATTAGCCAGTTACCGAATGGGTCCGGCATTCAGTTGGGGAAGACCCTCCCGCACAGCTGGACAAAACCATCCGGGTGGAGTTACCGTGCACTACTATGTAAAAGATACAACCAAAGCTCAGGTTAGTCTGGAGTTTTTCCAAACCGATGGTAAACTGATTAAAAAGTTTTCAACCAAGCCCGATACCAAAGCAAAAGAAGAAAAACTTTCGTTGAAACAACCTGGTATGAATAAATTCAACTGGAATATGCGCTATGCCGATGCAGAACGATTTGATGGTATGATCCTATGGGCATCATCACTCAATGGCCCGCGTGCACTACCCGGAATTTACAAAGTAAAACTTACTGTAAATGGCAAAGTATTAGAATCAGATTTCCAAATTCTGAAAGACCCCCGGGGCACCACATCTGATGCTGATATGAAAGCCCAGTTTGATTTTCTTCAGGAAGTAATCTCTAAAGTAAGCGAAACCAATCTGGCTATAAAGAAAATTCGTACGGTGCGCGATCAGATCAATCGTGCTATTGACCCGGTTAAGGATCAAAAGGAAACAATGAAAGATGTGTTAGATAAAGCCAAAACTATTCAGGATAACATGAAGAAGATTGAAGAATCGCTCTACCAAACTAAAAACCGGAGCGGGCAAGATCCACTCAACTTCCCAATTCGGTTAAATAACAAGTTGGCGCACCTTAATTCACTTGCAAGCTCCGGTAACTTTAAACCAACCGACCAAATGTTGGCATTCAAAAATGAAATTACTACCGAAATTAATGGTCATTTGGCTGCACTTGATAAAATTCTGAAAGAAGAAGTGCCGGCATTCAATGCTTTGGTAAAACAAAAGAATATTGATGCAGTAGTATTGAAAGATTAAACCCTTAAGAATTTAATAAATACAAAATGCCTCAGAAGTTCTGAGGCATTTTCTTGTAAATACAATTGATCCTTTATTTAACAACTCTATCAATTAACCAGAAGCCCATATCAATTACCTAAAATTTTAAATAACTCATCCAGGTTCGGGGTAATAATAATCTCAGTTCTTCTGTTCTTTTGTTTATTCTGAGCATTATCATTTACAGCCAGTGGCGAAAACTCTCCCTTACCTGCTGCAGTAATCTGTTTGGCATTTACACCAGCTGCCGTTAATATCTTAGTAATAGAAGTGGCACGCATCACACTAAGATCCCAATTATCCTGCATATACTGCGATTTTTTTGAAATCGGCACATTGTCTGTATGCCCTTCAATCATAATTTGAATATCGCGTTGATCTTTAATAGCCCGGGCTAGTTGTTGCAACGCCATTACACCCTTGCTATCCACTTCAATACTTCCGGACCCAAACAGAAGTTGTTCAGCCAGCGAAACATAAACCTTTCCATTTTTTACTTTCACTGTTAAATCGTTTTCTTTAAAATTAAGGAGCGCATTGGTAATGCGGTCTTTCAACTCTTTTACTGCCTTATCCTTATTGGCCAAAATCTGTTCGAGTTCTTTTACTTTCTTTTCACGTTCAATCAAATTATAACTTAGCGAGTCATTAAGTTTTTTAGTACTCTCTAAACTACTTTGAATAGCCAGAAGTTGATCCCTTTGCTGTTCCAGATCGCGGCTAAGCTTACCACTACTATTTAGCTGATTTTTATAAAATGTATTGAGTTGATCATATTCTTTACTTAATCCTTCCAGTTTCTTTCCGGTAGCACGATACATTTCATTCAACTCAGTAGTATCTTGCTTTAATTTTTCAAGAGTAGTGTTCAATTCTGTAATAGATGCATTTGCTTTTTCTAATTCAGATATTCTGTCAGCAAGTTCACCTTCAGCCTTCACTTTTTGAGCAAGCACATCATCATATTTTTTCTTGGTTACAATGCAGGATGAAAGAAGAAAAATTGGAATAAAAAATAAAATTCGAAAGGTCATAGATTAAAAAATTAATGTGACAAATATCTAAAATAAAATTCAATTCTTACTTTAGATGAAAACAACAATCAATATGGAAGGAATGCTCAAACATGGCTCATTAAGGGGAAAAACAATTATTATAACCGGTGGAGGTACCGGTCTTGGTAAATCAATGGGCAAATATATGTTGGAGTTAGGAGCCAACCTGGTTATTACCAGTCGTAAAAAAGATGTTCTGGAAAAAACTGCATCCGAACTTGAGAATGAGACGGGTGGAAAAGTACTTGCTGTCGCGTGTGATGTACGCAAGTACGAGGAGATTGTAAACGTAATTGCAGAAACAGAGAAACGATTTGGTCAAATACATGGGGTATTGAACAATGCGGCTGGAAACTTTATTAGCCCAACCGAAAGATTATCGCATCGGGCATTTGATATTGTGGTGGACATTGTATTGAAGGGAACCTATTATATGACCTTGGCAGTCGGCAAACATTGGATTGCCAATAAGCAACCCGGAACATTTCTCAATATCGTTACTACCTATGCGTGGACAGGCTCCGGGTATGTAGTGCCCTCTGCCTGTAGCAAAGCAGGTGTGCTGGCCCTTACACGCTCATTAGCGGTTGAATGGGCTAAATATAAAATCAGAAGTAATGCCATTGCCCCGGGGCCATTTCCGACAGAGGGCGCATGGAGCAGATTATTACCGGGAGAGCTTGTCAATCAATTTAATCCTGCTGAAAGAATTCCATTAAAACGCGTGGGCGATCATCAGGAACTTGCCAACTTAGCCGCATACCTAATGTCTGATTACTCAGCTTACATTAATGGAGAAGTAATTACAATTGATGGTGGCGAATGGTTACGAAACGGTGGAGAGTTTAGTCACCTGGAAGCCATTCCGGAAAATCTATGGGATCAACTTGAGAAATCACGCGGGAAGTCTAGTTAAGGGGGGTAGAAGTGATGCTATTGTTATAAATACTGAACACATTTACCTGCTTTGATTTTTGATCCTCCTCAAATACAGGAAGCAGTGTGGTTTCGAGCGGGCGGTTTATAACCGCATTTCCTGTTGAATTGTAAAAGTAGCTAAGATTTTGTTCTTCATCATACAAACAGAAGTACGTCTGTTTATCTGTAGAAATAAAAACAGCTGGTTTTAAATTCTGGGAACCCGGGTTCTGTCTTTCAAATACCAACTGATTCTTTCGATCAAATACCGCTATCTTATCTAAATCAATTCTAAAAAAATAGAAATCCGCTTTACCGCTAGTTGTAACTAACAAAAAAACGGACTTATTTCCCCGCACAAGATTTTCGTTAACCATCTTTCCATCAAGTGTTAGTTTTTGTACAACGCCATTTGCGGAAACAAAATAAATAGCACTATTCGCCAATGTATTGCCCTGCTCCAAAAAATAATCACCAGACATATCCCTAGTTACAGCTAGTGGGAATCCCTTTTCATAATCGCCTCTACGGTTAAATACATGTAACTGCCCATCTTCAGTTATCGCAACAAAATAGTCTTTTCCGCCAATTCGGTAATGTTTAGGTGAGAACCGAATTCGTGCACTCATTTTTTTTGGCGACCAGCCATCCAACTCATTCATCGATTTATCTAGAATGAAAATATCCTTATCGTCACTCGTTAGAAGTAATCTATAATTTCTGCTTTTGTCGTAATCAACCAACTCTGAAAACCTAAAGTTAAGGTCCTTCTTTTTCGGAAAGCCTTCAACATCACGCCCTAATCGATCAATCAAATAAATGTAGGACGATGTTGTAATAATATATTGCAACTTACCATTTTTGAAATAGTCTGGTTGTTGCACTTGCTCTATTTTTTCATTCAGTGTGTATACCCATTGCACTCCTTTTGATTTAGAAAATAAATACACCTTAAAGGTTGAATCTTGTACCAGTACCTCATTTGAACCGTCTGTATAATTTCTTACTAAATAAGTCGCGGCAGGATTTGCAGATAATCCGTACGATCTTCTGCCGGACTTAATCGGATTCGTCTTTTTACGTGGTTCAAGTTGAAAGTTTGCGCTTGTAAAAAAATGATTATCTAAAGAATTGAATTGGATACTGCCCCATGTGGCCGAGGTTAGTCGCATCGAATCAAGTATTGAACCCCATTCTGTACGCGCATTGTCACTTAATACCATTGCAGCATTATAAAAAATAGATACATTTCCCTCTTGCAAGCAGCTATTAAAGAAATGCTGAAAACTTACAGACCTGCCCCACGTTTCATCAGCCTCAATAGCATCAATCATTTGCTTTAGTTCACCAATGTCTTTGGTAAGAAATAAATAATCATCTTTAAATACCATGTAATTCAGAGAAACCCCTGGCAATAACGGTCCAATTGATTCGGTAAGTGTATTGTTTGCTTTCCGGATATCATACCCGGTGTAAGACTCCATGTATTCAAACTTATCATATACATAACCCTCCTTAACTTTAAGAATAATTATATACGCATCCGTATCTAAAACACACACACCAACTTCATCCCGTAAGTCAGACTTTTTTGGTTCATCCGGATCACCCGTTATCAGTGCATCTACATTCGAAAGCCCATAATGTATTAAAGCTTTACTCCCGTTAGGAACAAACCGCATAACATCAATCTTCACTGGGTTTTGATTTTGAAACCGAAACAATCCCCAGTCCTTATCCAGAGAATCTAATGTAAACCCACTCAGCGAAATTTGATCAGCGCTTTGCGTTATATCCAGAACAGAGGCCGATGCCAAAGACTGAAATAGAGGAATTCCTTGCAAGCTTTGAAACAGGGGAATTGAAGTCTTACTCAATTGATCATAATTAATCCATACATTACCTGCGTCAGTCTTCATAGTAACAAAACCAAACAACTCAGGATTCTGTGTTCTAAAATTACGTGAAGGAGATGACCGGTATACCCGAATGGCATTTTCAATCAACAAGGCTGATTTACTTAAAACAAGAAAACTGTCCAGATTTACCCAAATCAACTCGGTCTTTCCATGCTTTTTCAATTCGTAGATTGAAATCCCATCCAGTAAGCGAGTGGATATCTTTTTAGATGAATTTAGTTTTTTGAATTCTTCGCTGGTAACCCTAAAAGAATATAAGAGTTCATAAGAATTCTTATTGATGGATTGTACCCCAACTACAAACTCCTTGGAGATGGATTGATTGAACACTGAATCAATCAAACCATCCTTAGTCAAAACGGGTCTGTTGGATTCATACACAAGTATGGTGCTGCTATCAATCAGGCTCCAAAAAGATATTGCTTTTGGTTCCCTGCATGATATTAAGGCTCCTATAAAGGATAGAAAAAATAGAATTGCTTTGGCTTGAAATCTCACTTCGACTCAAAACTACTAAAATGACCTGAGACCTCTTTAACAACAAACTTATTCCCTAAACACCTACTACTCTTCCTAAAGA